>CALLAW010000013.1 GCA_938001865.1 uncultured Saprospiraceae bacterium | reverse complement strand
TGCTGAGATCAATCCAGGTACTACTGAGATCTGCGATGGTATCGACAATAATTGTGATGGGAACATTGATGAAGGATTAGATCCGCTAATTTACTATCTAGACCAAGATATGGATGGCTTTGGTGAGATCAGTGATGGCGTAGAGTCTTGTAATCAACCCAATGGAACATCCCTCCTCTCTGGTGACTGTGATGATAATGACCCTGCTATCAATCCAGAAGCAATAGAAATCCCAAATAATGGAATTGATGAAGATTGTGACGGCACTGCACTTGTCATCGATGAAGACAACGATGGATTCGACTCAGATGAAGACTGTGATGACAGCAATGCTGAGATCAACCCAGATGCTATAGAGATCTGCGATAGTATCGACAATAATTGTGATGGGAACATTGATGAAGGATTGGACGTAGCAATCTACTACTTAGACCAAGATATGGATGGCTTTGGTGAGATCAGTGATGGCGTAGAGTCTTGTGATCAACCCAATGGGACATCTCTCCTCTCTGGTGATTGTGATGATACTGACCCTGCTATCAATCCAGAAGCAATAGAAATCCCAAATAACGGCATCGACGAAGATTGTGATGAAGAGGACACTTTGAGTTCTGTAGTTGCACAATCAACTCAACTCAACATCTTCCCTAATCCTGCAATGTCACAAATAACAATTGAATCAACTTACGGACGACCGTATTTGATACAAATCTTTGGAATTGATGGAATCAAAGTCATGGAGAGAGCATCATCATCCACAGCCAATCAAACATATGAGATTGATCATTTAACCCCTGGGGTTTACTTCATCCAACTCAAGTCAGATACGATGAGACACATATCATCATTTGTCAAACTCTAAGGTCTAACAATAGTATCAAACGGATTGTCTTACGGATTCCACATCAAGAATGCCTTGATGAAGCCTTGAAGATCACCGTTCAGTACCGCATCGGTGTTTCTATTTTCGTGGAGAGTTCTATGATCTTTAACTCTACGATCATCTAAGACATAGCTTCTTATCTGACTTCCCCATTCGTTCTTCATTTTTGAAGATTCGATTGCATTTTTTTCTGCAGCCTTCTTCTCGAGTTCGACTTCATAGAGTCTTGACTTGAGCATTTTGAGAGCTTTCTCTCTATTGAGGTGTTGACTCCTTTCCTGTTGGCACTCTACGGCGATACCGGATGGGAGGTGTCTTACTCTGACAGCTGAGTCTGTTTTATTGACGTGTTGACCTCCTGCGCCGCTTGCTCTAAATGTATCCCATTCGATATCAGCGGTATTTACTTCTATTTCTATTGAGTCATCTACGACTGGATGGACGAATACTGAAGCAAAGGACGTCATCCGTTTGCCTTGAGCATTGAATGGACTAATCCTAACGAGGCGATGAATCCCATTTTCACCTTTGAGCATACCGTATGCATAATCCCCATCGATCTCAAGTGTAACTGACTTGACTCCTGCTACATCTCCATTCGTCCTATTTACTTCAGAGACGTTATAATCATTCTTTTCGCCATATTGGAGGTACATCCGATAGAGCATCTCTGCCCAGTCACAAGCTTCTGTGCCACCTGCACCGGCATTGATCTCTATGTAGCAAGAGAGTTTATCCTGTTCGTCCCCAAGGGTACTCTTGAATTCTTGTTCTTCTAAGAGATTTACGAGCTGCTCATACTTACCATCGACCTCTTCTACTTGAGCTTCACCTTCTTTGACGAACTCTTGAAGCACTTCGATATCTTCAATTAGCGTATTGAGATTATTGAAGATTGCAACTTTCTGTTTGTCGAGTTTGAGTTGCTTCATTACAGTTTCGGCCACGGAAGTATCATTCCAAAATTCTGGATTGCCGGCTTTTGCCTCATTATCTTCTATGGCATATTTTCGCTTCTCGACGTCAAAGATACCTCCCTACGGTCGCTACCCTCTCCTTCGCTTCCTTCAATTGCTCGATGGTCATGGTGCCTTTTTTTTAGTAATAATAATTGGAATAGTACTGATTACACATTTACCTAGAGTAGAATGGCATTAGTTGATAGCGTTGACCTCTACTACGAAGATGAGATCTGACTTAGCAGGGATTGATGGCGGTGATCCTTGTTCTCCATAAGCAAGTGCATATGGGATATCTAGGAGTGCTTTAGTACCAATATTGAGATACTGAAATCCTTCATCCCATCCTGGAATGACTTGACCCGAACCTACTTTGAAGCTAAATGGCTGACCTCTTGAGTACGAATCATCAAACTTCTCTCCATCCTTAAAGAGTCCGACATAGTCTACCGTAATTTGATTTCCAGACTGAGCATTAACTCCTCTCCCTTCTTCGATAATCATGATCTTGATCCCATTAGTTGTGGTGATGACTTGCTTACCATTTTTCTTATACTTGGTGAGTTGCTGCTGAGCTTCTTCTACTTGCTGTTGACTATACTCTTGTGCTTCTATCATTTTTTGTTGAGCAAGTGCTTTTTCTTTCTCAGCAATGACATTAAATTCTTCTTGACTCATGATATCTGTAATCTTCAATCGATATTCAAGTTGAGTTCCTTGAAGCTTTGGTGGTGCTCCTGCGATCGAGTCAAACGGGACAAACAGAGAGAGACTATCCCCAGCATTTACCTGCTTGAGTAATTCCAGAAAAGCGCTATATGGGACATCTTCACTCTCATTTGGGATCATTACTTGTGGCTGGTTTCCGGATTTGCCATCCATCGCTTGGAGTAGGTTGTCCTCATAGTCAAATGACTCAAAGTTAAACATGACATGGCTCCCTGGATAGGCAGCAACTCCATCACCTGGTGCATGCATGACGATTTCATATCCAGGTACTGATAATTCACTACTGTTCTGACAACTGATCAATAGAGTGATCAATACGGTTACCAATAATATCTGCTTCATTTGAGTTCTATTTTCTAATTATGTTATATCGCAATATTTGGATTTTGGGAATTTTCCAATTTGTCTGTTATTTTTTTATTTGACCTTGGGTCAGAAATATCTCTCTGATGAGGAGCATGGAGTGACTGACTAAAAGTACTTCTCGGCATACTTTGGCAAGACCTGCTTGAATCGATCGACCACAGAGTTCAATGTCGCATATGCTGATCCACCTGATGCATTCCGATGGCCTCCACCATTGAAGTGCTTACTTGCGATCTCTTGGACTGAGAACTCACCCTTAGATCGAAGGCTCAACTTTACTATCGTTGGTTGTTCTGTGATAAAGGCAGCCACTTTAATCCCATTCAATTTCAAGAGATAATTGACAATACCCTCTGTATCACCCCTTACGATCTCGTATGTCTTATAATCTTCCTTAGTCAGTGTAATTATTCCCGTCTTATACTCTGGCAAAATCTCCATGCGATTATAGATACAATGCCCCAATAATCTCAACTGTCTCTCTGAGTAAGTATTGAATATACGATCTTGAAGCGTATAGTCATCTACTCCAAATCTCTTGAGATGTGCTGCGACTTCAAATGTCCGATCAGTCGTAGCGTACTTAAAACTCCCCGTATCTGTAATCAGTCCTGTAAAGATACAAGTTGCAATATCGACAGTAATAGCACGCTGATCTTTCAACAACTCTAGAAAACGATAGATCAACTCACAAGTACTGCTCGCAGTAGTCTCAGAGAGTGTATAGTCTGCAAATGGCTCAGGATGCATATGGTGATCAATTAGCACCTTGTAGGCACTGCTCTTCTCTACATGGCTCCCTAGCTTATCTATTCTATCTAGACCATTGAAATCTAAGCAAAATATCATTGTAGATTTCTCAATCTTCTGGATACACTCTTCTGGTTCAAAATCATACACGAGACATTGATCCACTTCTGGTAAAAAACTAAAAGATAATGGGTACTCACTCGGCAAAATAACAGAAACTTGATGTAGCGACTGTCGCAAATATAAGGCCAGCGCTAGGCTAGAACCTAAGGCATCTCCGTCAGGATTACGATGTGTAAGGATGACAATATCTTGTGGATTAGCCAACCGTGATTGAAGATCTGAAATGTTAGTGTTCATAACTGCCACAAAGAAATCAAAAATCAACCACTTATTCTAGATTCTTGATACATCTCTTCGTATTGACAATCACTCTTCGCAGTGACATCTCACTGAAGGAAGCAGTATGCCTCTCCTATAATTATCTTTATATCCGATAATGGCATGGGTAAACAAGTCATTCAACTCTGTAATATGGGTCTGAGATGAGGTAAATTAAATCGAGAGTTAAATAGGTGTGGGAGTGAGAGCAGACTATCAGAGTAATGCTTACCTTTGTGCCGATTTAGAAAATATACAATTACACTCTTATTCTTTAATATTAAAATAATATAATGTCAGGTAACAGAACATTTACAATGATCAAGCCAGGAGCAGTCAGAAATGGTCATATCGGTGGTATCCTTGAGCAAATCTGTGGCGCAGGGTTCAAAATCGTTGCAATGAAGTATACTCACCTCAGTGCAGCTAAGGCGGGAGAATTCTATGCAGTACACAAAGAGAGACCATTCTACGGAGAGCTTGTAGAATTCATGTCATCAGGTCCTATCGTAGCAGCGATCTTAGAGAAGGATAATGCAGTAGCAGACTTCAGAACTCTTATCGGAGCAACTAATCCAGCAGAAGCGGCAGAGGGTACAGTCAGAGCTAAATACGCTACGAGTATCGGAGAGAATGCAGTCCACGGATCTGATAGTGATGAAAATGCAGCGATCGAAGGAAACTTCCATTTCGCAGGTACAGAAATGTACTAAGGCACTCAATACAACGCAACACTGTATCCAAGTCAAAAGAGATAATTATTTCCCGAGGCGAAGGATACTTAACTTTAAGTAAACGGTAGTAGAGGTTTTAATCAACTTCTACTACCGTTTTATTTTTACACTCAAGTGTACGACCAGGAAACTGGTCAACAAGGTAATGATGATGAGTCGTCAACAAGATGGCTGTCTCAGTCTCTGTTGAGACCTCATGGAGCAAATTGATTATCTGCTCAGCACTCTCCGGGTCAAGATTACCTGTAGGCTCATCAGCTAAGAGTATCTTAGGTTCATTGAGTAAGGCTCTTATGATCGCAAGCTTCTGTTGTTCGCCACCACTCATCGTATAGACACTCTCCTGAGCCAAATCAAGTAAGCCTATCTTGTCAAGAGAGCTGACTATCTTCTCCTCTCTCTGTGATGCATCTGTCCAATCAGTAGCCTTCAATACAAAATCCAAATTATCGTAGACAGTCCAATCTTTGAAGAGTCTGAAGTCTTGAAAGATCATACCGACTTTGCGTCGATAATGGTGCATCGTCTGTGGGGTAAGACTCCCAATGTTATAGCCAGACACGACTGCTGTACCACGAGAGAGTGGAATCAACCCAAACAACATCTTAAGCAGTGAGGACTTACCAGCTCCACTTGACCCAATCAAATAGACAAACTCTGAAGCATATAAATCAAACGAAACAGAACTAACAATAACTCTATCCTTAATACTAACCTCAACATCTTGGAGCTCTAAAACAGTGTCTGACATCTTGATATAATTTAAAATCTAAATTCCCTTATTAACAATAAAATAATTAAAAAATTAGCAACTATTGGAATCAATATAGAATACTGATTGTATAATTAGCGAATGCAGGCTCTGCCATCAGCTTCATTTTTGGCTCGATTAATGAAGTATATGTTAAGCATACTTGCATAATTACTAAATATTTCTATTTTTGCGTGAAATTATAGATATATAATAATTTTATATACTAGTATCTACTAGACAAAATCTACACGAATGTATTGGACTTTAGAGTTAGCACACCACTTAGAAGACGGACCTTGGCCCGCAACAAGAGATGAATTGATTGATTATGCTGTTAGATCTGGATCACCATTAGAGGTGATTGAGAATCTACAAGCAATAGAAGATGAGGGAGAAGTCTACGAATCTATGGAGGATATCTGGCCAGACTACCCAAGAAAAGACGACTTTCTATTCAATGAAGATGAGTATTAATAGGGGTCTACCCTCTTGATACAGTGAGATATAATTGACTTTGGTGTAAGCCAAGGTCAATTTTTTTTTCTAGTCTCCGCCTTTGCAATCGGCTTTTATCACTCAATACACTTCAGAATTATCTTGACTTCATTACCTTAGTATCCAATCTAAATTCACTCTAATAATCAAGTCGCAAATCACCATAGCAATAGATGGGTTTTCCTCTTCGGGAAAGTCAACGCTTGCCAAGGACCTCGCAGAGGTACTCGGATACACTTATCTTGATAGCGGGGCGATGTACCGTGCAGTTACACTCTACTGTATCGAAAACAATGTAGATCTGAATATTCACTCCCAAGTCGAGCAAGCTCTAGCCAATATCTCCCTCTACATCCCTCCGGCTGACGAAAAAACATTTGCCATTCATCTCAATGATAGAGATGTCACTGACCTGATCAGATCTATGGAAGTCTCTAATAGTGTCTCTGAGGTGGCTGCCATTAGTGTTGTCAGAAAGTATTTGGTAGCACAACAACAACGAGCAGGCTCCAACGGAGGTATCGTCATGGATGGTCGAGATATCGGCACAGTCGTATTCCCACAGGCTGACCTCAAGATCTATGTAGACTCTGACATTTCCGTAAGGGCAATGAGAAGATACTTAGAGCTCAAAGAGAAAGGAAACAATGTGTCTCTAGATGAAGTAACAACTAATCTCAAGCACAGAGATCACATAGATAGCTCTAGAGATGATAGTCCATTGACCAAAGCTAAGGACGCTTATATCATAGACAATACTAACCTGAGTCGAGAACAACAATTGAAAATAGCCTTAGACTTAGCACACCAAAAACTCCAAAGCTAACTCTGTCCACGGCTAAGAAAATGAAGCTTATCCGGGGGATACATCTCTAGATGAGTAATCAATCAAGTACCTTACCTGATAAGTGTAATATCACCAACCTCAATGAATACATTGCCACTGAGATCTTCATAGGTCAGTTTGTAGACGTAGACTCCAATCTCCAATATATTCCCATTGAATGTACCATCCCATAAGGAGAGTTCGCCATCCACGAGGAGATTGTCTTGACTATATACGAGGTTGCCCCACTGATCATATACCTCAACACTTGGAACCATTATCTCTACATCTGACCCTATCACCCATGCTGCATTGTCCATACTATTGGGGCTAAAGACATTAGATATGAATATCTGTGGTGGATCTGGTCGGATAATAGTAACCTCAAAGTCCTGCGTCTTAGTACAATCTACACCCACTGTAATCAATACTGAGAGAGATGCTGTATTAGGACCGACACCAAATGATTCGATCTCACAGACTTCAGTATTCTCAGCGATGAGATTACCATCTAGATACCATTGAATCGATTCATAATTTTGATTATCATTATCAAAGACATAAGTACCCCCTGAATTTTCAAGGACAGAATCCTGTCCTATGATACTCAATGTAAAATCCTGAGGTCCAGATGGCACAGAGAAGTTACTCACCACATCACACCCATCAATAGAGATAAGATCAACAGTGTAGTTATCTGGTGGAAATTGGATCAGATCTAACTCACTCAATAAGTAAGGTACACCGTTGATGACAATCTCATCTTCAAAATCACCATTGATGACATTAGTAATCACACCACCATTAGACTCATCAAAGCAATCCGAACCATACCCCTCAAATGAGACATCGAGCTGTGTTGCTTGTTGGATAGCAAATGTCGTATTCACTTCACATCCACCTATAGCCATCAAATCCATGATATAATCATCTGGAGGAAATGGAGTAGATTCTAATTCACTCAATAAGTAAGTATTGCCGTTGATGATGACTTCATCTTCAAAGTCTGCAACATCAGCAGTAAGGACTACACCACCATTGACATCCTCGACACATGCAGGTCCATATCCTACGACGTCAATACTTGGGACATCTACGATTGTTATGAAGAATGTGTCCTTATAGCTACAGAGTGCATTGAAGACTATCTCTTGTTCATATAGGGTCGTCCCTATCGTCTCATCCACAGTTACTGTGAAACTCTCGTCGATACCTAAGCCTATGAGTTCTATTCGATTAGTCAGATTGGTAGGTATGGTGCTTACGCAAAATGTCGTATCACGCCAAGTCAGATCAGTGGGTCTCTCTGGACAGAAGCCTGTATTACATGTGATGGTAATCTCATCATAATCACACAAGCAATTAGAGAGAGGTACAACTACAATTTCCAGATCCTCACCTGGAGGAAATCCTGTCGGCGTATATGTTGCATTGGGCTGATTCTTCACAAACTCTTGATTGATGTAGATATCATATGATTCTATGCATCCTATATTATCCCAAGTAAATTGGATGGGATAGCCACTATCAAGACATCTGATATCAAAGTCACTTTGTCTCTCCACATGGACATTGAATAAGGTGAACTCTGACGAAGGACAATCCACCGTACCGCCATTTATAAATAAGGAATGAGTGCCCGAATCGAAGATTGTAAATTCAGTATGCTCACCATTCTGACTGATGATATCCACCTCCGAAAGATTAGTAATAAACCAATTGACACCCTCTGCTGCAGCTACGATGGTATCAGTGTTAATCGGCATCCCTTCACAGATATAGACGTCAGTGACTAAGATATCTATCGGTCTAGGAAAAGCAAATGAAAGCTCCATCGTCTCTGATTGGACTTGACATCCAGGATCTTGAATCTGATAAGTAAATTGATATGTTGAATCTATTCCAAATGAGGGAATGAATGGTTGAATTACTTCTACCCCATTTGCATCTAACCAGATTACAGTACTTGAAGGATTGGGTGACGGATTGACAATCGCCTCTAAGGTTATTGGCGAAAAAGAAAAATCTACACAGCTTGGTACTGGGTTATCCTGTGGTAGCTGGATATTATAGGTCGTACATTGAGTCGAGCAATTGATAGGTCCAGTTGGTGGAACTCCACAATCACCATCCATCGCTGTCATCTCGATACAGACTTCATCAGTTGCATTGATGTTAGGAAAGATCCAAGTATTTCCATCCCACACATTAGCAAATGCACTGCACTGATTGATCTGCACATATGATGATGGTGATGGCAAGAAACTGAAATCATAGAATACTGTATCATTGCTAAATCGACACGACACATCAGGATACTCAAAGTCAGCTACACTCCCGCCAATGTAAGTGGTATCTATGACCAAAGGCTCTATACAATTCACGATATTAGTAGAGGTACCATAAGTCCAACTAATGTCTGCACTTACGCTGCTATCGATGGAAGTTGTGTAAGTGTCACCAGTATTGACAATGACGGCGCCTTCGTACCAAATAATCTCTATCTGACTCTCATCGAGATAGTCAGAATAGTCATCTAACGTGACTGCATAGGTGACGTCTAGTCCAGTACAGCCCAATATCTCTATCGAAGCAGATACCATCGGTGCATATACTTGTACGAATAAGGAGCTATCACAGCCAAAATCCTGCGTCCCTCCTGGGATCTGATTGATGATACCATCTGGCATTTCTCCATTCACTAACAACCCTCCAAAGATGAACGGAAAATCACCTGGACAGACGACTGTATCTATTTGAGGAGTTGGAACCAATGGTAATACTAAGATGGATTTCTCCTCTACCATAGCACATCCACAACTGTCGATATATTTGCATTCATAGAGATTCTCTCCAGGCATCGCTGAGGGTATACATCCTTGTCCTACCCAATGAGATGGCCAACCAACATAATTAGGAGCATCATTGAGGCAGAGTGTATCGCTTGGGTATCTCAGCGTATCAGGCTCAGATATCGTGAAACTGCCACCCTCATATGGTGGACTGTCTTCATCACAGATATTTTGGTATATGACATCAAATGTGTACTCTCCTGGCAAGGAGGTAATACACTCAAATGCCGAAGTGTCTGTTGAAATACTCTTCACTACACTACCACCTGCATCTAAGATCACTATAGTATAGTCAACACCACCTACAAACTCATGGTCCGGAAATCCTATTTCAAATGGTGTCTCAGCACAGATCTTGGTATCATCCTCACAGAGGAGATTGTCAATCGTATGTGTCGTTATCTCTGGTAGATTTACCTCACCAGTCACAGGATCTGTCTGAGGTAGATTGGTGAATTCTATCTGGACATCACAGGTATTACCAGCACATCCATCTATCATGACCCAATACTCCTGACCAATCAACAATGGTTGAGTGACCAAATCATATGTATTAGGACCACTAGAGTCATATGCAGTATCACAATCGCAGTTAAATGCCAAAGGTGTGATATCTATATCCCAATCAAATGGCGCATCGAAGAGAAAAAATTGAACTCCTGCGTCTACTGATCCGATATTAGTACAGTTAGAGTAAGTGACTGTTATCTCTGTCGATTGAGTCCAAGCTACAAATGAAAACCAATTTGGATTCTCAATCGTACCTCCACAGTCATCTGTCCATTGGTATGATGGAAATTGTGTAAATGTTGTCGGCTGTTGCTCAAACTCTAAGCACTCCAATTGCGAGATATCACAAAATAACGGAGCTTGAGTACCATCAGTCTCTATGGGCAAGTTATTGCATTGAGTAGTTCCATATTGGTACTGTAAACACAGGAGCAATACTAGACTAGTAATCTTCAATCCTTGGTAAAGAGACAAATTCATAAAAAATTACCACAAGATATGAAGTTTACTCTCAACCGTCAAGAATTATCCTATCTGATAATCGTGATATTAGATATTTGTCTTATTGATTCACCATTCTCAAATTCTACCCTCAAGTTTACTATATAGACTCCTTGTTCGACTATATTACCACCCAAGTTACCATCCCATGTCAATTGTTGGTCATCTGTAGTTGCTTGATAGACTAGATTCCCCCATCTATCAAAGACTTCCATCTCCATTTCTACACTCTTGGGGGACGCAATCAGAAGACTACCATCATCGCCAGCCGCTCCGACTTTGAAGACATTGGAGACAAATATATCCGTTGTTTCATTGACGATAATTGTAAACTCTAACATTTGGCTACAGCCAGTTGGACCTGTTACTAATACTGTATAGTCACTAGTCTCAATCGGCTGATATACCGCCTCTAGCCCCATCTCACTCTCTACACCAATAGACCAATCTAGATCAAACAAGGCTGCATCAAGTTGTGTATCTATCTCCGCTGAGACTTCTACGGATTCGCCTTCATTAATCGTATACACAGGGTCTATCTGCGCTACAAACTCTTCAAACAATAATGCTGGAATAAGAGTATCAGTAGTACATTCTAAGGAGTTTTCAATCGTAATGTTGAATTCACCATTCTCAACAATAGAATAAGGTAATGTTGGAATAAGTTGACCCTCCACATACAATCTATAATCACCAGAGTCAAATCCTTGTCCATCTACGCTGAAGTCCTCAATGACTAGAGCATTGTTATCACACGATGGCTGGGTTAATATGAACTCTACCGAGCCAATTCCTACCTCTTCTTCAACCACATAACTCAAGCTTTCGGTACAACCATTAGATAGAGCACTGACCTCACAAGTATACTCGCCATTGCCTTGGATCTGTATGCTCTGACCAGTCGGATCACTCAGAATCTGTCCATCAAGCGTCGACCAATTGTACTCTACTTCGCTACTAGAGTTCGCCATTAATGCTCCAGATACTACCTCACAATCTAGACTTGAACTATACTGCAACTCTAGATCTGGCACATCAAGATCGATCTCAAAGTCTATCTCTTGCTGCAACTCACATCCATTGATATCTACCAGATTCAACATCAGAGGCAGTGTGGGATTAGTGTGAAGGTGGGTGCTACCATTGCTCAATGTCATGATTCCATTAGTCCATTGTATCTCAGTATACATCTCTGCATTATTAAGCATCACTAAGATACCATCTGGACTGTAGCAATCGTAGGTAGGGATATCCAGAGCTGGCATCACCACTTCAAGCGATCCTGTTACACTGATGTCTTCGGTCAATATACATCCATTATCTAGTGTCACTGTCAAGAGGTATTCTCCCACTTGGGTAAATGTCACTTGGCCTTCGTTAGCAGCAGTAAGAGAGCTGCCTGCTTGAGTTCCATCTGGAGTAACCGCCTCGATATCGGCAATATTCGATAGATTAGGGTCCAATGAATTGACGACGACTGTGATGTCACTCGTAGGCATCTCACATGTCAAATTCACCGAAGTAGTTGAGATTATGAAGTCGTAATTCTGATTTAGGGTTACGGTGTACTCTCCTACTGTACTACACTGATCTTGATTTGTAATGGTAATAGTATAGGTGCCGGGCTCAGAGACTTCTAGCGTAGGACCAAACTCAAATGGTACACTCCACTCATATGAGAGAACAGGTTGGTCGGTCATCGCTTCTATCATTGCACTAGCACCGACACATGGTAAGATGAAGGTCTCTTGATCATTGGTAATCACCGCAGGGATGTTATTCGCTATAACTTCTACAGATTCTTCAAAGTCACACCCATTGATCCCTATACCAGTGATCGTGTAGATTCCAGGGATAGACACTACAGGGATTTGCTCAGTTGCATTACTTGCATCTATGCCAGGACCACTCCAGGTAAATGAAACGATCTGAGAAAAATCTGTCGTAATCATCAGCTCCGTATTAAGATTGGCACAAGTCAACTCTTCTACTACAATATCAAATCTGATTCCCTCCACATTACTCCCTACTAAAGCGAAGTAGATTGACTCACAACCTTCATTATCTGTCACAGTAACGAAGTAATTACCAGGGTTAAATACTTTGGGATTGATCAGTGAAGATTGAAATCCAGCTGGGCCTGCCCAGTTGTAAGTATATGATGGATCGTGACCAGACACAATAGTAAGTAATCCACACTCATCATTACAGGTGATCTCTGAGGCCTCTATGTCCACAACAGGAGAAGTATTGGCATCATAGTCCACCTCAAAGAAGTAAGCTTGTCGACAGCCATCTGCATATTGTACAATGGCACGATATGTACCAAACGAGTTGAGCTCGGCTACACTCTCTTCAGAATAAAATCCAAATGGACCTGTCCATACTACTGCTTCTATAGGTCCATTGGTAATGATCGATGCAAATCCTTGCTGGGTATTGCAGTCAAGCAACACAACATCTACATTGAGGTCGTAGGTCAGTTTGGTATCTATCACCTCGATACTGAGAGTCTCAGTACAACCATTGAGATATGTGATACTCACCGTATATACACCTCGCTGCGATGCAATCAAGTTGAGCTCATTACCGACCAATGCTCCCAAGGGATCATACCACTTCAAATCAAGGAGAGTAGCGCCGCCAAGTTCCACATACAATTCAGTAGATCGTTGTTCGCAATCCAAATCATTTACCTTGAGTATCTCTTGTACAGTATCTGTGATGTCAGTATACGATACATACACTATAATCGAATCACAAACCATCTCATCAGAAAACACTACGAGCCCATAATCTCCATATTGAGAGACAGTTGGATTGAGTTCATTGCTGCCTTCTATATCAAGACCTAACCAGTAAAAATCAGTGATTGCAATATCTGACTCTATCCCTAATACAGCTAAGGATTCACTACAGTCACCAGAGTTGACTGTAATCGATACTTGGCCAAAGTTACTTGCTGGTGAGAGCATGATACTATCAGCAGGGCTACAGTCCTCTGCACCATAGAGATAGTATGTACCTGGTTGGTTAACGATGACAAATGGTGTCGTACTGCCACCCACTATGCTACCATCTATTGTCGTCCAGAGATAATCTTGATTTGGGTCTATCAGGGATGCTGTGAGTACGACTTCTTCACCACACTCAACGACTTCAAATGACTCAGAAATCTCTAATCCTGAATCTTGAAGGATCAGATTGATCTCGGTACTTACACTACACACTCCTGGAGAGTCAAATGTATAGATCACCGTATCGAGTGGAGCCGTGAATACTTGTTGCTCCCAGACGAATGGTTCATTGTCGCAAAGAACTGCCATAAATGTCTCTGTTGCAATCACTTCTAAGATGGTAAGATCTATAGGGTCTATACTAAGATCACCACACTCGTTGCCTCCGATCAAGGCTGAATCAAGATCTTGAATGGTAATATAAGAAGTATAGTCTCCTCCATCTAATATTGCGGCTCCGTATACCTTGTAAGTCCCAACTGATAAGTTGCTTATCGAGAGGGTATCATCCACTATCTCTATGATTTGATCATTCTGGACAAGTATAAGTGCTGGTATTGTCGATTGGTTGCTACTCTGTGTGATCAGACTACTTGGTATTAACTGAGTCGCATCTCCAGCACAATAGACCTGCTGATCAGAGAGAAAGTCGACAACCTGAGCATCACAAATCTGACAAGCCAGACCATCATCATTACAAAAGATTAGCTCTACTGAATAGAGAGTTCCATCATTGAGATCACCGAGATCTTCTACTTCAATGGTCCAGATGCCATTAGCACTCCCTGAGTCAAAATCTTCTAAGCATCCACCTGATGGATAATAGGAACCCACATATGTGTCTATACTATTCCAACTCGAGTTATTGGACCAAAGATCGGGAATGCCTGGATCTGGAGCAGCTGGATTGTTGCAAGGCACAAACTCTACATTCCAATCAGTAAAATCTGTAATCGTCGGTGCTAACACAGCCGGACCTACGAGGAAGACTCGGTCACCATCTGGACTGATCAGACTGATCCTGAGATTAGTAAGGGAAGTGTGATCAAAAAACAATCTTACCCCGCATACCTGCTGATCTGATGCCAAGTCTGACTGCTGTAATCCAGAGACAACAATCTCATACTGACCTAGTTCTTGAGAAAAAATTTGTGCATTGATATCAAATTCACATTGACTCTGTGCATAAGAAGCGGTGAAGACGACAAGGCATGCGAGTAATAGATGTTTTTTCATGTAGGGTGTTTCTCTTTAGTTACATAACGGATATGACTATCAATACATATTCGATGCTTTGCAAATATTTATTCTTTAACTCATCAACCTTATACTCCTTGAGCTACCATAAGGAAGTCTAAGAGTGAGTGACAACTTATCTGACAAGGACCAAGCTACTATGTGACACATTGTGAAGTAATATCCCCCTAAGCAAACAGCATCTTTAAGCAATAATTATGAATTATGATTTAGAGGGGATGATTATCTCTGTGTACTCGACATTCATTGGACTTATATAGTCCCTTTAACACAAAAAAAGGACAACCTCGGTACTCAACCAAGATTGTCCTTTACATTTACTCTAAGTAATTAGCTATTCCTATCTAATCAATGTAATATCATTTGCGACAGATTTTACTTCTCCATTAGGGAATACTGCGTCGTAGATGTAGACATAGACACCTTGCTCTGCTTTGGCACCATTATAATTACCATCCCACCCTAGATTAGGGATATTACTATCAAAGTTCTCTCTGACGAAGATGAGGTTGCCCCATCTATCGTAGACACTAAACTTAGGAATCATTGCTGTCTTATCAGTCTGAGGATAGACCCAAGAGTTTTCTTCACCTTGTGGATCAAAGATATTAGGTGTAAACACTTGGTTATCAATCACAAATCTCAACCAGATACAATCCTCATTGACACAGCCTTGAGTATCAGTCACTCTCAAGCAGATCAGCTCAGCTCTCTCGACTAGACGTTCTATAGTAGAACAGTCATCAGTAGGTTGTTGACAGATAATGTTACCAGCTTCATCAATCCATTCTATTAATTCTATTCCATCTGGATTAATCAAGAAGCTATCCACGTCTAATGTATAGAGTGTACCGAATTCAACAGTATCCGCATCTGTTTCATTATTGATAATGCTCTCAGCACTTACAATAATGATGGATGAAGGCACTGACCTACAGTCCTCGTCATCAATCAATGTCACTGTATAGAAATCAGGGTCAAGATTGGTTACTTCAGTTACATTTTCGGCATCTTCAATTAGTTGTACGACATTACCTTGACTATCTGTAATCTCCAATGTAAATGGAGTGTTGGCACCTGACATCTCAGTGATGAATATAATACCCTCTCCCATATCAGTACAAGGCACTGCTTCCAATGTAGGTATAGAAGGATCTAAAGTCACCTCCACATTGTCACTTGCTCTACATCCAGTCACATTGTTAATTACTGTTAGAGTATAGATTCCATCCTGATTCGTACTCAGATCAGTATCTGGTCCTGATTGGACAACAGTACCATCTAGAATCCACTCATAGGTAAATTCTGCTCCAATACTACTCGCCGATCCATCTAGTGTAACCGGAGTGCCACTACAGTCCAACTGCATCGCATCACCCGCTTCTGAGGTAGGATCTGCGTTGATCTGAACCATTACCATAGAGTTGTCATCTTGACAAGGAAGCGTGGCTGAGATTGTATAGACGAAGATATAAAGCCCTGGAGCTTGGGAGTCAATATTAAATGTCCCTGCAAACTGGTTAAATGCTGTACCTGTAGACGGTACTGCAGAAGTTTCCATCCACATTCCTCCAGTTTCAGCTCCAGTCAATAGATCAAACAATACAATGTTAGCTGATTCACTATCACAGTATTCTATCTCACCGTCTTCTCCTGCTTCTACTGATTGACTGACTACTAACTCTACAGAGCTTGTCTGAGGACAAAGTATATCAGGTGTCACATCTGGTGTAAAGATGAATGTATAGACTCCTGCTATCGTCGATGCATCTACTGTTACTATCGTACCAGAGAGTATTCCTGTCGTTGCATTACCAGGATCTTCTGACCACGTACCTGCAACTGTTGTAGCCGGAGTAATCTCCACTGCTGAGAGATCAACTGTAGCTCCATCATTACAGACATCATCTGGGTCAATTACTGTCAAGTCTGGACATGGAGGCACTGTACAGTCATTTACCGTAACTATTAACTCCGCTGGAACATCAATACATGGATCAACAGCATCATTTGTAGTAAACGTAATCGTAATCGGCGAGAGACTCATCAATCCAGTGAAGTCTACTTGAGTTGGATCACTTAAGTCTAACCCATTTGCCTCAGCTGGAGACGACCAACTCGTACCAAGTGTAGATCCAGAAGTACTACTCCCTGCTACAAAGTAATCAGTCAAGTCTAATTCTGTCTCTGTAGGACTACCTTCATTACATACACTAGCTAAGTCAAAGCTGACCACAGGTGGTGCTATTACTTCAAATGACTCAGTTGTCATAAATAACGTACAATCTGTCACAGGGTCATCTAATGTAAATGTCAGCTCATAAACTCCTGGTTCGCTATCCATGTCAATTGTAAGAATATCACCTGTCAAATCTATTGACGCAACATCAGGGCCATTCAGGATATCCCAAGTTCCATCTGCACTATTTCCTTCTAAGTCACTCAAGTCATATGTACCTCCTGTCGTACAGAAATCTGGAGGAGACATCGTATTGATTGGAGGACAATCACAGTCAATGATCAGTACTGTAAACTCAACAGATACATCATCACATGGGCTAAGATTACCTGCAGCTGTATTAGTTGTATAGGTAAATGTCACAACAGTACCTACAGTCAGACCAGCAAAATTGATATTTTCGATCGATTGTCCGTCATCAAGTAACCCTGCATCATCTGACCAATCACCAGCATCACTGACTGCCGTATCAAGGTATTGACCGATATTTAAGAAATTGGAATCTCCACCTGTCTGCAATGGCACCTCACTACATGCTTGACCATTATCTTCTGTCAGCACAGCTACAGGTGGTGCAACAATTGTCAATGTCTGAGTTTCGAACTCTATACAATCACCGCCCGTCGGGTTGATGTTGTCATATTGGAAGACATACTCGCCAGCAACTGTAGTATCGAATATCGATATCGTTGTCGTTGTTACGTTGAGACTCGTTACATCTGGACCACTGATCAGTGTCCAATTACCCGCATCTGCTGATGGTGCTACGAACGAACTCAACATTAACTCTCTATCTTCAGCACAGAGGGTTGGCATTGGCAATGTACTGGGATCCTTACATTGGCAATCGACAACATCGACTTCCAATGTATAAGACTCTTCTGTACATGGTCCTTCAGCACTTGCTGTAGTATAAGTAAACTCGTATGAGTCACCTATCGTCAGTCCATCAAAGCAGACATTGGTCCAGTCTATGTCTGACTCATTAGCAATTGCTGCGTAATCGATCACATATTGTGGATCTACTGACCAGACGCCATTCATATCACCAGCCACTACGAAAGTGGTAAAATCGAGACATACCTGCCCGACACCAGTATTGGCATTACAAGCATCTTGGTCCATCGCTAACTCTGCAAATGGTTGAGTGAATATTTCAAATGTAATAGGAGCAGAACAATCCTGTGTAAATCCATCAAGTACATAGCTAAGAGTATAGACCCCAGCAGCTGTAGAATCAGGAATCGTAAGCGACGACCCAGCAGTAGTTCCATTGGTAATGAACATTTCACTCTGTGGAGTGACCCACACCCAATTACTCCCATCAACATAATTTTGAGGTGACTCTCTATTATCTAAGTCTATTGTAATGTTGTCTCCTTCGTCTAGACACATGTCGTCTATCGTCCCTACTTGCACTGGACAACTACATGGTACCACCGTAATGGTAATCATTTCTGAAATAGGCGGACATTCTCCGTTAGCATCAGTCGTATATGTAAATGTGTAATCTCCTGTTGGGAAACCATCAAAGTTTAAATTAGTCTCATCAAATGCACCACCAAAGACAGCAGCATCATCAGCCCAACTTCCTGGATCACTTGTGCCTTCATAGTTCGTTAGATTGATCACCGTATTACCACCAGCAATATCATCACAAGCATCATCTGCAGGAGTCAATGCGATTATAGGTAGAGGTGTAGTTACTAACGTGAATATACCTGTACCTGAGCAAGGTGTCTGACCATTATTATCAGTAACTTCTAATGAATAAACTCCTGCTACATTTGTTGTATACTCAGAAGATTCTTCACCAGTGAGTATGCCGGCAGAGTCGGACCATTGATAAGTAAATCCAGCAGAACTTGTAATCCCTAATGTAACAGATTCACCTTCACAAACCGTTTCTGTTACTGGATCAATTTCTATGTCACCAGAGGTTATATCAATTGATGTTTCACCAGTACAACCATTTTCATCAGTAACTGTAACACTGTAAGTTCCATCGACGTCAACAACAATTGTCGGATCAGTATTGGGCGATGGTATAGACCATATATAACTTGCAAATGCATCATTAACACCTAGAGTGGTATTACTACAGAACTGAGACAGTCCAGTTATCATTGGCTCTGGATTAGCATCTACCTCTATCGTTACATTTACGTTACTTGCACACATATTATCATCCGTAAGAGTTATAACAAATGTCGTCGTTTCAGTAATCGAAGGTATTGTGTATGTGCAACCCATAGCACCTGCAGCATCCCACTGGATCGTAGCGTAGTCATTACAGTTTAGTATCTCAGCAACACCATTTTCTCCAATACAAACACTTGGAGATGAAATCACTGGAGGGACTAACTCTGGCACTACCAACTCTACCATTGACGGACAGTCTCCATTAGAGTAGTTTGCAGTAATCAAGTAGGTACCTGGCTGCAATGGTGGGTCAGTATCACCACTATCAAAGATTGTTTGATATTGGACACCACTTGGAGGAGTATCAATATTCTCAATCGTAATAATCGGTGAACCTTCTGGTGGTGTAGAGATCGTGTAGACACTTCCTAATGTGGCATCACATGACACTAAGTCAATAGTAATCTCTGGCCCTTCGAATACTGTGAAGATGATCGGCTCAGTCTCAAATGGACAACCGTATTCATCTGTTCCAGAAAGTATAAGCTCATACTCTCCAGGAGTAGACATTACTCCCCCAGGGACATTAGTAAAGGGTTGTTCCATACAATCAAAAATGTACAATTCGCCACCATCTTCAAATGATGCAAGGACTGTATTGCCATCAAGTTCGAATACTTCCCAACTAAAATTCCCAAGTATTGGACTCCCATCTCCAACATAAGTATGGCCTATAGTCACATCAGGATTAGTTGCTGGAAGTGTATTGTCACAGTCGATACAGAGAGTGGTAATATCATCATTAATCTCTACTAACAATTCGGGTCTGATATCAAAATTGAAGCATGCCTCTCCCATACAACCAAGGTCATCGGTCACAGTCACACACATCTGATGTATACCTACAGGAAAATCTCCTGGATTATCGATTGTAATATCACTCCCTGTACTTCCATCATCCCAGAGGTAAGTGTAGTTATTGGTCGTACCACCCATGACTACTGGAGCAAAAGTTCCATCCTCGTCATAACAAATAGGCTCTGGATCTAACAGGTTGAATGCAACAATCAACTCTGGATAGACAATTACTTCGACAATTGTAAGAGGACCATCACAGACTATATCTGGGTCGATTACCTCTGTTTCGTATTGCTGGATCTGTACAACTGCAGTAGTATTCACTAGGACATCGTTGATCGTCCCGTTACCCGTAAGGAAGTTATGATCTGTCGCCCCTGTAATGTTAGGGTTATTGATAGCAGTGACTATTATCTCTAATGCTGTCCCATCTGCAGTAGCAATATCCAATCCTGCCATTGCTCCACTACAGATCTCTACTGGACCTCCGATAGCTGGTGGTGGTATATCACACTCCATCTCTATGAGCGGTGCATCGATAGACGGATCTAAGATACAAGGAGTAGAATCATCCCAACACCCTACGACGTGATCAGATAGAGGTTGTATCGATATAGATAAGTCATTGCTGTCCTCACACTCTCCCGAACTATCAAAGAGCTTAGCTGTCAAGTCAAAACATACGGCAACAGGTACAACATTTCCATTAGGAACACCATAAGAAGTAATCGGACAATCTGTACCGCCATTACATCCACCTCCTGTACCACCAGAAGAGTTCCAGAACCATCCTGCTGGAATAGGCTCTCCATCTAATAATGGTCCTGAACAAGGGCAAGTACCACCGTTACAGGCAGTGTTACAGAGTTTCAATACCCCATCTTCTTCATATGTACATAGGTTAGGAAGATTGATACCATCTGATTCCAACTCTAGATCGCATCCACTATTTTCATCTATCCACATCCATCCACCGCCTAACATAGATGATGACAAATCAGAAGCTTCTAGATCCCATCCATTACCAAGTGTTGGGATCAAAGCATGCAGCCAGTCATTACCTGTCTCCATAGCATCATATGTAAATTCTGTACAAACCATTACTGTTGCTCCTGGGCAAATTGGTCCTTCCAAAATATCTCCATTTTCGTCCATTATCTCAAAGTCTCCATTATCACAATCAAATTCATTGTCACCAGAACACGAAATACATCCAAGCGAACTCGCATATGTCAGTGTGAAGTTTGGATTTTCAATTGGATCTGTGAGTGCTGTTATTGATATCCAATACATAAATAAGTCTCCATTATCATCTGTAGTAATAGGAGTAATATGGGGCAATACATCAGCATTTCCACAAGGGACTGCAGGCTCTCCTGCATTGACTTGCTCATCTATATTTACCATATCAGCACAGCTTGTTCCTTGATAGATGTTCCATGCAACTTCAAAGTCTGCAGTCACTGATGTCACTAATGCTCCAGCTGCTGGATCGTCGATCTCAAATGCATACCAGACTGTAGGGAAAGTACCATTTTCACAATCGTTTACTATCGTCTCAGGGCAAGCAAGATCCATACACCCGTCAACTGATTGGAAGTTTACTCCATCACCACAATCAGCAGGTGTCACTGTCGTAAATACCGGAGCATCTTCACACTCATCAGCTTCGGCACAACTCTCTGTTGGCAGAGCATCGAGAGAAAAAGTACCACAACTTAACTCAGGACTACCAACTTTGACCCAGATTACTTGTGGATCCGCATAGCAATTAGGAATTTTTACTCCAGTGCTTGCATCACAGTCACTTCCAAGAATATCTCCATCAAAATTGCCCAAATAAACTTGGACGGCTCCAGTAGCACCTCCAGAGAAAGTCGCTTGGATCAAATATCCATCATCATTAGGATCAGTAGTGAACATATACCACACTGCATCATCATCATTAGCCCCACTACATGGTGCTCTGAATGGTGAATCTGAGTTGGGATCATCGTTAACACCTTGTGCACAGCAAGTCGTGTTAGAACTACTCCCTCCTCCGACACCAAAGTCGATGACGTCATCAGCAGTCGTAGCTGTACTGCCATTAGGGTCATCTCCTGGAGGAGAAACCAATATTGTGATATCAAGTGAGTGTAGTCCTTCACTCATATTACCTACAGCAAGATAATAGGTCGTCAACTCATTGACAGTCCATATATCTGAGGCATTTACACATCCCGCCCCACCTTGAGTATTGAGTATCATACTCGATGCCGGATCACAGCCATCAACTAATGAAGCGTACGTCCCATTACTTAAGTTTTCTATTTCTATTCCATAACCAAGAGCTGGCATATCGATCTGATACCACACTGTAGGTTCAGTACCAAAGTTACAACCCGTAGCATCTAATCCAGCATCAGGACAAGCTGCAGTATTGTCAATGCTCAGTGTACCTAATGTACAATCGACAAATGAGACAATTTCCGCTCCATCGCATAAGTCATTGAGAGGAGTCCCCGGAATATCTGCAGGCTCGAGGAAGTCCACTTCAATGTCGAAGCTTGCTTCCATACCAGCCTCAGTACCGATCTGAATGAAATAATCTTGATCATCATCTAAGCATCTCAATTCCATCAAAGTCCCGCTTTCGCAATCTCTATCAAATGGATCAGCATCAGCACAGTCTTCAAATACCAAAATACTCCAACTCACTCCTCCTGGGAAGCCTGATAAGTTAATATCTGCCCCAGTAAATCCAACTGGCAAGGTAAATGAGTACCAAGCTGTAGCTTGTTCCAAATCTCCACATGCATAGACATTAGCGTCTTCAGTACATGCATTGGTCTGTGTGCTGAGAGGTGTATTCTCATCTAGCATGATTGCATCATCACACTCATCATTGACACATCCAGTCGTAACTTCGATACAGAGGTCGGCATTACCACCAACATTATCACCAGTACCTACCATTACAGTATAAGTCGTGTTAGCCATAAGTGTTCCGGTCAAATCGACAGGACCAGTATTATCTGTATTGAAACATCCCATAATCGTCGTTCCACAAGCTGCATCATAGACATTGATCCAAGTCTCTCCAGCTGTCATCCCAGTTACCCCATCAAGAGATACTGTCAGGAATACTTGGTCTCCTGCAACAAGCGCTGGATCATCATCTGTTGTGAATTGGTAATAGATTGCGTTGTAGATAGTACCTCCACATTCCATATTAGGACATGCATCAATATTACAGATAGGTTGACACTCTACTGGATCAACATTAGTCTCTATTTCCCCAAATGCACTTGTATCAGCAGTACCACAATCCTCAAATATCTGACAAGTAGGATCGTTGACCACATTTACAGTAATGTCAAATGTCCCTTCAGGCTCTCCAGATTCACTTGCTACTACGATCGTGATCACATCACCTGCACTATAACACATCGGTGTACCATCGAAGTGAATCTCTAACAAGTCAGCACCAGCCGGACCACAATATTGAGCAGTGGTAAGGTCTGCTTGATTTAAGAATGTCAAATCAGTACATGAGACGACTGTAGCGACATAGAGATCACCCATTCCCATCCAATTATCTACACTTACGGTGATATGTTCGTTATCAGCTCCTACTGTGTACGTATACCATACTGTACTCTCTGAGACAGTCTCATTGCAAGTTCCTGTCAATGGTACAGTGGCACACTCAGTAGTACCTGTAGTCGCTGTACCAGCAGCTAAAGGATCTGCCATTGCACACTCATCATTTGATGGTGGCACGATATTTTTTATTGTAAATGTCTGTATACCCTCATTTGCCTCTGTACTTGAGACCGCAATGAGATAAGTACCAGGCGCCATTCCGAGTAATTCTGTATCAGCGGTAATACAACCAGGAGTATAAGGCCCAGTCGTCACAGGACAGCCTGCATCAAAGATTGCAAGCGAAGTATTAGCACCTACCATCGTGATATCAAATCCAACACCTCCAGCAGGAATAGTTGCTTCCACCCATACAGTAGGATTAGTATCAAAGCCACAGGTAGTACCAGCCCCAAGGTCTGATGGTTCTGGACAAGCATTAGTATTATCAATCATGACATCTTGTGTCATACAATCGTCAAGGGATAAGACCATAGGATCAGTACAGACATCGTGTATTACTACACCGTCACCTTCAGTAACTGTGATATCAAACTCCCCAGTCTCCAAAAATGCACTAGACACTTGGATAAAGAGTGTCCCTTGAACTGGACAATCAATAATCACCTCTGCCCCTGCACAGTCTTCTGATGGTCCAGCTGGATCATAGAGAGTTCCTACACAATCTTCGTATACGACTAATGAAGGATTGGCAATTGGCTCTGCCCCTGATGGAGCTAAAGTTACTGTGATACTCTGTACATCATTAGAGAGTACATATTGGTACCACACACTTGACTCTGCTACTCCAGGATTACCTCCACAGCTCCCTGCATCGATATCATAAGTTGCACAGTTGTTATTTTCACCTGCGAGTGGAGTGCCACTCGCTGTGACTATTGTAGCATCAGCACATAAGTCATTAGCTGGGCCAGCAGCATCGACTGCTGTTACCGTTAAGTCAAATTCACCCGCTTCCCTTGGTCCTGCTTCGTCAATATCAAAAGCATTACTTCCTATTGCAATATAAAATGTTGTACCTGTAGGTACACACTCAAGTTCGACAGGTACAGTGATACCATCACACTCTAATGCATCCATTCCAGCATCGATAGAATATTGGACAATATTAGTATTTACACCAGTACATGCATCATCAAATAAAGTAATAGAACCAGCAGTCATTGCATCTACTGATCCTGTTGGAGCTATACTGATTGTAATATCTTGATTCATCGTGGCGTCTGTTGTAAACTCATAATATACAACATGCCCTTGCTCGTGTGAAGCAGAATTACATGTTACATTAGCGTCGCCAGTAGCACAGATATTGTTACCTGTTACCGTTCCTGTAGTTCCTTGAGTTAAAGATTGGTCTGGGGATGCGCAGTCTTCATTTACATTGGCTGGCTCATACGATGAAGTCAATTGGATGTCACCACCAGTTACAAGCATGAAGAATCCAATATTACCATAATCCGTTGGAAACGTTGCTGGACATCCAACTGATGTAAGATCAGAGCAATCTCTAGGAGTTGCTGAAGTAGATAAATTGGGTGTTGTAAATAATTGAAAATTACCGCCCAGCGATGTGATTTCAATTTCAGCAATATCTACTTCAGTATCAAAGTAGTACCAAGTACCATTATCATCTTCATCAACACACGTTCCATCAGCTTCTGGATCTGGACACGTATTTGGTTGACTTTCTAACGTTAGTACATCATTACATTCAAGTATATGATGATTGGGATTAATAGTGTAGCGTCCATTGATTGCAGTTTCACAGACATCTCC
>CALLAW010000012.1 GCA_938001865.1 uncultured Saprospiraceae bacterium | reverse complement strand
TTCTGGTCAACAGATTGAAAACTATGAACCTTTAGGCTTTCAAGGTTTCGAGCCGAAATGGATGCATGAGGTTTACGATAGTACAGTCGTTGGTCTGATGTTTGACACTCTCAGTAATTTAGTTGCATTTGATGGGCATACTCACATCTATACTTCATATTCTAATCTTAATGATCCAATAATACATGACGGGTACTTGTATCAAATTACTAAGACTCTATTTGCAGGAGATCTAAGCGGTGCAATAATTGAGAAGATTGATTTAGAGACAGGAGTGAATGTATGGAAATCAATGTTTGATTTCAGACAAGGTTATAGAGAGACTGTTGAGTATGCTGAGATTATAGACGACACTCTAGTATTGTTAGATGTAAAGATGGTTTCCTATCCTATAACTCTTGCAGTACTTCCAGTATTGACACTTGGATTTACAGATGCAGATGAGTTCAGAGGGGTGTTGCAAATACGCAAATACGATATTGAGACAGGAGATCTACTATCTATTAAGACTGCTGATCAAGATGATCCCAATGTTAAATCTTTATTGCCATATGGCATCAATCGCAATGACCTCGAACCGATTGATGGGAACAGAATACTTTCTACAAATATAAACTTTGATCAAGATATAGGTAATTTTCTTGTTATTGACACAATCGCCTATGATGGCACATTCCTCAATCCAACAGATACCCTCTTTACAAATCATGACTTAGATTGGCTCACCGTAGAGAAAAGAATAGGCTATAAGTATTTGGTTGATAGTAATGGTGAGTCGATTTTCTGGATTGATGATTATATAAGATTAGACGAACAAAGTGAATGGGTAACAGAAACGCCGTATCTCACTATCAAAAATGAATTTGGCGTAGTTAGTTATCCTCTAGATTTTATAGGAGGAAGTAGAATATTGAATACTGTAGTCGGCTCTGATGTAGGTCATGTCTATATTCTGGAGCAATGGTTACTAGGTTCTGAGATTGAACTCTTGCATAAGTTAACTCGTCAAGGTGAGTTAGTTGAGACTATCGATATTACAGGGTTTACTGCTGAGTTAGCTAATGTAAACACAGTCAACAATAAAACTTTTGACTCTCTCCTTACCGGACGTACTATTGGTAGCTACGGAGAATATCAATTTGAGTTTTTCGAAGTTGTTAATGGTGAAAGGAGGATCATCGATAGTTTTCAAATTGGAAACCCTCAGAATGAAGTTCGTGAACTCTATACTTATCCTTTGGACGATGGAGATTATTTGTTTTTTGTCAACCAACATTTTAATAACTCTCAAGGCTCATTTAGTGGGAGGTCGCATTCAATATTTAGAGTAAGTCCAGATTTAATTGTTTCAACATTAGACCAAGAGCCATTAACAAATACTTCAATTCTCAACATCTATCCCAATCCAGTTTCAGACCAATTGCATTTAGATTCTGATTTATCTAATTTTTCGTGCACTATTTATAGTGCAAATGGTAGGGTGGTATATTCAGAACAAAACATCTCTGATAATAAAGTCATTGAATGTTCTGTGCTTCTGCCAGGAGTCTACTTTTTACAAATTGAATCTGAAGTTGGTATCCAGTTTTCGAGATTTGTAAAAATTTAGATGCTTTATCTTGCAGTTCTCGATACGGCACTAGCGATGAAGATAGGTACATCGAAGGTCTGCCGATCCGATTACTATCATCATCATGATATTGATGGGATGGCCAATAAAAGGAAAATAAAAAGCCTTGACTGCAGTTTGCAATCAAGGCTTTTCTTATTTATTGAGATTGACTTTTACAAAAGACCTCCTAAGAGACCTAGTGAAGATTCTAGTTTCTTACCTACAGCCTTCTGAGCCATATTGGCAAACATTCCTGTTTTCTCTAGTTTTGGAGCTTTCTTTACGACCTTATCGAGAGACTTAGTAATCGTATTGACTGATGAACCACCACCTAACATACTCATCCCTGACTTGAGGACATTGACATTAGAGAGGAGTGACTGTGAGTTACCGAGTAGATTACCGCCAGATACCATTGACCCTAAGTTCATAGCACTTGAGAGCATCTTGATTTGAGAGATGATCGTCTGTATCTTACTGATATTTGCATTGCCTTCTGCTAGAGCAGGCAACATCTTATTGATCACTCCTGCCTGGCTCAGTATCTTAGATGTAAAGTCTCCACCTGAGGCTTTAGCACTTTTTGTAAGCAGACCCATAGCTCTTCCAAGTACTTCTCCAGATTTTTCTTGCTGTCCTGAATCTAACAGTTTTGACGCTTTGTCTAGCATGCTGAGGTCAAAGCTCTGAGCAGTCATCTGAGTTGTAAATAGGAATGAAAGTGATAAGAATAGAATACTGAATAATTTCATTTGTTACGATTTAAATAATGGTTAATATAAGTTGATAACATACATGTCTCATGTACCTTATTATGACGGGACATTGGAGGCATGTCACTTTCACACCAAGGAATAGAGAGGACTTTCACAGAAGCTTAACAGTATGTACGACCAACCAACCTAGGAATTGTTCCATCCATAGTTTACCAGGCAAAAATTATTATACATTCATAATAATCCAATTGAGGCGGGAATTGTTACTGAGCAACATCATTACCAATATTCTAGCGCTGCACTGTATATATTTGATATAGTGAGTTTGATATGATATTTCTCTTAAGTCTCCAGACTTAAGAGAATGTAAGAACGTATACAATACAAAAAAAGCGAACCACCCATCGGGTAGCTCGCTTCGCATTTATCGTAAGTTTAAAAAAAATCTAATCGACTAGTATCTGTAATACTCTGGCTTATATGGCCCTTCGAGTGGTACATTGATATAATCTGCTTGATCTTTTGACATTTCTTCGAGTTCAACACCGATCTTAGAGAGGTGGAGTCTTGCAACTTTCTCATCTAGGTGCTTTGGTAGCATGTACACTTCGTTGCCATACTTATCACTTGAGTCCCAGAGCTCCATCTGAGCTAGTACTTGGTTAGTGAATGAGTTAGACATCACGAATGATGGGTGACCAGTGGCACATCCAAGGTTGACGAGTCTTCCTTCTGCAAGGACTAAGATGTCTTTACCATTGAGTTCGTACTTATCTACTTGTGGCTTGATTTCGATCTTCTCAGCGCCAGACTTATTGTTGAGCCAGTCCATATCGATCTCATTATCGAAGTGTCCGATGTTACAGACAATCGTCTTATCGTTCATCTGCTGGAAGTGTTCAGCCTTGATGATATCTTTGTTCCCTGTTGCAGTTACCACGATATTAGCATCTTGGAGAGCTGTAGACATCTTCTTCACTGCGAATCCGTCCATCGCTGCTTGGAGAGCACAGATCGGGTCGATCTCAGTCACAATTACTCTACATCCTGCTCCTGCGAGAGATGCTGCTGATCCCTTACCTACATCACCATATCCTGCGACTACTGCTACCTTACCTGCCATCATGACATCAGTAGCTCTTCTGATTGCATCTACACATGATTCCTTACATCCGTACTTGTTGTCAAACTTTGACTTCGTTACTGAGTCATTGATATTGATCGCAGGGAGTGGGAGAGTACCATTGATCTGTCTCTCATAGAGTCTGTGTACACCTGTAGTAGTCTCTTCTGAGATACCTCTGATATCTTTTACCAATTCTGGGAATCTATCGAGTACCATATTGGTCAAGTCACCTCCATCATCAAGGATCATATTGAGTGGCTTACCATCAGGGAAGTTGTTCAATGTCTGCTCGATACACCAGTCAAACTCTTCTTCGTTCATCCCCTTCCATGCATAGACAGGGACACCAGCTGCTGCGATTGCCGCTGCTGCATGATCTTGAGTAGAGAAGATATTACATGATGACCAAGTGACATTTGCCCCGAGCTCTACTAGAGTCTCTATGAGGACAGCTGTCTGGATAGTCATGTGGAGGCATCCAGCGATGTTAGCTCCTTTGAGAGGCTTGCTTTCGCCAAATTCTTCTCTGAGAGCCATGAGTCCTGGCATTTCAGCTTCGGCGAGATCCATTTCTTTTCTTCCCCAATCAGCTAAGGCGATATCTTTCACCTTGTATGGGAGTGTAGCGTTTGTTGCAGTCATTGCGTTTATTTAAATTATTATTGTAGACTTTGAAAATTTGCCACAAAGGTAAGCTATCTCCCCCATACTTTGTGGGCTTTTGCAGGCGTTAATCGTTAATATTCTCCCAACATTTACACG
>CALLAW010000011.1 GCA_938001865.1 uncultured Saprospiraceae bacterium | reverse complement strand
CCTTTGATGACACAGCCTATTCCAATGACAGCATCCATCGCAGGATACTTTTGTAAGAGCATCTTAGCTGCACTTGTGATCTCAAAGGTCCCTGGTACTGAGAGTAACTTCAGGTTGTCCTCTTTGATTCCCTCAGAGGTGAGGTGTTGTACACAGCCATCTCTGAGTGAGTGAGTAATGTCAGGATTCCAATCAGCAGTAATGACACCAACTACCCACTTCCCAGCGTCATCATGATTGATAAGTTTGACGTTGGAGAGATTGGTCTTTTTTGCCATGGAGTTGATTGATTAATTTACTGTGTACTCTATGATTAGCGTACGACAAAGTACGTTGTTTATCCTACTTGCTTGAGATAATAGTCAGCACCTGCTGATTCGTTACTCTTAGGATAGTCATTTTTGATCATATTGAAATACTTGACAGCATCACTCGTCTTGCCCTCACGCATGAGTAAGATTCCGAGTTTATTGGCATAGTAAGGCGTCAATAGATCATTATCTGATGAGACTGCTTTTTTGTAAGAGCTGATCGCGGAATCAAAGTCTTGAAGCTCACCATAGGCATCGCCAAGGATTCCGTGCTTCATGATAGGCGAGACACTGCCACCTGCGCTGAAGTCTTTGAGGTAGCTAATAGCATCTTCGTACCTTCCAAGATTGAGGTAAGAGACACCAGCATAGTACTTCGCAAGATTACCAGCCTTCGTACCACCATATTGATCAATGATATCGAGTAATCCTGAATATCCTCCACCTGGGTTCTCCAATGCTAGATCGAATGAATCTTGTAAAAATTGCTTTTCTGCATGCCACAATTCTTGAGAGGCGGCTTTTTCTTGCGGCATCTTATATGCATACTTATATGCAGAGAAGAGTATTGCTAGGAGTACTAACCCCACGATTCCTCCTAAAATGAGCATTTTATTCTTTTCAAAAAACTCCTGAGTTCCATCTCCATTCACAGCGGCTGCGGGAGCTTTCACTTCTAATTCTTCGGGATTTTCTCTTCTGTTGTTATCGTTTCTAATAGCCATAGGTATTGCAAAAATTTTTGCAAAAATAGTAAAGTTTGGCATAAACCAAACAGATACTAGAGTTTAGTAATATATAAATTGCGATTAATAGTGGAATTAGTCCATAATGAATGGATAATCCTCCTGCTTGTAGTTGTCATCATAAAGCTCCGATCCTAATGGGAATGGAGAGTCACTTGCAAACTGGAATGCCTCCTCTATCTCTGCTTTGATCGAATCTTTAATCTTTTGGATATCTTTTTCTGATGCAATATCTCCATCGATGATAGTCTTTTCCATAAGGATTACAGGATCTTTTTCCATGTAACTCTTGAGTTCGTCTTTAGTTCTGTACTTCGCTGGATCGGATACTGAGTGACCTTTGTATCGATATGTTTTAATCTCCAAGAAGTAAGGTCCCTTACCACTTCTGATATGTTTAGCAGCAGCTAAGATTGCTTCGTGTACTGCTTCAGGGCTCATGCCGTCTACTTGTGAGCTTGGCATGTCAAATGCTGAACCGACCTTGTATAAGTCATGGACATTACTTGTCCTCTCTACCGATGTTCCCATGGCATAGCCATTATTTTCACAGATGTAGAGTACTGGCAATTTCCATGTCATAGCCATATTGAATGATTCGTAGAGAGCTCCTTGTCTAGCAGCTCCATCACCAAACATGGTTACACACAGATTTTTTGTACCTCTGTAATGCTCTGCAAAGGCAATACCCGTACCGATCGGAATCTGTGCTCCTACGATACCATTACCACCGAAGTAATTATGTTCTTTACTGAAGAAGTGCATCGAACCTCCTTTCCCTTTGACACATCCTGTTGACTTACCGAAGAGCTCCGCCATGCAAGAGTTACTATCGAGGCCTCTGGCAAGAGCCACCCCGTGTTGTCTGTATGCAGTGACGAGTTTGTCATCTGGAGTGATCGCTGTAGCAAGTGCTCCACCTATAGCTTCTTGCCCGATATAGACGTGACAAAATCCTCTGATGAGTTGCTTGCTATATGCAAATAGAGTCTTCTCCTCGAACTTTCGTATTCTGAGCATCATCTCGTACCATTTGAGGTAAGTAGATTTAGGATACTTAGACTTTGTCTTATTTTTAGATTTTGCTAATGTTTCAGCCATTTGGTTTCTTGATTTAACAGTCAACAAAAATACAATGAACACCTTAGAATAGTTGTACTTTTGGTCTTAAATTTTATCCAACCTATGACATCACAAAGCATTTCACGATTGAAGTTGACTAACTTCCGATGTTTTAGTGAAATAGAGATAAAATTAGACCCCAAAATAAATATCATCACAGGATCTAATGGGACGGGAAAGACTTCCTTGATTGATGCCATTTATTGCCTTGCATTTGGCAGGAGCTACTTCACCACTAAAGAAAGTTACATCATCAAAGAGACGTGTGATTTCAGTCGACTTGACGGGTTATTCAGTCTCAATGCCGAGGATACCCAAGTCGTACTCAAGTTGCAGAAGGGCAAGTCTAAGATTATTGAAGTAAATAATAAGAAGAGAAAGAGTATCGTAGAACATGTAGGACAGATACCTATAGTCTGTATAGCACCATCAGATATCCATCTAGTGAGAGAGAGTGCCATCGTCCGACGAGCATTGCTTGATAAGCTACTCTCACAGATTGATCCGCAATATCTCAAGGCATTGCTAGGCTACAATCGCTTACTCAAACAACGTAACGCTTATCTCAAAGGCAATCTGAACCCTCAAGGGGAAATGTTGGACGTCTTTGATGATCAGATGTCTGACCCTGCGATTTACATTACAAAATCTCGCCGCGATATCATCAGGCAATTGTTAGATATATTTCAGACCATCCACATAAAGATAGTGGCAGATGCCGAATCATGTGACTTTACCTACAAGACACAGTTGACAGATGAAGTTACTTGGTCTGATGGAATCAAGAGCTCAAGAAAGAAAGATTGTATCACTCGACGGAGCAACTTTGGAGTACACAAGGATGACATAGAATTTGCAATCGGTGGCAAAGATCTGAAGTATGTCGGGAGTCAAGGTCAGATTAAGTCCTTTGTCTTTGCACTTAAAATGTCTATTTTTATGATCCTTAGAGGGCAAACAGGCAAAAATCCAATTGTCTTACTCGATGATATCTTTGATAAGTTGGATGATGAGAGAGTCATGAGTATCTTGCAGTTCGTAGAGTCAGAGATGGACTCTCAGATCATCATTACTGATACTTCTGAGACAAGACTTGCAGATATCTTGGGCAAATTGAAATTTAATTACAATACGATAGCGTTACAGAGATAATGAGTTTTAAAGGAATAAAGGAAGAGATTGGCAATTACATCAAATCACGTGATGGACTGAGAAATAACTATCAGAACTATGCTCTCAAGTCTGTCTGGGCTGATGTCGCTGGGTCTACAGTAGCCAAGTATACGTCTCATCTGATGATAACGAACAAAAAACTCTTTATCACTATCAACTCTGCACCACTGAAGCAAGAGATGCTGTATTCCAAAGATGCTCTGCTAGAAAAAGTAAACAAACACTTACAGTATGAGGCAATCACTGATATTGTGATCAAGTAAGTTTGATGCTCCTCAAAGAGCATACTTGCTTTGCTACTTCTGAATCAAAATTCTTTCAGTTTTAACACCGTTATCAGTGAATACATTGATCATGTATACACCTGAAGCTAATGCAGTAGTATTGATATTCAATGTACTGTCTTTGATGTTAGTGAAGTTATTGCTAGCAACTCTCTTGCCACTGATATCTACGATCTGTACGTTGACTGATTTTGATACTTCTGTGAGATTAACATCTACGATCACTTCATTCTTTGCGGGATTAGGGAAGATGGAGAGATCAATCTCCTTGCTGATATCAACTGTATTAATAATATACTGAAGTGACATATCGATATAATAGGTATGTGTAGGATTACTCGCAGGTTCTAGATTACGAGCTCCTTGATTTTGTTGAGAGCCTGATGTGCCGTTGAAGTCGTAGTAAGAGCCAGACAATCGAATCATTCCTAACTCTGCAAAGGCAAAGTCAGTTGCTGTGTATGAATAATCTCTATTATTCAGATGACCTGAATTAATACCAGAGCTCAATGGTCCAATGTAAGCACTAGTTGATGGTGTAGTCTGAGGAGCAACATGGATGAGAGCTATGTATTGACCAACTTCCAATTCTGAATTAGCAGTGACCAGAGCTAGGTCAATGTCAAAACATCTCAAGTCAATAGGATTGTTAGGATCAATTAGAGTTTCTCCTTGGGCTATGAGTCGAGTCTCTGTTTCTAAGTTGATAAGACCATCACCATTACTGTCTAATAACCATTCTCTGACTTCACCTGTCAGTAATGTTGGCCCTAGATCGTAAAGAATATCAGACCCGAATCCAGACGTCAGTTTATCAGGTATATTACTGGAGTCATTGATGTAGTAACTCGTAGCATAAGTGGCGTAAGTAGCTTCTTGTCCAATCCCAACAAGATATTGTTGGCCAGCTTCGTACTCTGAAGGCATTTTACTATAATCAAGAGCACTAATTCTAAACTTTGAGGTGATTGTGATGTCTTCTTCTTCGATATCTTCTGGCATATTAGAAGCATCCAATGAATACTTAATGAGGTACTCTCCAAGATCTCTCTCCATAGGCCAAGTATCAGGAGCTACAGATACTCTTTCACTTAGCTTAGGTACTGTGCCGACATTTTGTGTAGTCGAGTAAAGTTCTTCACCATCCTTTGTAATAGTCGCAGTCCAAGAAACGTCCAACATATCCACATTGCCAGTATTACGGACATTGACCATAAATGGAATCTCATCTAAGTGAGAAAAGGGAGTCTTGTAATTAGGAGCTCTTGAATACCTTGTCTTGTCTAATGAGATTCTAGGTATTTCTTCATCAGTGATATACACATCATCGATCGTCCAGAAGTAGAAATTACCGTTTGCAATAAATTTTATTAGGCACTCTGATGTGTTTCCGTGAATTGGAAATTTGACCTTTTGGTTACCCTGAGTGATATTAAAACCATTCGTCACATTGAAGTGTGGACTTTTGATTGGAATTGTATCCAACCATGTAACACCACCATCCAAGGATTGAGTGAAATAAGCTATCTCTTGACCTTCAAAAAGAGTGTAGAGATATTGATCAAAGCGAATTACTGGAGACTCTACATTTGATAAGTCTATAATCGGAGAGATCAAGTCAGATTTGAAGTATATCTCAGTACTTGGGCCATTGACACTATTGAAATTATAGTCACAGAAATCCATCTGCGCAGCTCCATTACATTTCGTTATTGATTCGACTGCTCTAGGTGCACCTGATTGACCGACAGGTGTTGTGTCCGCATCCCACTTCCAGATGGTAGTGTCATTATTTGTGATCCCTTGAGTCGTCCATTCTCCTAATCCACAAGCAAATGCTCCTTCTCCATTCTGTCCCCAGACTGTATTCTCTGGGTAATCCAAGGTGGCACACTCAGCAACACAAGGTGCATCATAATAGTCTAGTGTAATCAATGGTGAATCTTCTAATTGGAGTTTGAGGAGTTCACAATCTTGCAATGATGCCATCACACAGGCTATTGTAATCTCTGGGGCATCGCCTCCCATTACAAAAGTGGGGTCTTCTATATTGTTACAGACAATCATCGCTATTGCTCCAGCACCTTGAGCATTTGCGCCTTTGTCTATGAATTGACATTGACCTCGATCTATCAGTACAATAGATTCACTGACAGTATTGATTATTGGTGTGCAGCAATCTGTCTGTGGTTGTTGACTATCCATACCTAAGCTGAGATTACCAGAGACTTCTCCATCGTTATTACCAAACGCAGCTGAGGTTACTACTAGCGTAGTGTCAGTGCCATTAGCGAGTGTAAGAGAGAGTCTATTGATACTCTGAGACTGGAGGCCAATGACAAGACTCATAGAGATGAGTAAAGTTGTGAGACATTTTGCCATGATTGAGGAGTTGAGTGATTGCAAATAGAGTATTATTCTTTGAGCAAAGTAATGAGAATTACTCAGATGTCCTCTACACTCAATTCTATTTTCATCTAATCTTGACGTAGAACTGACAGATTGATAAGGATATCCAAGATCTGAACCTAAAGTTACGAGTCAGATCAAAAAAAAAAGAGGTCATCTCAGTATATGAGATGACCTCTGAAGTTCTATAGAGAACTGAGTTCAGCGAATCAAAAATTGATTACTTCTGAATCAGAATTCTTTCAGTCTTAACACCGTTATCAGTGAATACATTGATCATGTATACGCCTGAAGCTAATGCAGAAGTATTGATATTCAATGCACTGTCTTTGATGTTAGTGAAGTTATTGTTAGCAACGATCTTTCCACTGATATCTACGATCTGTACATTGACTGATTTTGATACTTCAGCAAGATTTAAGTCTACTGTCACTGCATCAGTTGCTGGATTAGGGAAGATAGACATATCTATCGTCTCATCGATATCTACTGTGTTAGACACAATTCCTATCTCCATTGCAACATGCCAAGTAAGAGCATTTCCATCAGCTGGATCTAGGTTACGAGCACCTTGGTCAGTTGGAGTACCTGCAGCACCTTCGAAGTCAGACATTGATCCTGGTCTACCAAGACTGACACCGTTATTAGCGAATGCGAAGTCAGCTGGTGCAAAGTAATAATCTTTATTTCCTGCGTAGTTATTAACAAATCCAGAAGATAATGGAGCCATAAATGTATCCTCAGACGGAGGTGTCAATGGAGCAACATGTATGACAGCAAGATACTGACCAGTAGGGGCAAACTCATTAGTGAATGAAGATCCTCCAACTAAGTCGATTTCAATATTTCTAAGGTCGATAGGATTAGAAGGGTCCAAGAGTACCTGTCCTTGTGCTAATAATGTTGTTTCCGTCTCAAGATTAGCAATTCCATCACCATTTGTATCTAATACCCACTCTCTTACCTCACCAGTCAATGTAGTGAATCCAAAATCAGTGAAAATATCAGTCTCAAAGCCAGTAGTCAAAGTAAGTGGACTTAAATTGCCGCCACCATTAGTGATATAGTAACCGTTAGCAAATGAGATATATGTAGCATTTTGACCAAGACCATTCATGTAAGGAGTACCTACTTCTTCTTCGGTTCTCAACTTACTGAAAGTAGATTCTGTAACCTCAAATGTTGAACTTACAGTGTTGTTTTCTGGTTCTGTATCATCAAATTCACTGTCAGCTGTCAGTGTATAAGTAATTTGGTATTCTCCCAATTCTGAACTCATTTGCCAGAAATCAGGTACGATTACATTCTCAACATTAGTACACTTAGGTAAAGCTCCGAGATCTTGCGTTACCGAGTGAAGTTCTGCACCATCTTTAGTGATCGTAGCTGTATAGCTAGCATTAGAGAAGTCAACATTACCATTATTATTCGCATCCACCATGAATGCAATCTGATCTACTTGTGAAGCAGGAGTCTTGAAGTTAGGTGCTCCAGCGAACCATCCAGTGAATGCCTCAGCATCAGCGATAGTTTCATCAGTGATATAGACATCATCAATCGTCCAGAAGTAGAAGTTACCGTTAGCGATAAATCTGATTCTGAATTGATCTGTATTTCCAATTTCATCTCCACAGAAAGGCATTTTGACAACTTCAGTGTCAAAAGTTTCGCTTTGTCCATTAGTGTTTATGAAGCTATTTGATGTAATTGGCACTGTGTCTAACCAAGTAGCTCCTCCATCTCTAGAGTAAGTCATGAATGCAATCTCCTGATCTTCAGACAATGTACAGAGATAGTGTGTGAAGTGAATTACTGGTCTAGCCACACCTGTCAAATCGATTAGGGGTGAAAGGAGATCAGAAGCAAAGAATACTGCTGTACTAGCAGGTCCTGGATCAAAGTTGTAATCACAGAAATCCATCTGAGCAGCTCCGTTACATGCAGTTGGAGAGTCTACCATCCTAGGAGCTCCAGACTGTCCTACAGGACTCGTATCAGCATCCCACTTCCATACAGAGACTTCATCAGATACAGCTAGAGCTGTCCAATCACCAAGTCCACATGCAAATGATCCTTCACCGTTCTGTCCCCATACTGTACCAGCTGGATAATCAGCGACTGCACATGCTGCAAGACACGGTGCTTCAAAAAAGTCTAAAGTAGCAGATATACCACTTCCAAACTCTGCTCTGATTGTCTGACAATCTTCAAAGCTTGCCATCACGACAGGAATAGTAATGTCAGGTGCATCTCCACCAGCTACGAATACTCCATCATTAGGTATATTGTTGCATATCAACATCGCAATTGCACCTGCAGCTTGTGCATTAGCAGCTTTGTCAACGAAAGCACATGCTCCTCTATCTACGAAAGCAATAAATCCTGTCATGTCATTGACCGCAGGAGTACATCCATCTGATGTAGGGTCAGTGTCATCTTCAATCAATAGTAGCTCACCTGATAATGGGTCAATCTCATTGACGCCAAAAGCACCAGCTACGACATTGTAATCACCAGCAATAGATGCTGGGGCTGTAATTTGCAATCTATTCACGGCTTGAGCACTGAGTCCTACTGAGACAAGTGCAAAGCAAACAATTGCGATTAATTTTGTAAAATTCAAATTCATAATTTTTAATTAGGTTTTATAAATTCAGCAGAGATACGAATGTCTCTACAGGAATATCAAAAGTAACAAAATAAATACTAATTATTCAGAGGATTCTTAACTATTAGTCGTGTACACGACCCGAACGGTCGATGTGAGTACTATTTGCCTGTTGAGTGCCCATCACTAGGATGTCTTGGATGTTGACATGTGGAGGTCTTGTCGCAATGAAGACAATTAATTCTGCGACATCTTGACTCTTGAGTGGGTTGAAATCTTCGTAGATTTTTGCTTTTTCTTTGTTACCTTCAAATCTGACAGCTGCGAACTCAGTATCCTCGACATGAGCTGGACTCACTTGACTGACTCTAATGTTATACTTGTGCAAATCGAGCCTCATGCCTTGAGTAATCGCATCTACTGCATGCTTGGTAGCACAGTAGACATGTCCTTTGGGGTACACTTCATGCCCTGCAGTCGAGCAGACATTGATAATGTGGCCTGCCTTGTTTGCAACCATTTGGGGACTTACTTCTCTTGATACAGTGAGTAATCCTTTGACATTAGTATCGATCATCGTGTCCCAATGCTCTAAGTCTGACTCGTGAAACTCTGCGAGCCCCATTGCTAGTCCGGCGTTATTGATTAAGATTGAGATTTCACTCCATTCTTGTGGTAGACTCTTTAGTGCCGATTGGATCTGAGACGCTGATCTTACGTCAAATGTGAGGCAGTGTACCGAGATGTTATGAGCAGTTGTTAATTGATCTTGGAGTTCGGTAAGTCTCTCAGTCCGCCTACCACAGATGATCAAGTTATATCCGAGCTCTGCAAACTGTAAAGTCGTTGCTTTTCCTATCCCAGATGTAGCACCTGTGATCATCACAATATTATCCATGGTTCTTACTTATGCTAAGGTTTGACTATTGCTTGATTGTAATACGATTACTCATCCAAGAGTTGAGTTATCATTTGCTCCATCTTTTGCCTGAATGCTTTGTACTCTTTGGTAGCGGGGCCATTAAATCCTGTATGAATCGACCTGATTTCATTCTGTTTGTCGAGGACTAGTAAGGTAGGGTAGGAGAGTATTTTGGTCAGGAACGGAAAGTCTTCGGATGTCTTGGATTTGCTTGCATAACCTCCAAGATAGATTGGCCAAGGAATCTCCATTGCATCTTTGTATCTTGCGATTGCTGCAAGATTTTTAGACTCATCTTTATAACGTTCGTAACTCACTGTTTTGATGAGTAGATTTGGATACTTCTCCTTTAGCTCTTTGAGGTATAGCATTTCGTCCTTGCAATTTGGGCACCATGTACCCATGATGTTGAAGAGAGTTACTTGATCATTAGATTGAGGAATGATCGACTTGAGATTACCCTGTGCATCTTTGAATTGAAGTGCAGACCAGTCCACTTTGTTGTCAGTTACAGTAGTAAGTTCGTAAGGGCTCCCAAGTTTCACTTCAGGATTACGCTTAGCGATCCAATTGGAGCTGTAGTGTTTCCCACTTCTAAATATCCCAGTAATTTCGCCATCATTGACTTGCTTCGCTTCAAAGTAGAAGGCGTGGCTTCCGTCAAATACTGAGAGTTTCATTTTGTCCTTTATTACATTTCCCTGGAGGAAACGATAATCGCCAGTCTCAGTCTGAAATGTTCCAGTAATATCGGATCCATTTTGTACGAAAGTGCCTATCGCTTGGTACGCGTCATCTGGTTTGTCATAATCAAATGTTACCTCCCAGATACCTCCAAAGTCTTTGCTCCCATTGTTGGCTGTGCTGAATCGATAATCTTGACCATGAAATGCAATGAAAGGAATCGAATAGCCTTGCTTATAATTAACGTGCCAATATCCTTCCATGATGTTTTCGTCTATGATGCCATCGAAGTATGTGTCATATTCTTCAAATTTGATCACGACTGTATCTTTGGCTGTAGCTCGATCTAGACCAATGGTAATCGCATCCACATCAATTCTCTCGGGACCATTAGTGTAGGTAATGTAGAGAGAGTCCGCTGTGTTAGTCACGAAGAAGTTAAATGGGAGCTCTGTGTATCCTCTATAATTCTCGGTAACTACGAGTTGTGAGTCATCAGATTCCTTGTCCGCTAACTTGAGTACTCCTCTCCATGCACCAGGTGCTAAGCCTTCGTATGCAGTAGGGATACTGACACACCCTATCACGGTGAGATAGAGCATAATGCTAAGGTAACTAACTCTTCGAATCACCTTTAAAGCTCTCTTCTTTGTACTTAAATAGGATATTGAATGTCGTAAGGCTTCCATAAATTCGAGTGATATATTGTTGTAAATTCACCTTTTCTTCATCTGTCAGTTTTGAGCTATTGATCCGTTGCTCCATTACTCTGACCCGGTCTCTCACCATGACGATTTTGTGGAAGAATACATCGATTGGGATTTCTTTTTCTTTGAGAGTATCGTCGGCAGGCTTGAGTATCATGACCCCTTTGTCCCACTTATCAGCCAATCTGACCTCTTCAGAGAATCCAGACCACGTCCTGAGTATCTTGACTAATGATCTTTCTGCTTCACTAAAACTTACTGCATTATCTGCCTCTATTGCTTCTATGATTTCCCATTGGTCATAGACTTTTCCCACATTTTTAATTCCATATGTGATGAAGCATACTTTGTAAGCTACGGCTTCTGCACCTATGATGACACCATCGCCATATGCTGGGTGTTTGACCCTAGACCCTATACCTAATATATTTGCCATTTTCTCTTTACTATTATAGTTTAGTGTTTGATGAATCGTTGAGTAAGTTCTTGTTCTCCTGCCAGGGCTTTGACGACATAATTACCTGGTAGATAAGTGGTGATGTCTATCTCTACTTGATTACGATTGACGCTGAGTTGATTGATCACTCTTCCATTGAGGTCATAGATAGAGATCGAGGACAATTCGACGTTATCTGTCGAAGCAACTGTAATGTTGGTTGTAGCTGGATTGGGGTATATCGTAAGTTGGTGTTGGACTAGATTAGTCTCGATCTCTTCAGTGTTGGACACGAGTGGACCAGAAGTCATTTCAAAGTCCCAGATCCCTCTGCCGTAAGTACCAAATCTAACTATCTCAGTAAATGGTACAATCTCCACACTCCAGTAAGTCTGTTGAGGGGCAGCTGTCTGTGCTAACTCGTACCACTTATTCTCGTCAGCTAGATACATATACGGTCCAGCTTCTGTCGCTGCAAAAGCATACCGATCATCGTCAGTGGCTACAAAGTCAAAGACATTAGTGGATGGCAGACCATTACTCATATTACTGTAGGTGATACCACCATCGATAGACTTGACTACACCTGGATTACTATATCCACTTCCTGCCATATAGACGACATTGTCTTGTGACTTAGATGACACGATATGTGCCCCATAGAGATATTGACTCCCAGGTACAGGGATTGCCACTTTGGTAAATGTAAGACCGTTGTCCAACGAATAATAATACTTACGATTAGTCGTGGATACATACCATTTGTCACGATTGATGTGATCTATCCCTATGGCTGCGATGGTACCACCGCTGGAGCTAAAGTCAAATGGGAGGTTAGTTGCTTCTATCTCATTGTTAGGCATGACTTCTAACTTGATGATATATGATCCACTTCCGCCATCTGCACTTCCACCTGCTGCGTAGACGATATTTTTATTCGGATCTGGGTCTGCTACAATTGGCGGAATCCACACAGTCTCGTTGCTAGATTCGATCGTATAAGAGGCATCTATCCCGCCATTGACAGGACTCCTATAGTATGAGATCCAACCAAATGGGTATACTGTCCAGAGAGAAGCTCCATTGTTAGTAAAGACGATATGGCCGTAATCTCCGCTAATGACCTGTTCTAAGTCTGAGGTTCCTTCTTGATTGAAGTTAATTACTCCTCTTTGAAATCCTTGATCTTGGGCACCTGCGAATACGACTGTTGGATTAGCTGGTAGTGACCTGACGCTATAATATTGGCTTACATTGAGACCATCTTGACCGATATTATTATAAGTGATTCCATTATCATATGAGATATACATCCCACCGTGATTCATATTCAATACAAAGTCTTGACCATCACTCGTAGTATACTCGTCAAAGTACATAATATCCGCGTGGAGTCGACTCGATGGGTTGTTGTAGTATGATTCCCAGCTATTGACTTGATGCCATGTGTCTCCACCATCATATGACCTGAACGATACCACACCTCCAGCTTGCAAGTGATTAGGATCATGCTTGCTGACTGACATAGTCACTGCCCATGGTGTCTCAGGGATAGGCTGAGATGCTGGTATCCATGTCTTACCTGTATCTATAGATGTGTGGACTAAGTTGTCATCATCATAAGCCTTAAATACGATAGAATTATTATCTGTATCCAGAGTTGTCACTAGGTTAGCTCTTCCTCCAGGACCAAATCCAATCTGACTCTTGTCATTGAGTACTTTCAATACTTTATCCTCTGGATGCCACTGCTGGATCTGCGTAGTAGACCCAGTCAGTTGCTCGATACTATGTAAGAGGTCGGTATCGTGAGTATGTGAGATATAGATATTGTAATCGTTGCTTGTGTTGTAGTTGTAGACACTCTTATACGATGCTCCAGCGTCATCAGAGTAATAGAGTCTATATGGCTCGTTTTGGCTCGCCTTGTAGACTATAAATATTTCATCAGTAGATTCTATATGCACCACTCGATGGATAGCAGCCTCCGTACCGCCATCGATACCACTGCATGGAGTCCAAGTTACCCCTTCATCATCTGAGTAATGTGGTTGATTGAAGATAGCCGCGACTAATCTCGATGCACTAGGGAGATAGACCAGGCATCTGTCGTGAAATTGAATATCCTCGTTGAGTGGAGTCCAATCAGTACCATCAATATTCCCTCTGAATATTGATCCACCACCTGACACACAATAGATCTGATCAGTCTCAATATTGTAGGCAGTCATAGTGACATTGCCCGCCTGATTGTTACTTCCTCTTTCGTTCCACTTACCTGTGATTCTTCCTTCTGCGATAGAGACATCTTGATCTCTTGTCTGTACCTGTGATCTGAGTTCTGACCTGTACTGAGTATTATTGATTCTATTTTGTTGCTCTATTTGGCGCCAATCATCTTGTGGTGCTGCAGTATGTAGTAAGTCAAACCACTCTTGACGAGCTGTTTTGTGATGATAATCTTCCATATCCTCTTTGACTATTGTCTCAAATGGTTGAGGCATCAGATTGTCAGTGGTACTAGATTGTTTTGGCTGACAAGCTCCAAAGATGCAAATGATCACTAGCAATGTACTTAATGTGCTGATGTAATGCGATTTACTCATAGTGTAGAGGTATTTGTAATTAGATAATATCTGTGTAAACTAATTAGAGGTATTATAGTTGTCGTTCCATTGCTTTGGGTTGGGCTCGCCGAGCTTTCCTTCCATCTTTGCAACTATCATCGCAACAGCGGCATCTCCAGTTACATTGACTGCAGTACGACACATATCAAGTGGTCGGTCCACTGCAAATATTAGTGCTAAGCCAGCCTCTGGCACTCCGATTGCACCCAATACGATGACAAGCATCACCATACCAGCTCCTGGTACAGCGGCAGATCCGATAGAGGCAAGAGCAGCTGTCATTACGATAGTTAACTGATCACCAAGCGTGAGGTCTACTCCTAGAGCTCCTGCGATGAATACAGCCGCTACAGCTTGATAGAGACTGGTACCATCCATATTGATCGTAGCACCGATTGGCAGTACGAATGAGGTGACCTCTTCGTCGACACCGAGATGCTCTTCAGTCCGCTCCATAGTGACAGGTAATGTTGCTGCACTGCTACTCGTGCTAAATGCTAAAAGTTGAGCAGGTGCTATACCTCTAAAAAAATAGCTGTACGACTTGCCTGTGATCACCCTGACTGCAAGAGGATAGACTCCAAAGATCATAAGCCCTAGCCCCAAGACTACACAGAATGCATACCAAAGCAAACTGATGAAGACATCAGCACCAGGACTCTCTACTACAAGTGCAGCTAGCAATGCAAATACACCATAAGGAGCTGCCAGCATGATGAGATCAATCATCTTGAGGATAACCTCATTGAGTCCATCAAAGAACCCCTTGACTGGAGCACCTTTCTTTGGGTCAATTAGGACGAGACCTATCGCAAAAAAGATAACAAAGAAGATAACTTGTAGCATATTGCCATTGCCTGCGGCTGCCTCAAAGATATTAGAAGGCACCATGTCTACGAGAGCATCGAGAGGACCTCTTTCTTTAGCACTGACAGCTGCTTGTATCTTGCCAGCAGCATTACCTCCAAAATCTTCCATAAGATTCTCTCGGTTTTCTGCTGATATTTTGCTTCCAGGGTTTACCACATTTACAACAGTGAGACCTATCACTATAGCGATTATGGTAGTGACTAGGTAGAGTCCAATGGTCTTAAGGCCCATCGTCGATAGCTTAGAGATATCACGGAGGTCTGTGATCCCTTTGATAAGAGAGGCGATTATCAATGGAATCGCGATTAACTTCAGTAGGTTGATGAATATTTTGCCGAAAGGCTTAATATAATCTATGACTATTTGACTACCAGTAGATGTCAATGACAAAAGGTACCCTAAGAGTACACCAGCCACCATTCCGATTAATATCTGCCAGTGTAACTCTAATTTTTTCATTTTGCTTTTTTGCTAATAAATGCTGTGGGTTTACTTCTGATCTCTCACTGGTGCAAGGGATAAAGTGTGATGAGAACTCGTAATCCATCGGTAAGACCAAAACAGAATCAAGGCAAATGCAATATCACCAATAATTGATATTCTAAAGAATGGAAGACCTGCTTCATAACACATGAGTAATCCAGCAAATGACTTGGGATAAAATGAATATCCAATCCAACTACTAAAATTAGTCAATAGAAAAAAGAGGACACTTGACCCTAACGCAGTGAGCACCACTGACTGAGTCTTAGCATGCTTGAGCACGAAGGCACTGATAAGAATAATCAAGAAGTAACTCCCATAGGTCCAATTCATGAAGTCTGTCCACCAGATAACTTCGCTAGTGTCGGTGATAAATGCTCTTCCAATCGTATTGTTAATCAAAAAATCGGATGCATACAGGACAACAAACGGTAACACAAATGTCAATAACCTCAATCCTAGAGCCATTCCTGAAAATAAGCAAATAGCAGTCATTGGTGTGACATTTGGTGGGTGAGGGAGTACTCGAGTGAGCATAGCACCTACAGTAAGGATTACTACCCATAACCAATTGTTATTCATCGAAGTATTCGTTTTCATATTACTCTCTTTTATTATCTGATCGCAAGTTACAAAACATCTAAGTATCAATACTGACATTGGATGTCTTTTAGCCAATCTTCTGTTCAATGAGCTCCAATATTTAACATACTTGTTCTTTTGGAGACATATTCGTTCACTAGGAGGTTGAGAGAGCCATAAGAGTCTGGGCCAAATAATATTATACTAACGTTTCCATATTGACGAGTAGTGGTTATACTTAATAATACTTACATTAGCAGTCTAACTGTAATCACAGAGACCTGAATGAGAAAATACTTACATCAAGCCTTCCATGGTAGGAGGCATATAGGACTATATATTGCTGTAACCATCATCGCATTTGGCGGATACTTCCTAGGACAGGTACCGATGTTATTGATGCTCTATCGAGTGATGGACAATGACTCAAGTATCGGGACCGAAGAGTTAAATCAGTTCATGAGTAATCCAGATTTCAGCATATTTGGCATTGGGTCTAATACTGGGTTTCTGTTATTACTCTGCACTTTTGTCTTTGCGATGTTGTTTTTTTATTTCGCATTCAAGTATCTGCATAAGCGTAGCTTCAAGACTTTGATTACCGTCGGGTCTAAGGTCCGATGGGGAAGGGTAGCATTTGGGTTTGGATTTTGGTTGATGTTGACTGGTATCGGAGAGTATTATTTCTACAGTCAGGCTCCCCAAGATTATACATTTGGATTTGAGCTGAATAAGTTTGTTCCATTAGTACTGTTAAGCATTTTCATACTTCCAATCCAGACATCCTTCGAGGAAGTGATGTTTAGAGGTTATCTGATGCAAGGGCTCGGTTCTATTCTGAATTACCCGATATTTCCTCTGATCATTACTTCATTGGCATTTGCTGCGATCCATGGAGCTAACCCAGAAGTGAGTCAGTTTGGCTTAGGAGTGATGATGACATATTATATTGGCGCTGGTCTCTTACTTGGACTGATAACGCTGCTAGATGATGGGATGGAATTGGCACTCGGTGTCCACTGGGGCACCAACTTCTTTGGAGCAGTATTTATGGGATATAGTGGTGCCGCTATCCAGACTGATTGCTTATATAAGACTCATAATCTTGACCCGTTGGCGATGACGATAGCATTCTTAGTAATGGGTATAATATTTATAGCGGTATGCAACTCGATATATCGATGGAAAGATTGGGGATACTTATTCAGAAATATCTCTGGTCAACGATTTAGACTCTCTCAAGAAGGGGAGGGGTCACTGAATGAATCACTTAATATAGATTACACAACACTACTTGAAGATGATAAATAGACAGACACTCTTTATTCTTATAGGACTTATAAGTTCTAACTTTCTCATTGGACAATATTGGCAACAATCTGCTAACTATACGATGGATATCGATATGGATATAACCACTCATCAATACGCAGGTAAGCAAACGATAGAATACACTAATCACTCTCCAGACACATTACATAAGGCCTACTATCACCTTTACTTCAATGCGTTCCAACCTGGGAGTCTCATGGATGTGAGATCACTCACGATCAGTGATCCAGACAAGAGAGTTGGTGATCGGATCTCCAAGTTGCTCCCAGAGGAGTATGGATGGCAGAAGGTCAACTCACTCACAGTAAATGGCGTACCAGCTACCTATACCCATGATGGGACGATCTTAGATGTCAAACTACCCAAGGCGATCAACCCAGGAGAGACAGTAGAGTTTGTCATGGATTATCAAGCTCAGATACCTCTGCAAATCAGAAGAAGCGGAAGAGATAATAAGGAAGGCATCGAATACTCTATGACTCAGTGGTACCCCAAACTGAGCCAATACGATCAAGACGGATGGCACCCCAATCCATATGTCGGTAGAGAGTATTATGGTATTTGGGGAGACTTTACAGTAAATATCACTCTCCCGGGAGACTATATAATCGGAGGTACAGGCAAACTCCTCAATCCCGAAGAAGTAGGTCAAATCGTAAATGGAGAATCAATCGGATATACAAAGACTAAAGCCGACAAGACATGGAAGTTTAAAGCAAAAAACGTCCATGATTACGCTTGGGCCGCTGACACCGGATATACACATTTACGCAAGTACACGGATGACGGTACGCAAGTCGATTATGTCTATCAGAAAAGTGAAACCAATGCTGAAAACTGGGAAAACCTCCACGCTTGCATGGACGCTGCACTCCAATACATGAATAAGAGATATGGCAAATATCCTTACCCAAGATATGCATTTATCCAAGGAGGTGATGGCGGTATGGAATATCCAATGGCAACTCTAATTACAGGAGAGAGAACATTCGAAAGCCTCGTAGGTGTCTCTATCCATGAGTGGATGCATAGTTGGTATCAGATGATCCTTGCAAGTGATGAAGCACAATATCCTTGGATGGATGAAGGATTTACGAGTTTTGCAACTTCTGAAGTAAAAAATCACTTAAAGGATATCGGACTACTTAAAGGTGAGGTCCAAGTTAATCCTATCGCTAATACAACCATTCAATTTACAGAATTTGCACTGTCAGGACTAGAAGAGCCACTCACTACACATGCAGATCACTATACGACCAATGCCGCATATGGTGTAGGCTCATATGTCAAAGGACAAGTCTACCTCAAGCAACTCGAGTATATCTTAGGTGAGCAAGTATTTGATAGAGTATTGAAGCGTTACTTCAATGATTGGAAATTTAAGCATCCTACGCCTTCAGATTTCTTGAGAGTAGCTGAGAAAGAGTCAGGCTTTATCCTTGATTGGTACAATGATTACTTCATCAATACGACTAAGACGATAGATTATGCAGTGACAGGAATATCCAAAGGTGATACACGTAAAGAATCTCTGATCACTCTATCCAATCAAGGGCAAATGCCAATGCCGATTGATGTAATGGTTACATATAAAGATGATTCTGTGCAATGGTTTACCATACCACTAGACCTCATGAGAGGTGAGAAAGTCCATTCTTTGATGACAGTCCTTCCTGATTGGAACTGGACGAACCCGACGTATGAAATCACACTCCCTACCAAGTCAAGGAAGATCAAATCTGTACAGATAGACCCGACGATTAGGATGGCTGATATCAACTTGCAAAACAATACTTATCCACTAATGAAAGCTGATAAATAGATGACTATTGGACTAATCTCAGATACACATGGTCTCATCACAGATGATGTCCTAGCGCATCTCCAAGACTGTGATGAAGTCTGGCATGGTGGTGACCTAGGAGATATCGGCGTCATTGATCAAGTCAAACAATTGGGAGTTCCATTGAGAACTATCTATGGTAATATCGACGGGAAGGACATCAGAGCTGAGATCCCGCTCAACTTAGAGTTCCAGATACAAGGCCTTAAAGTGTTCATGACGCATATCGGAGGTTATCCACCAAAGTACACAGGCAGAGTCCGTAAGCTCCTTACTGATCTCCAGCCTGATCTCTATATCTGTGGACACTCTCATATCTGCAAGGTGATGAGAGATAAGTCACTCGGTACACTTCACATGAATCCAGGAGCATGTGGGCACATTGGATTCCATTCCATTAGGACACTATTGAAGTTTGAGGTACTCGAAGGTAAAATCGAAAATCTTAGAGCCGTAGAATTAGGTAGGCGAGGCCAGCTAGATCATAATTAGCACTTGTGGAAGCTACTTTCTTCTTTTTTTCTTTCTTTTGGGTAAGAAAGTATTGCTTTCGAGTTTGAATCTTATCGGCATTGTATACAAGACCTTGACTGCTTTGTCCCGCTGGACTCCTGGTACAAATGGAGCATAAGTCAGAGCATTCATGGACTTCAATGCGTTGACAGCAGCTTCATCACAGCCGCCTCCAATGGATCTGACTACTTCAAAGTCCTCTAGAAATCCTGCCTTATTTACTACAAACTGTACAACTACCATGCCTTCCACACCGTTCTCTCGTGCTAGTGGTGGGTACATGAGTGATCTGTAGAGATGCATCAGCATCTTAGTCTGAGCACAAGTCTCTTTGTCTAGTGGTGATCCGATCATCTCTTCACACCCAGTAAATCTCGGCATCTGCTCAACTATCCTGAATACTCGTGTCTCTTCAGTCTCCTGATATGCAGTATCCACCTGAGTAGGGTAGTTAAATCCTATTTGCTTCTTGAACTCTAGATTCTTGCCATCTAATCTCGCAGGTAACCATTCATAACTCTCGAGAAACTCAGCGGCTCTAGCATTGAAGTACGTTGCACAGGAGTCATTGCTCCCCCAAGTGCTGATCTCCTTCATGTCACGAGCTATACCTGATGTGCTTACCAGGAAGTTAGACCGATACACTCTGACTGTATCGTCACTGCACAACAGTGTATCCACATCAAGTGTAAAATAATCGCTAATGAGTTGCTCTGTACAATCTAATGCAGCTCTAACATCCTTATTCTTGCACTGCTTAGCTATTGGTACTTGATCCACATAAGAGTCAATTTGGCAGAAGCACAATGAGGTCAATGTCACTAGAATTAAGAGTAAGATCAGTTTCAATTTCATAAGAGCTATTTTTGGAGATAAGAATTACAATTGTAATTATCATAGAGTATAAAATTAGTAAATATTACCATCTCTATGTCTAAGGAATATTTCCTAAAGTTTGAAAAAATCACAAAACATCGTGAGAGACGCTACTCATCAAGTCTCAATCACTCAGAAAATTGATCTTGATACGTGCAACTCTTCTCTATGGATTCTCGTTAACTCGATTATGAAAAATATTCTGTTTCTATCCATCATAGTAACCCTCATTTGCTTCTCTTGTAATACTGTTGATGATCTCCTTGATGAGAATGTCCTTCAAGAGTATCTCACACTCAATGATTCGTTGGCGATTGGCGACTTAGTAGCATGTGCCGGTGGGAGAGAGATTGGACTGATAGGGAATGCGAGTGAGCCAACAGATGTATTCTTCTATCCGATCAAAGATGCTTTTGATTTTCGCTATTTTGAAGCAAAAGAGATCGCCGACTCCTTAGACTACTCAAAGTATATCGCAAAAGATCTGGATGACGAACCACTCTTCAATGGATATTTATGGAAATTTAATAACACTCCATTTACTGGCGAACGTATGGGGATTGTAACTTATAAGACACCAGGTAATATTCATGTCTGCACTCCTGTAAGACTCAAGACATATGTCAAACCTACAGAGCTCAATCATGAGATCATTACTGTTGAACCCAATGGAGTGAATCCTTCATTTGCTTGGGAAGATGGGTTGATCGAAGAGAATGTTATTTACTTTCAGATCGTATCAGATCTTGATGGGAACCTTATCTCAGGCACTTATACGACTGACAAGACTTGGACATTCTATGATGAGAGCAATGTCGTCTTCAATATTACAGATACTCTGACTACTCCAACTCTAGAGCCCAATGAGATGTATAAATTCTCTCTCATGGCTGTGAGTGAGGACAATTGGGTCAATTTATTTGGTGAGGTCGATTTCGTCACTGAGTAGACTCTCACGCAGCCAGAGGTCATGTCGATCTATTACTCTTGGCTTCTCTTCAGGACATAGGTCGCTGAGCCACCAGTAGGATCGATGATTGCATCTTCGTACTCATATCCGTATTCGTAGAGATAATTCAGCCCTTGCACGATTGAGTAGAATGGAATTGGCTTCCCATCTGCACCTAAGAGTCCAGAGTCTCTCATGTCTTGCATTCTGATCTCTTGACCATACTGTATGCTGAGATTGATACGATTATTGAGGAGTCTACCTACAGGATTGACAAAGATGTACTCACTCTTAATCTCTTCTAGAGGGATGCCTGCTACAGTCTGAGCATTAGATTGTTGGACTGTGCCAATGGTAATGAGTATGCTCGTGATGAGTGTGATGTAAGTCCACTTCATAATTTTTGAATTTTATATGGATAGTTAACGGTTGTAATTCTAAATGAATATTGGTGCCAGATGGTTATCAAAAAATAAATTTTTAATTTGACGATAACATATGTAATTAATTTATCATATGTTTAAGTCAGTAAATATTGGTTTTCTTTTTTCCACATATGAGAGCATTGCTTCTTGGATATCATTGGATAGGAGGAAGGCACTATTCCATAGGGTCATCGCATTGAGGCTATCGCTGAGTGAGTGATCAGCTTGGTACTTTAGCATTTCTTTTATTCCTTGGATGACTAGGGGAGACTGGTCTGCGATCTGACTAGCCATTGACATCACTTTGTCATCAAGAGAGTCTTGCTCTGCATATGCTTGCGAGACTACACCTATCTGTGCTGCTTCGATACCATTGAACTCTCTGCCAGTATATGCGATATCTGCCATCAATCCAGGTCGTACCGATCGAGGTAATCGCTGCAGGACTCCAAGGTCTGCCACCATCCCCAATGACACTTCCTTGATACTAAATCTGGCACTCTCCAAGCAATAAGAGATATCGCATGCCGCAGCGATATTGATACCTCCACCGATGCAAGCACCATGGATACTACCTATCACAGGTACTTTGCAGTCTGCGATAGCGGAGATACACTCTTGTAAATGTGTGATGAATGCCTTAAGTTCTAATCTCCGTCTGCCATCACAGTCGATGTCTGATTGGCTAAGCGATGTGAGGACACCAAGGTCCATCCCTGCACAGAAGTGCTTGCCATTTCCCTTGAGGACTACAACCCTTACAGTTGGCTCCAGATGCACTTGCGTAAATGCTAATCGAAGCTCTTCCCAAGCTTGAAGATGAAGGCTATTGGCTTGTGCTTGTCGGTTGATCGCAACAGTCAATATGCTGTCAGTAAGCGAGATCTCCAAATACTTAAATGAATCAAATATAGACATGTAGTGTTACGTTTATTAGATGCAAATTTTCTGTAAAGTATAGCAAACTCTTACATTTACCATTAGGAGTAAAAGTACTGATATTTTAAATCAAATCGATTGAAAAACACATGAATGGAATTCTACTAAGAGCTGTGATGTCAGTAGGTTTGATAACTCTAGCACTTTATGGTAATGCTCAGGCGATCACAGGGCAAGTCATCGATAAAGACTCTAAGGATTACCTTCCATATGTCAATGTCTACTTTGAGGCAGGTACAGGGACTTATACTGATGAAGAAGGAAAATTTGAAATAAACAGTGAGGCCGATAAGGATAGCTTATACTTCAGTCTACTGGGTTATGAAGTCCAAGCATATGCAGTCACCGATATCAAGGGATCACTCAAGGTAAAGTTAGAACCGACGTCTATCGGTCTAGATGTCGTGGAGATCAGCGGAAAGAAAGAAAATCTAGGCAAGTCAATCATGCGTAGAGTCATCCAAGAAAAAAAGAGAATGGCCCAGAGAGAACAAAATTACTCTGTGGATTGCTACAGAAGTACTCTCAGCGAATACTACTACGAGCCAACACCCAAAGATACCACAGAGAAGAAGGCTGGATGGTATCCTGGAGCATTTTATGAAGAATCAGCCACACACTATCTGATCGGAAAGGATTACAAGAAAGTCGTAAGAGCAGAGCTAAACAATGTAGAGAATGATGCTCTCCAAACCTCATCGAGGTTCAATATAGATGAGAGCTACTCTGGAGCTAGTACTCGGATTACTTACAATCCTATCGACATCTTCATCCAACCTCAAGATATCTTCACCTCACAGTATGATAATGTATGGAGCAATACCAATCTCGCAGATAGACCTATCTCTAGTATCACAAGCAACCTAGCATTTGCGACTTACAACTTTAAGCTCAGTGAGATTACCAAGCTTCCTTCTGGTGATTCGATATTTACAATCCAAGTAGTACCTATCTATAAGCAGGCAGCAACCTACTCAGGCGAAGTGGTCGTAGATGGTAAGACTAACCGTCTCTTGGCAAGTATCCTGAAGATAGATAATGGGCTGGTATCAGGAATTAGCAACTTAGAGGTCGCCACTACGTATGCTCTCTCTCCGTCTCGCGTGGTCAAGCCAAAAGATCAGACATTTACCTACGAGTATAAGCTAGGCAAAGAACAATATAGAGTAACGACTACACTCATCTTCAGTGAGAGAACAGAATCACCAAGAGTTGAAAAAAACTTCTTCACGAATGAAGTTGTCCGCTATACCGAAGATGCTCTAGATCGGGATTATACAAAGTGGGAATCGCTAAGATCTACCCAATTGGATAGTAGCTTACTCGACTTTATCGTAGAGCAGGATAGTATCTACGAGTATGAGCATAGTGTAGAGTATTACAGAATTCAGGATTCCATCTATAATGACAATGGTGTCATGGATTACCTCTTCAGAGGCTATGGTTGGAAGAAGCGTGCCATAGGTCTTACTCTTGCATTCGATCCGGTAATCTCCATGATTCAACTCAATTTTGTGGGTGGGTTGCGGTACAACCTTGGGGCTAGAGTAGAAAAGGAATTCCTCTCAGGGAACAAACTCAATGTTGGAGGATTTGTGAATTATGGACCTGAGAACAATGACCTCAAGGGTAGACTTAATGTCAGTTACACTTACTTGCCGAGTAAGTTCGCTAGGGTATATGGAGGCATCGGCAATATGTATGACATCATTACAGAACAAGCAACATTTGAGTCAATAATCAGTCCACGTAATATTATCAATGTTAGAGATTTGAGACTAGGTCATGCTTTTGAATTATTTAACGGATTTTACCTCGATCTTTCTGCACAGTATGCCATCAAAGAGTCAATCGGCGAACTCAATCTACCCGAATGGAATGATATCTTTGGAGTAAATAGCGAACCATTAAATTTTGATACCTATGTTTCATTTTTCGTTGTTGCAGAGCTGATTTATAAGTTTAATCAGCGATATATCACCAGAGGACGAAGAAAGCTCCTACTCTCTAATCACAGTCCGACAGTCAAGCTGACATATCGACATGGGATACCTGAGATCTTTGACTCGGAGGTAAACTTCAGTCAACTCACTCTCGATGTCTATCAGACCACAAAGCCAACAAGATTGGGTACAACTAATTGGAGGGTAACAGGTGGACTCTTTCCCCATAAGACAGATATAAGGTTTATCGAGAATGTTTATTTCAGAGGACAGAATCTAATCTTCTTCTCTAATCCACTCACTAACTTACAGCGGTTAGATCAGACGATCAACACAAATAGTCCTTATGCAAGAGGAGGAGTTATCCATCACTTTGATGGCTTTATTCTTGATAAGATTCCACTGATCAATAGATTACAGATGGAGGTTATTGGAGGTGCTGGGGCTTTAGCTCTGAGTGATAGAGACTATGGACAGCTAGAGCTCTATGTCGGATTGGGTAAGAAGTTTAAACTCTTCAAGGAGACTGTCCAGGTGGCAGTCTATAGAATGTCAGCTATCGATACTAATCGGAGGACTAAAGGGGGCTATGTCATTGGCTTCAACCTTTACGATCCATTCAATGCACAGTGGTTGTATTAAGATTTGAGAGCAGCTACATTTCCTATTTGGTATCCAAGCTTGACATGTTAACCATTTGCCTTAGCATGATCTGCTAAGAACTTAGCTAGTCCGATCTCAGTCAAAGGATGCTTGAGTAATCCGAGGATTGAACTCAGTGGACAAGTCACGATATCAGCACCAGACCTTGCAGCATCTACGATGTGCTTAGCATTTCTCACTGAAGCGGCTAATATTTCTGTTTCATATCCTTGGATAGCATAGATCTCCGCAATGTCTGCGATAAGTGCCATACCATCCCAAGTAATATCATCTACTCTTCCGATGAACGGACTTAAGTAAGTTGCTCCTGCCTTAGCAGCTAAGATTGCTTGACCAGATGAGAAGACAAGCGTACAATTAGTCCTGATTCCTTTACTTGTGAAGTAGCTGATTGCTTTGATTCCATCTTTTATCATCGGGACTTTGACGACAATGTTAGGAGCAAGTGTAGCGAGGTATTCTCCTTCATCAATGATGCCTTGATAGTCAGTCGAGATGACTTCTGCACTGACATCACCATCTACGATCTCACAGATAGCCTTATAATGACTCTCAATATTCTTAGCACCTGAGATTCCTTCTTTGGCCATGAGTGAGGGATTAGTCGTCACTCCATCAAGTATGCCGAAGTCTTTTGCCTCTTTGATCTGATCAAGATTAGCTGTATCTATGAAGAATTTCATCTGATTATAATTAGTCTATGAATAAGGAAGGGAATGGACAAAAAAAAAGAGGAACTGTACCGAAACCGCTCAACCACCTACCCTTGCTGCATTTCTGCCCTGGGGGAATTCAGTAGGAGCTGGCCGTACAGCCCTCAGGTGGCAAAAGTAAGATATATTTTCAATTAATGGTTCTTCTCTATAGATAAATGTCAGAGAAGTTAATGAACTTTAGCAAAGCGAATTGATCTCAGCGGATTACAGATTATGCTGTTGCATTGAGTTCATTCAATTTTGCAATCATCTGTTGCTCGACTAAGGCGATGATTTCTTTATCACTGCCTTGATTCCTATTGACGGGTGTCAACATATGGAGTTCCATCTGAGTCCCGAAAGGTACTGGTTTGCATCGATACTGTTCAAATTTCCAAAATCTATGTAAGACAACAGGGATGATGGTCGCTGTCGGCATTTCCCTCATAAGTTTGGCTAGACCAAGCGTCTTGAATGGATATGGTACTCCATCCCTTGCTCGGGCACCTTCAGGGAAGATAACTGCCATCTGCCTATGCGTATGCATCCGTTTACCAAACTCTTCAATAGCAGCTACTGCAAGTCGGGCATTGTCAAGTGGGACAGTCGTAGATCCGCCATGATTGATATTATAAGAGATACTTGGGATTCCTTTGCCGAGTGATTTCTTTGCTATGAACTTTGGATTATACTGTCGAAATGCCCAACCAATACCTGGGATATCAAACATGCTTTGATGATTACTGACGAGGATATATGGTGTGTCAGTAGGTAACTGGTCTAGATCAATGTGATAAGTGATGTGATTGCCAACTATCCAGAGAGCATGATTGAGACACCAAATCATCGCATTGACTACCCGCGTATGGGCAGATTGTGATATCCTAATTGCAAGGACTTGAAGAGGGTGAAAAACGACCAAAATGGCACCAAATACCAACCAAAAAACACAATTAGGAATCCAAGAGAATAACTTATACATAAGAGCAAGATCAGCGATTGTAATCCGTCAAAGATAAGAAGTTGTCCGAGTTAAATGGTGTTATTGATGAGAAGTCATGCCTTTGAAAGGTGTCATCTAATTATTAGCACCTTGCTTTACTGGGATAAGGGCATTGTTGTTTATCCTAGAATTAAATACTTGAGTAAACTTCATCCAAGGAGTGCTCTTGTGGTGATCCTCTCCAAAGTAATGGAGTATTTGATTCATTGTTTTGACGTCTTGAAATCCCTTGATAGGTTGAATCGTCAAGAAGCTCTCATCTAAGAATACAAGTGTAGGGTAACTCATCTGACCCTTGAGTATCTCTTTGGCCAATTCATGATAACCACGCTTACCTGAGTTAGTGTACCTATAGGTCTTACCATTCAGCGTGATATCTTCCTTTGTTTCTGCGTCAAACTTGATTGCATAGTAGGTCTCATTGACATAATCGACGATACTTGCATTGGAGAGGGTAGTATTGTCAAGCTTTTTGCAGTAACCACACCAATCTGTGTAGACATCTACAAATATCTTTTTTTGTTCATTTTTGGAGAGGTCAATCGCTTCTTCCCAAGTGACCCATTGAATCTGCTGTGCATTGACGGCTAGATTCATTATGATAAGAGTGATTGAGATAAGTAACTTCTTCATGTGATATCAGACTTAGCTTCTTGTTAGGTGCTAAATGCATTAGTTATAAAACACTAATATAGGGTATACCATGGTTGATTTATGAGATTTAAATATTTCTTAACGTGTCATTGAACTTAGCGTTTACAAAATCCTAAATTACGATTACAATGCTCTGTAAGTAAGAAATTATCACCTGACTCTAATGTCCTCCTCAATAATTGATGTTACGCATTGTGTAGAGTAATGATCTTATCATTGCTCAGAGTAAGAGTATGCACTTGTTTGCCTCTGATCTGAGGGGCAGGGACCCCTTCATTGAGATTGCGATTACTTGTAATGACTCTTGCCTCGTCCCATACGTTAGCATCGACAAATCCTTGAATAGTCTTACTCCCTCCCTCGATCATCAGTTTATAAATTCCTCGTTGGTGTAGGAGTCGCATCCCATCGGTATAGAGTTTGTCCTTTGGTATTTTGAGATATTTGACCTGATCAGAGCTCTCTGATTTATCTCCATTGATAATGAGAGTCGGAAGTCCATCACTGAGGAGTTTGCTCGTCTTTGGAATTTTGTGACTATAATCGATAACGATTCTAAGCGGGTTATCACCAGGGTAGTGTCTTGTAGTAAGACTCGGATTATCTATCAATGCAGTGTTATTACCTATCAAGATGCCATCTATTTCGCCTCTCCACATATGTGTGAGGACATTCGTATCCATACTTGTTATATTGATTTGTTTGTCGAGTTGTCCGATATAGCCATCTTTTGATTGAGCATATTTGATGATGATATATGGTCTTTGTAAAAGCTGATTGGTTACGAATGGTCTGATAAGCGCTTTACACTCGTCAAGATCTAAGAGAGTCGTCTTGATGCCATTTGCCTTAAGGTATTGGAGACCTTTGCCATCGACAAGGGGAGTCGGATCTAGACATCCAATCACGACATGTGCTATTTTTTCGTCAATAATACGTTGACTACATGGTGGAGTCTTCCCGGCATGATTACAAGGCTCGAGTGTGACGTATGCTGTGCTACCAGGGATAAGCGACTTATCGGTGACACTGTTGAGAGCATTGACCTCTGCATGGGATTGACCATAGACTTGATGATAACCTTCGCCTATTACCCTACCATTATTCATGATGACACAGCCAACTTGAGGATTAGATTTTACTGCTTTTCCGGCTTGCTTGGCTAATGTGATAGCACGACCCATGACTTGAAGAGAATCAATTGACATTTACATTAAGTTTAGGTTTGATATTAAGAGTGTTTTCCATGAATTGCTCTATACTTGCTCTCACCACATGATAGTCAGTGCAGTAGTCAGGATTAGTAATGACATGATGCTTGCAGACTGTAAAGGCTTCTGTTGTGATCAAGTCTTTGGGGGTCGAGATTGTTTCTACAAAAGGCTGTATGAGATTCACGTCTATAATTTTGTCTTTTTCTTCATCATTTTTGTAATTGTAGCCTATGTATGTAGGTATTTTTATTTTGGTGAAAACCGTATCATGCATCGTATTGCTAACGATCTGATCACATACTACTAGTCCTTCTATTCGGTATCGAGTATACCAGTACTTATTTATCTCAGGAGACGGTGGCTCCCAAATGTTGTACTCGGAGTGCAATGCTAACCTAGCAATCTGTAGTCCCCATGGTCTATCGAGTAGGTCAAATGTCGGGTCCAAAATTCCAAAGTTTGGTGAGGTCATGATCTGCGCCTTGATTCTTTGATCTGCTGAAGCGAGATAAGCAGAGAGTGTACTCCCAGTGGAGCAAGAGAGGACAATGAGATTTTCACAAGTTTGTGCAGCGATATTAATAATTTCTTTACTGTAATTGACAACTTCTGCAGCAGTAGTGTTTAGTAGGACATCATCACCAACAAGGCCATGACCAGGTAGTCTAGCCAAAGTTAGATTGGCCCCATACCTTTGTGCTAGCTGGATATGCATTGGATTGCCCTCTCCCTGGCTTGCAGACCATCCATGTAGATACAGGATTCCATATTGAGTCTTCTTGATGCCATTATACCAGAGTATCCGTGATTCATTATCAGGTTTGATATTGCATTGCACTTCTCGACGCATGATCACACTATCAAGATGAGTTATTTGATACTCAGTCTCATCTGGGATTGCATCAAACTCAACATAGGGATATACTGGACCTAAGCGATAGACAATGTACATGATGACAAGAATGATGACAGAGAATAATCCTATTTTTTTTATTATTCGCATTGAAGTATTATATATAACGAGTAATCACTGACTGGAGAAATACACGGCGCTTTGCTAGAGAATTTTAAGATGTTGGTTTGCCCTGAACATATTTTAAGATTGATTTGATCAGATTTATTCTTTGATTACTAAAGTCTAGTAATGATCGTAATGCGTATATAACACCATCACAATGTAATTGATTTCTGAATGATCTTCAAAATAGGAAAAAATAGAAGGAGTACGATCTATCATTTGGGAGCAGGTAAGCAGGGTAGCAGTGATATGAGTATACCGATGTAGCTATACAGATATATCGAAAGAATCGAAGCGGAGAATTTAATATAAGTCAATAAAAAAAAAGCCATACTTGATAATCAAGTATGGCTCGTAATCTTTAACCACTTTGGTTAGTAGGGTGATAGACTAGTATCTATCTCTTCCACCGCCAAAGTTATCTCTTCCACCGCCTCTGTTAAATCCACCGCCTCTGTTTCCTCCTCGGTTGAAATCACTCTTCTCTCTTGGTTGTGCTTTCTTTACTACGATAGTTCTACCGTCTAATTCCGCTTCGTTAAGATCTTCGATTGCAGCTAATGCTTCCTCGTCGTTTGGCATTTCTACAAAACCATATCCTTTAGATCGGCCAGTAAATTTGTCCATAATAATTTTGACTGAATCTACAGCACCGAATGTTTCGAAAGCGCCTTGTAATTCGTCTTCTCGTGTGTCAAAGTTTAACTTTGCTACAAAAATGTTCATAAAAAATAATTTAAAAAATAATAAAAATGAAGAGGAGGAGAACTGATTCCAACCGCTTCCTATACGAATGTACGATTATTGTGCCTCAATAGTTCCATATCAGATATTATATTTTGATAAAATTCAATATCTTATAGAGTGACAACTTCCCTTATCTTATTTCTGTGCTTCGTGTTGATACTTAACGATACCATTTACACCGTCAATTATTTTTGAAATATTCAATCAGAGTGAATTCAAAACACTAGAAATAACACATTTACAATAATTTTAATATGATTTAAATTTCAATAAAAAAAGTGTGGCAAGCAACTGCACAATGACATAAGGTATTCATTTGTAATATGTTAGAGAATTCTATGAATCGCAAAAGAGCATTTGTGCTAAAAAGATACACTGAGAGTTATCCACAGCTGTTGATAAAGAAAAAACATATTAAAAATTATATTCATTTAATTTGTATTCTACTTTGAGCAACGGCTACGGAGACATACTCATGATGATATAGTTACATATGTTTCACTATATCTTTTGAAATAGAATCAGTTACACTTGTGTAAAATTTATATATAGAAATAGTACTCATTGGATTAAAATATATATGAAATGAAGTAATACATTTGTAACCCCAATAAATTTACCAACAAGATCAACTAATTAATCAGATGCCAACAAACATAGAACCATTACTTAAGGATAATCCTAATCGCTTTGTACTCTTTCCTATTGAACACGATGATATTTGGAACTTTTACAAGAAATCTGAAGCTTCGTTTTGGACTGCAGAAGAGATAGACTTACACCAAGATATCGTCGACTGGGAAAACAAGTTGAGTGATGATGAGAGGCATTTCCTTAAGCATGTGTTGGCATTTTTTGCAGCTAGTGATGGTATCGTCAATGAGAACTTAGCTGAGAACATGGTAAGAGAAGTCCAATATACTGAGGCGAAGTTCTTTTATGGTTTCCAGATTATGATGGAAAACATCCACTCAGAGACTTACTCACTACTCATAGATACTTATATCCAAGACACCAAAGAAAAGGACTACTTATTTAATGCGATTGAAAACATGCCTTGTGTTGCTAAGAAAGCAGATTGGGCATTGAGATGGATTGATGAAGGAAATTTCGCAGAAAGACTTATCGCATTTGCAGCAGTTGAAGGCATATTCTTCTCTGGATCATTCTGTAGTATCTTCTGGTTGAAGAAGAGAGGTCTGATGCCAGGATTGACATTCTCTAATGAACTGATCTCAAGAGACGAAGGAATGCACTGTGATTTCGCATGCCTACTGTACAATAGTCATATACAGAACAAACTCGATAAAAAAGTGATAAATGACATGATCACAAATGCTGTCGAGATTGAAAAAGAATTTGTAAGTGATGCACTCCCAGTAAAACTCATTGGAATGAATGAAGTACTGATGTGTCAGTATATCGAATTCGTAGCAGATAGGCTCCTAGACGCCTTGGGTAATCCAAAAGTCTATAATGTAGAGAATCCATTCCCTTGGATGGATCTTATCTCCCTTCAAGGAAAAACTAATTTCTTTGAAAAACGAGTGGGAGATTATCGAAAAGCCGGAGTAGGTACGAGTAAGGATGAACAGACATTCGAGCTGGACGCTGATTTTTAACAATGGGTCTTATTCACTAGAACCATAATCAGAAGCTTAATCTAAGAAACCTACACTACCCCAAAACCGTACTTTTTTTTAAAAAACCAACTACTATTTTTTGCTAGCAAGATACTTCATGCTATCTGAGAAATAGGAGACCCTGAACCTTAATCATATTAAAGTTCTAACTAAACTATTAATTACCAACAATTATGCAAGTAGTAAAGAGAAATGGCAAGCGCCAAGACGTGATCTTCGACAAAATCACTGCAAGAATTAAGAAACTGTGTTATGGTCTAAACACAGAATTCGTAGACTATATCGCTATTACTAAGAAAGTAATCGAAGGATTATTTGATGGTGTGACAACTCATCAATTGGATAATCTAGCTGCAGAGACAGCTGCTTCTATGGCATCGCAACACCCTGACTATGCGTTGTTAGCAGCTAGGATTGCAATATCTAACCTCCATAAGCAAACTGAGAAATCATTTGAAGCTTCGATGGAAATTCTCTACAACTATATAGATCCGAAGACTGGAGAAAAAGCCGGACTCATTGGTGATGAAACTATGGCTATCATTAGGAAGTATGGAGAAAGCCTTGATGCTGCCATAATTTATGATCGTGATTATAACTTTGATTATTTTGGATTCAAGACTCTAGAGAGATCATACCTCCTCAAAGCTGATAACAAAATTGTAGAGAGACCACAGCATTTGCTCATGAGAGCATCCGTAGGTATCCACGGCGATGATATCGCTTCAGCAATCGAAACATATAATCTGATGTCGGAGAAATGGTTTGTGCATGCGACACCAACATTATTTAATGCAGGGACTCCTAAGCCTCAGTTGTCATCTTGTTTTTTGCTCTCAGCAACTGATGATAGCATCACTGGTATCTTCGAAACACTGACAAGATGTGCTAAAATCTCACAATCAGCCGGTGGAATCGGACTATCTATACATAATATTAGAGCTAAGGGATCATATATCAAAGGCACAGGAGGGACATCTAACGGTATCGTACCTATGCTCAAAGTATTCAATGATACTGCAAGATATGTCGATCAAGGAGGGGGTAAGCGTAAAGGTGCCTTTGCGGTCTATCTCGAACCATGGCATGCTGACATCTATGACTTCTTAGACTTGAAGAAGAATCATGGTAAGGAAGAAATGCGAGCTAGGGATCTCTTCTACGCTATGTGGATGCCTGATCTCTTCATGAAGAGGGTAGAAGAAGATGGCCAATGGACGCTATTTTGCCCTAACGAAGCTCCAGGTCTCTTTGATGTCTATGGTGACAAATTTGTAGAACTCTATGAGAAATATGAAGCTGAAGGCAGAGGGAGGAAGTCTATCAAAGCAAGAGATCTTTGGTTTGCCGTATTGGAGTCACAGATAGAAACTGGGACACCTTATATACTCTACAAAGATGCAGCCAACGAGAAATCCAATCAAAAGAATCTTGGAACAATCAGATCATCTAATCTCTGTACTGAGATAATGGAGTATACATCCAAAGACGAAGTTGCAGTATGTAATCTTGCATCTATCTCATTGCCTAAGTTTGTCAACGCTGAGACTAAAGAATTTGACCATCAAAAGCTCTATGAGATTACCCGAGTCATTACACGTAATCTCAATAAGGTTATTGATATTAATTACTATCCGGTAATAGAGGCTAAGAATAGCAATATGAGACATCGGCCGATAGGGATTGGTGTCCAAGGATTAGCAGATGCCTTTATCTTGATGAGACAACCATTCGATAGTCTGGAAGCTAGACAGCTCAATAAAGATATCTTCGAGACTATCTACTTCGCAGCAGTGACTGAGTCCAATGCTCTAGCGGCTAAAGATGGAAGTTACGAAAGCTACAAAGGAAGTCCAGCGAGTAAAGGAATCCTCCAATATGATATGTGGAATGTCACGCCAAGTGATAGATGGGATTGGAAGACTCTCAAAGCAAATATCAAGAAGGATGGAATGAGGAATAGCTTATTACTAGCTCCGATGCCAACTGCATCTACATCTCAGATACTAGGTAACAATGAATGCTTTGAACCTTACACTACTAATATCTATACACGTAGAACACTCTCTGGCGAGTATATCGTAGTCAATAAGCATCTACTCAAAGATCTCGTAAGCCTTGGTCTATGGAACAATGATATGAGAGAACGAGTAATGGCCGCAAACGGAAGCGTACAGAATATTGAAGAAATTCCAGCAGATATCAAGTCACTTTACAAAGGTGTCTGGGAACTTAGCCAAAAAGTTATTATAGACATGGCAGCTGATAGAGGAGCATATATCTGTCAAAGTCAGAGTCTTAATCTCTTCGTTAAAGATCCTAACTTCAAAAAACTCTCTAGTATGCACTTCTATGCTTGGAAGGCTGGGTTAAAAACTGGTATGTACTACCTGAGAAGTACTGCAGCTGCCGAAGCAATTAAGTTTACATTGAATTCTAAGCACCAAAACAAATTTAATAATCAAACTCAAGGTGCAGAAGTCATGGACTTAGAAGCCGCAGAAGGAGAAACTTGCTCAATGGAAGATGGATGTCTCTCATGTGGGAGCTAAAGTCTAATAAAGATGACGACGTAAAAAGGGGAAGGGAAGAAAGCATATCGCTTTCTTCCCCTTTTTCTTTATAATTAGAGTATGTAGGGAGATCAAGAACTTAGAGAGCTCTCTCTAGGTAGTCACACTCATAGAGTGTATCTCCAATATGTCGGATAGTTACGAAAAGAGTAGGGTAGATATCTTCAAAGAATGATTACTTAGAAAAATACTTTTTCTTCTTTCCTGCTTTATCCTTTGGTTTTCTTCTAGATCGTCCTCCGCCAGAGCCAGAGTCTTTAAATCTATCGCCACCTCTACTCCCTCGTTTGCCTCCTCTAAATCTTGATTTATTCCTTCGACCACTAGATGATCTTCGATCATCATCTCTATCACGACCTCTACCACTCTGTGATGCTGAAAATTCATTGAGCTCACCAGCATTATCCAGGTTGAGATCTTTAAGCTTGATCGCAATCAGCTTATTGATTAAGTCATCCTTGGAGAGTTCACTAAATTCTTGTTTGGTCATCTGCGAGAGGGGAGAGTCTTCTATCCCGTCGGTGGCAACATCATTTACTTTTTGTGTCCAAGCTTTTATCCTTACTGTTTTGATGTCAGAGGTATTAGGCACTTTGACTTGGCCCATATCGATATTTAGCTCTCTTTCTAATCTCTTGATCCGATAACTCTCTCGTCCATTGACAAATGAAATAGACGTACCTTTCTTACCTGCTCTAGCTGTACGGCCACTTCTATGCGTATAGTAAGCTGTCTCATCAGGAAGTGTAAAGTGGAAGACATGTGTCAAGTCATTGACATCTATTCCTCTAGCAGCGACATCAGTAGCTATAAGTACTTGGAGTGCATGCTTCTTGAATCTTCCCATCACTCTATCACGCTGAGCTTGAGAGAGATCTCCATGCAATGCATCTGCAAGGTAGCCACGCTTCATCAGATGCTCAGCAAGGTCTTGGGTGTCTCGTCTTGTCCTACAGAATACAACTCCACGCATCCCCTCATCCATATCCAAAAACCGAGTAAGAGCTTCGGTCTTGTTAGCTCGACTTACTATTGTGTAGAGGTGTTCGATATTGGCATTCACTTCGTTCTTAGTGTTGACTTTGACCTCGATCGGATCATCCATATATCTATCTACGATTGACTTGATCTGCCTCGGCATCGTTGCTGAGAATAGCCAAGTTAACTTTTCCTGAGGAGTGTATCCAAGGATCGTATCTAAGTCTTCTTTGAATCCCATATTGAGCATCTCATCCGCCTCATCAAGTACAAGATACTTAAGCTCTCCGAGCTTGACAGCCTTACGATTGATTAGATCTATCAATCTCCCTGGCGTAGCAATGATAATCTGCTGTGGCTTGCGGAGTGCCTTGATTTGGTTCATGATCGGTGCACCACCATATACAGCAAGGACATTGACCTTATCCATATACTTACTGAAGATAGCTAGTTGCTCTGCGATCTGCTTACCAAGCTCCCGAGTAGGTGCTAAGATCAGTCCTTGAGTTGCTGGATCTGAAGGGTTGATTTTGTCAAGGAGAGGCAGTCCAAAGGCAGCAGTCTTACCTGTACCAGTCTGCGCTAGTCCAATCATATCTTGGAATCCAGAGAGTAATTGTGGAATTGCCTCTTCTTGGATTGCTGTTGGAGACTCGAATCCTAACTCTGTCAATACTTTTAATATCGACTCCGAGAGTCCAAGTTGCTTAAATGTCGTCAAAGGAAATGAATTTTAAGAAATACTTTATGTCCCACAAAGGTATTCAAAATATTCAGTGTCATAGGTTTATCTTCACAGTCTCTGAATAAACATCATTTGGCTAGACCAGAGAAGATCTAAAATGTGAAGCGAATCTGTGCTTTAATATCATTGCGGGTATTCCCAGAGATCAGATCTAACCCACTTCCTATCTCATTTCTATTGGTATATCTTGTATGTGCATACCTCATTTCTGCTGTAATATTTCGAGTCGCTTTCCATCTTAGATTTATGTAATATCGCATCCCCTGATAGAAGTATGCAGGGATATAGAACTCGTAGAGGATATCATTCTCGTAGGCATAGATTCGACTATTAAAGTCATCAGTATCAAACAGGGCTATCCTAGAAGTAAATGATAATGGAAATCCAATAGGCTTGTAGATTACATCCTGCATAATCACAAATCCCCGCGATTCTTCAGCTTGATTAAAGATAGAAAACTCTGTCCTAGTCCTTAGCTCTAATGTTTTGTTGAGTTTCTGGCTGATATGGAATCTTATTCTTTGTCGATTTTGTAATTGTGGGGCATCTATTTTGCCAATATTTTCAGAGAAGTTGATTGACTTTGATTCATTGAAGTATTGGAGATAGACATTGAGCTTTCTCTTGATCGTGTAGTCTACTCTTGCTAGATACTCTCGTCCAACTGCTGGGGCATCTACTGAGAATCTTAACCAAGGATTCTGCCAGACATCTGCATACAGCCTAATCTTCCAGCGATTGGTTGGCGATGCTTCCAATCCTAGATACATTCCTTTTTCGTTCTTGACACTAGCGCTTTCGCCAAATGCGTTGGGGAGGATGGCATTATACTCCGGACTATAATCACGGTAGAGTAGGGCTAATGAGACATGTCGATCTAGACCGAGGAGTAACCCATGTAACTGTGCCATCCCTCCTGGAAATGAGTGTGCTACTTCACCAAAAAAGCTGAGATTGCGATATCTATAGCTATAATCTATCGATGTGTTAGTGAGACGATCTCCTGCAAATCTATAGAGATTATAAAGTTGTGTACTTGACTCTATTGGAGCACTGTAGGATTGATGTTGTACATTGGCGGCGACATACCAATTGCTACCACCATACTTCACGATACCACCATATTTGGTCTCTTGCACAGCGTCTTTATTTTCTATTTCACTCTCAGTCCTGTGAAACCCAGATGCCAGAAACGAACTAAATCTCACATCTGGATCATTAATATCAGACGTATCTATCTGGATATTACCATCCTTCTCAACATATGACCCAAAAAGCGTAACCTCTAACTGATCTGTCAACTGTAGTCTTGCCGCAACACCTCTATTATAGAAGTTTTCTGCTACTGAATTATAAGCCTTGATGGGTCTACCTCCTAGCTTGATGTCTGTAACCCATGCACTCTTACCTGCACCGAAATCATTGTGAGAGATGAGACCTTGACCCATGCTAATAGTGTAATCTCCAATCGCTAGATCTTTGAGCAATCTCGAGTAGTCTTTCATGTAAAAATGAGCAGTAAAATAGTCAAATCCTTGCTTATTATTGCCCCTAAAAAACTGTTCACCTGCATCTTTCTCTAGGATTACTCCATACTTGAGCTTGTTTTCATAATTGTACCGATATCTGACGCTTAGAGCATTATTGTCACCAAGATATTGAGAAGTACTCTCTGGATCATAACCACGCTGTTGAGAGAGGACTTTTTTCCACTTTAGGTAAAGTTCGTGTTTTCCATCTACTGCCATCTGGAGAGGTGATAGTTGATATGTGTCTTCATTATTGACAGTACTTAACGAAGCTAAGAATTTGGCATCGGAGAGAGTCCAACCATCAATTACTTGAAGCTCTTCCTTACGAAGCAAAGGACCATAAGTCTTTCTATAATCAAGGAATGCATTTATCTTGAATACATCAAGAAGTTGCAATTGGATCAAATCCTCATAACTTGCACTATTGAGATCAATAGGAGAGGAGGTATACCCTTTGAATAGACTGATGAGATCATCAATATTGATTTCTTGTTCTCCTTGATCCTCTAGATAGGATTCTATCTGATTGATGAGTTGGCTTGGTATTTCATATTGTGCTGACAAATTCAAACACATACTACAGCAAACCAATAGCACGATACGGAATACAAAATTCATAACCGAAATATATGACAATCTGAGATGTTTACATAACTAATACAACTGTTCTCTTTTTTTTAAACGGTTGTTAACGTTGTCAAAAGAATAATTAACATTCATATGATCGAAATTTAGAGTATCAATAATCACATCTAAAACAACAAATTATGAAAAAGTCAATTCTTATCACGGCAATGATGGTAGCATTAAGTCTCATGGTCAATGCTCGCCAATCACTCGAAGGAACATGGGTCAATGACCAACATCAGAAAAAAATTAGCATCAGATATGATAGAGGAGATCTCTTTGTCTATGGTGTATATCCCAGTTATGAAGATGGGCAGCGATTTTTCAGAGCATCTCGCAACAAATTTCGAGATAGATATGGCAATGTCGTAAAGGTTGAATCCGATAACTTCATAGAGATTCGATATTCTGAAAATTGGAGAAAAATAAGTTTCCGTAAGATCTCTCGATCTAGAGCCATAGAATCAAGAAGACAGAATAATAGATCAAGTTGCAGACCACATCAGAGTACAGGTCACTCTGGAGGTCTAGAGTTGGAAGGTACTTGGTTCAATTTAGAATTGAGAAAAGAACTTTACATTATAGAAGATCGTAACGGATTTAAGATAACTTTCAGATCAGGAGATTGGAAATATTTTGAAAGAATAGATACGTATAGATATAAAGATAACAAAGGCAATACCTATACACTCAACCCAGATGGCTCCATGACTTGGTACAGCTATAGTGGTGATCGGAGATTTACTTTAGAGAAAAGATCAAGTCAAATTCCGTGGTGATAATCTGAGTAGATAAGTTAACTAGAGAGACACTGCTTGCATAGTTTTACTCTATGTTTTCAAAACATCTTTGCAAGTCACGGGTTTAGAATAGCAAACAGCAACATCAGTTTAAGTTGGATTCAAGCCATAATCCAACTTAAACTGATTGGGTTTTAATTAACTTCTTTCAGAGTAAAATGGGAATTTTACACTCGTTCTAATGGGGTAGCTAAGATGTTAAGAGCATCATTCACATGATTCTTAGTTAAACCTACCATTGCACTGGTAAGTATCAATCTATCTTTTAATATTGGTGATAGACCATTAAGAGATTTGTCATCATCCAATATGACGAAATCCTGTACATCGCTGCTGGTGAAGAACCAGTTAGCTATTTCTTCACGCCTATTTTTATGGTCATCGTTTTTGTCTATTCTATAAATGGTAGAAACATTGACACCACGATTTTTAAATATGTTAATCCATTGGTCTATGCTAAAACTATACTTGTGAGATGTAGTCAATATAATCTTTGCATTACTACCAGCTATGATGGCATTTAAGGCATCAACCGCCCTTTGGTCGAAATCATAGAATCCATCCTCTAAGGCTTGGGGGGACTCCCAAGATTTAGCCCGAACCATTACGCCATCTATGTCTAATAAGATTAACATACCACAAAGATAATTATTTCTATTCTATAATGCTCTCAATGTCCTCGATACTCAAGTTATTATAGAGTGCATCTAATTTATTCAGCCTATCTACTTTTTCAGCAGTATCATATTTAATATCAAGAAATTCAACATCTTTCCACTCAATATCGTTCAAAACTGCTGGTGTTGGATAGTCTGAGACTTGCTCTAAGTCATATCCAGCAATTATAGCTCCAACATACCTGTGATGTCCTTCTACAATGAGATTGTCAGAACTAACATTTATTGGGATGAACTTCAAGCCATGTTGCATTTTCTTGCATATTCTATTCAATGTATCTAATGAAATAACATTCTGATTTGGCTTCAAAATATTCTTTTGTTCATTCAGCATTTGAAGAAAGGTCTCTTTATCTATCATAAATGCAAAGTTAGCAGATACATCAGTTAATCAAATATGCGTCAGAAAAACGTTCGTTGTGTTACACGTTTACCATCGAAGAAGCAATAGGGCTCTCACATACGCCTACTTAACATAATATTAATTATAGGCAAAAAGAACTGAAAAGTACTCTATAGGCTATAATAGCTCTCTGCGAATAGATCAACCGTTAATTTGCAGCCTAAAGGATTTAGCTTCATTATTATGAATAAGGAAGCAATATATAATCAACCAATAAATGACTTAATATCATCTTACTGTATCTGCGAAATGTTAATTAACAAAGTTCCTTGTGACCTCGTCAGTCTTATAGAGTCTTAACAGCATAAGAAGTTTTTTCATATTGTTTTGATTATTTTTGAAGCTGTATTGGTCACAATACAGCTTCTTTTATTTGTTCAGCTTCCTAGATATCTCATCAAGTATCTGACTATACTAATCACAACGCTGATCAACAACATTGATACAATCGGAAAATAAATTCGTGTATTTCCATTGTCAGACTTAATATCACCAGGAAGATTACCAAACCATTTAAAGGCATTGGGAAAGAAATACAACACCACACCTAGACAAACTATAACTAATCCAATAGCAATAATTAGCTTCCCTATACTTGATTCCATAATGATTCTGGATATTGCTTACTTTGGATCAATGCATTGATTTTCTCCATAACGAGAGGCTTGTCTTCCTGATAAGTCACTCCAAACCATTGGCTGTCAGACTCTAATACTCTTAGCTTCTTGGTTCCAGTCTGTATCATCTGATCTAATACAAACGGTATGAAAAACTCTGACTTCAATTCCATCCCACGGTTCTTGAGAAAATCTCTAAAATAGGCTTCTGTTAAGTCAAAGAAATCTGGAAAAAACCCAAACATATTCATAGACACCAAAGTCTCTGGAGATAGGCTGTGCTGCTGTCCATCCAAGTCATAAGATCCGTCGCCAGCATCAGATGACTTTGAGATTTTGAGTGTCTCAACGATCTTATCTAGATAGCCATCAGTCTTATGACAAATACCTCTATTGACAGTACCATGATCTGATAAGGTATTACTTAAGTAGTATGCAATCATACTGTACTCATCATCTATGCCTTCATCCATGCATTGATCGAAGTAATCTATGAGAGTTTCAAAAGCCGTATGCCCGTAGTAGTCATCGCCATTGATTACAGCAAATGGATCTTCAATCACATCTTTAGCTACTAATACTGCATGAGCAGTCCCCCATGGCTTAGTTCTCTCTGGATTGACTGCAATGTCATCTGGGATGTCACTAATATCTTGAGTAACGAATACCAGTTCTGCTTTTCCTTGGAGTCTTGGCTCATAGATGGCCTTGATGTCCTCTAAGAAAGATTCTCTTACAATAAAAACAACTTTCTTGAAGCCTGCCTTGATTGCATCATAGATGGAATAATCAATAATTGATTCTCCACTCGGTCCAAATTTGTCAATTTGCTTAAGTCCGCCATAGCGACTTCCCATACCAGCTGCAAGGATGAGTAATGTTGGTTTCATTTTAATGTTCTTGATAGTTAAGTACAGTTCCTTTTTCTGTTGTGAGTGTGACCTGTGTCTGACTAGAGCTCTCTACCCTTCCTATAATCTGAGCAGCAATTCCTAGTTGACTTGAGATCTCTATGACTGCATGAGCTGCCTCCTCTGTATCGAGATAAGCCTCGAGACGGGTGCCCATATTGAATACCTTGTAAAGTTCCTTTTCATCACCTCCAGACTCCTCTGCTATCAGCCCAAAGATTGGTGGCACAGGGAGTAAGTTATCCTTGATTATCTGCACAGATTCATCACAGAAATTGATGACCTTAGTATGAGCACCACCAGTATTATGTATCAGACCTTTGATTGACGATCTGTGCTCTTTGAGTATCGCTTGGAGCAAAGGTAGAAATGTCCGAGTTGGAGAGAGTAGTAGCTTTCCTATATGATAATCTCTACCATCTACAGTCAATGAATCTGTCAATTGTCTTGATCCACAATAAACTAACTCACTAGGAATATTAGCGTCAAACGACTCAGGATATTTGACCGCATAACTGTTGTGTAAGACATCATGGCGGGCACTAGTAAGTCCATTTGACCCTATCCCACTATTATATTCACTCTCGTAAATGGCTTGTCCGTAACCAGCAAATCCTACTATGATTTGTCCTGGCCTGATTTTATTCACGATCAGGTCAGCTCTCTTCATCCGACCAAAGATGGTATATCCAGCATCAACAGTACGTACAATATCTCCAACATCGGCAGTCTCTCCTCCTCCATGATGAATATTGATACCATAGGGAGCCATCTGTTCGATAAACTCTTGCGATCCATTGATGAGAGCTTTTATGACATCACCGGTGATGTGATGCTTATTCCTTCCTATTGTAGATGATAAGATGAAGTCAGTAATAAGACCCACACAAGCCATATCATCAAAGTTCATCACTAAGGCATCTTGAGTGATTCCTTTCCAGACTGAGAGGTCTCCTGTTTCTTTCCAATACAGATAGGCAAGACTTGGCTTGGTACCAGCCGTATCAGCGTGGATAATATTGCAGTACTCTGCATCTCCAGTTACCATGTCTGGGAGTATCTTGCAGAATGCTGTGGGATAGAGTCCTTTATCAAGATTCTTGATGGCTTCATGGACTTCCTCCTTACCAGAAGAGACTCCCCTACCCGCATATCGCTCGTTTGATGGATTCATGTATCAGCTGATTATGTCGCAAAGATGAGACTATTCTATCACATATTAAAAAAAGATTGATATCTCTAAGATGTTAGTTGATTAATCGACCCTCTCACTCTACAAAGATCACTCAGTTGGATAGCATCTTGCGATATCAACTTCTTCTATCAACTGCTTGTTATTCAATATTTGCCCACAGAGCATCTCCGCAAAGTAAGGCGACAGTGATGTCCCTTTGGTGCCCATCCCATTGAATATGTACACGTTGTGGTGATCTCGATGTCTTCCAATGAGAGGCTTTCGATCTTTGACACATGGTCTGATTCCTGCTACGTGTTTTGCGATATGGTAGTCAGATTTGATGAAGTTATTGAGGTCTTCTCGATATGACTCTTTGAATTTTGGAGTTGGACTTCCATCCATAGTTTGCCATTGAAATCCGCCTCCAGACCAATACGTATTAGTCTCTTCGATTGGGACTAAGTATTGTCGATGTTTGAGGATTTGATTATTGATGGACATCTTATTGATATCGAGGTAAAGGGCTTCTCCTTTGGCTGGCTGCAGAGGGATTTCTCTGAAGTATGGATTACCTAGGACACCTACTCCTTCGGCGAATACGATTGACTCTGATGTGAAGTCTTTATAGGAGATTTTATCTTTACTTACAAGTAAATGCTTATGATCAAATTGTTCGTCACGGTAAGCGTTATTCTCGATGAGATACTGCTTATACTTCTTCACTAATGTATTGATAGCAACTCTACCTCCTTGTTTGATAAGTGCAATCCCTTGCCCCTTTGTGGTGAAACCTTCATAATCACCTTGGGTATGGACTGACTCACAATACTCTTTGTATCCTATCTTATGTACTTTACTTTCCCAATCATTTACTTGAGTGATCGTATGCAGCACTCGATAGATATCCGCTGGATACCACAATTTGCAATCCAATAGCCTTTCTAATTCTTGATAAGTCGCGATCGCTGCTGGCAATAACTCTTCTATCAGCCAAGTCTTGGTATAGTATCTCCCCGTAATCGGATTGATTAGTCCTGCTGCTGCCTTGGTTGCTGAGTAGTCATTGGCAGTATCGATGACTAAGACAGATTGTCCAGCCTTCAATAAGGAATAGCTGAGCACGGTGCCAGCTATTCCTTGTCCTACGATTATTGTATCAAATGTTTTCTTCAATTCTCTGTGATCAATTAATGTCGACTGTTAATCAATGACTATGAGTGACTGTCTTGCTAATCTCCCATTACTGTCGATATAGACCTGATAGATACCCGAACGGAGTTGACTGATATCAAGCCGAGTTGTTCGATTTCCACCCATCTCTATCACATCTTCGATCACCTGTCGACCCATCTGATCATATACAGTGATTATTGCCTCTTTATCTTCAGTTGTTGTTCCATCGATAGACAATTGCACTGAATTTACAGCTGGGTTAGGATAGATCTTTACAGTATAATTTTGTGCTGCGAGTGATGTAGATATCAACCCAGCATCGATATGATACCTTGTAGCATTTACAGCGAGATTAAGGATAGGTGTCATCCCATTTTCATTTACGTCAGAGTTCTCTTCGTCACTGATAAAGAATTGACTTTCGCTAAATTCATAACCACCTGGTTGAACGAATCTAATGATATAACGATCAAGATCTAGATCTGCGAATGTATAATTACCAAGAAGATCACTTGAGAGTCGATCTACTAGATTACCGTCATCGTCCAGTAACTCAACTTCTATTCCTTCCATCCCTTCCTCTCCAAAGTCTTGACTACCATTCTCATTGTGATCTAACCATGCTCTTCCTGTAATCAATGCTACTGTAGAATGGACTCCTGCATCGATTTGAAGATTACTTATCCCATGCTCTATTGTGAATATATCAGTCAAACCAGCACTATTAGCATCACTATCACGAGTCTGATCGTTGCCTACTGATTGCTCAGTGATCGCAACACTCCCTGCTGTAACGAATCTTACAATATAGTCTCCGGGCTGGATACCGTCGAAGAGGTATGATCCATTTATGTCTGACTCTTGTGTCTGTACCAGATTACCCGTTGCAGAGTAGAGTTCTACTGTGACTCCGGCATATCCTCCCTCTGTAGGATCTTGGATTCCGTTCTGATTAGTATCTTCCCAGACATAGTTGCCGATAGTCGCAGAGAGGTATACCCCAGCATCGATATCTATCTCCTCTACCCCATTTGTCACAGTAAAGATATTGGTAGCACCTGCTCTGATCTGTTCTGTGACATCAGAGTCATCTGCATCGCTATTTCCTTCATTTGGATTGACGAAATAGTAATCCTGATTACTTGGTGTAAATACAATATAGTATTTGCCTGAGCTCACATCTTCGAATGCATATTTCCCTTCTTTCCCATTCACTGTCTGTGTAGTAGTTGTTGATACTAAGTCGCCAAGTTCGGTAAAGAGTTCTACTTTGACATCATTGAGGCCAGGCTCATTAGTGTTATATACGTTATCCCCATTAATATCAATAAATACTTGATCACCAACGACGCTAGATAGAGATGAGCCCTCCTCGTATAGTCCAATATCGATAGAGTTAATTGCTTGGCCACTATCCAGTCTTAATGGAGAAGACATTTCTGTATTCGAATTGATATTATTATCTATCAATTCGTTATTGCCAGCTCCGACGATCGTGATTGTCAAGTCCTCTGGCGTATTGACAGCAACGGTATATCTACCTGGCATGACCTCTTCGAATGCATATCGACCGAGATTGCTATTCGATTCACTTGAGTATGCTGATTGGATCATATTACCATTATCATCCATGAGTATTACTTGGATGCCACCGATGCCATTTTCACCATTCTCTTGGATTCCATTCTGATTTTCGTCATACCAGATGTAGTCTCCGATAGATCCATTGAAGTAATATCCAAAGTTGACTCCGCCATAATTTTTTGCCGAGTTCACTGTAATATATCCAGTAGCACCCGCTTGGATTTCGTGAGTGACATCTGAATCTAACAACTCAGAGGCTCCGACGAATGGTTCGGTAGATATCTCTAATCCATCGTAATCAAAACTTACAAAGTACTCACCAAATTCTGCTAACTCAAATAAATAGAATCCTGAGATCCCATCTGGTGAGTTGGATGTCTTAGTCTGCTCTACTCTACTGCCTGTATTATCATGTAGGTAGACATCTACATCATTGATCAATGGCTCATTAAAGTCTATGACACCATTCGCATTGAGATCTTCCCAAACTGTTCCTGTCAGAGTTGCATTTGGACTTTCTGACTCTTCTCCTACGACACCTATATCTAGAGTCGTTAACTCTTCGCCAGACAAGAGATTGAATAATGCCGAGCTACCATTGATTCCAGAAAATAAAACAATATCAGAGTCTAGACTATCAACTCCAGCGTTGCTATCAGTATACTCTAATCCATCTGGAATAAGAGTACCTATCCTATAGTTGCCAGGTGCTAGATCATCGAAGCGATATTCGCCATCATCAAGTGTAGTCATTGTTGCCACAGCAGCACCAGCACCATTGTTGAGTATGATCAATACTTCTCCCACGCCAGCATCAGAGGATTGCTCTTCTCCTTCATCTTGAAGCCCATTACTATTGTTGTCATTCCATGCTCTACCGCTAATTGTAACGGCATCGTACACACCAAGCGTAAAGTCAAATTGTGTATTCATGCCCTCAACCATGAAATCTACTTGATAGCTTCCGTTTTCGCTTTCGCTAAAATCCGAATCTCGATCTTCATTGCCCCCTATATCTTGTTGAGTCAACGAAGCAAACGATGTAATGACAAGTTGATAATCACCCGGGAGTAATCCGATATTGAGATCTGTGATCTCTGATACTTCTGTAAATGTTTGATTGAAGAAAGTCGTACCAGACGCAGTGCTTACCACTGAGACTGTAACCTCATCGGCAAGGTAAGGGACAGATTCAAAGTTGAGTCCGTCTCCATCAAGGTCTTCAAAAAATACTGTATTGAGAGTAATATCCATCAACTCTACCTCAAGTGAAATCAGCCCAATACCAATATCTTCAATTTCGGACCCAGATTGAATGAAGAGGTTACCAGTATTCACTAGAGATTGACTCGTGTTGATAATGTCGCTGTCAAGAGCTGTGTCATTGCCCTGGAGAGGTTCAGTGATCTCATACAGCTGAGTATTCAACTCTATACCTACACTATAGATTCCTGGAGATATTCCTTGAAATTCAAATCCAGTAATCGTACTCATACTTGTCTGTACTATCATTCCATCTTGGATCAGATGGATAGGCAATCCAGCCACTGTCATATCATCTAGATTCCTTATCCCATCTACATTGTCATCTATCCATGCAACACCACTGATCTGACCTAATGTATACATACCAGCGTCTATATCAATAATCAACTCCTCAGCATCTATTGTAAAGAACTCACTGCTAATATTGCCATTGCTATCCATTGCAAAATCTGAATCGATTGCATCATTAGACCCAACATCCGGTTGAGCAAGGATATAATCTTCTGGCAATTGGAGCTCGATATAGTATTGACCCTCCGGTACATTGGCAAATGTGTATTGACCCGTGATACTACTATTCACTGTTTGTACGACTGATCCAGTCACGACATTGACAAGATCAAGCAGCACACCTTCTACCCCTTGGTCTCCATCTTGGATGCTATTGGCTGTGTTATCTTCGAATATAATACCACCCACTGTACCTATGATCTCAGCTTCAGGACTAAAAATTAATCCACCATCTATACGGTCGAGATCAGTACCTGATTCAAGGAAGAAATTACTTGTAGTAGCCTCATCACCCGTTGAGTTAAGGAACTCACTATCCGATGTATCATCATTTCCTACATTTACCTGAGTGATCGTCTGACTGTCAGTGATAGGAATCCCAATATAGTATCCACCAGGTCTTATATTTTCAAAGAGATATCCTATCGCTGTACTGACTGTTGTACTTATCAGATCTCCTGACATTACATCGTAGAGTCTTACTGGATATTCTGCGAGTAATGGTTCGTCAAGATTTCTGACACCATTGGCATTGAGGTCATTCCAGAGGACTCCACCGATACTGATTCCCCTCCACATCCCACTATCGATATGTGTAATCTCATCTTCATCGGTAAGTATAATCAGATCACTTACTGCCATCTCATCATCTTGAGTGAAGTCTACATCTATCATCTCATTAATAGACAGTCCAGCAAGTGAGAGTGTATAGATCTCCGGGACAAGATAGGTCACAGTGTAACTCCCGACTGGTACATTATCGAACAGATATGCACCCATCGTATCAGTAATCTGTGTGTCGACAATCATTCCATCCGAGTCCACAAGGTTAACGGAGATGAACTGGATACCTGGATCACTATCTTGAATATTATTAGCAAAGCGATCTTCAAATATCACTCCAGATATGCTCCCAGCACCGACATCTATTGACTCATGCGTAAGACCAATGTCCACATTGTCATTCACCGAATCAGAGAAGATAAATTGATTGGCGGTACGTCCTGTATTATTCTCAATATTCAAGATATCACTATCAACGGTACTATCAAGACCGGTATTCACTTGCGTAAATGCAAAGGTACCACTCAGCACATATTGTACACTATAGATACCTGGCTGCAATCCATCAAAGAGATAGCCTTCTGTATCTGTGAGAGTAGTAGCAATAATCTCTTGATTACTATTCAATAGTCTCACTTCTTGATCAATAAGCAATCCTTCGTTAGTGTCTCTGATCCCATTTTCGTCTTCATCTTCCCAGACTACGCCACTGATGACTCCCAGACCATAGAGACCTGCATCTAAGTCGATCGATGGATTAGCCTCACTTAGTGTAAATGAGACTTGGTAGAGACTCGAGATGTTCCCAAAATCAGAATCGATAGTATCATCAGTCCCTACATTAGGAATTGTAAGCTCTCGTGTCGAGATGATGCGTAAGATATAGGCTCCAGCTGCGAGATTATTGAATGCATAATTACCATTATTGTCAGTAAGTGTTGAGGATACGAAGTTTTCATTTTGATCAAAGAGTATCAGATCTACTTGTGACTCACCCATGTCACCTACTGACTGGATACCATCTGCTGATACATCATTATAGAGAGTACCAGTAATGCTATATACAGATTGACTCCCAGGCATGAGTCCAATTCCGATATCGTTCTGCACCGATCCAGAATTGATGAAGAGATTCGTCGTTGATCCTACCGTCCCATCAATATTAGCGATATCACTATCTATAGTTGTATCAGATCCTACTTGAGTGGCAGAGAACACTACATCACCCTCTGCTGTAGTAGAGACATTATAGATACCTGGTATGAGATCTGCAAAGACAAATACTCCGTCTCCGTCTGTAAATGTCTCATCTATGCCATTTGCACCATTCAGGGTTACGACATATCCAGGGATAGCGTCATCTCCAAGATCTCTAATACCATTATCATTATTGTCAAACCAAACTGTTCCGTTAATCGATCCTAATTCGTATAGTCCAAGATCATACACCTTACTCGAATTGACACTTGTAACCGTAGCGATGACAAAGGCATTATTTCCATTGAAAGAAAAATCAGAATCGATTGAATTATTCGTACCGATATCGGTATTACTGACTGAGTACTCTTGCGTAGCGACTTGGATTGTGTAAGTGCCAAATTCAAGATTATCAAATTGATAATTTCCCTCTAGATCAGTAAGTATTGTGCTTAACACCTCTCCAGCTGAGTTGACGATTGCAACTTCAATGTCAGCAATACCAGAATCACCTACTAGAGTGCCGTCAGCAAAGTTGTCTAAGAATACACGTCCAGACAATGTACCTGACAAACTCACATTTGGGTCAAGATATAGACCTGCATCCACATGTGACACTTGTGTGCCAGATTCGATAAAGATGTTACGTGTGCTGCCACCTCCATCTGTCAAGAGTTCAATATCCGAATCTATCGAACTATCATTGCCAACCTTAGCTGGTGCAAATATCACATTGATCTCTGCCTCAACCAATATATTATATGTACCTGGTCTTAGATTACTCGCTGTATATGCTCCATTAGTTAATGTCAATACTTGTTCGGGGAAGTCTCCTCTCAACTTGACAGTGTAGGCATCTGTCACTGATTCTGTAGTTTCTCTGATACCATTCTGATTAGTATCCTCCCAGACGAGACCAGAGATTGTTCCAAATCTATAGAAACCAGCATCTACATTTACAATCGATTCGCCATTTACAAGAGTAAGTGAGAGAGAAGCGAGATTCCCTGATCCTAAGAAGTCAGAATCATTTGTATCATTGCTTTCATCATTTACAATATTGGGATCTGTAAGATTATATCTTTCATCTATTTGTATTGTCAAGGTGTAGTCACCATCAGCGACATTATTGAAGAGGTAATTACCATTCTCATCAGTCTGAGTGAGGTACTCAAGTCCATTATCTCCGATTGCTGTGAGAGTGACGTTAGCGATTCCAAAGTCTTCTTCTTCACTATATCCATTGCCACTGACATCGTCAAATAGATATCCACTTATCTGTCCAGTATTGGAGATTATCCCTAAGTCTATAGTCAGATTATTCTCTCCAGTGAGAAGTGTTACAGTAGATGTTGTCCCTGGACCATTCTCGCCTGTAATGTCGCTATTGATATTAGTATCAGTAGTATTCACTGGCGAATATTCGATCTCATCGCTATCGACCTGTATATAGTATTCACCAGGAGTGAGTAAGTCAAATTTATAGTGTCCATTAGTGTTAGAGCTGATTAAGAATGTTGATGTTGTTTCTGCAACTAAGTTACCTTCGGCGGTGTAGAGTTGAATATTGACGCCGTTGACTCCCATCTCTTGCGGGTCTTGGAGTCCATTCTCATTTGTATCTTCCCAGATGAAGTCTCCAATTGATGCATACTCGAAGTAGCCAGCTGAAATATTTGACTCTAAGTCAGCTGAGACTGCAAAGCAATCAGTAGTATGCAGGCCGTTAGCACTTGTGATATCATTGTTGCCAGCTACTAGCGTCGTCATAGCATCCTGAGCATTGAAGTCTCCTAGGCTACCAAATTCGACATAGTACTCACCTACTGGGACTTTGTCGAAACTATAGTTACCAGACTCATCAGTCTGTGTAGATCCTATAGCCTTGCCATCACATGACCAGAGCAAGACGTCAACTCCACTTAGAGGAGCATCACCATCATCAACGTTATCACCATTAGCATCGACAAATGTCTCACCTATGATCGTACCAGTAATAGCACTTATCCCTAGATTTTTTGTTGTGTTGGATACGAGCAAAAACGGCTCTGTCATGACAGCACCATTGATGATTGTGAGAGAGTTACCATCAACAGAATCTACTAACAATGCTGGTTCGAATAGAGCAGTATCAAAACCACTCAACCAGACACTATAAGTATTACTAATCAGTCCATCAAACTCGTAATAACCATCTGCATCAGATAAGGTAGTTGCGACGAGATTATCTACACCATCAAACAAGACTACGGGTAATCCTGAAAGTGGAATCTCATCCGAATCGAAAAGACCATTACAATTTTCATCCGTCCACACTAGACCACTTATGCTAAACTGAGCAAAGAATCCAAAATCGAGTGAATCATCAAACTGTGATCCTTGAAGATAAAATATCTCAGATCTCAACCCACCAACAAACTCAGAAAAACTACTCTCAAATGATGGAGAGAGAGCACCATCATAATCTATCTCAATCTGATAATATCCATCTTCCAAGTTGTCAAATCGGTAATTACCATTGACATCAGTGGTAGTGGTTGTGATCAGGTTATTCTCATCATCTAGTAAGTTGACAGAGACTGATGGTAATCCTGCCTCATCACTGTCAAACACACCGTTTTGATTTTCGTCGAGATAGACTGCATCTCCTATACTGTTAGGCTGACAATCTGCGAGTGCAAATGTACGGCAACATTGATCTAGCTCAGTATTGGCGATGACTTCATCAACACATATTTCATACAATCCATTTGCTGTGTTTTCTTGGACGATAATGCCAACAACGCCGATTCCATTTTGATTGTCTAAGAGTTCAAATCCATCAGGAACTGTCCACTCATATTGTGAATTAGGATTGACATCTGGGACGTAAAAGATGACACAGAGATGATCAGGGCACACAGTATATGGCAATCTATATCTCACCAATATACTGACATCTTCAATAGATACTTCGGAAGATTCAATCCCTGCATTAGCAATCTTGAGATTGATACTATAATTATCTGATCTGAGATCTTCAATGGTAATCGGTCCATTCAGGAGATTGTAAGATGTACCATATGTCCAGGTACTCACTTCTTCATTCCAACTGTCACCATATGAGACAAAGTTTGCGAAATTGGCACTGTCTCCTGCCTCAGTAGTGATGCTTACAACTCGGTCCCGGATATTACCCCCCGAAGCACTGCCTCTTATGAAAATACTAACTCCAAGTAACTGACTCCCGTCAGGTATATCTACATTGAATCTTTCGATCGCAAGGAGTGAAGACTCTTCACCAGAGTCCAATGTGAGAGTAACCGGTTCAGTATCAAGAGACCATGCGATATCTTGATTGTCATGGTTATAAAGAGCACCGCTTCTAACGATAATGTCATCTGACATTTCATTAGCAACTTTAATACTGCAATCAGACTGCCCATAAATAGACAGTATGCATAACGAGAATACGATAGAAAAAACAAATTTCATTGTGTAAGACTTTAAATTCTTAGTGATGAAATTCTATTTTCTTTCTACAGGTGGTTTTTAGCTTTCTTCCTTATCGGAAAAAGAACTCAGGACAAATATATAATAAATATTTATATATCTATATTTATTTAATATATAATTTCTCTATCTTATAAGTGAATGATATAAGGTATTGAGCTTGTGAGTAGTATTATGGCTACTGAATTGCTCTAGGTGTTGATTGATATCATCTATATCGAGAGGAGGTAATCTGAGGACCTTGAGTATGAGGTCTGCGAGGGCTTGGTCATCAGTAGGGTCACTCAGATAATGCGCCAAGTTGCCACCTGCTTCAGACATAGAGCTTTCTCCTGTAGTGATGACATGTGTTCCACTGGATATCGCCTCTATCACGGGTATTCCAAATCCCTCTTTGAGTGAAGGATAGACAAGTATCTTGGCATTTTCATAGTATTCTAAGATAGCTTGATCGGCTACAGTATCTATGAATAGTACAGAATCATTCAGTCCATGCTGTTTGATATAATTATTCGCTTCTGCAAGTCCGGATTTACCTTTACCTATTACTAACAGCTCTTGAGGATTGGTCTGTTTGAGTCTATTCAACGCCTTGAGCAAGGTGATGAGATTTTTGCGATGGGTGAGGCTTGACACAAAGAGTAATCCTTGTTTGTTAATCTCGCGATATGGAACATATGACCATCCACACGATTGGTAGAGAACTTCTATTTGGTTCTCGTCGATACTATAATATCTCAGCAGATCTGATTTTGTTTCTTGACTAATGGCAATGACTTTGTCAGCATTTTCGATAGCTTTTTTGGTCTTTTGGTCATAGAGGTAAGTATCTATCCGTGTGTATCCTTGTGGATGTGACTTATAGATGACATCATGTATCGTCACGACATATCGAGTATCTAAGACTTTTTTTAACGGAAGTTCATTACTGATTCCATGATAGATTTGGATTTTTAGATCTTCGATTTGGTTGCAGATTCCGTGTGATCGCCAATAGCTCTTATTGGCGTATTTAGATGGAGTGACGATATGATAGAGGGTATCATCTCTGAACTCTGCGGCATAATCATGGTCAGATACAGTTGGTGTAAAGAGATAGATGCTCAATTCAGGGTAGTACTTTCGTAAATTCCTAACAAGCGTCCTGCTATAATTACCTAGTCCTGTACGATTGTGAAAGAGACGCTTCGCATCAAATCCGATTCGGGTGAGTGAAGGCATTATGATTTGTTCGTTTTGGAGGAGTGAGCGGTTTTCTCTAGGAGTACTCTTACTTCATCGTCTGAGAGTTCTCTCCACTCCCCTATCCTCAGTCCACTGAGAGTGAGATGCATGATCCTCGTTCGCTTGATCATGCTGATCTCATAATCTAAGTATTCACACATCCTTCTTATCTGTCTATTGAGTCCTTGGATCAGAGTGATCCTGAAGTGATAATCGTCAATCTTAGTAACTTGACATGGCTGAGTCACTGTATCCAAGATGGGGACGCCACTTGACATCTTATGTACAAACTCAGGCGTAATCGGAGACTTTACTTTGACGAGATATTCTTTTTCGTGAGCATTGCCAGCTCTTAGGATTTTATTGACGATATCTCCATCATTTGTCAAGATGATGAGACCCTGTGATGCCATATCTAATCGGCCTACTGTAAAGAGTCGCTTATCGTGATTGACAAATGAGATGATGTTACGCGGTTCATTGCTGTCTGTGGTACTGACGATTCCAGGCGGCTTGTTGAGTATAATATAGGATAAGTCAGGTGTCGTAATCAATGGCTTATCATCCACGAGTACTTCATCTCCGTCAAAGACTCGATTGCCAGGCTTAGTAGGTTGACCATTGAGAGTCACTCTTCCTTCCTTGATGAGGGTATCAGCTTCTCTCCGAGAGCACATTCCAGTATTAGAGATGTATTTATTGAGGCTTATTGAGTCTTCGTTTGATCTGTTGTCCAATTGTTATTATTTAGCATTATTTGTGTACCCCATTTTTGATCGAGCACGAGAGATAAGATACCATTTACAAGAGTAGCAAATTTACGAAAGTACTCAACTCTGAGAGATATGATGGGTACAAATAAAAAAAGAACTGATCACCTCTATGATGATCAGTTCTTCTATTATTTTGTGAGATTTGGAAGGATGTTATCCTTTCACAAATTGCTTGATTCCTCTTCCTTCAGTTGTTAATACTACTAGAGTATAGATTCCTTCTGGGAGTTCAGTCACATTAAGTGTTGCACTCTCATTGTTGAGTTCCATTTGGATTGGGTAGGCTCTTCCGTCGATTCCTATCACTGTGAGACTTAGGACTTCAGAGTCATTTTGTGGGATGGATAGTGTTACTTGTGTACTTGCAGGATTAGGACTAACAGTCCAAGTGTTAGTATCGATGACGTCGTCGACACTTGTCACTGCAGATACTTGGAAACTACTCGTCATCTCTGGATTGAATCCAGTATTGCCATAAATGACATTACCCGCGACATCTACTACTTCAATCTCTCCACTGATACCATCATTATTAAAATCAAATAGCTCAAATTCATAACATCCTTCAGCTGGTAGATCATGTCTATTGTTGTATTGTTCGTTTGGATTACCAAGGAATCCATCTCCTACTACAAAGCCAAATTCATCTCTAATTTCATATCTATTTTCGTGGCTAGATGCATTTTCGTCAGTTAAAGCATTGACATAGATTGTGTTTTCGACTTCAAACGTTAATGAAGTTGTTGTTTCATATTTCTCAGTTGCTTCACCATTAATGTTAGTAAAGTAGAAATCGTAACTTACATTTTCACTTACAATACTTGGAGTTACTTGTATTTGAGTTGCAATCTGATAAGGAGCTGCCGATCCAGACCAACTATCACTCGTAATGACTTCATTACCATTTCTGATTTCATAATCAAATGAAGTAAGTGTCTCTTCACCCATATTACTAATAGTGTAACTAGGTCCAAACACCCATGAAGGTGTACAGATACTTCCATTAATTCCAGTAAAACTCGTTACTGAAGGGTTTTGCGGTCCATCAAGCTTCTCAGCTGCATTAACCCATATTTTCATTTCATCGTATGACCGCTGTGCTACTTCATTTAGCACTCTATTTGGGTAGACCATATAGATCGTAGGATAGTAAGCTATCGAGTAAAGTGATCTGATCTCAGGAGCATCTATAAGCGGATATGATACACCTTCTGTCCAATCACCGAATGTATTACAGTTATCTGCACCTGTAATACAATCTACAGCTGTATTGCCATCTGCCTCTATTGTGAGCACCATCAATTCGTTAGTGCCATTAGGACCTAACTCTTGATAAATATCCTCAAGTGTATGTCCTTGATGATAAGACCAACAAGGTCCACACCATGTCGCAAATATATCAAGTATTACGGTTTTTCCTTCATCGAGATAATCATAAAGATGATGCTCTACACCATCGATATCAGTTACAGTAAAATCTGGGGCGATAGTTCCTGATGCTAACTGAGCTTGGAGCCCACTCATCATTAACATAAAGCATAAGAGTAGTGTAATTCTAAATTGCATGTATTTTAATTTTAAAATTAGAGTAATTAGAAATTTTGGATAAATATAAAAATCGCCTTTAATATACAATTCTTCCATGATTTTGATGCAATTATGATTTAAGTTTACCTCTTATTTAGTCCTATGATGACATTTATTAGAGGTTTTTCTGTCTTTTTACAACTTTTTATAGTTCTACTAACTATGTCGTGTATTCATATGCACCATCCTTATTCGCATACGCTACGGACACAATTACAGTTCTCAGCACCATGGAGTCATGATGGATATCAAGATACAGAAGCCTTATTTTGGCATAGTCAAGATACATTGTATTTCCAATTTGATGGAGTTGACACATCACTCGTTGCTTTAGACCAAGACAACTTTCATCATGGTATTGGGAGTTCTGATAGAGTAGAATTATTCCTAAGTACTGATACCCTGTTGAGTGACTACTATGGGATGGAGATTGGATATGACAATCGGATACTCTCATTCCACGGGAAGCATTACAGAGAGATCGACTATCAATGGGAATGGCCAAGAGAGCAACTCACAGCCCTCTCCACAGTAGACAGTACTGGATACTCTTGTACTGGTAAAGTATCTCTTCAATATCTCAAATCTCTGGGACTAATTGATCAGCAATCTAGACTCTTCATTGGGGTATTCAGGGCAGATTATCATGAAATCGGCAATCCTAATCGAGTGACTTGGATCACCCATCAAGATCCCCAAACTCCGACACCTGACTTCCACACATCTTCTGCATTCTTTTATTATCAGCTATAGGGTTACTTTCTCATTCTCTTTGATCAAGATCTTGATTCGTCCTTCGATTGAGTGATCGTAGGATATTGTATATTTGCAATTCAATTTATCATAATTCTATATCAATGAAATATTCAATCTCACATCTATTCCTTTCCATATTGGTAATAAGTCTCTTGGGGGCATGTAAGACCAAGCAATCTGCAGTCAATCAATCACTCAGTGGTGAGCCTCTCTATTACCTCTCCAAAGGAGCTTGCTTTGGCAAATGTCCAGTATATACCATGACGATACACAATGATGGCATTGCAGAGTTCAAGGGTGCTAAGTTTACCAAGTTATTGGGTACTTACCGCAAATCCATCACCAAAGATCAGATGGCTGAGTTAGACAGGTTATTTACTGCAAGTGATTTTCTATCATTCCAGACAAATTATGAGTCACTTCTCCCTGATCTTCAATTAGTCAAGGTCGGTTATGCGGCTTCTGATTCTATGACGCTGGTAATCGGCAAAGAAGATAGACCAGCAGAACTCATGACACTCCAGTATGCGTTAGAAAACATTGTAAATGAAGATGGTTGGGAACTCATCGAAGCCCTACCAATGATGGGTGAAGAAGAGCCTATCGTATCTCATGATGGGAAGTATGACAAGTCAAAACTCATCATCAAACATAAGCCTGGTACAGCAGTCCCACAGTGGTTCAATGAGATGAGAGAATCATATGGGCTGAGGATTGTTGATAAAGTAGCAGAGACTAATGGTTGGTTAGTCACATATCGTACTGCTGATCATACTCCAGAAGAAATCATGAAAGTCCTAGAATCAGATGAAGCTATCTCAACAGTAGAGTTTGCAAAGGCTAACTAGTCTAGCTTTTTTTTTCATCTTACTCTAGGTAAATGGATCACTGAATCAATACTGAGCCAGCTTACATCTTTGTGTCAATTACATATAGACACAAGAAGTAGGTACTCCATCTCACACGATTGCAGCAGTGCCAATATGAGATGCGATATCTGTGACATATGTCATTAGACATGAGAGTTTTATTGATCACTTGAGGTCGCTATTAGATGCGACTAAACCCTCTCATATCACTCAAAAAAAATATTTGTTAATAGTCCAATCTATAACAAATTGACTTTCAGTGGGACACTATTTCAATGTGAAATATTGGTATTTTTTCACCCTGCCAAAAATCTAAAATGTCTGCCAAAAACAGAGTTTAACCACTCAATTATCGAATGGTTAACTCTTGCAGTACCTCGATGATTTACATTTGTAATGACAATGAAATTATGCAAACCCATAAACAACCAATTACCTTATTAATGTAAAGTAAGTTGACAACTTCCAGCTGATTTAGCACTTCCTAAACCATCAAGTCAATATTATTTTAGTCTGTATCGATTTGCTTCTGAGTTGCTCCATAGCGGACAATCTCAGGTGCTTACCCATGCAGCCACCCAAGAGCTATTGATCATTCATAGTCTGGGTAAGGTATGCCGTTACCCAAATTTTGAGAACTATGAAATACTCCACAGTTTTTGCAATTATCCTCCTTACTTCAACTCACTTAATAAGTCAATCTCACTCTTGTGGATTTGATCAAGTGATGGATAACATCAAAACTGATGAAGTTATTAAAAACAAAATCTTATCTAATCAAAAGATAATCTCTAAGCGTATTGCTGACTCCTCAGCATCAAACACAGCTACTAGGACTACCCAATACACCCTTCCAGTGATTGTCCATGTTATGGAGTACCAAGGGAATAGCCTCATTACGGATGAAGCCATCATCACTGGATTGCAGAGACTGACATCAGACTTCAATAGCGAGACGTCGGCAAATATAGATTTTTGCCCTGCAAAGAGATCTCCAGACAACACACCCGTCAATGGTGTCAATCGAATCGATTGTCTGACTACATACTGTGGTAAATATTCTGCAAATGGATTGGTCAACACATATGGATCAGAGACTGCTATACTCAAGTCTCTATCTACGTGGTTACCCACTGATTATATCAATATCTGGGTAGTCAACGATATCCAAGGACAAGGTGGCAATACACTTGGGTTTTCTTCATTTCCCAATACAATACCACAACACCTCGAAGGCATCGTTATTGACTATCACTATTTCAATACCAGTGTACTCACTCATGAGATTGGTCACTACCTAGGTCTTTATCATACATTTGAAGGTACAGCTTGGGGTTGTATTGACGCTGATGACTGTACTCTGACTGGTGATTTGGTCTGTGATACGGCACCACACCTCAAGCAACATACATGTACTTCTGTCGATCAGTCCAATATGTGTTGTGATGATGGATGCCTTGGACTTGGATCAGACTTTCAATCATATGCTTATAATTATATGAGTTACTCTAAGGTAGAGTGCTTGAGCAAATTTACCCCTGGACAGACAGATCGTATGAGAGCCCATGTGGAGACATTCTACAATTCTCTGACATACTCTAATGGTTGCTATACACCTTGTAGCTCTGATGTAGTAACTCTAGATGGTCCACTGAATATCATTGCCAATGAGACGAATAGCTATCACAACACAACGGAAGGGTCGATAAATGCCGCATGGTACCTTGATGGTAAGTCTATCTCTAACTACAATACAGTAGAGGTAGCAATCACTGAGCAAGGGTTGCATACTTTATGCCTATTTACAACAGTGGATGAGTGTCCACAAGATCATTGCGAAACCATCTATGTCATAGACAATCTTACTTCATGTGATGAATCTACACAATTGGCTTGTGACTCAGCAATCAATGGAGATTTTGAATCTGCCCTAACGCTTGAGGACAATATCAGTTACATACAAGACGCCTACCACTATAGCCAATACTCCCAAGAGTGGGACAAAGTATGTAACTGGTACAATAGAGTAAGCTCTCCACTCTACTGCACATCAAGTGAGTCAGGGAAGTTTATGCTAGGGATCAATTATGACAATAGAGAGAGTATCGGCATGGTCAAGCCACTCAACTTAGAAGTTGGTAAAGAATACACAGTGTCCTTAGATTACAGTGTGTATTCTTACAATAATATCGAAGTCCCACTTGATTACTTCCGAGTAGGGCTATCTCACACCGTCTACCAATCAAATGCACCAGGCAATAATAGTGATTTGATCAAAGTATCGAACCCTCCTAATGAGCCAATACTCTACAAGCCGTCTGACTTTTGTAGCTATGATCCAAGACAGACCGCGACTGTAACATTTACCTACAGTGATGAGATGGGTCAGTACCTCTTCATAGAGGGAGTAGATGATAATTCTCGCAATAGATTGATTATCGATAATATCGCTATCAAACATTGTGAACTAGATTGTACTGCACCGTTTACGACAACCCAGGAGTCGGAGTGTACCATCCGATTTGACGGAAGTACAGACACTCAAGTCCTCTCTTGTATGTGGGACTTTGGTGATGGACATTCTGCTCAGGGAATCCAGGCAAGTCATAGCTATAGTCAATCTGGCAATTATGAAATCTGTATGACTCGAGAGTGTGCATTTGACAATCAAATCATCTGTCAACCCATCGAAATCAATGTCCTAGATAATGAAGAGTACGTCACTGCAGAACTCTCAAGCGAAATAACAACTGATGGCATCGAGATTAGCTACACCCTATGCAATACTGCAACTCATACCATTGATGATCTTGAAGTAACTCTCTCTTTACCAACAGGATTAAGTATGCTATCATCGGGTGGTATGATCCAGATGGATCAAGAGTTACACCAGACACTCGGTCTCTCTACAGGATGTCAGACACTCCAGGTAAATTGCGAAATACAAGAAACTTGTCCATGTGATGTGGGCACAATAACAGCAAATATTCTATACGAGTCTACTTGTAAGACGATAGAGCAGACTCATGAGGAAGTAATCCAACTCCAAAACTCAAGTCACATTTCGCTTGACTACACAGTAGCATTTACTTGTAGTGAAGCTCTTATTACATTGACCGATCCTAGCCCATGCGTAGAGTATATCTGGACTTTTGGTGACAACAATTCGATGACTGGCACTCATATCTCGTATGACTTCATCACTCAGGGAGTACACACATTCGATCTCTCTGCAGTCCACAACTGTGGGATGGTACAGTCGGAAGCTCAGACTCTAACTGTAAATTGTGAAACTCCATCTCATCCGTGTGACTTACCAGATGACGCAATTATATTCACCGGAGATGCATCCATATCTGATTATATCAATACAGCAGAAGTTAGTCCTCACTTTACTCAGAAGACCTTCTACGTAGACTCTATCCTGAGACTAGATACTGAAGTTTCATTCTCTGGATGTATACTTTACTTTGCAGAGAATGCGGAGATGATTATTGACGAGTCTGAATCTGAAATCAAATTTACAGGCACGACATTGACTGCATGTGATCAGAGATGGCAAGGAATTGAACTCAGCGAGAATACAAAAGTTCAATTGAAATTTGGAACAATAATCAGTAATGCGACCATAGGGATTAAGGCATCTAATGGAGTAGATAAGCTTCTTGTCTACAGAAGCAAATTTGAAAATAATATAACTGCAGCTTATCTCTCATCATGTGATCACCAAGCGAGTGTAGTCTTCGATGAGGTAGGTATCTATACACAATCTGATGATAACCTGACTGGGACTAATGGCATCACAGTAGAGTCAAATGATAACTTCGTCTATATCAGGCGATCACACTTCAGTAATCTCAATACAGCTGTCTCAATTGATAATGCGAGAGTAGATATCAGGAATGCTTGTTCATTTAATAATATTGGATTGAGCAGAATTGCTGATAATGAAGAAGACTCTTCTCACCCTTCTTCTGCCATCGTAGCTATCAATCACTCATATCTCAATGTAGCTTCTGGCAACTCGTTTGATTGTATCTCTGGTATCACTCTCAATCAGAGTACAGGCAATATTACAAATAATCGCTTTGATGTAGAGAGAGAAGCGATCCTTGGAGCATTTGACCAATCAGGACTGCTTCACATCTCTCACAATTCTATAGTCTCAGCACAGAGAGGAGTAGATCTTGTATCAGTGACTCATCCAATTATCTTTGACAATACTATTACTATCGATAATACCGCTGACCAATCCTTCGGCTCTGGTATCATCTTGAGTAATGATATAGGCGGAGAGATAAGCGCAAATCTTATCTCTCTCTCATCTGGCAGATCAGGGATCGTGATCAATAATCATAGGGCATGTACTCTTCAAGATAACACTCTTGTAAATGGCATCGAAAATAAAAGCAACACCATTGGAATTCATCTTGTGGGAGGAGCTGGACACACTATTGGCTGCAACACGATATCATCATTAACCGATAGTGCTATGCATACTGGCATCTCGATGAGCATGAGTAATACGAATAGCCTCATACAGAATGAATTTGAAAATCTTCATGAAGGTCTTAGCATAAAGGAAATGTCAGACAATCAATCTCTCCGATGCAACAAGTTTATCTCAGGTAATATAGGAATGAGCATTGGCTCTAATATCGGAACACAGAAGAGTAACTCTAACCAATGGATGGAAGGTGCATGGACTGAAGCAGATATTACTACCCTACTCTCCTCTGATGCATTAGCGTTGATGCAGTTCCAGTCAAATAGTACTGGTTACCCTTATACTCCAAGTAACGTAAGTGCAAATGGAGACATCTTCGACACTCAATCAGATAGACCCAATACTCCATGTACGAATTGCATCGAGATGAGGAATGATTATGTGTCGGAGCAACAGCAATTTATCGACAATCTCTGCACACTCATCAATAATGATGCAAACAGCAGTACTTATCTTGAAAATCTCCAACTACTTAAGTTAATCGCAACTAGCAATACGAATTCAAGTTACTCGACTTGCATTGAAGCATTCCTCAAGAGAATGAAAACTAAAGCAGAGCAGAAATACATCACAGTCAATACTCTCGTCACAAGCACAGATGCTGAAACGATGGATAAGATCTCTAGAGTAAACGAGAAGCTAAAGGAAGCTCTTAGTCACCAAAACTCAAGCGTGATGAACAGTGCCTCAGCAGAAGTAAAGCAATTGCAATCACAATTATCATTGTATAGAACAATGCACACATTCAATGCAATCAATCTTAACTCGGAGGTAAAAGCAAAAACTGACATCTCAGCCAAATGGAAAAAATGCTATACTACAGCTCTAGACTTGATGAACAAATCTACACTTAGACCCAATCAGAAACAATATCAACTCCTTCATGAGATAGCTATTGAGTGCCCCTCTGATCTTGGATCAATTGTATACATGGCAAGAGATATCCTCTCACGTATCACACGAGTTGATTACTCACAGTATGATTGCAAAGACACTATAATTACTACACAAAACACTGCCATAGCATCAGACACACAAGTAATAGAGAGAAGTCATGAGAAGACTGAGTTGAATGAAATATCGATTGAGGTCTACCCTAATCCTACAAGTGATTACCTCAATCTCTCTCTACCATCTACGAATAATTTATGGACAATCAATATCTACTCTGCAGATGGATCAAGAGTAAAAAACATGGAGACTACAAGCAGTACTGAGTCGATTGCTGTCGACACTTGGGAGAGTGGCATCTACATCATACAAGCCTTACATGACAATGATTACACATTGGCCCAAGTGATTATCAATTGATAGTCACTAAGAATTAGTTGATGGAATTTTGATAATGGATGATTAAAAATAAAGGAGTCTAACATGATGCTAGACTCCTTTACTCATTTATCGATCTAATGTCAAATAAGATTCGTTCTGCATTTTACAACGTACCTCGTAATTCTTGTTCTCTTTCGATTGCCTCGAAGAGTGCCTTGAAATTACCCTTGCCAAATGATTGAGCACCTTTTCTCTGAATAATTTCAAAAAACATCGTTGGTCTTGGCTCGACTGGCTTAGTGAAAATCTGCAATAAATAGCCTTCATCGTCTCTGTCTACAAGTATCCCTAACTCTCTAAGTGGAGCGATATCTTCGTCAATCTTGCCTACACGATCAGTGACAGCATCATAGTACGTGTCAGGAACTCTGAGAAACTCTATGCCCCTAGATTTGAGTTGTCTGACAGTAGAGATAATGTCATCAGTAGCAACTGCAATATGTTGGACACCTCCAGCTTCATAGAAGTCTAAGTATTCATCAACTTGTGATTTCTTCTTCCCCTCAGCTGGTTCATTGATAGGAAACTTGATTCTGCCATTGCCATTACTCATTACCTTACTCATCAGAGCTGTATATTCTGTAGAGATATCATTATCATCAAATGAGAGGATATTCGCAAATCCCATGACATCTTCGTAGAACTGAACCCATTGATTCATCTCTCCAAGCGGGACATTACCAACCATATGATCTACAAACTTTAACCCTACTGGTGCTGGATTGAAATGAGGCGTCTCCCAAGACTTATAACCAGGAAGGAATACTCCATTGTATGCTTTCCGCTCGACAAAGATGTGTACCGTCTCTCCATAAGTATAGATACCTGATCTCACTACCTTGCCATTTTCATCTTCCTCAGTTATTGGTTTGAGATATGATCGAGCACCTCTCTCCATCGCATTATTATAAGCAAGAGTAGCATCATCTACCCACAGTGCTATAACTTTGACGCCATCACCATGCTTATCTATATGCTTGCCTACCTCAGTTCCACTCTTGAGAGGTGAGGTCAATACCAATTTTATTTTATCTTGAATGACGACATAACTTTCGTAGTCTCTATTACCAGTCTCTAGACCGGAGTAAGCATACGATTGGAATCCAAATGCTGTCTTATAGAAATGTGCAGCCTGCTTACTATTACTGACATAGAGTTCTAAGTAATCAGTACCATTGAGAGGCATAAAGTCTTTAGCTTCTGAGTATAATTTGGGGAGTTCGAGAGTTGTTGACATATCTGATAGTATTAATTTAGTTGCATTGACAACAAAATTAATAACTTTTCTGATAAGTCTGAGAGTTTTCTATGGTTACATCACAATTTACTCTACAAATCCTTCAAGATGTCGTTCGGCATGGTAACTTGATCTGACCAATGGACCACTCTCTACAAAGTCAAATCCCATCTTGAGACCTTCGGACTTATACATTGCAAAGGTATCGGGATGGATAAACTCTGCAACCTCAATATGCATTTTAGTTGGTTGCAGATATTGGCCGATTGTGAGTACATCACAACCATTATCCACAAGATCTTTCATCGTCTTGATGACTTCATCTTGCGTCTCACCTAGACCTACCATTAGCCCTGTTTTTGTCCTTCTCCCATCTTCCTTTGTCAGTTTGATTTGCTCTAGACTCCTCGCATACTTAGCTTGTGGTCTTACTCTTCGATAGAGGCTCTCTACTGTTTCTATGTTATGTGAGACTACTTCTTGGCCACCTTCTACCATCCGATAGAGTGCATCCCAGTTAGACTTGACATCGGGAATCAGAGTTTCTATGGTAGTAGTAGGACTTTCTTCTTTGACAGCGACGACAGTTTGGTACCAGATTTCGGCTCCACGATCCTTGAGTTCATCCCTATTTACTGATGTGATGACAGCATGCTTTACCTCCATCAGTCTTATTGCTTCTGCCACTCTTCTTGGCTCATCTTCATCATACTCTGGTGGTCTACCAGTCTTGACTGCACAGAAGCTACAGCTCCGTGTACAGACATTGCCAAGTATCATAAATGTAGCAGTACCCGCTCCCCAACACTCTCCCATGTTAGGACAATTACCACTCTGACAGATCGTATGTAGGTCGTACTCGTCTACCAGTTTTCTGACATGTTTATATTTTTCACCTATTGGAAGTTTTACTCTTAACCAATCTGGCTTTCTCTTTGACTTCTTGGAATTATTGTCGTTATCGACTGATATTACTGGTAATTCTAACACTATAGCTGTCTATTTTGGTATCTGTTTTTAATAACTCGATTGATTACTTATTCTTTCTTGCTCCAAACTGTGCATTGACATAAAATCTTATGAAAAGGGGTCTATTTTGATACTCTTCCGTTTCAAAGAGAATTGGGAGTTTCTTAGTGTATAGGTCTACCATGAGTCCAGCTTCTAAGGTTTTCATATATTCATCGAATGCTCCCAACGCAAAATGAGCACCAGCCTTAGCTTGGATACCTGGGACGATTGATATTTCGCTTAGACCATTGCGATAGTTAGATGCTCCGAATACTCTATTGCGATCTAAGAAGACTTCAGCATTCTCTTCGGAAAATTTCTCAGTTACGATTTCTACTTGCAGATCTCCAGGGCCACTCGAGTAGAATAGATCGAGGTAGTATGGCTTGACCAATGCAATAGAAGGCCCAATCTCATACGTATACCCAACGGCCAAACCACGTCTTTTGGCTTTCTCAGAAAGATAAATCTTGCGACCGATACTCCCTCTTACATTGATGATACTATTTATCTTTCCTATTGCAAATGAGTTGGTAGGTGTCGCAATACTGATATTCTTGCTTTGGCGTCTCTCTCTCACATCTCTCAGATAACCTAAATCCAAACTGTAGTATTTAGTCTTGGTATAGCTGACTATCTGACCTTGGTAGTAGCCTATAGACATCCCGCTCTCCATCACTCTAAACTGAAATGCTCGTTCAGTCTTATACACAATACCTTTAGTGTCAAACTCTATGAGCTTCGGTTGCAGCGTCCTCTGAGCATTGACTCCAAATGTCACCCCAAGTAGTAACAAACCTAATATGCAGTATCTTAACTTCAACAGTGAATTATCTCAATCATAAATAATATAGTACTAGAACAGTAAGTTATCACTCTATCTTACCATTCACTAAGGTAATAAACGAACAAAACTATTACAAAGATATACATATATTGTCCTTCTCAATCTAATAGAGTATCCTATGTCATTAAATGGCTAGATTCTCAGTTTGTTCAATCGATAGACTTAATCCATAAGATCCACGAAAATCAACGTCAGAAGACTATCACGTATAGCGATGACGGGGATACAGATATGCCTCTGCATCCTATCATGGTAGAGCAGGGAATCAAACCCAACTCATATCGTGAGATGACCCAGAGTCTCCAACTCTCGATTGACTTCCTTAAGGATCAGACTAGTCATCATTCTGCTCCGCAAAGTGATCTCTTTGCATTTGCCTTTGTAATCTTATCAAGATACGAGGAGTATATCCCCTACGGACCTGATGTCCATGATAGATTCACCGCTAACCACTCTATACTCAGTAGTCTCAAAGTATTACATATGCCAATCGTAGATCAAGTATTGCTCTGGTTTGCTACTTATGTCCATACTAATCTTGGGATTACATTGGATCTTATATCCTCTCAACCTACGGAAATCACATTTGACATAGATCACATGTGGAAGTACAAAAACAAATCAAATCTGGTGACCATAGCCGGGGTGATCAAAGATCTCTGTAAGTTGGATCTGACAGCACTCTCTCAAAGAGTAAAGACTCTTAACGGATCTCAACAAGATGACTACGATCTAGACAGGTGGAAAGAATACATCGACTTTAGCCAAGTCGTATTTTTCATATTGATGAATCAAAGGACAAAGTACGACAAAGGCGTCGATCCTCACCATCCACAATTCGCAACAGCTGTAAAGCAACTCTCAACTGTCGCAAAGATTGGGATCCATCCGGGATATCAGACATCAACAGACTATAAGATACTCTCCTCACAAGTGGATACATATTACTCGCTGGTAAATGCACGACCTACGCGTAGCCGTCAACATTACTTGAGACTGAAACTTCCTACGACATATCGATTACTTCTCAAGGCTGGTATCTCAGATGATTACACAATGGGATATGCAGATGACATTGGTTATAGAGCAGGTACTTGTCGACCATTTCTTTGGTATGATCTCCAAGCGGAATTGAGTACAGATCTGATGATTCATCCATTCGCTGCGATGGATGTCACACTTGCCAATTACCTCAAGTTGACACCAATAGAATCATACGATCAAGTCAAAAAAATGATCCAATCGGCATCAAAGGTGTCAGGCACTTGCCGACTAATTTGGCACAACAGTAGCCCATTCTGGGAAGAGAAATGGAAACCTTACAGATCAACTTTTCAACTCTTCAGAGGTAGTCATTAATAGCATGGTAGTGCTTTTCTTGTGTACTCAGCTGACTCGTCAATAACGAGCATGTGGCAATCCAAATCGATATACGCATCTCTCAATATCCTGACTAGAATCTCTCTCTCTATATAGACTAGTCCACTATGAACTCCCTAGCTCAAAAACATCTTATGCCAAGAGTCTTGAATCGGCTTTATCCAAGATGTAAGAAATTTTTCTTTGGTATCGACTAAGTTATCAAAGATGAGTGTCTGGTCGGTCAGTTGGCCATTATCATAGGCAGCTTTGAAGTCGTTGTGGCGGATTTGCTTGACATCTTCACCATCAAAGTAAGTATAGATATGCCTATCAAAGCAGTCAATCTTCACTGTTGACTCTATAGATCTGATGAGTTGGACACTACTATCTATGGAGCATCCACTGACTCCAAGATTGGACTCGTCTGCAACTAAGACGATAAACTGCATATGGAAGATATTAGCATATGCCTGTACCACTTGCCCATGAGAGTTCCACTCTTGAGCAAATTGGTAGAGCATTGGTCGTACGATATCTACTTCATCATAACTGAGTGGCCGATTGGCCTGATAGATCCAGACTTTACTTGTATCTGGCAGTGCTATAAGGTCTCGTAACATTAGTCTATGGATTGTAAGATGAGCTCTGAGAGATCGTATACTGCTACTGATTCGGACTTCTCTTTTTCATTGATTCCATCCGATAGCATGGTTATGCAGAATGGACAGTTAGCTGCGATGATCTCACTACCAGTATTGAGAGCTTCTTCGACACGTTCTGTATTGATTCTTTTGTCTCCGGGTTCGTCTTCTTTGAACATTTGGGCACCACCAGCACCACAGCACAATCCGTTAGTCTTACATCGTTTCATCTCTACTAACTCGATATCTAACTTCTCTAACAGGTCTCTAGGTACAGCATAGACATTGTTAACTCGACCTAGATAACATGAGTCGTGGTAAGTTACTTTTTTGCCTTTAAAGGCTCCACCCTCTACAGTAAGTCTACCCTCGTCGAAGAGTGTATTGATATACTGTGTGTGATGGACTACTTCATAGTTGCCCCCTAGTGCAGGGTACTCATTTTTCAAGGTATTGAAGCAGTGTGGGCATGCTGTGACGATGTGCTTGATATCGTAGCCATTGAGTGTCTCCACGTTCTGTATGGCAGTCATCTGGAAGACAAATTCATTGCCAGCCCGACGTGCAGGATCACCTGTACAACTCTCTTCATTACCGAGTATTGCAAAGTCTACATTTGCCTTATTGAGTATCTCGGCGAACGCTTTGGTCACTTTCTGTGCTCTTGCATCGAAGCTGCCTGCACATCCTACCCAGAAGAGTACTTCTGGTTTTGTTCCATCAGCAGCATGCTGAGCCATTGTTTTTACATTCATTCTATCTCTGAATTAGTACTTTTTCTGTAATTAAGACTGTCGTACTTTGATCCATTAACTGGATAAAGTAGATGCCCTCTTCGTAGTTTTCTACCTTGATGGTTTCTCTGAGATTAAAATTACCAAATGCTACCTCTCTCCCATCAATGGTTGTAATTCTGTAATGTGTCAGTAACGCATTTTCACCTTGAGTGAGAGTCAATAGATCACTCGCTGGGTTAGGACTGATATTGTAATCTATCTTAGTCTCATCGTCAACATTGATGATGATAAATGTCAAATCATCAACCAATGTCTGGAGTGAATCTATTGGATCTACTCCTGGATCAGTGCTCTCTACAATCGCCTCTGCATATGGCTCACCTTCTGGATCCCCAAGAGCTGCAACTCTAAGGAAAGAAGACTTAGAACTCAATCCATCTGGAGCACATCGACTATCTGCACCTACTACATTGGCTCCTTGCATTGCTTCCATTAACCGATCTTTGAGTGGCCAACCTTCTGATCTGATAAACCTCGCTTCCATCGAATCTAAGATCTCTGGACCTAAGAGGATATTTCCCTGTATACTATAGAGAGTACCTGACCGATGCCCAGCATGTGACAAGGCACCATCACCTGTGTAACTTGCAATATCTAGATTGTCGTCGCCATCATAACTGACTATACCGTACTGTCTATCCGCAGTGTTGCCAAACTGACATTGATCGTTGGATAATACGAGATTAAGTGCATCAGTAGCACTGAGACCACTTCTCAATTGGTCAGCAACAAAAGTGGCATTCGTGTTGGGGAGGCACACTGTAGCTTGAGCATTGACAGCGCCTACACCAGGGATAAGTTGATTGATAATCACCGCACCACCACAATCATTGCAATCTGCTGAGGTAAGACAAGTAGCACCTGCTGATCCAATCTCTCCCGTGATAGTATCAACAGCAACGATTGAAAATGTATGTTGTCCAATGAGAAACGTTGCTGCTAAGAGTAAACTGAGAGTGAGACTTGTTTTCATAAGCGTTGTTGTTTATTTATTGATCCAATCTTCTCTGCTATCTGGTACTTGCCAGACGCTACCACTATTCTCTATACTTGTAAACATTGGCATCCAATCACTTGGACCTGCCGACTCGGTTAATATTTCATATCTTCTCATGGCTAAGATTGGCTCAAGAGGATTGATCATGACAGGACATGCTTCGACACAGGCATTACAAGTCGTACATGCATGCAACTCTTCCTTACTGATATAATCAAAGAGAGACTTCTCATCATTGTAATTATCTTGGGTCAAAGGCTTAGTGACATCGACTTTGAATTCATCTTTACCTGACTCTATATTGGTGATGATTTCTGTAGCTCTATCTCTGATATCCATCATTACCTTCCTTGGTGAGAGTTTTTTGCCAGTCGTGTTAGCTGGACAGACGTCTGTGCAACGACCACATTCTGTACAAGTCATCGCATTCATGACATTGATCCAATCTAAATCCATGACATCTTTAGCTCCAAACTCAGGTATCTCAGCGTCCATATCTACCTCAGACTCTGGTATCAATCCCATCATTGATTTGACTTCAGTCATTATCTCTGTCATATTCTCCATCTCACCACGAGAAGACCGCTTAGCGAAGAAGACATTGGGGAATGAAAGTAAGATATGTAAGTGCTTCGAGATAGGTAAATAATTCAAAAATGCAAATACTGTCAAGATATGCATCCACCACCCTACTCTCTCCACAACGAGTAATGAAGACTGTGACATTCCTCCAAATAAGGCTGGACCTAACCAAGAGCTGATTGCTAAGGTTCCAGTATCAGGGAAGTGTGACGGATCAAGCTTTTGGAGTAAGACATCTGCACCATTCATCATGAAGATAGCACAGACTAAGAAGATCTCAAGGATCAAGATGATATTGGCATCTAATGTAGGCCATCCACTCATCTCTGACTTATGTAATCTTGGCAACTTGAGTAAGTTACGTCTCCAGAGGAATGCGATCGTCGCGACTAATGCGAGTAATGATAGTATCTCTATCGTACTGATAATCAATGTATAGAAAACTCCAAGACCTCCTGCAAAAAAACGATGTACACCAAATACGCCATCGATCAAAATCTCTATAAGCTCGATCTGAGTAAACAAAAAAGCAACATAAATGAACCCATGTAAGATTGCCGGAATCCATCGTTTAAACATTTTCTTCTGACCAAATGCGATAAGTAATGTTTCCTTCCATCGCAACCCTAGATCACCAGATGTGTCATAGGCTTTACCTAGGTTGATTGTCCTCCGTATCTTTGCAAATTGCTTTGCGGCAAAGAAGAAGGCTATCCCTGTTACTAGAATAAATACAATTTGTTGAATTCCCACTCTTCTGATTTTGATTAGATTGCCAAGTTAAGACTTGCCTAGCGATTTATTGATATAGAATGCGATCTAATGTTTTGAAAAAGTTGACATGGTGTCACTTTGGTAAATGTGGGGTGAACATATAAGAGTTTAGGATTACCACATTGACTAAGCACTGTCATTGAGTAATGTTGAATCTCCTCACTTATCTTTAGGTAGGAGTTGTGAGTAAAAAAACGCCTTCTCTCCTATTTAATATTCTTCTGTGCTCTACGGAAAAACCAAATCAAGAACATTCCTAAAATGACTGAAAATAATATCAAAAAATAAAACGTCAGAGGACTCTTACTAAAAGGCAAATGATCGAGATTCATCCCATAGAAACTCGCAACTAGTGTTGGCACCATTAAGATAATTGTGATGATCGTCAATCGATGGATGAAGACATTCATGTTGTTACTGATGATTGACGCATATGCCTCCATCGTACCACTCAAGATATTAGTATAGACATTGGACATCTCAAGTGACTGCCCATTATCAATGATAATATCTTCGAAGAGATCTTCGTAATATTCTATGCCACGGATCTTCAGGAAATCAGTACGCTTCATCTTCATCATCAAGAGGTCGTTAGCTCTCAGACTATTGACAAAATAGACCAAAGACTTCTCAATCCTCAGTAATTGCTTGAGCTCAGAACTCCTACTACTGTTATAGAGCTCTTGCTCTATCAGATTACGCTTAAGATTGAGTTTCTTGAGGGCATCTAGATATGAGAGAACACTCTCTTGGAATATCTGTAGGATAAACTTGGTATGATCGATCGGATCAAATCCCCTTACCTTCTGATTAATAAATTTATCAATGATAGGATTGTCATTTTGTGAAACTGTATAGATGACTTCATCTTGAACTATGATACCGATAGGGACTGTAATATAGATGGCTTGATTGTCCCTCAGTTCATTGTTTAGAACTGGGGTGTTGAGCAAGATCAGTTTGCTCTCATCTTCTCGATCGTACCTTGATCGTTCGTCGATATCTAGCGAATCTACGAAGAAATCCAAAGGAATACTCTGTGTCTTTGAGAGGCTCTCTAACTCATTTGGCTCGAGTGGAGGACAGAGATGTATCCACTGAGCTTGCCCTGCTACGTCTGTAGTCTGCAATTCATTATCCTGTAGTATGTAGTAAGTGATCATAGTCTACAACATTGGGGTGCCTCTTGGATGAGAATGATTCCTCTCTCAAAGGTATGCAACTTTCATTCCACGCTATGCCTATTGGGTAACTATCTATAATTCAACTCTTATAATAGTTATTAAGCATCGGCTTACCACTTTAATA
>CALLAW010000010.1 GCA_938001865.1 uncultured Saprospiraceae bacterium | reverse complement strand
TTCATTGAGAGTTTTACATTTTTCTAGTTCTATATTCTGTTCATGCACTTCTTGATTAAGAGATAGATTCTTTCTCAATAGGTAAAGACTAGTACCAATCGCAGCGATGAGTAGGAGTAATCCTAGAGTACTTCCGAGAGTCTTATTGCCCTTATTTGAGTCTTGATCGGTAGGACTTGGAACAGGTTTGGAGAATTGGAGTTCTTTTTTGATTTTATCAAGCAGTGAGCTGTCAGGTAGCATCGCATATTGTGTTGCGTACCGGTAGAGAGCAGCTTCTATTTCATTGATATCAGTTTTTAGCGTTGGGTATGTCAGGAGGTATTGCTCTACAAGTAGAGAATCTTCCTGAGTGAGATCACCTATTACATACTGCTCGAGCAAGCCACTCTGTCTGATTTGGTCTATGCTTAGTTGCATAATAAGGTGATTAATAAGATAGAAAGGAATATCCCTATGAATAATTTTTTTTCTTTGGCAAGAGTAACTCTAAGAGTTTTAATCGCTTTACGGATTCTAGATTTTACTGTCCCTAGAGGCATGTCCAGTTCTTTGGCGATTTCACTATGCGAGTAGCCTTCGAGATACGACATCCTGAGTACTATTTCGTATTTAGGATCAAGACTAGATAGGAGTTGAGACGCATCTATTTGGTCAGAGAGTAAGATCGTTGATGCTGGATTGGCATTATTATCTATGGGGTCAATATTGCTTTGTTGTTGGTACTTCTTCAATCTCAGTTTGTCGAGAGTCGTATTCCTTGCGATGGTACTCAACCAAGTGAACAGTTTACCTTTATTTGGATCATAGAGTGATATCTTATTCCAAGCTTTTAGCATAGTTTCTTGGAGAAGTTCTTCTGCGACGTCTTGGTTCCTCACACGTCGACTTATCATCCCATAGAGAGCAGGACTATACTTGTCATATAGAATATCCATTCCCTTCTCTTCTCTTTTGAGTATACTCTCGACGATTTGGTTGTCCTTCATAGCCATGAAGTTATCTTTTATTTTTTGTGATTCTCAATTTTTTGGAAATTAATTCACAGTAACAGCTATTAGTCAAGGTGAAAGTCGGGAACCAAATCCATTGACTTGATCCCCTACTAAAAAGCGAATTTTATTTACGATATCTTGATTGAAGTGCCACCTACACTTAGTCCCTCTATTTTAATCTAGGGTGTTACCTTCTCAATTGCTATTGATGGTTATGCCAGAGGCTGATCTCTGGATAGATAAGCAGTGAATATAGATACCCCAATAGACTACTTACCTGTATATGAATTGCCGTATGCTTATGATGTGCAATATATCATGTGATACGAGAGCAGATGGATCATTAGATGTTAACCGAGAGATTATTCTTAGATTAATTGAAGATCGGCGTGGATCAACAAGGTTAAACACTCGATAGGTATTCTAATCTGTTGAGTAAAGTGGCTGATGAATTCAATCTAGAGGGCAAGTAGTTCGCAATAATTCTCCAGTGATAAGGTGTCTAGATGTATAGGACAACATACTAGTCGTACTATTGATGACATCACCTGTTACAAGAGCAATTATCAACTCCAAGGATTATGACTATTAGCTGATCAGCAATCAATAGCAGTGCTTCATAGCGAGGAGTTGCCATCTTAGAATTGACTTGTTGCTTGATTACAAGATTAACCTTTGGCTATGACCAATTGGGGGAGGGGAGTTATGGTACTTGAGGACGATAAAGACTACAATAACATTATGTAGAATTTTATATAATAATAATTCCAATATGTTGTAATCCTAAGAGGTTAGAATATTTACTACCTATCAGCCATATACTCGATATATCCTCTGAGATCAAGGAGTTGCTCTTCACTCATCTTCTCTAATGGATATTGAGGCATGTATGACTTCCTTCCAGATGTAGAGTAGATCCCATATCTTACAGCTTGATAGATGGAGTGATCGGTGTACTTATTCGCTTTCTGTTGGAGGTACTTCATCGTCACCTTACTCGTATCCAATTCGAAGAATGAGTATCTCCCATTTTCATGGCAATGCATGCAACTATTCAAGAAGATGTTTTCGCCATTGTTGATATCAGCCATTTTTCTATCATAGGTCTTTCTTTCATTTTCTGGTTTGACGAAAGTCGCTGGAGATCCTGTCATATAGCGAGATTGGATAGTTGCAATTGCTGCTTCGGGATTTTGATTCATTTGGAGCTCTAGATTGACCTTTTCTTGATTAGTCAGTTGGAGGTCTTTGACTTTGAGGTCAATTGTCCAGAGGTACTTCAGGATTGATTCGAGTTCCCATGTTTTGAGTTGTCGTCCTTGAGCACACTCTACAGCACAGAGCTGGATGGCTCCACGCAGATCATTACGTGCTGCATCCACGAGATTACCATACTTCAGTGAGTAATCATCGTTATAGAATGTCCTCCTACTCACGGCACCATACATTGTAGTTCCTTGGAGGAATGGTATGCCGGCTTTCATCGTGTAATCAAGTCTACCTTGTGGATCAGAGACAGTCAAGTCACTATCTTCTCTCTGGATATTGTGACAACTCGTACAGACAAAGTGCTTACTTTGCTTTCTTCCTTTTTTGCCATCTGTTGATTTAGCAAATCCAGTATGGAAGAGTTCCTTGCCTATCGCGGCGGTAGATTTTTTTAATGTCTTGACAGGATACCATCCTGGATCATCACCTAGCTGATACAGTATCTTACCTACGCTATCGTTGTCCTTGAGCTTGGGATACTTGGGTGCTGACTCCCAAATGCTCGGAATAATTAGTATCAACAGTGGGAAGATTAATAATCTCATTTTCATCTCAATGCAATTTTTTTTAGACTTTAAATTGTCTGCCTATTGTAAATCCGAGTCTAAATTGTCCTTGAGACCAATCCTCTTGTGTATATGGGATGTAATCAGTTTCTGTCATTCCAGTGGCATTCGTCAGATTGACTTGGAAGATGTGTCCCCCGCCAGTATCCCACTCTATCCCTAGGCTCAATCCAGGATAGTAGCCATTCTCCTTAGTCCGTAAATCGGAGAATGGAAGATTGCCTTCGACGATGATAGCGATATTTCTATTGAGTTGTGCCTTGGCTGCATATCCGATACTTACGATGTCATTGGTGTCGAAGTCTGGGACGAGATTGCGATATGTCCAAGCTGGATGGATCTGCAGTGAGATTCGATCTCCGATTTTTTTGGAGAGGATTACTTGCATGTGATAACTCACTCTATGTAAAAATACATCAAAGTGGCTCAATACACCAGGATTGGGACTGCTGGGCATAGTCGAGATAGATGCCAGACCAAATACTGCAATGCCAAATGGCTTTCCTCCTTCAGCATCTTGAGTCATGAGCCTCTGCTTGATTGAGAGATTGACCAGCTGTCTGAGGACATTACTACCTTTCATCCTATGCAGACCTATCATAGTATTATCGGTCAAGCCAAAATCAAATCCTATGGAAACATCAGTAGAGTTCTCTAACCCATAAAATGTAGACCAACCTCCGTTGCTCCCAGCAAGATCACCAAATCTGTGACCCACTCTAAAGTCCATATGCCTCTTCTTGAGGGTTTCAATACTTTGTGTATTGATTACTCTTGTATCTTTAAATGTTTGGATTGGAGTACTCTCTTGTCCGATCAAATTGAGTGAGCTGCTGAGTAGAACGAGACTCCATATGAGACGCGAAATAGATTTATTCATATATAGTAATACTAGTATTATAAAGATCAATTGGATGAAAGATATCATCAAATAGAGTAAATTCGCAGTGTAAATATGAAGCCAATTTTTTGAACCATTGGGTTCAGTAAGAGGTTTTATTATTATAAATTACACATTTCCCCTAATAACAAATAAAGTAATAGACATGTACCCAGTAGAATTAACGACACCTATGGCGAGAGATTTAACCGATTTTGGGTTTCAATCACTCACTTCATCTGATGAAGTAAAAAATGCAATTTCAAATATGGAAGGGACAGCATTAGTCGTAGTCAACTCAGTCTGTGGGTGTGCAGCTGCTAATGCAAGACCAGGAGCGAAGATGGCAATCCAAAATGCTGCTCGACCTAATAACCTCTACACAGTATTCGCAGGAGTGGATAAGGAAGCAGTCGATACAGCTAGAGCCATGATGATGCCATATCCTCCATCCTCTCCATCGATTGCTCTATTTAAGGATGGGAAGCTCGTCCATATGTTAGAGAGACATCACATCGAAGGGAGGTCAGCTCAGATGATTGCTGATAATTTGGTGCAGGCTTTTGATCACTTCTGTTAGTATAGGGAGCCTAGGTGTACTTAGATTACACATTCATCCTGATTATGAGAGATAATATACATAAGAGCAAGAATGCTAACCACAGGATCACAGATACACTAAAAGATAAAAGGTCTCGCAACAAAGAGTTGCAGAGACCTTTTTTGATTATCTTATGACTAAATTCGATAACCAATAATTAATTAACCTGAAAAAACTGTTATTTTAAAACCATTAAAATACTCATTAATAAAACCTATCTATAAGACACAAGATATTGACAATACCCCTATGGAAGTACTAAAATCTTTGTTCAGTAGAGTATTACTAATAGTGATCTTTGCAGTGGTCCTCCTTATAGCATTCACTCAGTGCAGTGGGGTCAAGCCAAATGTGATGCCGCCACAACAAGCTCCTTACGGTGTGGTCTATGTGATGCTCACGGAGTGCAAGATAAGTCAAGCAATGACGCCTTCGATTAGAGAGATCTCGGAGAAGTATGTTGCAAGTGGATATTTTGAATTCAAAGCATACTTTCCTGAAAGCTATCTCTCTGAGGATGCAGATCTTGGACAATGGGCAGCAAGCTATGATCTGACTCTACCATGTCTGATCGATTCTGGTGATCGGATCACACAGTCTCTTGGGGCTAGTCGTGCTCCGCAAGTAATCGTAATCCATCATGAGACGGATGAGATAGTCTATTCGGGTCGCATAAACAATCTCTTTGCAGCGTTAGGTAAGCGTCGTGCTCAGGTGACAGATCATACATTAGATAGTGTACTCCAGCAGATTGTGGATGGACTAACAGTCTCACCCAAGGTGACAGAGGTGATAGGATGCTCGCTTAATTAGATTAATTTACTATATTCACTCAGAAGTTATAAGCTAGTTATGAAAACAAGTTCTACTGTAAAATTATCAACTGTAATAATCTTATTATCAAGTATATTGTTCGCTAATCCTAGCCTGACTGGTCAAGCTGTAACTTTTTCAGATCAGATTGCCCCTATTATTTATAACAATTGTACGACATGCCATAGACAAGGTGAGATAGGTCCTATGCCGTTTACTTCATATGATGAGGTCTCAGCATGGGGGACGATGATCAATGAAGTGATCCAATCCAACTATATGCCACCTTGGCCACCGTCAAAAGATTACAGCAGATTCAGCAATGAACGTGGACTCACTGAGAGTGAAAAATCTCTCATCGCTGATTGGATAGACCAAGGGATGCCAAGAGGAGATGTGGCACTGGAGCCAGAGTTGCCTCAGTTCCCTACAGGGAGTCAGATCGGTACACCTGACTTAGTCTTGACGATGGCAGAAGCATATGAGCATGTGGGCAATGGTCAAGACCAATATCGAGTATTCGTATTGCCTACTGGACTTACTGAGGATAAAGAGATTGCTGCTATTGAACTCAGGCCTGGCAATGCATCGATTGTGCATCATGCACTCTTCAGCTATGATACGAGTGGTGAAGCTCAGATACTCGATAGTCAAGATCCTGCATATGGCTATGACGGCTTCGGTGGATTTGGGATTGACGAGGCATTCACTAGACAATTTCCAGGCTATGTACCAGGTCAAGATCCATATATCTATCCTGAGACATTAGGCAAGATGCTCCCTGCAGGATCAGATATCCTAGTCCAGATGCATTACGGCCCTGTCTATACTGATCAATCTGACCAGTCTACTGTCAATATTTTCTTCAAGGATGAGCCTGTAGAGAGACAAGTAAGTGAGTTTATCATGCTTCCATTTGCATTTAGCGGGACTGTATTAGACAAGCCATTTTTTATCCCTGCGGATAAGGTTGAGACATTTCATGGACAGTTCACATCGCCAATCGATGCATCTATCCTCGCTATAGCACCACATATGCACCTGCTCGGACAGAGTTGGGAGGTCTATGTAGAGCATACCGATGGGACTATTACCAATCTGATCAATATTCCAGATTGGGACTTTAACTGGCAAGGGACATATAATTTCCCTCGGTTTGTTATCGTCGAAGCAGGAGCTACTGTACATGCCATTGCAAGTTATGATAACACTGAGGACAACCCAGTGAACCCCAATGTACCCCCACAATTGGTTACTTGGGGAGAGAAGACAACAGACGAGATGTACTATTTGCCTATCTCATATGTCCGATACCAAGATGGTGACGAAGATATCATCTTTGATAATCTCGTCTCAAGTACGTCTCAGATACAATTGGAGCAACAAAGGACTCACCTTGATCATCCATACCCCAATCCAGCATCTGATCTCGTCAGTATCACATTTACCCTGAGTGCTAGACAACATGCTAATCTCGAACTGAGATCTCTCGATGGTGCTCTAGTCAAACCACTCATCGAATCGTCGCTCTATGAGAGAGGTAGCCACTCGTATGAGCTGAGAGTCGATGATGTAGCAAGCGGGACATATCTGCTAGTCCTCTCTACACCAACAGGTGAGATAAGTACTCAGCAGATTACAATCACTAATTAAGATCTATACTCAAGAAATGTCTTGATGAGATAACAATAGCTTTAATACACAATCTAAATTTTTAAAAATAAATTACTACACATGTCAAAGAAAAGAATTGCCATTAATGGATTCGGTAGAATCGGTAGATTAACATTCAGAAACTTAATGAATAAGCCTGATGTAGAAGTAGTCGCGATCAATGACTTAACTGACAATGCTACTCTAGCACATTTACTCAAGTATGATTCTGCTCATGGCCAATTTGATGGCGATGTATCTTCTAATGATACCCACATTACTGTAAATGGAAGTGCAATCTTAGCAACTTCGATCAGAAATCCAGAGGAACTCCCATGGGCTGAGAACAATATAGATGTGGTACTCGAGTGTACTGGTATCTTCAGGTCAAAGGACAAAATGCAAATGCATGTCACTGCAGGGGCTAAGAAGGTTATTATCTCAGCACCAGGAAAGAGTGAAGGAATCAAGACCATCGTACTCGGGGTAAATGATTCGGAACTGACTGATGACGATATCTTTATCAGTAATGCATCATGTACGACAAATTGTCTAGCACCTCTGATGAAGGTACTCAATGATGAGTTTGGGATCGTACAGGGATCGATGACTACTACTCACGCCTATACATCAGATCAAAGAATGCAGGATGCTCCTCACTCTGACCTCAGAAGAGCACGAGCAGCAGCATATAATATCATCCCTACCACTACAGGTGCTGCCAATGCAGTAGGTAAAGTACTCCCCGCTGTCAAAGGGAAGCTATTTGCTATGGCTATCAGAGTACCTACCATCACAGGATCTCTTGTAGAGCTCAACGTCATGTTGGACAAAGAAGCAACAAAAGATGAAGTCAATGCAGCATTTAAGAAGTACTCTGAAGGAAGTATGAAAGGCATCCTTGAGTATCAAACAGACCCAATCGTCTCGTCTGATATCGTAAGGAATCCAAGCTCTTCAATCTTTGATTCATTGATCACCGATACACTTGGTAAAATGGTAAAAGTAGTGAGCTGGTATGACAACGAAGCTGGATATTCAGCAAGATTAGCTGATCTCGCTTGTAGAGTGTAATGCCAAAATACTCAATTACAATTGAGAAGAATCATTCCTTCATTACTTGCAGGAATGATTCTTCTTTTTTTTGACTCAATATTTATTTACAACGCTTCCTCTCATCTAATATTCATAAAACTCAAACACGATGCTTCCCAATACTTCAGGTAAAAAAATACTCGTAAGAGTAGACTTCAATGTGCCAATCAATGCAGATCATCAGATTACAGATGACACTCGTATCTTGAAAGCACTCCCTACTATCAAGCAACTCTTAGCAGGTAATGCCTCTATCATCCTGATGAGTCACCTAGGTCGACCTCAGAAGAAAAAATTAGATAATGGAGCAATAAATGTCGCAAAGTTCACTCTAAAGCAAGTAGTGCCTCACTTGAGTAAATTGCTCGGATTGGAGGTACAGTTTGCGAGTGATTGTGGAGGAGATCAATCGATCATCAAAGCTCGAGACTTGCAACCAGGGCAAGTATTGTTATTGGAGAATACAAGATTTGATGCAGGAGAGACTAAGGGAGATATAGACTTTGCAGCTAGACTTGCAGCTCTAGGTGATTGCTATGTCAATGATGCGTTCGGTACGGCACATCGGCAGCACTCAAGTACTGCAACGATAGCACAGTTCTTCAAGCCTGACGAGAGAGCATTTGGGCTCTTGATGCAGACCGAGATTGCTAATGCACAATCGATACTCAATAGCCCCAAGAGGCCATGTACAGCCATCTTTGGTGGTGCTAAGGTGAGTGATAAGATCAAGCTTATAGAGAGATTTATCAACTTCGCTGATAATATAGTGATAGGTGGTGGGATGGCCTATACTTTCGTAAAAGCACAGGGAGGAAGCATAGGAGATTCACTCTGTGAGGATAGTCATCTCGATCTTGCCAAAGACCTGATCGCCAAAGCTCAAGAGTATAATGTCAATCTGATCATACCAGAGGATAGTGTGATCGCTGATGCATTTGCACCTGATGCCAATACTCAGATCGTACCCACTGTAGATATTCCTCAAGGATGGATGGGGCTTGATGTAGGACCTAGATCTATCGAAAAAATCAACTCAGCAATCCTCTCAGCACAATCTATCATCTGGAATGGACCTCTTGGAGTCTTCGAGATGGCAGCCTTCGCTAAGGGGACGATGGCTGTAGCCAATACAGTGGCTCAAGCCTCAGAGAAGGGAGCATTCTCTCTGATTGGTGGTGGTGATTCTGTCGCTGCTATTAATGCTTCTGGCCAAGCGGATAAGGTGAGCTTTATCAGTACAGGTGGAGGTGCATTGCTTGAGTTCCTCGAGGGGAAAAAGCTCCCAGGGATCGTAGCAATTGAGAAAGTAGATTGATCAAATTCTCCTCGTTCTTTGTAAATTGATTTCCATTTAACAGATCGTTAAGTACAATTAATCAAGATTTCAACAAACTTTGCAGTCTAAGATATTACTAATGAAATACTACTTAATTATTGCTCTAACCTTCATGTCAGCCTGTCTGATGGGACAAGATACCTCTGTCGAAGCTACATTTGAAGTTGATTACATTGATCTTGGCGTCATCAATAGAGGCGATGTGTTAGATACCGTCTTCGTATTCACTAATACAGGGACTGAGGACTTAGTGATAGAGATTGCATCGGGTTGCGAATGTACCGAGCTCGATTGGACTAGAGGAAGTATCAAACCTGGACAACAAGGGCAGATAGACGTACACTTTGATAGCAGTAAGAAAGAATACAGCGAAGTCATCGAAGTAGATGTCAACTTTGAAAATACTAATCCAGCTACAGGCGGACCATACTTCAGGATCTTAGAATATACCTACACATTTGATCAAGACTAGTATCTGAAGAAGTTTATATTGGGTAGAAGGACGCCTTGGCAGATCAATCATGTTCATAGCAATCTTCTCTTAATTAGCCTTAGGCAATGACATCTGTCTGTCTATTTTCAATCTAAACTCCACTTTTCGATTAAAGGAATGTGTGCAGATCACTTAGTCCACTTGCTCACTGTAGACGATCGAAGACAATGCTTACCTTTGTGTAGCAAGTAATATTAGATTTATGATTAGACTCAACCAACTATTTGAAGAGAAGTCAGCTCGTGTACTCAATATCTACACGACTGCAGGATACCCTAATCTCAATGATACGGAAGAAATTGTCCTCAGACTCGCAGGTGCCGGAGTAGATATCGTAGAGTTAGGGATGCCTTACTCTGATCCCCTTGCTGATGGTGAGACGATCCAGAAGAGCAGTGATGTAGCTCTAAGTAATGGGATGACACTTGACATCCTCTTCCAACAAGCCAAGACTATCAGAGAACAATCCAATATCCCAATCGTACTGATGGGCTATCTCAATCAGATGCTCCAGTTCGGTGTAGAGAAGTTCCTTCACTCTGCGGCAGAGAGTGGTATCGATGGATTGATTATTCCAGATCTTCCGATGGATATTTATAGAGACCAATATCAAGCTGCTTTTGAGCAAGATGGGCTGGGGATATCGTTTTTGGTGACACCAGAGACCTCGGAGGAGAGGATTAGACTCGCAGATGAGTTGAGCTCTGGATTTCTCTATGTGGTCTCGCAGTCCAAGATTACTGGTGGGAGCACTGATATCAATCAGTCTCAGACTCTCTACTTCGAAAGATTACAACGCATGCAACTCAGATCCCCATGGTTAATCGGATTTGGTATCCATGATGCACAGACTTATAATCAGGCATGTCAGTACGGACATGGGGCTATTATTGGTTCGGCGTTCATCAGGCATCTCGGGCAGTATGGAGTGAAGAGTGTCGGAGACTTTGTCCATGCGATCAGAGGAGAAGATGTGAGAGTCTAAGTCTCTCATCTAAAGTGTCAGCAATCTGATAAAGGGCAATAATTACAAAGGTAAAGGAAGTATAGCCTAAGTATATCAGTATCTTTGCAATCACCTTTGTGACGATAAAAAAAAATTATTGTTACACCTACTTCATCCTTAGTATAGTCAATCTAGGATTGAGTGCAACTAAAAGTAAAATGAAAACGAGAATATTATTCACCTTGATCTTCGTCCAGTTCTCAATTTTTGGTTATTCCCAAAAGATTAATGACGTATTTTTTAATGATGTGACTTCATTACTTCAAGCGAATGTAGATGATGGCAAAGTCAATTATGGCAACTTAGTCAATAGTGCAGAATTGATGAATCTCATGAAGTGGATAAGTGCCGCTGACCTGTCTGATCTCGATGCTGATACTAAGCAAGCATTCTATATCAATGCTTATAATCTTCATGTTATCAACAAAGTCATCAAAGAATATCCTACGACATCAGTACTTAATAACAAAGGATTCTTTGAGTCTGACTTAGTCGCTGTCGCAAATCAATCAATGACATTGAACCAATTAGAGAAGAATGAACTCATCAAAGTCTATCAAGATCCAAGATTTCACTTTGTGCTCGTTTGTGGTGCTCTAGGCTGTCCACCAATCATTGATACTGCGTATATCCCGGAGCTCCTCGAATCTCAAAAGCAGACTCAGGCAGGATTAGCACTGAATAACCCAGCATTTATCCAAGTCGGAAACGGCAAGGTAGGTCTATCTAAGATATTTGATTGGTATACGAGTGAGTTTGGTAGTAATGATAGAGAAGTCATAGAGTATATCAATACTTATCGGGATACTCCTATCGCAACTGATGCGAAGATTACATACTATGATTATGATTGGAGTATCAATGAGCTAGTAGGTCAAGAGAGTAATGTAAGTGGATTGTCTACTGAAAGAAAAGGGTCTAATCAGTATAGGTATGTTGTCTCTTCTACGATTCCTAAGGGTACGGCAGAGATTAAGATATTCAACAATCTGTATTCCCAGATTACCACACAACTTGAAAATAATCAACGATCTTCATTCTTCACTTCAACGTTGAGTGCATTGTACGGTATAGGTGACAGGTTCAATATTGGAATCAATGGACGATGGAGAAAGGTGAGAAATAACCCATTGCCATCATCACCATTTACCGTGTTTGGTTCAGGAGGTGAGGGTAGCTCAAGGTCGGGGATCACCGCGTTGGGTCCACAGATCAGATGGGCACCAGTACCCAAGTGGTCCAATTTTTCTATCCAAAGTTCATTCGTATTTGCAATCGGAGAAGATTTGGCAGGCAGCGCCACTCAACCATATATAGATTGGAATGGACCGACTTGGTGGACACAGGTATTCAATGACTTTTCGATTGGAGATAAGTTTTCACTTTTTACGGAAGTAGATTTATTGATCGAGGATATCGGGCCATCTGACGATGGTCATATCTCCAGAATATCTACTCCAGTGGTATTGATCTTCAGTTATGTGCCTACACCTGAGATTACACTCTACACGATTGGAGGTTACTCACCATATTGGCAAGAGCAGTTTGATTATTTTAGACAGTATGGGGCAGGTGCAAAGTATCAGTTTACTCCTAACTTTGAGATTGAATTACTCTACACAGATTTTTCAAATCAGTTTCTGAATGGCATCGAAGGCGAAGCAGAAACAATTAACTTAGGAATACGAATTAATATCTAAAATGAAATTCTACGGAACATTCAGTATACTCTTTTATTTCTTGTTTGTTGGGGTTATAGTTAGTCAAGATCAATCCCAGTTGTATCAGATCGATCAGGTCGAATTCACAGGTCTAAAGAAGACAAAAGAGGCTTATCTCCTCAGTATACTCAATGCGAAGTCTAATCAAGAGATCACACTCAACCAAATCGAAGAAGATCTCCAGGTTTTAAAGAATTTTAGTGGGTTTGCAGATGCAGAGTATATCCTTGAGTCGACCTACAAAGGATATACCTTAATCTATCAACTCACAGAACGGAACACACTCCTGCCAAGTCTCAATTTTGGAGGGATCAGGGACAATATTTGGTTTTCTGTAGGTGGTGTTGATAATAATTTTCGAGGGTACGGAGATTTGTTCTTTGGTCATTATCTCAATAATAATGGTCGGCACTCGGCACAGATCTATTTCAAGAAACGGAGATTACTTAGATCTGAGTGGGGGTATAGTGCATCACTGCAGAAGTGGACATCAGACGAGCCTATCTACTTTGATCAAGGCGCAGTAGACTATAGGTATGACAATAATGGACTTGGTATGAGTCTCATCAGAAATTTTGGTTTGACCAAATCTATTGAGCTTGGTGGGATCCTATTCCAAGAGACGTATACCAAAAATAACGATCAGATATTGGAGAATCCGCCTGGTCCTGATGACTTTGGCATCAATAAGTTCTTGACCAAGCTAACGCTAAATGACAATGCGATTAACTACCATTTCTTTTACCTCAAAGGATATCAGACTACACTGACACTGCAGAATGTCATGGGTATTGATAGCAAGATTAGATTTAATAGTGCCATGCTCGAGAATAAATTCTTCTTCAGGCCTCGAGAAAAGGTAAATGTTGCATTGAGGACTAGATTTGCTCTTTCGACGAATGATGACACTCCCTTTGCCCCATTTGTAGCTGATAGTCATGTCAATATCAGAGGCATAGGCAATCGGATAGATCGAGGTACTGCACAGCTTGTGATCAACGCAGAGTCTAGATACACCATCCATTATGAGAAAGATGGTGATTGGTCATCGCAGTTCGTCATCTTTATGGATGCTGGTACATGGCGTACTCCAGGTGAATCATTGAAGCAAATCCTCGATGTTGATATCTTTCGTCAGTTCGTAGGTTGTGGGATCAGGATCAATTATCTCAAAGTGTTCGGCGCTACATTGAGAGTAGATTATGGAGTAGATCTGTACAATCCAAGTCAGCGAGGACTAGTCATCGGCCTAGGTCAGTATTACTAAAGTGACGCTAGCATAGAGGTCATCAATAAGATCAAAGAGTGAGTAAAATCTACACATTAAAGATAAGAATACTGACGATAAGTCTACTTGTGGTATATGCTGCATTAGCAACATGCCAGACCGTCACTGGTGTAAATGTCGTAGGACCATTTGACCAATCCCTTAATCAAAGTACCATCAAGTCACTGCAGGCAATGTCAGTTGGTTGGGTTGGATTTACCCCTGAGTATATCATCGATCGCAAGAGCTTGGATGTCGTCAAAGAGTATGAGACTGACCTGTGGACTCATCATATCGAAGGTTATCGGACATTTATCCAAGACTGTCGAGCAGAAGGTCTCAAGGTGATTCTCAAGCCACATATTGTAGTAGGGAAGACGAGATACGATACTGAGAGATTAGTCGATACCACGAGTTGGAGAGGCGATTTGGTGCCAGTCGACGTCCAAGACTGGTCAGTGATAGAGGCAAACTATACTGAGTATATCTTGAGTATAGCTCAGCTCGCGACTGATGAAGATGTGGAGATGTTTTTTATTGGTACTGAGATGAAGTCATTTATCAAGTACCGTCCTGATTATTGGCGACAGTTGATCGCGGATGTGAGAGACATCTATCCAGGATACATCAGTTACTCGGCTAATTGGGACAATTATCAGGATATTCCGTTTTGGGATGCATTGGACTTCATCGGTGTCAACACTTACTTTCCAGTCAATACCAATCGAATTCCCACAGTAAGAGCAACTCTAGCGAATTGGCAACCAATCATCAGACAGATGAGAGAGTTTAGCAATCATGTAGGTAAGCAAGTATTGCTGACTGAGTATGGGTATCGGAGTATAGAGTATGCTGGCGCTGAGCCTTGGTTACATGTGGGACAGACTCCACATACTGAGTCAGAAGAAAAATCCCAGTATAATTTGCTCAAAGCATTTTACGAAAGTATCTGGCAAGAACCCTTCATCGTCGGAGGTCTACTGTGGAACTGGCCTCAAGTCTCACCCATGTGTGGCAATACTGACTTCACCGTATCAGATAAGGCAGCACAAGACTTGATCAAGCTCTACTTTGATCAGTAATCGGTGAGTGCCTAATATCGCTGTTGGCTTTTGAATCTGCTGAGTGCATATGGGAGGTACAATACAACTAAGAGTATAACAATCAATAATTGTCCATACAGTAAATAATATGGATACTCACCGAGGAAATCTAAGTGTCCACCAATATTGGGCTTAGCCATAGTATAGAAGTAATTGGAACCAATCGAAAGGTTGAGTAACCAACAAAGTCCCAAAAACAGGTTAGTAGCAATATATGCTCTGATCAAATCTCCAAACACAATCCGAGTCTTGTAGACAAATATGGCGTAAAACGGAAGGATAACCAATACACTGTGGAGTAGCCAGAAAAGAAAATATTGCAACGAAGGAAATCCTTCACTCAACTCTGGGAGGACATTAGCTCCTAGGGTACCGATAAATATCCAAAAATAAAAGATACCCAACCACATCCTCCACTTGAAGTACATGACAAATGGTGCCAATAAAGCAACTAGACGGCAGAGATGTAATGGCAAATCACCAGTCACCGTAAACTCACCAATCATCGCTAAATAGAGCATCCGCGTTGCGACAGATAAGAATGGGATAAGCCCGATGCCAAGACCGATGAGACGTTGATTATACTCTGTAGTCTTCCGTCCGATGCGGATAGCTATGATCCCAATGAGAGCTGTAAGCACTATCGGTGCATAATGTTGCGTCGTAAATGGCTCAAACGTCGCTACTATCTTGAGAAATAAGAGAAAACCCATTGATTCACTTGGTATATTAGGACTTCCAATATAAACCATTATTTTTGGACTGCGAACTTACGCTATACGCTATTCTATCATGCTATGAGTGTCACTCACTGATTATGAGTAGAAGAATCAAATTATAAATATCATATTATGAAATTATTTAATTCGTTTAAGGTTGTTTTTTTAATATCTGTAATGAGCATTACTGCTGTGCTACCAGCCATAGCAGGGGAGGGGATGTGGTTGCCACTCTTACTCAAAGCATTCAATGAGGAAGAGATGCAAGAGATGGGCATGAAGATGACAGCTGAGGATATCTACTCTGTCAATCAAGGCTCACTCAAAGATGCAATCGTTCACTTCGGTGGATTCTGTACTGCAGAGGTCGTCTCAGACCAAGGGCTCTTATTGACCAATCATCACTGTGGATATAGTGAGATACAGAGTCATAGTACACTTCAGAGTAATTATCTGAGAGATGGATTCTGGGCTGGCAATGTCGGAGAAGAGTTACCTAATCCTGGACTCTTTGCGAGATTTATAGATCGGATCATTGATGTCTCAGAGATCGTACTAGAGGGGACGAGTGAGGCATCTACTGATGCAGACAGACAAGCAATCATCAAGCAGAATATTGCTGCATATGAGAGTACAGTGACGCTTGGTACAGGCGAGGGGATTCAAGTCAAACCATTCTTCAATACCAATCAATATTTTGCATTTGTAACAGTGACGTATGATGACGTAAGGCTAGTCGGAGCACCACCTGAGAGTATTGGTAAGTTTGGTGCTGATACTGATAATTGGGAGTGGCCAAGACATACTGGGGATTTTGCATTCTTCCGAATCTACGCAGGACCTAATAATGAGCCAGCAGGGTATAGTCCTGAGAATAAGCCATACTCACCGAAGCACCACTTGCCGATTTCGCTTGATGGAGTTGAAGAGGGAGATTTTACACTCATCTTTGGATTTCCAGGAAGGACGAATCAATATCTTCCTTCATTTGCCATCGAGCAGACACTCAATGTACTCAACCCAGCTAAGATAGAGATAAGAGATAATGCTCTGGAGGTAGTAGGTAAGGCGATGAGAGAAGACCCGGCAATCAAGCTCAAGTACGCTTCAAAGTTTGCAAGTATCGCTAACTATTGGAAAAAGTGGATAGGCGAAAGTCTAGGTCTAGAAAAAACTGGAGCAATCGAAAAAAAGAAAACATTCGAATCCGAACTTATAAAAAGAGATCCAGCTGCTCAGGCTGTCTTAGATGCATTCCAGCAACTCTATGCACAGAGAGAAGTATCTGCTAAGGTTACTGATTACTTCTCAGAGATCGCGGGACGTAATGTGGAGATGCTCCGAGTAGCTGGGTTAGCCAAGAGACTAGTCTCTGCTATGGAGAATGGTGGAGAAGAGGCATACACTGGATTTGCCGGAAGGCTCAAACCATATCTCACTAACCTCTACAAAAATTACGATGCTACAGTCGATCAAGCAGTGTTTACAAGATTGATGGGCTTATATCAATCCAACTTGGACAGCAAGTATGTCCCTGCATCACTCAGTGGTGATATCAATGGACTGGGCTCACGGATCTACGCATCTTCAGCATTTGCCAGTGGAGAGAGGGTGATGGAGCTCTTAGAGATGTCTCCTGATCAAGCAGTCAATGCGATGAAGAGTGATCCTGCATACCGATTCTACCAAGAGATGTCTGATAAGTATCAAGAGTCAGCATCGAGTCAGTACGATGAGATCTCTATACAGCTAGATTCTCTCCAGAGCATCTATATGAAGATGCAGATGGATGCCTTCCCTGAGCGGAAATTTTGGCCAGATGCCAACAGTACTATGAGGGTCACTTACGGACAAGTCAATGGGTATGCTCCCAAGGATGGTGTATGGTATAATCCCGTAACTCATCTCGATGGAATGGTAGCGAAGTACGTACCAGATGACTACGAGTTTGACGTAGCTGACAAGTTACTTGAGCTCTATGATAGCAAAGATTATGGCTCTTATGCAACTGCTGAGGGGAAGATTCCTGTCTGCTTCTTAGGGAGTAATCATACGACTGGTGGCAATAGCGGTAGTCCAGCTATCGATGCATATGGCAATCTGATTGGACTCAACTTTGATCGAGTCTGGGAAGGTACCATGAGTGATATCAACTATGACAAGTCTATCTGTAGGAATATCATGGTAGATGCAAGGTACATCCTCTTTATTGTAGATAAGTTCGCAGGAGCAACTCACTTGATCGATGAGATGGATCTAGTACATCCCAAGGCTGGATTGATGAATGGTAGCAACAAGAGTCAATCAATCGACGGACAGTCTCAATGTTGTGATCAAGGGAGTGCATGCTGTAATCAATCTCAGTCGTGCTGCAATCAGAAGAAGGGATTATTCAAGAGAAGAAAGAAGTGTTGCAATACCAAATCTTAGTGACGACATGACCAAGAGTCAACTCTTAGATACTTGGAGATTTGCTCAGAAGACCACTCTCAAGAGATTAGTGAATATCGTAACTCTCTACCTCTCTTATCAGTGGTCCAAGCTTGTCGGTAAGCCTGTACACCGCGGGATGCCGATGTCAATGTCGTATGAGCCAACTACAGCCTGCAATCTGAGATGTCCAGAGTGTCCATCAGGATTGCGATCATTCACTCGGAATACAGGTAACTTGAAGTCAGACTTCTTTGCTCAGTCACTCGATCAAGTGGCTGATCACCTGAGTTATTGTATCTTCTACTTCCAAGGAGAGCCTTATATCAATCCACAATTCTTAGATATGGTAGATTACGCTTCACGCAAAGGAATCTACACAATCACCTCGACCAATGGACACTTCCTCAACATGGACAATGCCTTGAAGACAGTCGAGTCAGGCCTAGATAGGGTCATCATCTCGATCGATGGCACTACTCAAGCAGTCTATGAGAGCTATCGTAAGGAAGGTAAGCTCGCAAGCGTGATCCAAGGGGCTAAGAACTTGGTCGCTGCCAAACAACAGTTGGGTAAGTCATATCCGTATATTGTATTCCAGTTTCTTGTGGTCAAGCCAAATGAACATCAATTAGATGAAGTCCAACGCCTAGCAGATGAGATCGGAGTAGATGAAGTCAAGTATAAGACAGCTCAAGTCTATGACTATGTCAATGGTAATCCACTCATCCCCACTATCGAAAAATATTCGCGATATAAGCAGCAAAAAGATGGTACTTATAGAGTAAAGAATATCCTCAAAAATCAATGTTGGAAAATGTGGCACTCGTGTGTAGTGACATGGGATGGCATCGTCGTTCCATGCTGCTTTGACAAAGATGCAACCCACCGACTAGGTGATCTCAAAGTAGATGACTTTGCTACTATCTGGAGAGATCAATCCTACTCACAGTTTAGACAGGCGATTACGAGAGGAAGAGATAAGATAGATATCTGCACTAATTGTACAGAAGGTTGTACAGTATGGGCCTAACAGATGTCTCGGAGTGTATCTGAGTTTTTAATTATTTATCCATTATTTTCTTTGCATATGGTGGCTATATGACTCTATATCTTCCTAGCACATTCATCTAGCCATTAGTGTGAACATTAGAGCAGATTTAGAGTTTTTGTAAGAAGTTGATTTATTTTATCCCGTTTATACCAGTTTTCACCGAGGGATTTCATTAAAAAGCGCTGTAAAATTTTCAATTGAAAAAGTTGGAATAGTTTTTTCTATAGTAAGTGTATATGTTAAGAAAAGCGATAATTCAGGGGAGGATAGAGTTTGGCACAGAGAAATCATTTGCTCAAGCAGTGAAGATGTATGAGTATAGAGCTGAGAATTATCACAAATCAGATACACTATTTGAGACCGAAGAGATATTTATCAAGGATACGTTGACACTTGAGATTCCTCGATATGTCAAGCAAGTATTTGATAAGACATTTAGGAATACTATAGCACTGCTCCAGTATTGCTCTCAGTTTGGTCTGTCGGGAGAGATAGATGCCTGGTTACTCGACGAAGGGAAGATCCTCAAGTTTGATCATATGGAACCAGACAGTGATAAGGTCGCTGTCCAGAGATTCCTCAAAGGGAAGGCACTCATAGGTCAAGTAGGACAAGAAGAGAAGGCGATAGACCACCTTACCAAAGCCATCGAAAAGTATGATAGACATGCTCAGGCATATCAGCGTAGAGCCAAAGTCAATCGGATATTGCTCAAGAATCATGATGCTCTGCGTGATTACAACAAAAGTATCAAAGCAGATAACACCAATCCATTTGCTTATTATGGAAGATCAAAGGTTCATCTCCTCAATGAAGATTTAGAACTAGCAATCGAAGATCTCGAGCATGCCATCAAGAAGTCAGTAGCCTTACAACCAGTCTACTGGAAGTCAAGACGAGTCAAAGGGAAGTGTCACTACGACCTCAAACAATATGATAAGGCAGCATTTGACTTCAAATTATTCGCCAATCGGAAGTTTGACAAAGAAAATCCAAACATTCCGTGGAAACGGTGGGTAGCATATTACTATGGAGAAACATTAATAGCCCAAGAAGATTATGAGGCTGCGATCGTACAGTTCGATGCAGCCATGGCACTGCCACAATCACCTACACCGATAGATGATGCAGAGCTACTCTGTAAGAGAGGATTTGCCAAGTTCAAGGCTGGGATGAATGGCTATATCAAAGACTGGACAGATGCAGTAGCTCTAGGTAATAAGCTCGCTAAGAGGTATCTCAAGGAAAATAGTGAATAGACTTTCTACGTTTTGTTGATGGATTCGAAGTGCATTTAATCCTTCTTCGATGCCTCTTGATGCATTACAATTACCACGATCTATGAAGTATGTACTCACTACACTCACTCTGATATGTCTCATACTGAGCCTCTCAGCACAGCGGTCTGACAACCCTAAGGTCAATAAGAGTCTCGCTAAAGTCAATGTCCTCAGTAAAGCTGGAAAGACCGCGAAAGCAGAGAAACTACTCCTCAAACTCTCCAATAAATATCAAGACGACTTTGCAGTCAAAAGCAAGCTAGCTGTCCACTATCTCAACCAGAAAGATTACCATTCAACTCTACCTATCTTGAACGAGATGCTGGAGGTTAATCCTACGAGTGTCAAGACGTGGTATACTCTCTACGATTGCTACAAGCAGATCGGAGACTTTGACGAAGCAAACAAGGCACTCAACCAAGCTATAGCTATTCAAGATCCCAATAGTCCCAACTCTGCCAAACTTAAATCAGAACTGGCAAACCTTCAATTCATCGAAGCAGCTCTATCCAATCCTGTGACATTTGAGCCCAGAAGACTCAGTGACGCTGTCAATACTGATCAGAGTGAGTACCTGCCGAGCATGACGCTTGATGGCATGATGCTCTTCACTCGCAAGGTCAATGGCCAAGAAGACCTCTATTATACTTACTTAGATACCACAGGTCATCTAGAGCCTGCCTTACCATTGGTTACTCTCAATACATCTTACAATGAGGGTGGTCACTTTATCTCTATTGATGGCAATATTTTGTTTCTTTCTAAGGAGGAGAGTAGGAGCGGATACGGAGGATTTGATCTTTACTATTCTGTACAGCGTGATGGCACTTGGACACCTCTCAAGTCACTAGGTAAGACGATTAATAGCTCAGCTAGAGATAGACAGCCCTGTCTGAGTCCTGATGGGAAGACTCTCTATTTTACCTCTAATAGGAAGGGTGGTTACGGCGGTGATGACATTTACAAGAGTGAGCTCCTACCGGGTAATAAGTGGTCTACACCAGTGGCTCTAGATAGTACTATCAATACTGCTGGCAATGAAGCTTCACCCTTCTTGCATCCTGATGGTAAGACGCTATACTTCAGATCAGATGGTCGAGTAGGGATGGGAGGATTTGATATCTATGTCGCCAAGAAATCGCAATCAACATGGACAGATGTCACCAATCTTGGCTATCCTATCAATACAGCAGCGGATGAGGGAGCCCTCTTCGTAGATATCCATGGACAGAAAGCATATTACGCAAGTGACGCGGAGAATGATAATCTTGATTTGTTTGTGTTTGATCTGCCTTATGCAGCTCGTCCTGAGCCTGTAACATTTACCCAAGTGAGGGTCATAGATGCAGTCACTGAGCAACCACTCATCGCCGATGTCTCGATTGTCAATCTCCAAGACGGTAGTCAAGTATCACTCCAGACACAGGAGCACAATGGCAGCATCAGCCAACTGCTCGATACAGGCAATACCTATGCAGTGACAGTATCTAAGACTGGATATACATTCTACTCAGCCAATATAGACCTCATCACAGAAGCATCGGCAGAGAAGCCATATCTCTATACTGTAAGACTCGACCCGATCGTATCTACTGCTCCAGTTACAGAGACAGAGACAGCGAGTGAGAGTGCCCCGATCATATTGAATAATATCTTCTTCGAAAGCGGATCAGCTGCACTATTACCACAGTCTGAGACCGAACTTCAAAATCTTTATCTCTTACTCAGAGACAATCCAGAGATCAGGATCAAGCTCATAGGACATACAGATAGCGTCGGACAAGATCAAGCTAATCTGACTCTCTCAGAGCAACGAGCTCAATCAGTCTACAATGCACTCGTAGGTAAAGGTGTCAAGCAAAGTAGAATACAGTACGAAGGAAGAGGCGAATCCGAACCAATTGCAGATAACGAAACAGAAGCAGGAAGAAGAAAAAATAGGAGAACGGAGTTCAGAGTGATAAGGTAGACACTACAGCAGATAGAGGTCAGACAGGGATGAATTGGACGATAACAGATGCTACCTCTACTGGTCGCCTCTAGATCTACTTGGACGTTAAGGAGCAGTTAATCATCTATGGAGAACCAAGCCATGCACAAATCATTGCGTAATCATGTGAGTAGCCCGATTCTATCCAATAAAAATAGTACCTTTGCACCCGCTATGAAATCATATATCAGTATCATCATATTATCAGTCTTATTCCTTGCAACATCGTGTAAGACAGAGTTTGAGAAGATAAGGACGAGTAATGATCCAGAGTTGATCTATACCAAGGCTAATAACTTCTATGCCGAAGGTGATTACTATAAGGCTCAGACCTTATATGACTTGGTGATTCCATTCTATAGAGGAAAGAAAGAAGCAGAGACAGTATTTTTCAAGTATGCATACTGTCATTACAATCAGAGTCAGTTTATGTTGTCTAACCACTACTTTGAAAATTATGCTCAGACATTCACCTCATCTCCTAATCAGGAAGAGGCTCAGTATATGGCTAACTACTCTCTCTATAAGCTATCACCTAACTATAAGCTGGATCAGACATTTACTGAGAGAGCTATCACTGGTATGCAGAAGTTTATCAATACATACCCCAATAGTGAGAGGACAGCGGTAGCTACTACACTCATAGATGAGATGAGAGCTAAGCAAGAGATCAAAGCCTTCGAGCAAGGTAGACTCTACTACGAGATCAAGAACTATAAGGCAGCGATCAACTCACTACAGAGTATGATCAAGGACTATCCAGAGACCCAACGAAGTGAAGAGATTAGATGGTTAATCCTAGACTCTAATTTCATCTTAGCTCAGAATAGTGTCTTCCTCAAGAAGGAGGCAAGATTTAATGAAACTTTAAAGTTGGCTAATCGGTTTATAAAGAAGTATCCAGAATCTGTTCACATCCCAGATGCGAATAGAATCACACAAAATTGTATTACATCACTAAAGGAAATAGAGAATGTCGGACTTAAGGAATAAGTTACAAAACATCAACCCTAATCTCAAAGCACAAGATATTAAGGCGTTTATGGATGAATCAAAGCAGGCTGATAATATCTACGAGGCTCTCAATGTCATCGCAAAGAGAGCTAGCTTGTTGTCTAATGACCTTAAAATCGAGCTCAATGGTAAGCTTGAAGAGTTCGCTGTAACTCCAGATAGAATCGAGGAAATAATCGAGAATAAAGAGCAAATCGAAATCTCAAAATTTTACGAAAGACTTCCTAATCCTACTGTAATCGCTACTCATGAGTTTCTCAATGATATGCTTGACTACGAGCATAGAGATGCAGAAGGGAATAAGATAGAAAAGTAATACGCCTCTCTCGAGTCATCCACAAGGCACTCTCAATCTTCATAGCATTATTGAATATGGAGAGAGACATGCTCCAAATTATCGCCCATGTCAGACTTAGCCAATACCAAGATACTATTAGCAGTCACTGGGAGTATCGCCGCATATAAGAGTGTCGTCTTACTCAGAGACCTTCAGAAGGCAGGTGCTGAGGTAAGAGTCATCATGACACCTGCAGCGGCACACTTTGTAAGCCCTCTGACCTTCTCAACCCTCACTCACCATGCAGTCTACTCCAGTGTCATCTCAGAAGATGGATGGAATAGTCATGTAGAACTGGGACTCTGGGCCGATTGTATGGTCATAGCTCCATGTACTGCCAATACACTCTCAGGGATGGCGCATGGCAGAGTAGACAATATCGTGCTTGCAGTATATCTCTCAGCTAAGTGTCCTGTCTATTATGCACCAGCCATGGATAGAGATATGTGGCTGCACCCATCCACCACCAATAATCGGCAGCTGGTCAAGTCATATGGTAACTTAGAAGTACCCGTAGGAGAAGGATATCTCGCCTCTGGATTGACAGGTGAGGGGAGGATGGCAGAGCCAAGTCAGATCGTAGACTTTGTCAAAGCTCAGTTGCATCCGCAAGACTTACAGGGCCAGTCTATCCTGATCACCGCAGGACCCACACAAGAAGCACTTGATCCAGTAAGATACTTGACGAATAAGAGCACTGGGAAGATGGGTATAGCACTTGCAGATCGCTGTGCAGCTAGAGGAGCCAAAGTAACCTTGGTACTCGGTCCCACACAGTATAGACCTCAGCATCAGAGTGTCGAAGTCGTATCCATTATCTCAGCACAAGAGATGTACGATGCAAGTGTCCAGAGATTTGAAGACTGTGATATTGCTATCATGGCAGCAGCAGTTGCTGACTATAGACCACTCAGTACTTCTGATCAAAAAATCAAAAAGAAAGATAACGATCTGAGCCTTCCCTTAGCTCGGACTCAAGATATAGCCAAGACACTCGGTCAAGCCAAAAACAAAACTCAATTGCTCATCGGATTTGCCCTAGAGACGCAGAATGCCATAGAAAATGCCAAGCGAAAGGTTCAGTCCAAAAACTTTGATTGTATTGTACTCAATACTCTGGAGGATAAAGGTGCCGGATTTGGCGGAGATACCAATAAAGTAAGGATCATAGATCAGGTAGGCAATATTGAGGAATATCCACTCAAGTCAAAGACAGAAGTCGCTGATGATATATTAAATTATATCATAAATAATCTCCTCCCAATATAAGTATCTTGAAGATTAGTCGTTAGGTTATCTGACGGTGTAATCACCAATAAATAGATGTCAAAATGAAGTATTTCAACAGTGGTATTGTGATGTGTATCTTATGCATTTGTGCTCAGACACTCACAGCACAGCTCTTCAAAGCTAATGTCAAAGTCAATGCTCCCAATATTCAGAATGCTGACCCGAAGTCTCTCGAGAGGTTAGAGGCAGAGATATCAGAGTTTTATAACAATGAATCGTTCGTCGATATTGAGTTTGAAGATCACGAGAAGATTGAGTTCAATGTAACGGTGTTTATCAAAGAAGATATCTCACCGACAGTATTTAAGGCTGACTTCTTATTCCAATCATTGAGACCAGTCTACGGCAGTGATTATACGACACAGGTGATGAATATTATCGATAAGGATGTCTCATTTACCTATACAGATCTGCAACCAATTCAGAATAATACTGATAGCTATACTGACCCTTTGTCGAGTCTGTTTACATTCTATGCTTACGTCATCTTAGGATATGATTTCGATTCATTTTCTGAGTTTGGTGGTGAGGAATATTTCAGACAAGCACAGTTGATCGTGCAGAATGTACCAGCAAGTGTCAAGTCTGGTGACCCCGATTGGAGTCAGCCCAATAAGATCAATGCAAGGAGTAGGTTCGTATTGATTGATGATGTATTCAATCCAAAGGCGAGAGAGATGCGTAAGGCATCATATGATTACCATAGGATGGGATTAGATGTCATGTCATCCGAACCAGAGAAAGGTCTCGTGATGATCTTGAACTCTCTGACCAATATCGAGAGAGTCGAAGATGTCTATCCCAATAGTATGGCTGTCCAGATGTTTACAGATGCTAAGATTCAAGAGGTCGTTGATATCATGGCAGCAGGCGCTATCGGACAGAAGAAAAAGGCATATGATATCATGGTCAAGATAGATCCATATCGAGCCGAACGTTACGAAAGTCTCAATAAACTGTGAGCCAATCCGACGCTACAGGTAACAAGGTAGTCATCCTCGCATCAGGTGGTGGTAGCAATGCTCGATGTATTATCGATTATCTCCGCGACCACACGAGCCATTCAGTATTGGCAGTATTTACCAATAAGAAGTCGGCAGGTGTACTTGAAAAAGCAGCAGATGCTAATATCGAAGGCTACTACCTTCCAAGCAAACAGCTCCCTAATGGCGTACTTGACTATGCCATCGCTCATCAAGTAACAGCAATCATTTTAGCTGGATATCTCCAACTGATCCCTCCCACACTGATCGATGCATATCCTGATCGCATCATCAACATCCACCCTTCACTCTTGCCTCAGTACGGAGGTCATGGGATGTATGGTCATCATGTACACCAAGCAGTCTATGATGCTCTAGAGGAGTATAGTGGTATGACTATCCACATCGTCAATCAAGAGTATGACAAAGGACTGATTTTGAGCCAAGCGAAGACTCGGGTAGATGATTGTAAGACTCCTACTGAGATCGCAGAGAGAGTACTTCGGCTAGAGCACTTTCACTATCCTCGTGTTATCGCTAAGTGGTTAGATGGTCTCAAGCCACCAGTATGAATAATCACCACTCGTGATCCATCAGGAAAGTAATCTGCTGATCGGAGTTGGCCGAGATGAGCCATCAGACGACCAGTATAGACATACTCCGTAGGGATACCAGTCTCTGTGAGAGTTTGGTCAATTGCGATTGTGAGATCCTTGCTCCGCTTACCGAATCCTCCCCATTGTTCGTCTCTCCAGGTGACTTGATTGGACTGATCTTGACTAAGTATGCGTTGCTTGACTGATTCATCTCTCACCGCACTACAGATAATCAACTTGGTGGGCTTATCACTCATCTGATCAAGGATACCAGCGGCAGTAGCCCCAGTTCCTGACATGATGCACAGATAGTCTGGGGTCATGGAGTCATAGATTTCGTCTGTGAGATCTTTGACACCTAGGGCTGCTCTGTGATTATTACCACCTTCGGGTATCACAAGATAGTTACCCGAGTTTACGATATTAGTTACTGTAGGACTTTGATCCTTGAGGCGATATTCTGTCCTTGAGATTTTTATGATTTTGCAACCACTGTTAATTAGGTATGCAAGTGTGGGATTGTTATCATCTACTTCTAAGCCTCTGACAATAGCAGTAAGTGGGATATTGAGTCGCTGGCAAGCGGAGGCGGTGGCATACAAGTGATTGCTGTATGCTCCACCATATGTCAATAAGCCATCGGGATAGTGCTGCTTATGATCAAGATAGTGTCTCAAGTGTCCCTTCAGTTTGCGGTACTTGTTACCAGAGATGAATGGATCTATGAGATCATCTCTCTTGATGAAGTAATTGACAGAGTCAGTAGACCAAGCCTCGATACGTTGGAGAGGGCTTGGGATATTGAGTGTTGTCTCTAGGTGTAAGAGCTCATCCATGTGCTGATTTATTGGGAGTTGGATTTGATTGCGATGTGGATGACATAGGAGACGCCTGCTCCGATCCTAGCATCGATACTCATATCACCTTTGAGATAATTGACACGACTTGTGATATTTTCGAGTCCCATGCCTCTCTCTTTGAGTGACTCTAGGTCAAATCCCTTCCCGTCATCTTCATATTGGAGGACGAGCATCCCATTTTCTCCTCTGAGTTGGAGATCTATCTCTGATGCTTCTCCATGCTTGATGGTATTATTGAGCAGTTCTTGGATGATTCTATAGATTGAGAGTGCCACCATGTTGTGCATGGGATTGGGGACATCATAGTGTTGAAACTCTATCTCGGGGTAGATCTCATCTCGATATCTTGAGACTAGATCACTTACTGCAGCGACGAGACCCAAGTTTTTGAGTGCTACTGGTTGGAGATTAGATGAGATAGATCTGACTTCGTTGACAGCTGAGTCTAAGAGGTCTTGGACATTTTTTTGCTTAGCAAGTGCTGGGATGTTTGTTTCGTCTATTGGGATATGGTCAAGCTTGAGTTTGATCGTAGAGAGCAGACCACCTAGGCTATCATGGAGGTCTTTGGAGATGCGTTCTCGTTCGGATTCTTGACCTTCTATCATAGAGTGCATTCCTTTGAGTTTGATTTCGCCTTCTAAGCTAGATATTTTTTGTTTTGAGAGTTGTTCATTTTGCATTGTGATTATCTTATTCGCTTCCATCTGTTTTTTGTAGAATCTGATGGTGGCGTAGATGAGGCTGGAGAGTAAGAGGAGCAGTATACCAAGTACATAGAGAGCTCTTCGCTGTTGATCATTGCGGTCATTAGCGTAGCGTTTTTCTATTTCTAATACTTTGATTGCTGTTGACTTTTCTTTTGACTTATATTTTTCTGAGAGTGTGGAGACGGTTTCCATTCGTACCCTATTTTTGAGACTATCTTTCAGTTGAGATTCTTTCTCTGCGTAGAGATATGCAGAGTCATAGACACTATTGAGTGAGTAAGCATGCTTCTTGAGGGAGAGGATACTTTGATGCAACTTGCTCAGAGGCAAATGCTTTACAGTGTTTTCAGCTTGACTGAGATGATTCAGAGCTTCGACATAATTTTGATTCAAGAGATCAATCTTGGCTAGTAGGAGCTCCACCTTAGGCCAGTAGGTAGTAGAGTCTGGGAGAGTGTAGAGATTAAGATTTTCAGAGAGTAATGTACTTGCGGATTCAACATCTTGGCGATAGAGTAGACCCTTGATCCTCGTAAGATAGATCTCTGAGAGGAGTAACGAGTCATCTGGAGGGTAGAGGTTGTCGATTGCTGCTTGATTTAACTCATAGGCCCTATAGTTATTTTGCTCTAGAGCGATATCACTCAATAAGATGTAAGCTACTAAGCGACCAGATGGATTTGGTGTCTCTTCATAATCCAAGAGGACATCTTGGATGATCTCTTCTGCGTCATCGTAGAGTTCGCTTTGATAGTACTCTCTAGCGATACTCAGTTTGGCGATATTGACCGAGTCTATAAGATCTACAAGTTTGTAGTACTCTATCGACCTATTATAGTATTCTATGACATTGTTCTTCTGTTTATCATAGATTGTCTCGATATTGGCAAGATTGTAGTAGGCATTTGCAAGCTTATTGTAATCCTTTTGTTCTCTGGCTATTTGGAGTTGGTTTTGATAGTGATCTGCCGTCTTTTTGTAGTCAATATCTAGTGTGGTCGGGATAGAGATATGTTGTGCAGAGACGCTTGCAATAGAGAGCAGAAATGAGTGAGCAATGACACAGATTGTGACGATGAGTTTCCAATATGTAAGCTTCTTTATATTCACGATGATCCTCTGATTATCTAAGTTGTTTTTGATTTGCTCTACAGTGCTATACTCTAGTGTTTTGATTTAAATGTAATCTAATTACTTACAGGCTTTAAGGTCCTCTATGCGAAGGTAAATTTTAAAGTTGAATCGCTGAATGAAAAAATGAGATGTTGCATAAAGAGTGTCACAGCGTATCACATATGATGACAGCTACACTTCGCGATCCGCCACAGATCAATACCGCTCTTGCTTAGAGCAAAAAAAAAGAACCTTCATCTTTATGAGGTCCTTTTTTAAATATTGACTTATAGTCAATCCCAAATGAGTATCTGTTAGTAGGTAGCCCAATAATGATAGACTTACCTTGAAATTGCGAATAATCAATGAATAGAGGAGGAGTGAAGGTCTCACATTTACGGTGAATCATCAACTTCTCTGAAAAAAGATGAACTCTCTCTTTAGAAAACAGATAACCAACAACAATCGTAAACCAAAACGAAATGCAATCGATCACTCCTCCCTTTTCATTTTTCTTTCTAATTGACTGATTAATCAGATCAGTCATATTGCGAAATAGTTTTTTCAATAGATGCATTCACCTTATTGAGTAGGAAAGTATCAAAGGGTGTCTAATATTTCCTAATAAATTATTGTAAACAACTTATGATACAAAGATGGTAAAGATTCTCTGTGAGGACATCGTAGTATTCACCGATTCTTCAATCTAGTGGTTTACCCTCAATATTTGTTCTGATTACAGCTTACCTTAGCAGAGTCTTGCATACTTCCAATAATTATAACACCTACCTATGATAAATGTACTGATTGCTGATGACCATAAGATGTTTGTAGATGGCATAGAGTCTATACTCAAGCTAGAAGATGATATCCAAGTAGTAGCCCGCTGTTACAATGGAGGAGAGGTGGAGCACCTTGTCGATGAGTACAATGTAGATTTGCTTTTATTAGATGTCAATCTTCCAGGGATGAATGGTATCGAAGTCTGTAAAAGGATGAAAATTGTCAAGCCAGATCTCAAAATCATTGCCATCTCTATGTTCAATGAAGAGAGTTACGTCTCTGAGATCCTGAGCAATGGAGCCTCAGGCTATATCCTCAAGAATACTGGTAGAGAAGAGCTACTCAAGGCAGTCAAGATAGTCCATAGTGGACTCAGCTACTTCAGTGAGGAGGTCAAAGCGACGATTATGAAGAGTCTAATGAATCAAAACAAGAAGAAAGAGGCATCAAAGACATTTTTCCCCAAAGTAAGCAAGCGAGAGAAAGAGGTACTTGCATTAATCATTGATGAGCATACCACATCAGAGATAGCTAAGAAGCTCTTTATCTCTCTGAAGACGGTCGAGTCACATCGATCTAGCTTGCTCAACAAACTCAATGCGAGGAATACTGCTGGCCTCGTAAGGATCGCAATTGAGAATAATATCCTCGCTGAGCAGAAGGCATAGATTACAGCAGCGCAGTAATAAGCAAAGTTGATTGAGATGAATCATGCTTTAAGGCGATGATTCATATCTTAGCATGATCAAATGACATCTCAGATAATCTCAAGTCACCTAATGGACAAGTATATAGCTGCAGAGTATGGTATCTCTGTCGACAAAATCAAAAAGCTCAATGGATATGATAATGTAAACTATCACATCACCTCAGAGGGGAATGATTATATCTTCAAGACTTATCCGCAGAGTCAAGAGTTAAATGATATCATCGCTGCAGAGAATGATATCCTGCTACGCTTGGCACAGAATGATGATCAGAAGACTCCTCGGCCAATCCCTACAAAAGATCAGTCTTATCTGAAGAGTGTAGAGGAAAATGGTCAAGTAAAACTCTGTCGGATGCTCTCATACTTGGAAGGTACATTCCTCGGTGATGCAATCCATACTACAGCATTATTTGAGTCTTTAGGTCACTTCTTAGCATCATTAGATCTGCAATTGCGTGAGATCAATCACTACACCATCCAAGCAAGACATTGGGAGTGGGATATCCAGTACGTTCATCTCAATAGGAAATATCTCCCTGATATCTCAGATCCAAAAGAGAGAAATCTCGTGACTTACTTTTTCGATCAATTTGATGAGGTAGTCAGACCGATATTACCAAATCTACGCAAGCAAATCATCCACAATGATGCCAATGAATGGAATCTCTTAGTACAGAATGACACTGTATCTAGTATCATCGACTTTGGTGATCTAGCACATACATTTCTCATCAATGAGCTAGCCATTGCTATCACTTACGGCTGTTATGATAAGGATAATCCGCTGGACTGGGCAATACCAATTATCAAAGGCTATCATCAGATCTTACCTCTTCAAGAACAGGAGTTAGAAGTGCTCTATTATCTCATTGCCGCAAGGCTATGTACGAGTGTATGTAATTCTGCTCATGCCAAAAGGATCGATCCCGACAATGTCTATGCCTCCGTCAGTGAGCAATCTGCTTGGAAGATGCTGCACCATTGGCTAACAATTAGTCCGGTCAAGGCCAAAAATGAATTTAGAAAAGCAGCAGGATTTGCGGTCAAAGAAGCTGTGAGTGTTGAGAGCCTCATCGAGAGAAGACATCAGCATATCAGTCCTATACTCTCCATGAGCTACAAGACTCCGATCCATATGGTCAGATCAGCCTATCAGTATATGTATGATGGAGCAGGCAACACTTACCTTGATGCTTATAATAATATCCCACATGTAGGACACTCTCACCCCAGGGTAATCCAAGCGAGTAAGAGTCAAATGTCGAGACTCAATACCAATACTAGATATCTCTATGAAGGTTTGGCTGAGTATGCTGAGCAGTTACTGAGTTACTTCCCGCCAGAGTTGAATAGGGTATTCTTTGTCAATTCGGGAAGCGCTGCGAGTGACTTAGCGATAAGGATGGCTAACAATCATACTGGGAGTCAGCTCCAAATGGTCATGGAGCTCGGATACCATGGCAATACCCAGATTGGGATTGATATTAGTGACTATAAGTTTAATAATGCAAAAGGTCAAGGCCAAAAACAGCATATCATCAAGACAACATTGCCCGATACTTACAAAGGCAAATATACAAGTGCTGAGTCTCATCCTGGACAACGGTATGGGAAGGATGCAGTGAGTATGATCAATGAGAGTAACCAGCCTATCTCAGTATTTATCAGCGAACCCATCGTAGGATGTGCTGGTCAAGTCCCATTGCCGAGTGGTTACTTGACAGAAGTCTATCCTGCAATAAGAGCACAAGGAGGAGTCTGTATTAGTGACGAAGTACAGACTGGTTTTGGAAGACTTGGAGAGTACTTTTGGGGCTTCGAAGCGCATGCTGTGATCCCCGACCTTGTCATTTTGGGCAAACCAATTGCCAATGGTCATCCAATGGGTGCAGTAGTCTGTACCGAAGCAATCGCAAATTCATTTGAAAAGGGAGTCGAATTTTTTAGCTCGTTTGGTGGTAATCCAGTCTCTTGTGCAATCGCCTCCACTGTACTAGACGTAATCAAAGAAGAACAGCTCCAAGAAAATGCCAAGACAGTAGGACAATACTATAAATCGCAACTCCAACGATTAATGGATAAGCATGCTTGTATAGGTGATGTAAGAGGCAATGGCTTGTTTCTAGGTGTCGAGATTGTAAAAGAGCATACCAAATCACCCGACACAAAGCTAGCGAGCCAGATCAAAAATGAATTGAAAAAACAGTATATCCTTGTTAGTACCGATGGACCTTATGATAATGTCATAAAGACAAAACCTGCTCTCTGCTTCAATACACTCAATGTCGATAGGGTAGTCACTACGATGGATCAAATCCTAGCAAAGAGACTTAGCAGAGTATGGTAAAGTGTGATCAAGAATAGTAAAAATGAAGCAGTCTTGAAATGGTAGCGTAGATTTTCTCTAAGAGATAAGTATCATTACATTAATCTTCCCTGAGAGTTTTTGAGTAGTAATAAGGATAAAAAAAAAGCCCATCACGACATGCGTGATGGGCTTTCTGCATTTTACTTGACACCTCATTATCTGAGATGAGAATGTTTACATTTCTTTAGTGCTAGTCTCTGATTTTGCACCTTTAGTACAAGTCTTGCTACATTGCTTCTTGCTCGCTGAGCATGCTGGCTTCGCAGCACCAGACTTCGCAGCACCAGACTTCGCAGCCTTGTCAGATACTTGGATTACCTTAGTTTCTGCATCAGCAGCCATTGTAGATGGAGCCACATTGACAAATGCCTTAGAAGTAGTACAATACTGAACTTCATTAGATGAGACTTTACCAGAAGTAGCGCATACTGACTTCTGGAAGTAAGATACCTTACCTGAAGTAGCACACTCTCTTCTCTCAACTGACTCATCAGATGCAGCGAGTGCATCAGCCTCAGCGATAAGTGCAGCTACCTGACCATCGTTAACCTTAATTGCATCAGTAGCAGCAGTCTTTGCACCTTTAGTACAAGACTTAGCACATGATTTAGCACAAGATTTCTTACCAGCTGTCTCAGCAGTCTGAGCAGTCATCATACCCGCTACAAGCAGGAAAGAGAATAAAAATAATACCTTTTTCATTTATTAAAATTTAGAATTAAAAATCAAATCAGTCTGTAAGATAATCCATTGTGATTGTTTCATGTTGTCATTTAATAGATTATTAACAGATTCAGTTAGTATTTTGCCAATTTTGTCAAAGAATAGCAGTCATATTAGGATTATACGCTATTTTTATTGATCAGAACATCTTAGTTTTATGCACTCTAATTATTTACCTCAGTTCTCCGAAAACAATTACCTCATGTCAGTCAAGCTTATCCTCGTCTCATTATCGATTCTAATCGTTTCCGCAATCGCATTTGGATGCAAATCCCAAAAGGACAAATCTCAAGATGGATCTGATGCAGCCGGCCTCGCATTAAGTGATGATGTTGCTATGATATTTGGCAGTTCTGGTGGGTTCGCTGGTAAGACTACCAAGTATAAGCTCTATGAAGATGGAAGACTCTACAAGGGACTGGATCGTGATGGATATGAAGAACTCAAGCCCCTAGATGAGAATCTTGCTGGTCAGTTCTTCTCCAACTTCAATACACTTGGATTTGATAGGATGGAACTCAATGATCCAGGGAATATGACATACTTTATCATCGTAGAGGTTGGCGATCGCAAGAAGAAACTTGCTTGGGGAGGGATGAATAAAGACATGCCTGACAACCTTGATACGTACTACCGTAACTTCATGAAAACCATGAAAAGACACAACCTAGGTGTGGACATGTAGTATGTCGAGAGTACAGGCATAATCAAGAGCTCTGCTTAATTGCATCTTGCTGTCTCGTCTATCACACTTATGCTTCTGCAAACCTTAGAGTTGAACTGAACTCTGATTATTATAATTCTAGAAAAATTAGCCATAACATCATTAATCATAGCACCTATGCGTAACTCTATCATAGCAATCATCGTACTCTTAACGATTACACACTCTGAGCTCTCTGCTCAGTTCAAAGTAGTCAAGTCTACCACTCAATCAGAGATAACAGAAGACCAAAGAGCCAAGTCCAAAATATTATCTCGTGCAGTCACTCAAGAGGCATCTACACAGGAGTCTGACTTGATCAAAGCACTCCAACCAAGAGCATACCAATCACTCAAGCTCAAAGGTACATATCATCAGACTGGGCTCAATAAGTATGGAGGACCGAAATATATCAAATCATCAGTAGGCTCTTCGCAGAGAGCTAACTTTGGTGGATTGATGCACGACTATAGTGAAGCGACTCAAGTAGCATCATTGTCATCAGAGGCACAGTTAATAGAGACATGGGAGGATGATCTTGGTCATACACATCATAGATTTAGCCAGACTAAATATGGACATCACATTTACGGAAGTGAGTCGATCTTACACGTAGATCAGGCGGGTAAGGTATACATCCAGTCTGACTTAGTCCCTGATGATTATCCACTACCTGCACTTATCGATGGGCTTACTGAGAGTGAGATATCAGACCTCGTAATCGCAGAGGTAGGTGATCTCAAGGATCTCTCAGGACAGGAACTCCTCCTCATCAATGGTAAGCAGATACAGATCGATAAGATCTACTATCCAAGAGATGATCAGTCACTAGTCCAAGCGTATCATGTGAGAGTATACCCGACGATAGATAACCTCTTAGAGGTGTTTGTATCGGCGACGGGAGAGATTATCAAGAGTCAGACGGGGATGTGTAAGTTTCATAATCATGGAGTTGATAACGAGTCTTGTCATCATACCTGTATAGATAAGGCGTCCATGGTCTCTCTAGATGGTGCTGATGTCTCGTCTGGGAATGATTTATTTGGACTTGGACGGACATTCAATACTTACGAGGTAGGGACAAGGCATTACTTGCTCGATGCCTCTAGGGAAATGTATAACGATGCACAATCATCTATGCCCAATGAACCAGTCGGTGTGATCTGGACGATCGACGCATTCGATACCTCGCCACAGAATGATGACTTTAATTATGATCACGTATCAGTGACCAATAATAACTGGTCTAATAAGCAAACAGAAATCTCAGCGCATTACAATGGGGGCTTGGCATACGAATATTTCAACAACAAATTTGGAAGGAATGCCATAGACGATAATGGAGGTAACATCATCTCTATAGTCAATGTATCGGACAGAGATGGTAGCTCTATGGGTAATGCATTTTGGAATGGTGTTGCCATGTTTTATGGCAATGGAGATTCTGCATTCAAGCCACTTGGAAGAGGGTTGGACGTAGCTGGTCATGAACTCTCTCATGGTGTGATCCAGAATACTGCTAATCTAGAGTATCAAGGTGAGTCTGGTGCTCTCAACGAGTCTTTTGCAGATATCTTTGGGGCGATGATTGATAGAGATGATTGGCTAATCGGAGAGGATGTCGTCAATGCTTCGGCATTTCCATCGGGAGCATTGAGATCACTCCAAGATCCTCATAATGGAGCTAACACCAATGATTATAACTCTGGTTGGCAGCCACGACACTACAATGAGAGGTTCACTGGAAGTCAAGATAATGGAGGAGTACATATCAATAGTGGAATCCCTAATTTTGCATTCTTCAAATTTGCAACAGCGGTGGGTAAAGAGACAGCAGAGAATGTCTATTACAGAGCACTTACCACATACCTTACTCGTTCATCCCAGTTTGTCGATTGTCGTAATGCAGTCGTCAGAGCTGCCGAAGATATCGGTAATGCAAGCGTAGTAGCTGCTGCCAATACAGCATTTGATGAGGTAGGTATCGGCAGTAATGGTGGTGGTACATATCAGAATGACGCCGAGAGCAATGATGGCGAAGAATTTATCCTCCATGCGGCGACTGACTTCTCTACCTTGAAATTATCAGGAGTCGATGGTACTGCAATCGTAGATCCATTTGATGGACTCAATGGTGTACTCAGCAAGCCAAGCGTCACTGATGATGGATCGCTGATCATGTTTGTTGGTGGAGATAATCAGATCTATAGGATAGATATTGATTGGGGAGAAGGAGTATACGATGTCAATGTCTTTGATGATCAACCTATCTGGAGAAATGTCATCGTATCGAAGGATGGTCAACGCTTAGCTGCTTTGGCTGACGAACTCGAACCATTTATCTACGTCTTTGAATTTGGCACTGGAGAGACGACAGCATTTGAGTTATTCAACCCTACATTCTCTGAGGGGGTATCCACTGGTGATGTCAACTATGCCGATGCGATGGAGTTTGATATCACAGGACAGGCCATCATCTATGATGCTAACAATACGATTAATGGTAACTCAGGAGATATTACATACTGGGATATTGGCATCATCGATGTGTACAATAGAAGTACCAATACAGTAGCAAGTGGCAATATCGGTAAGCTCTTCACAGGGCTACCCGAAGATACAAGTATAGGTAATCCTACATTCGCTAAGAACTCTCCATATATCATCGCATTTGATGTCTTAGAAGGTAACCTCAATGCTCTCGCTGGATATAATATAGAGACGACTACATACAATGTCATCACAGAGCTGGCAGATCTTGCGTGGGCTAACTACTCTACTGATGATAGTCGGATCATCTATGACAATCCTTGGTTGTTTGGATTAGATCTAGGGATACTCTCTCTCAATGCTGATAAGATCAGCTCAGTACCCAATAGTGAAGATATCTTCATCAGTAGTGCTAGGTGGGGAGTATGGTTTTCCAATGGGATCAGAGATCTCTATGTAGATACAGAAGACCTCGAATCAGTCATAGATCAGATCATTGCTACTCCTAATCCAGCATCTACACTTACTGAGATTAGTGGACAAGGATTGAGGAGTGGGACTCACGTGCAGATCATCGATCCTCATGGGAGGATAGTCAAGACGATGGAGACTCTTGGACAAGAGACACTCTCGATTGATATCAGTGACCAATCAGCTGGTATCTATGCAGTCCGTGTAGTGAGAGGTAATCAATTGATCGCATTGACCAGATTAGTAGTCCAATAGATAAGCTCAAGATATTAGTAATACGGTTCAGTTCGATAGGGGATATCGTGCTGACTACCCCTGTGCTGAGGTGTCTCAAGCTCCAGTTGAGTGCAGAGGTACATACTCTATGTAAACACAATTACGGTCAAGTACATCAGGATAATCCATATCTCGATCAAGTACACCTCTTAGATGATAAGTTGAGTAAGACGATAGCACAGTTACGGTCGCAAGATTTTGATCTGGTGATCGACCTTCACAACAATCTGAGAAGCCGCATCATCAGTCTCAGACTTGGAGTGCCTACCACTCGAGTCAATAAACTCAACTGGCAGAAGTGGTTGCTAGTCAAGCTAAAAATCAATAAATTACCAGACCTGCATATCGTAGATCGATATCTATCAGCATGTGGTGATCTCCCGATCAATAATGATGGTCAAGGACTTGACTACTTCTTGCCTCGACAAGCGACTGCACTCTACTCAGACTTACAAGGGCAGTATCATCTCAAGTCAGACTACACTTGTATCGCTATCGGTGCTGCTCACTACACTAAGCGGATACCTCTAAGTAAGCTCATCGAGGTATGCAATGCATCGCATGGTCAAGTCGTCCTACTCGGAGGACCCGCAGATGGGCAACAAGGCGATCATATCGTCGAGCAATCATCTCATCATGACATTGTCAACCTTGCCGGAAAGGTCTCTCTGACAGAGAGTGCTATCATACTCTCACATGGAAGGTTATTAGTGACCCCAGATACTGGACTCATGCATATCGGTGCTGCACTCCATATCCCGATGGTCACAGTGTGGGGCAATACAGTACCTCAGTTGGGCATGTATCCATATGTAGATAACAGTCAATACCACATCATAGAAAATGAAAATCTCTCATGCCGTCCTTGCTCCAAGATTGGGTATAATCAATGTCCCAAAGGTCACTTCAAATGCATGAATGATATCCAAAGTCAGAGAATTGTAGAAAAAATGCAATCTTTCATCGAATAATGAAAATCTTTCTTTTGTTGGAATTGTAGTATAATTGTCTAATTGTACACAATTAATTATTCTGTTCACATCAAAACATCCGCTTAATGGCAACTAATCAAAGACCACAGGTCAATATACCAGGTAATCTCATGAAGTATGTCTTCATCGCATTTGCAGTCATCTTTATCTTCTCGATCTTGAGTAGTACGACATTTATCACTATCCCTCCAGGGAAAAAAGGTGTAATGTTCAAAAGATTTGCAGGAGGGATCAACAAAGATAAAGTCTACGATCAAGGATTCCACGTCGTGGCACCATGGAATGAACTCATCGTCTACGATGTCAGGATCAACGAAGGATTTGAGAAGATGGAAGTCCTCTCCAAGAATGGTCTGTCTATCCAGGTAGAACTCTCTTATCGTTACAACCCACAAGCTAGTCAGATAGGATACCTCCATGATGAGATAGGGAGTGATTACCTAGAGAGAATAATCAAACCAGAGATCAGATCTGCTACAAGAGAAGTGATCGGCAAGTATCTTCCGGAAGAGCTCTATAGTACTCAGCGTGAAGCGATTCAGGATGAAATATACCAACGGACTCTCAAGTCAGTACAAGCCAAGTATGTCAATCTCGATGCAGTATTGATCAGGTCTGTCGAGTTACCAGCTAAGTTGAGAGATGCCATCGAACTTAAGCTCGAAACAGAGCAGGAGGCATTCCAGTATGAGTTTAGATTAGACAAGGAAAGAGCAGAAGCAGAGAGAAAGATAATCGAAGCAACAGCTAAGGCTGAGTCAAATCGGATACTGAGCCAATCTCTCACTGACAAGATCTTAACCGAGAAAGGAATCGAAGCAACTCTCGAACTTGCTAAATCTCCTAACGCTAAGGTAGTTATCGTCGGTGGTGGAGATGGTGGTATGCCTATCATCCTTGGAGATAAATAATCGTAAGTAACGTATTGGTTCAGTCTCGATAAGTAGAGAGCTCTCTCCTATGAGTACCTACTGCAATCTCCTCCAGACTGAACCAATACAATGCTCAACAGTCGCCTGTGATCTGAGATATCTCATCTATGAGAGGCGTCTCATCTACAGATCGCAAGTAACTCTGATCAATACTCTATCCAAATATGATCTAGAATGAAACTGTAGATAATTGTCCTAAGTACCTATTGGTAGGTCGTTTTATTTGAAGTATTCGCTAATACAGGTCTCAATCTCCCAGAGTACATCGTCAGTTGGATATGGAGTAAGTTCCTTATCCATGAGTATCTGGTAGAGTTCGCTATATCTCCCTGTCACTGTCTTGACAAAACTGTCTGGAAGGTCTGGAAGTACTTGACCATCTAGTCCTCTGAAGTTATTTTCCATCAACCACTCCCTGACAAATTCCTTAGAGAGTTGCTTTTGAGGTTGGTCATTCTTGAGATTGTCTTCGTAGCCTTGTTTGATATAGTATCTGCTACTATCGGGAGTATGGAGCTCATCCATAAGGGTGATCTCTCCTTGATACATCCCAAACTCATACTTCGTGTCTACCAAGATCAGTCCTCTCTGTGCTGCATAGTCAGTTCCTAATGAAAAAAGTTGAAGGCTATACTCATACAGCTTGTCAAGTACCTCGGGAGTTACGATACCTTGAGATAAGATTTCTTCCTTAGAGATATCGAGATCATGACCTTCTTCGGCCTTGGTTGCTGGAGTGATGATTGGAGATGGGAATGCTTGTCCTTCTTTCATACCGTCAGGCATCGTTACACCACAGATCTGTCTCTTACCTGCGGTGTACTCTCGCCATGAGTGTCCTGCGAGATAGCCTCTTACCACCATCTCTAGCATGATAGGTTGACAGAGCTTACCTATTGAGACATTGGGGTGAGGGCTAGCCTCTAGCCATGTAGGTACGATGTCGCTTGCAGCTCGGAGGAAGTGTGTGGCGATACCATTGAGTACCTTACCTTTTTGAGGGATTGCTTGCTTGAGTATATGGTCAAATGCTGAGATGCGATCGGATGTTACCATTGCGAGCTTATCACCAAAGTAGTAGACATCTCTTACCTTGCCTCTATAAAAGTCTGTCTGATGTGGAAAGTGAAAATACGTCGCTGGAATTGAATTTTTCATTCCGCTAATTTACTACTCCCGTTTGATATAATGATTATAAGTTGAAGAGAAGGTTACGATCTAAGATTAAGTCTTTGAGTTCTTTGACTGCTTTGTACTCTGCGGGGAGTACTCTCTTGAATGCTTCTTTGACACAGAAGTATGTTCCTTTTTCCATTGCATACTTGACTAGCTTGACATCATGCTTGATCATACCTCTTATACTCGGTATCTCGTGCCAATCAGCTTCGATCGCATAGGTTTTGGTTGTCACACCATTTTCGTCCTCTACGGGATTGAGTTCGATGACATTTTCATCGTTGAGTTTAGTCAAGATTTTATTACGATCAGCTTCTGGGAGACCCCAGATATCTTCATCAGTCTGTAAGTGATCGTTGAGAAGGAAGACTTCTAGGCCTTTCTCATGACATCTATAGATGATGATCCTTGCTGTGTCGAGTACGTTTAGATTTTGCTTCGTCATATCTTGATTTGCATCTGCCAATTATAACGCAAGATATTCATTTATGTTTAATATCCCCCAATACATTTACCTAGAGTTAGACATCCATGGCAATTAATCGATCATCAATCATGATCTTGGAAATACTCTTGCAAAAAATGTAGCTGCTAACACTCCACCAATCAGATTAGCAAGCACAATGACAATGAAATGAATCCCAGTATTGAACCCCGTAAGTAATGTTACTAATGCTACAGCAGGATTAAAACATCCATGTGATCCATATCCTCCCAAGAAGTATGCACAGATCGATACAGTGTAGCCTATGGCTAGTCCATAGTAATGATTGTTAGCTGTCCGATCAGAGATCGCCACGAATAAGATTACATAGACGAGTATCAGAGTCCCTAGTAGCTCTGCTATCCCGAGGGGTAGGAGGTCTTGTGATGGTGTGATGACTGCAGTAGAGTAGGAGTGATAGAGATATGCAACTCCCGCTCCTGCTCCCAGTTGGACAGCGATATAGCCAAGGGCTTGCGATAGCTGACACTTCCCTCTGATCCAGAATCCAAGAGTCACAGCGGGGTTGTAGTGAGCTCCAGATACTTTCCGATCACCATAGATAAGCACTACTAAGATAGTACCGATCACCAGTGGTTGATATGCTCCCCAATGACCTGTACTGAGACTGTAGATGATGGCAAGTGAGAGGAAGAATGTCCCGAAGAATTCATGGAGATATTTGATCATAGAGCTTGTACTTAGCTGCGATTATTGCTCCATGACACTGACTCTGAGTATTCTTCCAGGCTCTTCGACTCCGACATAAAGATATCCGTCTCGACCCATCTCTACCGATCTGACCCTTCCTATTCCTTCTAGGATTCGTTCTTCTTCGACCACGCGGTTATTGTCTATCTTGACCCTACTGATGTAGTCAAATCTCAATGATCCAGTCAAGATGTTGCCAGTCCATGCTGAGTACTGTGGACTATCGATGATCGCCATACCACTCGGTGCTATGGAAGGGACCCAAGTGGTCTTAGCATCGATCATACCTTCCTGTGTCGTCAGATTGGTAAACGGTGTACCATTGTAATTGATCCCATAGGAGACGATCGGCCAGCCATAGTTTTGACCTTTCTCGATGAGATTTAGCTCGTCTCCTCCTCTAGGTCCATGCTCGTTGTCCCAGATGGTATTATTGGCAGCATCGTAGATGAGTCCTTGTGGATTCCGATGACCATAAGACCAGATCGAAAGCGGTTTGCCATCTTCGTCTTTAAATGGATTGTCGTCTGGAATTTTCCCATCGAGGTGGAGTCGATGTATCTTACCGCAATCATTACTTAGATACTGAGGATGATCATCTCTCTTGCCTCTATCTCCCACTGAGACATATAAGTATCCGCTGCGATCAAATACCACACGAGATCCGAAGTGATATCGAGTATCCACATAGGGTAGAGCCTCGAAGAGTTGTCTGACCTGTGTAAGTTCATTGCTCTCAAGTATCCCTGTGATCAGGACTGTGGTACCTAGGTTAGTCCCTGATTTTTGCTTAGAGTAAGTTAGATATAGCCTCTGATTGTCTTCAAACTGTGGGTGAAGGGCAATATCCATCAGTCCCCCTTGACCATGCTCCCACACCTGAGGTATGCCTGCAACTTTTATCGCATCATTCTGAGGAGTCTTGAGGTACAGATCACCTTTACGATCAGTATAGTAGAGAGTGCCTTGCTTATCTACCTTGAGTCCCCAGGGGATCTCTGCATCAGTAGCCACAGTATCTATGACCAGTGTGTAATCTTGTGTCTTTGAGTACTTGGGAGTTTTCTGGGTTTCGGTCTGGTATGTGGATCGCTGCGCTATTGCCTTCAGGATATAATCAGCTAGCTCCTCTAGTTCACTGTTGGTAAATGTTGTGTCAAATGCAGGCATGCCATCCGTGATGATACCACTTCTGATGGACTTGATTAGATTGGGTCTATCACTCCCATGCTGCCACTTCCTATCTACGAATACATTTGCATTAGCACCATGACAGCCGCTACAGTAAGTCTTGAAGTTAGATTGAGCATTGGACATGGCATTTCCGGTCGGGAGCGGTGGCGGATCTACGATGAGCAGCGGTTCGGTTTCTTCATTTGCCACTTCTGTGAGGTGAGAAGATTGATGCTGATTATTGTTTGTATTGGAGAGTTTCTGATTGCAAGTCGTGAGACCCAATACCATCAAACTGAGTAATGTGAGCAGTTTCAACGCCATAATAGATAAGTTGAGTAAGATGAATACTTTGGTTCTCTAATGTATGAAGATTCGGGTACTAAAGTTTACTCAGACAATAGAATTACAAAAAAAATGGAGTGACACATTGCTGTATCACTCCATGAGTATATGTTTTTTTTGGTATTATTACGTTCGTGGCTGAGAGATGGACGTCCCATTCTCATCTACACAAAACTCTACTGAAATAAAATCTTCAAATTTTCCATTGGAGGTGATCAGTGAGATACCAGACTGGCTCGTAATATTGATTGTCTGATCATCATTACTCCCATTACAGATACCATCACCCCATGAGTCATAGACCGTAAGTTCATAGCATCCTGAAGGTAGACATACTGCTGTCTCGACTGTTTGGAAGTCATCTTCTTGAGTGAAATATTCGCCATCAGCGACTTTGATTGACTGATCGATATTGACCAGTGTCCATGAGATTTCTTCTGCATTGTCATCGTGCTTGATCGAGAGCTCGATGACATCAGAGCAGATATCTTCGTTGGAAGTAGCTGGATTGTTGCACAGTGCAGTTGGCAGTGCAAAGAAGAGTGAGAGTCCTGACAGGACAAATAACCGAATGTTGTATTGTTGAGTATTCATAGGATATAAATTGAGCTGTGAAAGAATATGAGTTAACTCTGACTTCAGTAGGGTAACTAAGACGAGGGTTTCAAAGTTCGATCTTAGTATCCAATAAAAGCCATAACTCAGTTACATGCTCAGATTTTCTGTTTTTAAGGTGAGTAATTAGCTCTTCACTAGACCAAAATTTTTGATTTAAATCAAAGTCTTGCCTGAAAAAACCTTTTACTCACCACATTGTTCTGACATTAGACGACGATCGTATAGGAAAGTAACATTAAACAGAGATATCAACATGAAGTTATACATCCTTCAAAGAGAACAATTCTTACCAATCAGTAAGGAAGGAGCATGGACCTTCTTTTCATCACCGCTCAATTTACCGAAGATTACACCTGATTTTCTCTCATTCAAGATTACCTCTACCTTTGGGATGGAGGAGATGTATCCTGGGCAGATCATCACCTACATCGTCAAACCACTCTTGGGTATACCGCTGAGGTGGGCTACTGAGATTAGTCAAGTGAAGGATGGAGAGTTCTTTATCGACGAACAGCGATTTGGTCCATATAGGTTTTGGCATCATCAGCACTTCTTCGAAGAGAAAGAGGGTGGGATATTGATGAAAGACGTGGTCCACTATGGGATGCCGCTTGGTATCTTAGGTCGGATAGCACATACACTCTTCGTCAAGCGAATGCTCAATCACATCTTTGATTACCGGATTACCGCAGTAGATGATCTGATTGCCAATGGAGAACTCTCCTGATAAGAGAGTGTTGGTTATCTCAGCATGCTTTGTATGGCATGCGTTGACCTTAGAGTTGGCAGTATCTCAGAGAGTATTGGGGTGTGTGACATCGGACTGATGGTTCGGCTATATCAGGAGTGGTGAGGTACGAACCATCACCGATCATACTGTGTTATATGATGGCTTTCCATCTTCATTTGACAGTTTATCAATTATTGCCTCTTTTACGTATTGGTTTAATGTCTTGCCTTCCAAAGTGGCGTTTTGGAAAAGTTTGGAATGCAATTCAGGGTTTAGTCGAATATTGAAGGATCCTTTAAACGATTTGAAAACTTCTTTTCCAGTTTCTTTGCACAAATCCAAGTAATCTTCGACTGCTTCCTTGAAGGCTTTCTTTAGTTTTGGTACTGTTTTAGCTTCAAAAGTGACTAAGTCGTTTACACCTTCAATTTTGCCGAAGAAGACTTCATCCGAAGTTGAGAAATGGACTGTCCCAATAAATTCTTTGTATATAAGCTTATCCGTCATATCATGCCTTGTTTGGCTCCCGCTATGCCGTCATATATCAGATGGATGCTAGTCTAAATGAATGAATGTTTCCACAACGTGGATAAAGGAGCTATTACTTCTTATCTATTGTTAGCTGTTGCGATTTTATTTTTAATCCAACAAATACTTATCTACCCAATGAGGTATTTCATTATTATAGAATGTTACTTCTTCTCCTTTAAAAACCTCTAAAATCAAGTTCGGTTTTTCTCCAGAATTGTCGAATATAAATGTTCTATATGTATTTTGAACTGCTGGTTTTAAATTTGCCAGCGAATTGTAATATCTACTTTCTATTTTTCCTTTTGCAACTGGGTGCCCTCCTAATTTTACTCTTTGATTGACCCTTTCAATATTGATTACTGGGGATTCAGTTGAGATAAAGTATAAATAGTTTTTATAACCTGCTTTTTGTGCAGTTTTGAAGAATTCAATTTTAGATTTATGAGACATTACAGTTTCATATGCAAACTTTTTACCGAGTTGCAATAGTTCGGTTCGCAGAATATCGGCTAGGAAAGCAGCTTCGTAAGAATGTGAAATTTTATCAGGATTGAGAATGGAATTGTTTTCAAAGTACAAGTCAATTTCATAGCCGTCGACCTTAGCTTTTTTGATGAGTGAATGATTTCGACTGGCTTTCTTAAATTTTTTTGAATCGAAATCTTGAATTCCGTAATCTTTTAAGTTTACAAGTTGAGTCGATTTAAGCTGCTTTTCGATTTCATCGGCATTGATATAGTAACCAATATCAAATTTCGAATCTATTTGCTCAAGAATTGTAGATTTTCCAGAGCCGTTTGGACCTCCAAATACTCTAAGTCTTCTATTTTTTAGATATTCTTGATTTAGCACCTACTTTCACTTTTCTTCGATTGTTTTTTATTGTTCCTACTACTGATTTCTTGCCTTTTGGGCCTACTTTAACAATTTTCTCTCCTTCCATAAAGGTTACAGGTACAGATTTGCGATGTGAGGCAGCAATTGCCTTCTTAGTAGAGGATTTGGCCACTTTTTCAATCTCTAAGTGATGTTTTGGTGTATCTTCTAGATATGTTAAGTATTTCTTTTTAGTTGCCATCGTATAAACTTAACGTTTTTTGTACAATTTTAGTTTCTTGATATCTCGTTACAGCTAACGTATCGGGCATATCTAGAGTCACGACGAAGGAGTGATTCTCTGATTATGCCTTGTTATGATCTGTTATCTTTTGTTTTCGTGATCATTTTTATATCTGTAGTCTTTTTCAGTTCGGATATAGCCAAACAGGTTAACTTCGGCTGTTTTGGTTTCTCCATCATACAAAACTCCAACCAATTCACCGTGTAAGAAATGGAATGGTATTTTTATTATGTTTTCTCCTTCAACTGATTTTATTAATAGTGATTTAGCCGAAAATCGGCAATTTGCCGAAGGTGGTGTATAATAGAATTCATCTATTGTTTCTCTGTTGATTTTTCGCTCGTTTAGTTCATCAACACTAACCAAATAACTTGAAGTATCTCTATTTTCAATTCTGAATTGCACCATTCCTTGTTTTGGTTCTTTTTTAGGATGGATTACATACATACTGCATGAATTAGAATTCAGTTGGTAGATTTGATTAGGTTTCATTTTCATAATTGCGATGCTTGGCGAATTATTATTGAAACTAACTTCTAATGTATCAAAACCGATTTTATTTATTGGTATTGAGTACTCTTGTTTCGTTTGGCTTACATCTACACCATTAACTATTATGTTGAAGTTCATTTCCATGTTTATGAATTCGTAGTTGGTGTGAATAATTGCATTTTCATCTTGACCAATTAGTTGGCAGTTGATAGCAATTAAAAGCATTATTATATTTAGTATATTTTTCTTCATTCTAATAGATCATAACGGATAATGATATGTCGTCGTCTCTGCGAGGAACGAAGCAGATATGCGATCATATCTAATGTTATCGGCTGGCTTTCTTTTATTTAAGTTCTTTTTTTAATTCACAAAAATGCCACAATACTCCTGAAGGGTCGTGCATAAATAATTCTCTTCCCCAATCAAATGTCTTTATTTCTGTAAAT
>CALLAW010000009.1 GCA_938001865.1 uncultured Saprospiraceae bacterium | reverse complement strand
GTAATGTGTATTTCGTTTCATTTGGCAGAACATCCAATGAATTACCCTTTAAAACAATAATTATGAAGAGTCCGATTACAGGAAAAGAAATGTCTTTGACCAGAAGGAAGAGTTCTCTTACGTTTAGAAAGGAAGAGTTCAGTTTTTTTAGTCATTCTTATGTGTGTGATACTTCACGTGAAGAATTCACTTCAACTGAATTTGATGAATTGAATCTACTTCAAGTTCATAATCAATATAGAGATAAATATAATTTACCTTTTCCTTCTGAAATTAGATCGATTCGTAAAAGGTATAATTTGTCAGCTACTAAAATGTCTGAAATATTGGGATTTGGAATTAATAGTTATAGAAATTATGAAAATGGAGAGGTCCCATCTATTTCAAATGGAAAACTAATACAATTAGTAGAAGATCCAAGAAAATTTAGAGATATGGTTGATATGTGTGATACTCTTGCCCACAAAGAAAAATTGGATATCATCCAATGGGTTGATAAGATAATTTGGAACATTAAGAAGAATTCATTTTCAATAAGCATGGAAGATTATTTGTTAGGGAGTAAACTACCAGATTCAATATCTGGATACGTAAAACCTGATTTCACTAAACTTACAGAGATGGTCAAGTTCTTCTCAGAGCGAATTAGCCCGTGGAAAACTGTTCTTAATAAGCTGCTATTTTATTCAGATTTTTTAGCATATCGACAAAATTGTTTTTCAATGAGTGGAGTTCGCTACAAAGCAATTAAAATGGGTCCTGTGCCCAATAATTATAATAGTATCTATGAATTCATGTCTAATAAAAAAGATATTGAAATTGAAAATGTAGCTTTTACTGAAAATGTATTTGGCTACCGTTTTAATAAGGCTGCGGAGAAACAATTTAATCCTGATATTTTCACCAATGAAGAAATTGAAATATTAGATTTAGTTTGTTCTAATTTTTCAAAAATGAACACAAGTGAGGTTATTGAATTTAGTCACAGAGAAAAAGCATGGTTAGACAATGAGGGTGAAAGAAGATTAATCGATTACAATTATGCTTTTGATATAACGCAGATATAATAAAACCAGACTCCTGGAATGAGGTTTAGGTCGAGAAAGAATATGCTGTAGGTTTTTCTTTCTTACGATATGGGAGCAAATTTTGCACCATTTATTCTTCTTAAAAGGAGATACAAGAAGAATAAAAAATATGATCAAATGTCCATAGGTAAATGGACATCTTTACAATATATAGAGTGTGCCCAAAACATAAGAGAACTAATAAGCATTGATATCCTTAGACATTTGTAATTTCGCGGTCTAGATATGGATTCAACAATAAAATATATCGGAGAGTCACTCCTGCCAGGCCAACTGAGCCAGTTTGCATTGACCTTTGGATTTACAGTTTGCTTGCTTGCAATTTACGCTTTCTATAGACATACCCAAGGAGGCAATCAGAGTTGGCAACGCATAGGTAAGGTTGCATTCGTCCTCCATGGTGTGAGTGTCTTCACAGTCATTGCATCGATGTTCTACATGATGGTCAATCATATGTATGAGTATCGATATGCATGGGAGCATGTCTCCAATGATCTCCCTATGCGATACGTCTGGTCAGCCTTCTGGGAAGGTCAAGAGGGGAGCTTTCTTCTGTGGATGTTTTGGCATATCATTCTCTGTGGCATCCTACTATTCCGCAAGGATAGCAAGTGGAAGAGTCCTGTCGCTGCTGTGATCTTGGCAGTTCAGGCATTTACTCATAGTATGATACTAGGGATCTACATCCCTATAGGTGCCGAAGGATTCAAGTGGGGTATCAACCCTACCCTACTCCTCCGAGACACGATGGATATTCCACTCTTCAACAATGCTCAATATCTGACACAAATCGTGGACGGGAATGGACTCAATGAACTCTTACAGAATTACTGGATGACTATACATCCACCGATTCTTTTCCTTGGATTTGCATCTACGACTCTCCCATTTGCCTATGCGATTGCAGGTTGGTGGACCAGAGATTATAAGGGATGGCTTCGACCTGTGACTACATGGGGCATCTTCTCTGCAGCGATCCTTGGGACTGGGATCTTGATGGGAGGAGCTTGGGCTTACGAAGCACTCAGCTTCGGTGGCTATTGGGCATGGGATCCAGTAGAAAACATGTCACTCGTACCATGGCTAATCCTCATCGCAGGAGTCCATACCAATGTCATCTCCAATGCTACTGGCTACTCGATCAAGAGTACATATATCTTCTACGTATTGACATTCTTGATGATTGTCTATAGTACATTCCTCACACGAAGTGGCATACTTGGAGACACCTCAGCTCATGCATTTACAGAGATGGGACTCGAGTGGCAGTTGGTTGCTTACATTGGGACATTTGCCATCCTCGGACTTGTACTCTACCTGCTCAGGGCAAAAGCAGTACCAACTAAACCAAAGGAAGAGTCTGTCTACTCCAAAGAGTTTTGGATGTTCATCGGGGCAATTGTCCTCTTCTTCTCGGCTGCGTTGATCACAGTATCATCATCGTTACCTGTCTACAATGCCATCATGGAATACTTCGATCCACTCTATGTAGGTAAGGTGATCGAAGAACCAATCCCCCACTACAATAAATATCAACTCTGGGTAGCTATCTTCATAGGACTGCTCAGTGGATTTTCTGTATATACTCGATTCAATAAGACTAACTGGACTGCAGAATTCAGAAAGTCTCTGATCATCTCTCAAGTAAGCTTCTTGGGGATTGCCGGTCTCTGTACTTACCTGATGACATTCTGGATTGATTACTTTGAATTGAGATATGCGATATTGACTTTCGTCTTACTCTATGGGATGGTTGCGAGTCTCTGGTATCTGATCCGCAAAGCAATCCAAAAGACAAAAATGGCTGCAGCCTCACTCTCTCACTTCGGATTTGCGATGATGATCTTAGGTACGATTACGAGTGGACTCAACACACGAGTCATCTCTTCTAATCCATTCGCGATGAAAGGATTGGTCGCCGACGAATCTCTGTCCAAGGTAATCACTCTCATCAAAGAAGTCCCTATGTATGTCAATGACTATTGGATCACTTACGAGAGTGATACGATCGATGGTCGCTATAGGTACTTTGATGTGAGATTTGACAAAGTCAATGAGAGACAAGAGATTATTGAATCATTTACGGTAAGTCCAAATGTTCAATACAATAAAGAATTCACCAAGATAGCAGCATCTAATCCAGACACAAAGCATTATCTCCACAAGGACATCTTTACTAATATCGCCTCACTACCACGATCTCAGCAAGATATCGAACTGGCTAAAGAGGTAGAAGATTCACTCAAGTACTTTACATATAGTGGACAAGTAGGTGATACGCTGATCACCAAAGGACACTTTGCTATCATCAGAGGCCTGACATACTCACCTCAGCACCAGGATATTAACCAAGACTCGATGGTCTTGACATTGGGAGTAGATCTAGACTTTGGCGTCATGGATGATGATACGACTTACCGCCTGACTCCTGCGATGGGGCTCAAAGACAATTCTATCTTCGAGTATCATGCAGTAGAGGACAAACTTGGAGTCAAGGTCAAACTAGACCAAGAAGTCTTCAGAAATACATTTGACACTGAAGACCAACTAGAGTATCAATCATATAAGATCTCAGAAGGTCAAGACTTCTTCTATGACGGGTACTTAGTCAAGCTCAGAAGCATCCTCAAGGATGTCAATAATGCGAGCTATACACCTAAGCAAGGAGATATCCATGTGGGTGCAGACCTCTACATTACAGGTCAAGATCGAGAGTTTGGACTGACTCCAATCTACTTCATCAGGAATAATCGACCACTCAATATTAAGGATTATGACCCTATCAGCGGTATTCACATCAGATTTGTTTCATTAGATCCTCAGACTGGTGAGTTAGAGATCGCTATTGCTAAAGATACGAGAGACATTTCCGAATTGAAGTTTATGATTGCGGAAGATGTACCAAGATCTGACATTATTGTTCTCGAGGCAAAAGAGTTTCCTGGGATCAACTTATTTTGGTTAGGCTCTATCCTAATGATTCTAGGGTTTATATTTGCACTGTGGCAAAGAAAGAAAAGACACAAAACCCAATAACAGTCGTCGGTATTGGCAGCGGCAATGTCGCTTCCCATCTCTATCGTGGTCTGGCTATCGCTGGAGTCAACGTATTACAGATCTATAGCCGTAATATCCATACTGCCAAGATACTAGCTCTGCAATGCATGAGTACTGCAGTCGATCAACTCTCTGAGATCAATACCGATGCCTCAGTCTACCTAGTAAGTGTCCCTGACGACGTCGTAGTACCCGTCATAGCACAACTCTCTGAGCTCATCGATGATGATAAGATCATTGCACATACGACTGGTAGTGTCTCACTAGATCAGATAGATACATACTCCCAACATACAGGTGTCTACTACCCGTTGCAGACATTTAGCAAGAGCAGAAGGATGGACTTACACACGATTCCATTCCTGATAGAGGCAAGCGATCGATATACAAGTGAGATCCTATTTGCACTTGCGGATAAGCTGAGCAAGACTGTCCTGACATGTAATAGCACTGAAAGGAAACACCTCCATGTCGCAGCCGTAGCATCTTGTAACTTCGTCAATCACCTATTGAGTACTGCATATCACTACCTTGATACACACCAGATAGATCCACATCTCTTAGATCCATTGATGCGAGAGACATTAGCTAAGTTTATCACCGGCTACCCTCGAGATACTCAGACTGGTCCAGCCAAAAGGGGTGATGAAAAAACGATCAACCAACACCTCAATTTACTGACAGATTTTGCTGAGATGAAGGCTATCTATCATCTCTTTACTCGTCAACTCAAAACTAAATACCAATGAGAATAGTCTTTGAAAGTACACACGACTCCATACGGATCACTGGCTTCGAATACGAAAATAAATATTCGCTAAAGTATGAGCAATACCACCTCGAGCAGTGGTTCAAGTTCAGAGATGGTGCTGTAGATTCACTTGATACCTTACAGCATACCATAGCACCTAACCTAGCTCCAGGAGTCGCTGAGAGATTCGTATCAATGCTCGAGGACCAATCAGCTGCAATCTTCGAGGCGAGTGGTGGCAACGATATCCAATTTCCAGAAATCATATGATCGGATACCTCCTATTCCGGATATTGATTGGCTTGATATCACTCTTACCTTGGGCTGTGATCTATCGACTCTCTAACTTCCTCGCGTGGGTCATGCATGCTGTAGTCAAGTATCGACTCGATGTCATCAATGCCAATCTTGACTATGCCCTACCCGATCTCAGTCCTCAAGAGAGACCTGCCCTGATCAAAGCAATCTATCTCAATCTCACTGATCTCATCCTAGAATCACTCAAGAGCTACTCAGCAGCAATAGATACAATACACAGTCGATACCAAGTCAGATCAAGTCCAGAACTCCAATCTCACTTTGATGAAGGAAAAGATGTCACATTCTTTGCAGCACACTATGGCAACTGGGAATGGGGCACACTGACCTTAGAAGAGAGACTGCCACATCACATCATCGGTCTCATCAAACCAGTCAAAAACAAGCGAATCAATGCCTATATCTGGAGAGAAAGAGGCAAGACTGGAACAGGAATGGTCTCAATCTATGACAAAAGAAAAAAACTCCTCTTCGAAAAAGGAGATAGACCAAAAGGCATCGTCTACATCGCCGATCAGAATCCCTCTAAAAATGCCAAAGCCCTTGATGTCACATTATTAGATCGTCCATCGAAGGCTCTACATGGAGGAGAGGGGTATGCTCGTAAGTACAATACTCCAGTCTATTACCTACAGATAGTGAGGATCTCTAGAGGTCACTATCAAGTAACACCAATCTTGATCAGTCATGATGCATCTGATGGAGTAGTTGGTAGCCTGACTCAGACATACTTCGACCATCTCTCTGCTCAACTCATCGCAGACCCAAGTCAATGGCTCTGGACACATAAGCGATGGAAGCATCAGTTGGATTATTGATCTTAAGCGATCGCTATACTTATTGATCTCTGATCTATGCTATCTGTGGGTAAAGCAACCAAACGATTCAATGCTGATAATTTGCTCTCTACTTATGGCTTGATACTGCCTTATAGATCATGGATCATTCTATACAGAGTCCTTTAATCAATTTCAAAAAAATCTCCGTACCTAGACATCCAATTAGACTTTAGAAAAAAATCAATCTAGTAATACTGGAGATTTATCATCCTCAATGATAATCGACCAACCCATCCCTTTACTTGCAAGTGTGATGAGATCGATGAGTTCGTCCTTGGTCTCTGCTGCTGCTGATAATATCTCTTGGTCTATAGCTGCGGTCTGTATAGAGTCCTTAGCTTGCTGCTGGAGCTTAGATAACTCCTCTGGACTGAATCCGTTGAAAGTCCCTTGCTTGATATCGTAGTACTCAAGCGTATGATCGATTGTCAATATTTTGGGTTGCGGAAAGTTGTTAAGGAGTATCTCTTGACTCTGCTCATCAAATGTCAGAGATACTTCATCGAAGTCAAATCCGGCTGCCACCCTTGCATTCACCTTGACGAGTGCCTCTTTTCGTAATGGACTGAAGTCGTAGTAGTAATAATCTTTGAATTTGTATAACTCTGAGATCCGAGCTTCGACTGTTGAGAGTCTCCAGATTTTTTCGATATTCTCGATGACTAGATCCGAGCTTTGAGTTGTGATAGATTTTTGCTTGACATACCAGATCCCTGACATGAAAGCAAATATCAATAGACCAATAACCAAGATGACAGAGATGAGATTACGCATAGTGTCTGAGGGTATAAGGCTAGCTCTTAAATGGGTTAGTCTTGGTCTTTTCTGTCTCGATCAATACAGCCTTCACAGATCCAACAGTAACGGCAGATTCTATGAGGAGTGGGATCTTACTCTCATCATTACAGACATAGATATTCATCTCATTCCCTTCTTGGAATACATTCTCAGTTACTATCTGCGGTGTGAGTTGGATGACTTCGTGCTTACCTACTCCCTTAATCTTTTTGGTATAGATATCTAATACATGGATGTCTAGGTCAAAGTACTCCTTATCAAAGAATACATTGATCGGTAGATCATTACCTGCTGTGATCCTCTCATCCGACGTATTACGTAAGAAGTAAAGGATGCTCACCATATCCTGAGTACAGCCATTGATCTCGTATTGGAAGTACTCAGCACTCTCCTTAGTCTTCCCAAAGTACTCATGGATCAATCCTTGATCATAGTCAAATGAGATACTATCATATCTGACATAATTACCTTCTAGCACGTCTCTGACGAAGTATACTGGAAGGTCGGTCTCCTTATCTACCACTGATCTGTAGCTATCCCTAACCTTGAAAAATGGATCATAAGAACTATAGGTAGATCCTGTCACATCCATATGATAGTAATCAGTACTCTCTCTCACACTGAACTCTACCTCACCCGCTGGTATCCAGATAAACTGCCAGTTGTAATAGACTTTATAGGTAAGACGTTCGCCATGATTCCAAGTAGACTGGTCTGCCTCACAAGGCATGGTCTCTTGTGCCAAGATACCCATCGTAAGGCCTAAGAATAATATCCCAAAAATCGCTATCTGTGTTAGTCTCTGCATCTCTAGCTAAGATCAATAATCTAAATGTGATCAGGACTGTCCCGAGTCAAGAGGATAACGTATGATTATTCAATATAATTCTTACTTATCGAAATTTAAGATTTGATTTACGTTTGTTAATGCAGCCTATCTTATAGCGTACAATAGAGAATCGGATCGTAATCAAGTCCAGGAAGGTTACCAATTATTCCAGGCAATTACAATCGCTGCAATACTGAGGACTATGCCCCCGAAGATACCAAATGCAATACCTATTATGAGGTTCCTCGTTTGCTTATTTTCATCTTTGTGATCTGTTGATTCTAGTGATTGAGTCTTGTCTCTCTCGGTTGGTTGATTTTTTGTTGATATGATCAGTGTTGTACCATTGCCAAACTCAATGAGGTCAATTTCAGACATTGACTTAGTGTAGTACCTCATTATTGGTCTGGTCACAAAGTAGATATGTTACTTTTGTTTGAGTTAGGTCTTTGATTATTACAGAAACTTGTTCGCCATCGTGACAGACAATCAGGTCGCAGAGTTTGTCCATCTTATCAGTCTGAGGCATACCAGTCAAGCTAAATGACAAGACCATGAGACCAAGTATAGAGAGGAGCAATCTCCCGTGCAAGCGTATCGAAGTGATAATATCGTTATCTAATTTTATGCTTCTCATATTTTGATGGTATACTGATTTTTATTCATAACTCCTTGCTTATCCGCAGAGTAACAAAGATAAGCCCAAATAGAGTATCATAAAACGAGAAAATAAAATCAAATTCTCAACTATTGAGAATCTAGTTTGAAGATTACCTTGCCCTAATCTTATCGATATTTGCCTGCATCTGGGCAGCTTTAGCGTATCCTTTAGCTATGACTGTGTACTCTCCATTTACCTTGAGTATAAGGGTAGGAAAGCTCCGTACACCCAGCTCTGATGACCTCTGAAAGTCTAGCTTGATGTCCTCCTTAGCCTGAGCTGATGAGAATACTGAATCAAACTCATCGACACTCAAGTTAGTGTACTTCTCGATGCTTTCATGGTAGCTATCAGCTAGGTGCATATTTTTGTTCTTAAGATAGAAGTCAGACTGCACAGCACTGAAGAATGCAAAAGCTGAATCATTATCTAGCTCTCTTACAATACGGACGGCTCTACAGGGTGGTTCTGTATCATAGGTAATCTCTGCATTGTCTAATATGCCGTAGCTGAATGGCTGCCCACTCGCCTTATTGACATCCTCCCAATGATGCGTCAGGAAGTCCTTAAGATCAGTCATCGTCTCAGTATTATATGGTCGTAACCCACCAAGGACCAACTCATAATCAAGCTCATCCCCATAGTAATCTCTGACTGCTGTGAGCTCATCAGAGAGTCCGTAGCACCAGCTGCACATAGGATCACCAATATAGATGAGTGTAGCCTTATTGTCTTGACTTGTAGATTGTTGTCCCATAAGTACTGTGATTATGAAGAAGGTAAATAAGAATGTAGCAATATGCCTCATGCTAAGATTATTGAGAGAGATTTTCGGTTATATCAATGAATTTAACGAAGACAGAGATGATAATGTTCTCAACACAAAAAAATACGCTTTTCGATTTTATAAAATTGATCGTGAGAAGAATGGCGAATCTCTGAGTGGAGAGATAGGGTACCTACTCATCTACCTGATTTAAGCCACAAAGTACTTACCACACTCTGGGTGATGGGCGATGAAGTCATCAAATGTAGGTCGATTCAGGATAAACGGAATCGTATCACCAAAGGCTCCTTTCTGCTTAAGTACAAGTCGTATCACAAGGATAGGTCCAAAGTCAACTTCCTTTATCGTCTTGATGTCTTGGAGTTTGTACCGATATGTCTTAAAGTAATTAGAGACATACAAGTGATCTCTATCTGCATCAACTCTCATCAATTGCATGATCGTCTTGTAGAAGATAAATAAGAAAATCAAGAACCCTATCAATAATCCATACCTCACGATAGGATTGGTGATAAATGGATTGTCCTCTGCCTCAACAAGGAAGAGAGCCCCCGTGAGTAATCCGAAAAATACGATCCAAAATGTAGGAAGCATAATCTTGAGATACAAGGTAAAATTGCTAGATAATCTAAACTGCTTAAGCTTCATCTGGAAAATATTTGGACCTTGTACGTTTGGCTATGACTATACTGATTTCGTAGAGTACAAATATCGGTATTCCAATCAGAAATTGTGTCAATACATCTGGAGGTGTGATTACTGCTGCAAGGAGTAGGATGATGATGATCGCATGCTTGCGATATTGCTTCATATACTCAGGTGTCACCAATCCCACTCTGGAGAGGAAATAGACCAAGATCGGTAACTCAAAAACAAATCCAGTAGGCAGTGTAAACATCGTCATGTAGTGAACAAAAGAAGAAAGAGTCGGACTATTGATAGCGTCTACACCTACCTGATAACTCCCAAGAAATGTAATAGCAAATGGTGCAATCACATAATATCCAAACAACACACCAAGCAGAAATAAGAACGTACAAGCAAATACCAATCCCCGTGCCGCATTCTTCTCTTCTGCGTAGAGCCCTGGCTTGATAAATCTCCATATCTCATAGAATACAATCGGAGATGAAACAATAAATCCAAGCCAAATCGAGACCTTAATATGGACAAAAAATTGCTCACCAAGATCTCTCGTAATGAGGTCCAATTTCGGTGGACTAAAACACATGAAATCACTCAACCCACAGATCAATCGGTAGGTAAGAAAATCTGCATGCTTGGGAGCAAAAATAATGTTTTCGAACACGAAAGTCTTAGAGCAAAATATGACTATGCCGACAACCAGAATTGCCCCAATAGCCCTGATGAGATGCCATCGCAATTCTTCGAGATGATCAAGGAAGCTCATTTCTTTCTCCTCGACCTTCTTTGGTGCAGTGTTTTTAGTGATTTCTTTTGACATCTTTCAATCTAGATGATACGTATCTGAGTCTCTACTTCTAAAATATTGTCCGAAGATACGTTGGTCTTTTTGTTATCGTATATTTGTCATTGAATTTTAGTTCGCAGAGTGTTTATTTGCGGATTTTGATACAGACATATTCATCAAAATTATACCTTCTTTGTCAGCAATATTACTCTATTTAGGCATATTTGTGGTCAGTCTGGCTGTCCTTCTCTTCTCATCAGATAAGTTTATCGATTCTGCTGAGAGACTAGGGCTTTCATTTGGCATCTCTCCATTTATTATCGGTGTGACCATTGTTGCATTTGGTACTTCCCTACCGGAGCTCGCTACATCTATTGCAAGCGTGGTATCTGGAAGCTCAGAGATTGTGATTGGCAATGTCATCGGGAGTAACATTACCAATATCTTACTCGTCTTAGGCCTTACTGCTGTGATTGGTAAGGATTTTAAGCTAGACTTCAATGTGATGGATGTGGATATGCCTCTCCTCTTGATGTCAGCTATCATTCTTTACTTTATTGCAGGAGATATGGAGTTTTCACTCATGGAAGCTGGTCTCTGTCTTGGAGCATTGGCGATCTTTCTGATCAATTCGACTCAAGGCCAGAAGAGTGATATCGCTGATAGACCACAGACTAACCCTACGGACTTCCTCTGGGTGGCACTCGGTGCTATAGGAGTATTCGCTGGGGCCCACTATACGATCTATGCCATCGAAAATATCAGTTCAATCCTACAGATCAGTCCAGACCTCATAGCTCTTACGGTGGTCGCCTTGGGGACTTCATTGCCCGAGGTCGTTGTGAGTATCGCTGCAGCACGTAAGGGCAAGCATGCCATAGCAGTAGGTAACGTACTCGGATCCAATATCTTTAATACATATGCTGTGATGGGAATTCCAAGATTCTTCGGCGAACTTACGATCAATAGTGAAATAGTTGCCTTTGGCTTACCGTTTATGATTGCAGTCACTGTCATCTTTGCACTCGTCACATTTTCCAACAGGATTACAAGATGGGAAGGTGCAATGCTGATACTGTTCTACATCTATTATATCATCCAATTGATTAGCGACAATGCATAGTATTGAAGGAAGGTTAGTAATAATATTGTTAGCGTTATGCTCTATGAGTTCGATATTGTCAGGGCAGACGATTGAGTATACTTTCGATGGATGTAGCCTAGAGGATGAGACTACTCTACTTACACCAATCACACCTGCGCTTCCAGAAGACTGTAGATGCGGAGTCCAAGGTGACGGGATCTATATGGATGGCAATGACCTCTATTATGAATTTGATCAAGCTTTCAAGGATTTTTTTGAAGAAGAAAGCTTCACTTTGAGATTCTACTTTTTGCCTCAGAGTGAGATTGGTGAGCAGGCGCTATTCTCAGTGATGAAGGATTGTAGTCTAGACTCTATGCTTGCAGTCCAGTATATCCCTCAAACCAATGAAGTCGAACTCATTATTTCAAAGAAACTTGGTGATAGTTGGACCCCTCGAGGTAAATTGGTTCAAAATCAATGTTGGCATGAAGTGGCCGTTACGAAGTCCAATAGTGTCTATGCATTCTATGTGGACAATGTGTTTATTGAGTCATTTGACAATCTGATTCCCTTCCCTGTAGCACCTACATCTCAGGTCCATGTCGGATACTCCCCCTGCGTAGATATTAATTCAGACAGAGTATTTGAAGGTATTATCGATGAGCTTACGTACACGAGAGAGATACTCTCAGCAGCAGATCTTAGTCAATCTTCGTTCAATCCTGACCTTATCATTAATAGTGACACTACTCTCATCTTAGGTGAGTCAGTCGATGTCATCAGCGGTCCTAGCTGTGCCTCGACTGCAGCTTGGAATCCACAAGCTGGTGTCTCTGATGCATCAGCTATCTCACCCACCTTGACACCTGATGAGACTACACTCTACATTAGAGAGTTGGCCCATAGCGGATGTATGTTGAGAGATAGCTTTACTATCAATATCATCGATGAGTCTGCGATCGATTGCGGATCCCTCTTATTGCCCAATGTATTCACTCCCAATGGAGACAATATCAATGATATCTATCGGATCTCTAACCTCTTTATTATTGACGAATTACAATCATTTGAAATCTTTGATCGTTGGGGCGAAAGCATATTCTTCACTACTCAACGGGATGAAGGCTGGACTGGGCTCATCTCAGGGAGTCCTGCGATGATTGGCATGTATGTCTACAAGATCTCTTATACCTGTCAAGGTAGCGAACAGAATGCGGTAGGGAGTTTTAGTCTCATGAGATAATCCACCAATTCACGTCCTTTATTTTCTCTCCCCTACTCGCTGATACAACCCTCTAATTGTTCCTGCTATTGAGACTATACTCTATTATTGAGATAGTATTCCACTAATAAATCTTTCTACTTACGTAAATGGGGAGAACCTACTTGTGACCTTCTTTTATGCAGATGTCTAGTTATTTCTTTGGATAAGATATAGACCTATACGACCACAATATTACAGTGACCATATTAACATTTGCTAGTCATAATACCCGTAAAGAGACACGAATGTGGACGATTTCATCTGATGTCTCAAAAAATCTCTTAATTTTGGGCTAAATCTATCTCGTATTCCATGAAATATTTAATTCCATTACTGGGTATCAGTATGAGTGCATTACTCCTCTCTTGTGGCAATAGTAGTACACCATTAGTTACCAATAACGTAACGACATCAGTGACAGAGACAGCTCAGACGATTGCAGAATCATCGGCAGATAGTCTCTCCGCTATGGAATCCAAATTAGATACAGATCTCGTTGAAAATACCACAGAAGCATCTACTTCAAACTCTACTCAAACCAAGCGAATATCTAGGAGTGAAGAATTGGAGAATGAAAAATTTAGACTCGCAGAACTCGAACGAAGAAGGCAATTAGCTCTCTTAGCTGATCCTTCGCTAAATATCCCCGAACCAAAACAAGTCATCGCTGAAGAGAAAGCGAAGTTTCAAAAGATCGTACAACAACAAACAAAAAAACCAACAACCAAAGCTCCCGTAGCAAAAGCCGATACGCAGATTACTGAAAAGCCAACACCATCGGACCGCAAGACTGTATCTACCACATCCACTACCCCTAATCCCAATCCTACGAAGACAACTCCTGCAGCAACAGTAACAACACCACCGAAAAAAGATCCTACACCTCCTCAGACTCATACATCATCGAACACTAAAGCAATCGCAAAGATTAACTTTGAGCAAAATACCTTTGAATTCGACACAATAGTCGAAGGTGATGTAATTGACTACAAATTTAAGTTTGTAAATACTGGTACTCAGACCATTGAAATACTCAATGCGAAGGCTTCATGTGGATGTACAAGACCTAGCTTCCCATTCTTACCAATAGAACCAGGTCAAGAAGGATATATCGGAGTAAAATACGACAGTAGGACTAAGGAAGGTAATCAGACACCTCAGATAGAAGTAGTCACTAACTACCAAGATGAGCCTATCATGCTCTACCTCAAAGGCTATGTAAAGGACAAGAGCACTGCAGCAGATAGCGGCAAGTAAGCAAGGATATAACTAAGGATGGTGAGCTATGTAAGTTACTGATATGTCATCAATCCTCTAGCTTAGTCACTTTCTGATCCACTTTACATCATCTGCACAATCTCTGCACAATCTCTTTCTAGATTGGTTAATCAGATTTTCTTGATTCACACAGCATCAATATTGAATGTTGGAATGGCCATATTGGAGCTCATAACGTTCAAGATTAGATTCACTTAGACACATTAGTATCATCAATTATAGAGTTCACGACCCGAGCTATCGTCTTCTTTGATAGACTGCTGATTGGTAGTAGTAGGGATTACCTCTACTTTTAATAGCACTATATTGATTCGGGAGTAGTCTGTTTAGGTGGTCGCTGTTAATTATCTCACCATGATTAGATCATGGCTGCCACAAGGTCTTCAATTAACCCTATTAGGATATCTCATCCGTGTGCCATTTACCTAGAGTGAAAACTCCTCGAGTGACAAATAAGTAAACACCTCAGATATAATCACTCCAATGTCCCTACCTCAGCAAGGTAATATCTCGAGTAAATCGTCTCACTTGACCGTCGCTAAAGAGGACTTCAGCGATGTATACGTAGACGCCTTCGACGGCATCATTATTATTGAATCGGCCAGTCCAACCATGCATCCCTGTATCTTGGGCTAAGACATTGTCAACTCTGTAGACTTGATTGCCCCACCTGTCAAAGACAGCCAAGTAATTAATCTGCTCTGCCCCTTGACCTAGATGGACCATAAATGTTCGTTCAGTATCGAGATCTGGCATAAACACCGTCGGCAGGAATACATTCCTGACTTCATTGACTGTTACAGAGATCTGATCTGCCGCCGTACATCCATTGACATCGGTCACTACTACAGAAATCACTTGGTCTTGGGTAATAGAGAGCTCGATTTCTTCGCATTCGACATCAAGACAATTGATAGAATCAATCGTCGACCAATCGACGATATCGATTAACTCGTCACCTTGATAGTCTGCGTCTATGATCACGTCTGTATCGCCAAGATCGACTGTGATATCACCTCCAAGATCGACGGACGGAATGGAAGGCTCGAAGACTTCAATAAATGTGTCCAATCGACAGTTTTCAGAATCAATGATCAAGATATCATATAATCCCGCAAAGAGTGTCACACATGAGTCAATAGGCAGCACGGGTGGCTGGAGTAATTGATACGAATATGGAGGTCCACTTCCCCCTGACGGAACACCTATCTGTACACAAGCTGTACCACCAGCACAATCAACTGTGACTGGATCGAATAGCGTAATGTCTAATGGTGGGACAGATGCCATTTCAAAGAGTGTCGAAGCGGTACATCCGTTCTCATCAGTAACTGTGATGTCATAGAGTCCAGCTTCCAGATTGGTAGCTATCGATGATGTCGACACACCATCAGTCCACTCATAGAAATAATTATCAACACTACCAACTCCACCCTCAGGAATCACTACAATCTGCCCTCCTGCATCGTTATTACAACTGATACTACTTGTCAGTACTGAATCGATCTCAAGGGTCAGGATGTCTCCTTGTAATTCGAAGTCTATCTCGAGTTCTCTCGTACAATTATTGCCGTCAGTCACAGTTACGACATAGAAGCCAGGACACAGGTTGTCCCTCTCAAAGCTATCACTCCCATCTTCCCACTCTATGAGGTAATCAAAGTTATTAGTAGATGGTGTACCTCCCATAATCTCCAAGTCAACAAAACCATCACATCTCCCCACACACTCAGGACCGATGATGATACTTTGATTCAAATCAAGCTCGATCGGACTAGGTGATTCCATCAGGAAAGGTAAAGTATCCATACATCCATTACTCTGATCAATGACGATCACTTCAAATGTGCCCTCACCGAACCCTGTAGCAGTACTAGAGGTTACATTGCTCTCATCAGGTATGGGGTCTGGCCAATCAAATGTGTAGAGATTACCACTCCCATTCGCTACGAACACATTGATCATTCCATCCTCAGAATCGCTACATGTCGGGAAGGTATATTGTGAAAAATCGAGATCCAATTGAATACTAGCTGGCTGATTGAGAGTGTATGTTCCTGGCACGCTGCAGCCTTGCATATCCATTACAGTGAAATTGATCACTCCTGCATCTGCTCCAGTCAATATCAGGCCATCTTCTAGAGGATAATCATCCCATGTGACCGAGTACTGCCCATCTCCACCTACCACATTGAATATTTCGACGATGCCGTCCTCAGAACCGTTACATGTCAAGTCAGTGCCTGTAACCTCAAAAGTCAATTCATTAGTTACTAATATCTCCTGAGTATTCAGTGAGGTACATCCCGAAGTGATCTCTGTCATGATGACTTCATACACACCGGCATCGACCTCTGTCATCTGTCCAGTGTCATGCTGGACTCCGAGGGTAAGATTATTCCATACATAGGTATAGTTCGCTGGACTGTCACCGTCAGGAGATGCTGAGAGTATTCCTTGACTGCTTCCATTGCATCCAATACCAGATTCGATGACAATAATGACATCAGGGATTTCGTCTTGTAATACTTCAGCAACTGTACTCGCAGTACATCCATTGACATCTTGTACCGTGATATTATAGATTCCTTCTTCGGCTTGGAGTAATGTATTCGTATTATTGACATCTGGTGACCAGATATAATCATATGCACCAGTACCTCCATTTGCATCCAGGAATATCTGTCCATCTGGATTATCACAACTCGTACTATTAAATGTCTGACCTACAACCAGCGTGACTGGATCCGGCTCAATAATGACAATGATCGTATCAAATGGACAACCAGTAGCTTGATTAGAGGCAGAGACCATCCACGATCCAGGGCAGAGGTTACTTGCGATGATATTATTATTAAGTATTTGCACGTCTGAGGCGACGTCATTATTCAGATTGACTACTGGATCAAAGAGGTAATTGCCTCCTTGCACTATTTCTAAGTCAAAACCTCCATCACAATCTCCGTTACATGTCACCCCAGTGGTCGTTGTATTAGTCGTAATTGTAGCTTCGACGTCTTCAATGATTACTATAGTATCAGCATCACAACCATCTACATCTTTCACCTCGATCACATATGATCCTACTGTAAGACCAGGGATGACATCACTAGATATTGAAAGGTTAGAGTAAGGTACTTCAAAGATAGAAATGTCATAGCCTTCGTTAGCGTCGGGGTTGCCACCTGACACTTCAAATACGATAGACCCGACACTACTTCCACAAGTATCTGGGATTGCGGTAGCATCTATCAATATCTCTGGTACGTCTAATTGATAAGTCTCTGTGGCTGTACAGTTATTGATATCAGTTACTGTGACAGTATAATCTCCGACTCCAAGTTGAATTATCTCAGGTGTATATTGTCCATTAGACCAAGCATATTCGTACCCAAATCCTGAGATATTTTCTCCCCCCTGACCTAATACATTGAGAGTTCCATTCGTCGATTTGATACATGTTGGTATCATCTCATTGACGAGGTCTATAGTAAGAGCAGGAGTATTATTGATATTCACTACTTCTGTAAATGTATCCCCGAGCAAATCAGTAATCGTAACGGTATATGCACCAGGAGGTAGATTACTCTCAATCGCTGTCCCATTGGCACTGATATCTCCGATTGATGACACTGGTCCTGCGATCACATACATATAGGGTTGTGACCCTCCACATGGTTCGATCGTGATAGATCCTTGCCCATTATCAGAGTTGCATGGCCGCAGAGATGCATAGAGTTGATTGCAACCGACAATAACATCTCCAAGTGAGAAAAATGGATAATTAAATGGATCACAACCACCGTAAAGTATCTCTACTGCATTGGCATTAAATCCTCCAACAATCTGAAAATTCGCATTGTCTCCTGGCTCACCAATCACATCGAAGCATATCTCAAATAACCCCGAGCCATCAGGGAGTGTCTCTTGATTACCATTCGCCTCATAGATGACGAAAATAATCCCGTCTTGCGAATTACCCGTCGTATTTGTGACAACAGGAAAACCTAAATTGCCAGTATCCACAAACGTACCTTGTACAAACTCGAGTACCGTCGGATCCCAACTGATCAGAAACTGAAAAGACTCCACAAGATTGTAGTCGTCTACTTGCATCGTGAAGCAGACATTCGTTGCACCTTCGCCTACTTCCTGATCTTGAATGTAGAATTGTGGGACTTCCTCAAATCCAATACAATCTGGATTGGTAAACTGAGCAAACAATGTGCTGCTCAATATCAGTGAAAAAAACAAAAAAAGACTGTATCGCATACTGCTGGTTATATAATCTGAATTGCCTACATAATTAGTGCAGACAAAGGTAATTGCAATTTCGCTTTTTGTAGTACATATCATCTAACGATTCCAATCAACTTTTCATGCCCTCGACATCCAACTATTTAGATGAAATCGCAGATCACCTCTCGATCTCTGATATCGAAGAGAGAAGGGCATACTTATCTAGAGGACGCGATGAATACTTAGTAGCAGATCAAAGGATCAATCGCTGCTCAGAATTACAATAATTTGGTATCGATGTACCACTCCATTGTTTCCTTCAACCCTTCACCTAGAGAGTATTTTGCTTCAAATCCCATACTGGTAAGCTCTGAGATGTCTGCTTCCCAACTATATGCCTTCATTTCCTTAGCAGATTGCCGTGTAAGGTACGGTTCTTTATTTCTGATTTTGCAATAGCCCTCATTGACCAATGCTGCAAGACTGAGCAGTGACTTACTAATCGGAAGTTGCTTGGGAGTGACATCCAAGACATGAGCTACTTGAGAGAGATACTCTTGTGTAGTTACGGTCTGATGATGTGTGATATGGTATGTCTTAAATATCCTTCCTCGCAATGTCACTTCTAGCGTAGCCCGTGCCATATCCTTGACATAGATGAGAGAGAGATGTTGCTCTTCATTACCGACTTTGGGTATCCAACCATTGGCGATGAGCTTGTAGAGTGGCAATCGTCTCTCATCATGTGGACCATAGATCATCCCAGGTCTGACTATCGTATATGGCAGTACAGGATAGAGTCTGAAGAGCTGTTCTCCTTGGAGCTTAGACTTACCATACTCAGTGATCGGTCGAGGCGTAGAGTCAGTATAGAGCTTACCTCTGACATCATAGTCAGCTGGGCCCATCGCTGCGAGACTACTGATATATGTGATTCTTTTGATCTCAAGGTTTTCCTCTATAATCAGCTTACAGAGCTTACCGCCAAATGCTGCATTGACTCGATGAAGGTCAGCTGGACTCCCATGTGTCATACCTGCACTCAAGATGATGTAATCAAACCGTTCTGTGCTAATCAGCTCGCGGACAGCGTCCTCATCAAACAGGTCTATCTGATGGTTAGTAAGAGGGATCCCTGTGACATACTTCAAGGTAGACTGACTGCGAGATGTGATATGGACATCCAACCCGCGGGTCCATGCCTCCTCTACCAAGTGACTCCCTACGAATCCAGTACCACCAATGATAAGTATTTTATTTTTCAATGCTTTAGTATTGTATTAGAGATTGGTCTAGCCAAATGGAGCTCGCAAATCATGATTGTCCTCCACGTATCATCGACTTCATTTACCTAGAGTATCCATTCTATAGCTGGTATATAGCTGGACAATCTAACAGTCCAATCAGAGATATTGATCACACCCTGAGTAACAACTCTCGCAATCAAAGTGTTGTACCGATTGTAATATTCCAATATCTCTGCTCAAGATCTAGAGGAAGTCTATCAATGCATAGAACATCTGTAAACATCTCGGCAATCAGATTGTCTTATAAAGGTAATCCTTGTTAGACGACTATCGGTTACTTTTGCCCTCAATATTGACTCTCCATAAATGTGAATAACAACTCATGATATCTAGGCTCAAACTTGCTTGTGTCGAATATTACAATACTCTCCCATTCCTCCATGGGCTCTCATTATTGGACTCTAGATCTACGGATGTGGAGCTGCTGCTAGGCCCACCATCTCTGTGCAGTCAGCACTTTGTAGATGGTACTGCAGATATTGCATTGATCCCAGTCGGAGCACTAGATAGAGTTGATGATTATAGGCTACTGGACTCATACTGCATCGGGTGTGATGGAGAGGTAGATACCGTAGCGATATTATCTCAAGTCCCCATCCAATCAGTATCAGAGCTTCATCTTGATCCTCAGAGTAACACATCCAACCGCCTTGTCCAGATACTCTGCCATGAATATTGGCAGATCTTCCCGCAGTATGTCAGCCAGAGCAATGATTACAATCAAGAGAGTATCCTCGCGATTGGCGACAAGGTATTTGACCTAGAGTCTAACTATCAATACAAGTATGATCTTGGTGCTGCTTGGAAAGCTCATACAGGACTCCCCTTTGTATTTGCAGTATGGATAGCTCGAGATACAGTGAGTACACAGGTTACTGATGAGATAGATATTGCTTTTGGTAAGGGTATGGATCAACCTGAGCTTTGGATCCCAGATCATCTGCAGCACCAGAGTACGCAACTGATGACCTACTTGACTCAGAATATTGTCTTTACATTTGATGATTCTCTGAGAGAAGCCCTAAATTTGTTTCTACAAAAATTAGAAACACATCAACATGGACATAGCAGATATCCAAGCCAAGGCTAGCGAATTACTCAATGGGCTGATCGAGTGGTCTCCCAAACTCATAGGAGCAGGATTAGTATTATTTGTAGGGTTATGGCTCGTAGGCAAAATACTGAAGATCATCACTGCATCATTTGACCGATCGGCGCTTAGCCCTGAGATCAAACCATTCCTACTCTCAATCATCTCGGCAGGATTGAAGATTGCTGTCATCTTGGTAGCAGCCGGTATCCTCGGCGTAGAGACTTCATCATTCGTGGCGATGATTGCGGCTGTAGGATTTGCAGTGGGTATGGCACTCCAGGGAAGCTTAGGACATATCGCGGCAGGGATCTTGATCTTAATCTTCAAGCCATACAAGGTTGGAGACTTTATCATCATCGGTGAGTATAGAGGATTTGTGACAGGTGTGCAGATTATCAATACGATGCTTAGGACATTAGATAACGAGACAGTCATCATACCTAATGGCACTGCTATCAGTGATGTCATCACCAATTCGTCAGATGAAGATGGTATGATCAGGCTCAATATCAATGTCTATATGCCGTATGCTGAGACATTTGACAAGGTAGAAGGTATCATCAGAGAGGCACTTGCCACTTGTCCTCATCTTCAGACAGACCCCAAAGCTATCGTTGGGATCGGTACATTTGACACACATAGCATAGTACTAGATATCAAACCATACTGCTTAGTTGAAGATTACGAGGTCGCTTATTTTGAAACCACTCAAGCAGTCAAACTTGCCTTCGGTAAGCACAATATCAAGGTCGCATACAGTGAAGGCGTAGAGTTAGGAGAGATCGGAGCATAGCACCAATCTAGAAATTTGCTATCTTGCACATCCACAACTAAATCGAAATCAATGCCAAATGCTCAAATTGTAGGTGCTGGTCATTACGTACCAGAGACTGTCTATAGCAATGAAAAGATGTCAACTTACATGGATACCACTGACGAATGGATCACCGAACGGACTGGAATCAAAGAAAGAAGATTTGCTAAGAAACATGAAGAGACGACTACCACACTTGCAGCTCATGCGACTAGAGAGGCTTGTAAAGACGCTGGTATCTCTGTCGAAGAAATTGACTTCATCATCTTCGCTACATTATCACCCGATTACTATTTTCCAGGGTGTGGGGTGCTCTTACAAAGAGAGCTCGGCATTACTAAGACAGAAATCGGTGCTCTAGATATAAGGAATCAATGTAGTGGCTTCGTCTATGGTCTCTCAGTTGCTGATCAGTTCATCAAGTCAGGTATGTACAAGACTATCTTGCTGGTCGGTGCCGAAATGCATAGCATGGGCATGGACTTCTCTACAAGAGGCAGAGGAGTGAGTGTCATCTTTGGCGATGGGGCTGGTGCGGTAATCGTCAAAGCAACAGAAGAAGAAAACTCTGGAATACTTACAACCAAGCTCCATAGTGATGGTACGCATGCAGAGCATCTCGCAATGATCAATCCAGGGAGTCATGGTGGCTACCACTTAGGTAAAGAACACTTTGGATATGAAGAAAAAGATACTCCAGGTGACGTATTTGTAACACAGAAGATGTTCGATGATGGTCTGTATCCCAATATGACTGGACAATTAGTCTTTAAAAATGCCGTGGTGAAATTTCCCCAAGTGATCCAAGAAGCATTGAAGGCAGTTGCGTTGAGTACAGAAGATATCGATCTATTGATCCCACATCAAGCCAATCTCAGGATATCGCAATTCGTACAAAAGGTACTCCAACTCCCTGACAACAAAGTATTTAACAATATCCAAAAATACGGAAACACCACTGCCGCATCCATACCAATCGCAATCTCTGAAGCAAAGAAAGCTGGTAAGCTGATCAAGGGAAGCCTCCTTTGCCTAGCAGCATTTGGCAGTGGCTTCACATGGGGATCGGCACTTGTAAGGATGTAGTAACCTCAGAGATATGATTACAGACCAACCAGTCAAAGTAGACCTACTAGGAATCGGAGTCCATCCTGACGATGTCGAACTCGGATGTATCGGTACGCTGATCAACCATCAACGCCGTGGCAAGACCTTTGGCATTGTAGACCTGACCGGAGGAGAATTGGGAACAAGAGGTGATAAGCCTACTCGACTCCAAGAGGCATCAGACTCAGCAATAATCAGCAAGGCAACCTTCAGGACCAATCTACACTACAAAGATGGTTTCTTTACGGTCAACGAACAGACTCACCTGCCACTCATCTCAGCGATTAGAAGTAGCAGACCAGATATCGTACTAGCGAATGCTCGTAAGGATAGACATCCTGATCATGGAAGGGCTGCAACTCTCATCAGCGAGGCATGCTTCCTCTCAGGATTAGTGAAGATAGAGACTACTGATACCGATGGTCTAGCCCAAGAGCCGTGGAGACCAAGCAGAGTATATCATTATATCCAAGATTACTCATATACTCCTGACTTTGCGATAGATATCACAGAGTCGATGGATGAAAAGTTAGCTGCAATCATGGCATTCAAAACCCAATTTTACAATCCCAATGAAGATGGACCACAAACTCCCATCTCTTCCGAAGACTTCATCAAGTTCGTCGAAGGTAAAGCTAGAGTATATGGAAGACAGATCGGTGCTACTTATGCAGAGGGATTTACTGTCGATGCCTATCTCAAGGTCAATGACCTCTATGACACACTCTAGATGATACACTCAAGAGAGAGCTCTTGATAAGGATGATTTTTTTTGACTAGATCACAATCCAAAAAAAAGCGAGGAACATCCCATATAGAATGCTCCTCGCTAGAGAATCTTTTCCTTATCTAATTATCGATTGATCCTTTCTTATTGCCTTATTGCTTTATTCCTTCGTAGAAGCAGTCAGTATCTATCAATGTCGAACCACTTACCGAGTTCTTCCCTACGACTGAGAAGTCCCCTTCGAGAGATGACTCGTCATCAGATAATGTAACCTTTGACTCTGCTTCGACATTGAGGATGACGACTTCTCCATTTTGAGTGTATGGCACACCATTCAACGTACCAGATACTTCAAGATCATTCCCATCAATCGTACCTGCCAGTGAGAGTGGCGGCAGATTCCCTCCAGAGAATGTTACCTTGACGCTATCTCTTGTTTCGTAGATGCCTTGTGTAATCTCTACAGTTGTACTATCATTAGACAGCGTCGGGAAGCTAATGCAATCAAGCGGACCAACATAGATGCCTAAAAACTTATCCGACTCATAAATACATGATCCATCATCCTCCTCAGCAAGTGCATCGAAGTTAGTTGATTCTGGATCTGTGCAGCCTCCGACAGCTGACTCCTCGCATGATTGGAAGAAGAGTCCACCAAATGCTAAGCAAGCGACTGCTATCAAGCTTGTTCTTTTGTTAGGCGTTAAATTTTTCATTGTATGAGTTTTATTGATTTTTAATAGTGTGTTGTTTTTCCTTCTAAGTAATTGACATAATCAAGATTGCCAAGTCTCACCCGATAGTTGAATCGTTTCTTATCAAAGTAGTACTGTCTATTTTCGATCTTACAAGCAGCACCGAGGTGTATATCTTCGGTAGGCAAGTAGAAGCTCAACTTAGGGTATAATCTCAAAGTAGACGACTTAGCTAGTGTATCTCTTTGGGGTGATGATTGGAATTGATCTGTAATCTGAGAGACGTATTGTGCATTTACACTCAGTGACATTACACTGAAGAGTACGATGATTAGAGTGATATGCTTTGGTGTGATCCTCAATCTTGGTTTATTTCATGCCTGGCATTCCTTTCATCAGCTGGTCCATCCCTTTTCCTTTGCTCATCATATGCATCATCTTACGCATTTGGTCAAACTGCTTCATGAACATATTGACCTCATGGATGCCTCTCCCACAACCCTTAGCGATTCGCTTCTTCCGACTCATGTTGAGGAGTTCTGGATTTTGTCTCTCCTCTGGCGTCATGGAGAGTATAATAGACTCTACCTTACCAAATGCCGAGTCATCTATATCAAGATTCTTGGTCATCTTACTCATCCCAGGTATCATACCGATGAGAGATTTGATATCACCCATCCGTCTGATCTGATTGAGCTGACCGAGGAAGTCATTGAAGTCAAACTTATTCTTTCGGATTTTTTTCTCTAATTTCTTAGCCTCTTTCTCGTCAAACTGCTCTTGAGCTCTTTCGACAAAACTGACGATATCACCCATGCCGAGGATACGCTGAGCCATTCTCTCTGGGTGGAAGACATCTAGAGTATCTAGCTTCTCACCAGTACTGATGAACTTGATAGGCTTCCCTACTGTGTACTTTACTGAGAGTGCTGCCCCACCCCGTGTATCACCATCTAACTTAGTAAGTACTACCCCATCAAAGTTTATGCGTTCGTTGAATGCATGAGCAGTATTGACTGCATCCTGCCCTGTCATCGAATCTACGACAAATAGAGTCTCCGTTGGGTTGATGGCATTCTTGATATCTGAGATCTCATTCATCATCTGCTCATCTACTGCTAGACGACCTGCAGTATCTATGATGACTACACTATGATTATTCTTGACAGCATGTACTACTGCATTTTCGGCTATGGAGACAGGATTTTTGTTTTCTTCTTCCTTATAGATATCTACACCTACTTGCTCTGCGAGTACCGTGAGTTGGTTGATCGCTGCAGGACGATAGACATCACATGCTGATACGAGTACTTTCTGATTTTTCTTTTCCTTGAGGTACTTGGCAAGCTTGCCAGTAAATGTAGTCTTTCCAGAACCTTGGAGACCAGAGATTAGGATAATTCCTGGCTTTGCTTTGATATTGATCCCTACTGACTGGGTACCCATGAGTGAGATCATCTCATCCATAACTATCTTAGTCATTAACTCTCCTGGCTTGACGGCTTTGAGTACGTTCTGTGTACCAAGTGCCTCCTCTTTCACCTTATCGGTAAATTCTTTAGCTATCTTATAATTGACATCTGCTCCGACGAGAGCCCTTCTGATCTCTTTGATAGATTGAGCAATGTTGATCTCAGTCAGCTTGCCATCTCCACTCAGATTCTTAAATGCTAAATCTAACTTCTCATTTAAACTTTCAAACATGAGTTCTTGTGTTTAATTCTATTATTACTTGTACTCGGGTAAATTGATTACAAATATACAGTAAAATTGAAGGATAAAAATCGATTATAGCCAAGCTAAGTGACAGATAATATCAGAGAAGTGTATTTGGTTGAATAACAGCTTTGATTTGATTTTAACATATCGAATTTATTTGTAATTTCGCAAAGTTCAACAGAGCTAATTATACTCCATGGGTACCAAAGCATTACTTTACTTCCTTCTATTGACACTTGCCTGTTCGTTTACGGCGGATAGCCCGCCTGCAGGGACCGTGATCGATAATCTCAATGGAGTCAACATCTATTATAATGGAGCATTTGATAAGACCTATGGTCGCAATCTAAGTACAGACGGTTACAATCTAGGCTTCAAGTATCAGTGTGTAGAGTTTATCAAGAGATATTATTACAAAAGATTCAATCATAAGATGCCAGACTCGTATGGTCATGCGGTTGACTTCTTCGACCAATCGATCAAGAATGATGCAGCATACAATAGTAAGAGAGGGCTCTATCAGTACTGGAACGGGAATACTTCAAGACCCAAGGTGGACGATATCATCGTACTGAAGACTGAGGGTATCAATATCTTTGGTCATATCGGTATCGTATCCAAAGTTAGCGAAACTGAATTGGAAATGGTCCAGCAGAATTATGGGACAAAATCTAGAATCAAATATCCACTGAAAGAAATCCTTGGTAGACACTATATCGATGATAAAGAGATCATCGGATGGTTGAGTTTCTATTAGACAAGTATTACTTTGTAGTACATTTGCCCACCGAGGCAGCGTTAATAAAAAATTATCAATTAATAACAGTTCTGTAACGGCAAATCACGTTACAAATCGGTTATATTAACGTATAAATGAGAGTAAGGTATAGAGATTGCTATACTATTATGATAATCCAATATGATATGAAACAAAAAATTATACTCCTCCTAGGCCTCTTTGTCACGCAATCAATGGCAGGACAGATGGATAAGGATCAGGACTTACTCGTACTCCAACAAGTACCTGCGATCAGTGCCAACTCTAGAGTGTCAGATATCGAGATCGTAAATGACCAAGTCTATATCGCAGGTCGAGATGGCATCGTCTCAGTCGATAGAGACTTAACTAACAGTACCAATACTCTCAAAAAAGGAGAAGCAAAAAGCTTTAAGGTTACTGATAATGGGGTAATCCTCTCGGGATTTGCTAATAATATCATCTACATCGATGACTACAAAGTCTTCCAAGTAGATAGTTACAATCCACTCACCAACGAAACGATTTACATTAGTGACATCGAAGAGTATAACAACAAAATGTATGTTGCGACTAATGACGGCATCTTTGTATTTAACCTCAATAGGAAAGTACTCGAAGAACATATCAGTGCCCAAAACTCAAAGCTAGAATCAAATGTGATCAACTTTTTATTTACTGACTCTAAGGATAGACTGTGGGTAGGTACAGATCAAGGAATCATCCACACTAAAGGTAAAGACAAAGCTTGGTCTCAAAACTATGACAAGACCTACAACTATATCGCTGCCACTGAAAACAAAGAAGGGGTATGGCTTATTGCCGATAAAAAAATGTGGCTCGTCAACTCTACTGATCGTCAATGGGCTGATGTTGGTCTCAACAAAGGACTCCACAAAGGAAAGATTAATGACCTCGTCGTAGATAATGACGGTCATATCTATATCGCAAGTGACATCCTTGTCAAGTTTAATCCTTACACTGACGAGACTATGCAATATAGCGATATCCTTGGGATGGCAAGTAAGAAAGCGCTTGCATTGGAGTGTGATGCTGACAATGTCATCTGGCTCGGTACGGACAATGCAGGACTCTTCCGCATCACTACTGATCCAACCCTCCGACCAACATTGATGCTCACTAGCATTATCGAAGAGGGAATAAACTGTCCAGGAGAATTCAATGGAAAGATAAAAGTAGCGCCAAGTGGTGGTGTAGGTCCGTATACGTATCGATGGTCATCTGTCACTCTCAAAGGAGATAACCCGAGCAACCTCAAAGCAGGTACTTACTCCGTAACAGTTACCGACTCCAAAGGTGGGACTGCAGTCTCAACTACCGAGCTACCGGATGCACAACCACTAGAAGTAAATGTGATCAATCTTCAGAAAGCGACAGATGCAAGTCGTAAAGACGGCAAATGTGATATCGAGGTTACTGGAGGTAACTCTCCTTACGAAATCCTCTGGGATAATGGCGAAAAAGGAAACTCCGCAACCAAGTTGAACTTTGGATTTCACTACATTACCATCACTGATGCTAATGGTTGCACCCTCGAAGAAAAAATAAACGTCAATAAGCAAACAAAAATGAAAAGCCTCCAATCGGCAAGTCTTGTCGTAGGAGAAAAACTTAGAATAGAAAATCTCTACTTCAAAGCAGATAGTAGTAATGTCCAAGATAATTCAATCGACGCATTGGAAGACATCTTTGCATTCCTTGAAGAAAACGATAAACTTGTCATCGAAATCGGTGGACATACTAACAACATTCCACCAGATGACTACTGCGATCAACTCTCATCAGCTCGAGCCAAATCAGTAGCTGAGTACTTGATCAGAAGAGGCATCCCTGATAACCGTATCTCGTCTAAAGGCTATGGAAAGAGAGACCCAATCGCATCCAATCAAACCCAATCAGGTCGTAAGCGTAATCAGAGAGTAGAAATGAAAATCTTAGCGATACTCGAATAAGCTTGCAATCAACTGGATCTAGAAATATCTAAGAGGCTATCACTACGATTATGTAGTTTGATTGCCTCTTTTGTTTACCTATAGGTGCTCTATCAATTGTTCATCCATCTATTAATATTTAAGCCTGATAGACTGAATTTGGATACAGTTCCCTATTTTTAATGTCTATAACCAAAGAAAACCTAGACTATGAAATACTTTTTTTGTACAATCCTGGTATTAGCTACGATAAGTGTCTACTGCCAAGCACCTTTCTTGGCGAGTGACTATTATCCTGGCAGTGAAGATGGCATAAGTGAATGGAATAATCATTCAATCGAATACGACTCAAAAATATTGATCCCAGTGCTCTCTGATGAGCATGGAGAAGAGTTAGGTGTCATCCAAGATGGTGAGGTATCTCTCCTATCAGATATCAATGAAGGACCAATGGATTCAGATCCTAGAGGCTTTGTTCTCTTTCAAGATTTAGTCTACTTTGCTGCTTTTGACTCTGAGAACGGAGTTGCTATCTGGCGTACTGATGGCACTCCAGAGGGAACCGAAATCGCTGTTGTCCCAGACCCCAGTGGCCCCAACAGTATCCCTCGATACTTAGTCGTCACTAATGGGCTACTTTACTTCACTTACGATGGCAACTTGCTATCGTTTGATGGGATGGATCTCACTGTCATAACAGACGGAGCCTCATTCTTTGCAGAATCTACATCAGGCGGCAAGAATTTCACGACTTATGACAACTCTCTTTACTACTTAGATCGAATAGAAATTAACTTTCAAGACTTTCTCAATCTAGTGCAGGTAACTAATCAAGATGTTACGGTCCTAGGTCAGATACCGATTGATAACTTTACTGACTACTCTGGTCTAAGTAGAGTTGACGAAGGCTTTATCTTTGGCGTCCAAGATTCATTTGATGATTTGTTTAATGGAACGTATCGATACTCAGATACTGATCAAGATATCACTAAACTTCTCATAGCAAATGAAACAAAACTCTCAAGACGAATCGTCGACTATAATGAGACGCAGAGTTTGATTTGGATTGGAGGAGATGGATACTACCTCGTCAATGGAAGAGACAATGAAGAAGTCAGACTATTCCCTGATAATAATAATACAGCAACCCAAGGAGATACCATCTTCCATGCTACCTACAATGACAATTTAGTGTTTCACAACTTTGGTGGATTCTTTGATGATCAATTTCTAATTCATACTGATGGATCAGACCAGGGAGGAGAAGAGGTGTTAGAAGTAGATTATGCATCCAATCTCATCTTAGAAGATAACTTCCTCTTTTTCGCCTCAGAGGATCCAGACGAATTTGAACCGGAGCTCAGATGGTTAGACATGGTATCAAAAGTAGGTGGTATCATCTACAACTATGAAACTACTGACAATGGGTTTGATCCATTTCAAATGTTAGGTGTCATAGGTGATACACTGTACTTCATAGGGAATCTTGACAATCAAGTCGGTCGAGAGATCTATGGGCTCAATGTCCAAGCTGTATTGGCACTAGAAGATAATGATGGTGATGGGTTCCTCAATGTTCAAGACTGTAATGATGAAGATCCAACGATTAATCCAGATGCAATAGAGATAGGCAATAATGGAATAGACGAAGATTGCGATGGTGAAGATTACACCTATGACGCAGGTTGCTTTTCTAACTTTGATGAATTTGTTGCTGTCTCTGCGACTAATGTAGCCTTAGGCCAAAATCCAAGTTGGGATAGTTGTGAAGGCAAAGAGATCATACATCTTGGAGTCTTTGAAGAATGTAGTGACGATCCAGGTAAATATTTGATCAGGATTATAGATGCCGATTTCAATTATGCCGGTTACGATATCAGTTTCGGATCATACATCTCATGTTACGGTGATACAGATCAAGAGAGCTTCCCAAATGGTAGCTTGAAGTTAGTGCCATATTGTGATTCGATTGCGATCGAAGGAGTGGACAAAAATGGAGATTCTTATGAAACATTCGATTATACATTCATTGGTGATTTTATCTTTAGTTTTTACTGGCGAAATACTGCTGGAGAAGCAGCATTTATAAAATTAACAAGAGAAGAAGTACCTTGGCTAATCATCGATAACGATCTCGATGGTTTTCCAGCTGATGTAGACTGTGATGATGATAATGCAAGTATTAACCCAGTAGCTATAGACATCCCTGACAACGGGATAGACGAAGACTGCGATGGCGAAGATGCAATAAGCATCATCGACAACGACAATGATGGCTCACCTGCTGACGAGGACTGTGATGACAACAATCCTGATGTCAACCCTGATGCCGATGAGATCCCGTACAATGGCATAGACGATGATTGTGATCCCATGACTCTCGATGATGATCTTGACCAAGATGGATATAACCTCACTGACGACTGCGATGATACTAATGCTGACATCAACCCTGATGCCACAGACATCCCTGACAACGGGATAGACGAAGACTGCGACGGGATGGATGCAATCGGCGTCGTCGACAATGATAATGATGGCTCCCCTGCTGGCGAAGACTGCGATGACAACAACCCTGATGTCAATCCTGATGCCGATGAGATCCCGTACAATGGCGTAGACGATGATTGTGATCCCATGACTCTTGACGATGATCTTGACCAAGATGGATATAACCTCACTGACGACTGCGATGATACCAATGCCGACATCAACCCTGATGCTACAGACATCCCTGACAACGGTATAGACGAAGACTGTGACGGGATGGATGCAATCGGCGTCGTCGACAATGATAATGATGGCTCACCTGCTGACGAGGACTGCGATGACAACAATCCTGATGTCAATCCTGATGCCGATGAGATCCCGTACAATGGCGTAGACGATGATTGTGATCCCATGACTCTCGATGATGATCTTGATCAAGATGGATATAACCTCACTGACGACTGCGATGATACCAATGCCGACATCAATCCTGATGCAATTGATATCCCTGACAACGGGATAGATGAGGACTGCGACGGGATGGATGCAATAGGCATCGTCGACAATGATAATGATGGCTACCCAGCAGATGAAGACTGCGATGATGATAATCCTGATGTCAATCCTGGTGCAATGGAGTGGCCATATAACGGAATAGACGAAGATTGCGATCCATCTACACCAGATGATGATCTAGATGGTGATGGATTTGGCTTAGCTGATGATTGCAATGATCTCGAGAGTAGCATCAACCCTGATGCGGTTGACATCCCTGGCAATGGGATAGATGAGGACTGTGACGGGATGGATGCTTCACCTAACGTTGATGTTGATAATGATGGATTTGGGAGTGATGTTGATTGTGATGACCTGAATGCTGACATCTACCCAGGTGCTATCGATATTCCAGATAACGGGATAGATGAGGACTGTGATGGGATGGATGCCACATTGTTGAGTACATCAGACTACAATCAAATAGAGGCTGAGATTTACCCTAATCCATTTACCTCTGAGTT
>CALLAW010000008.1 GCA_938001865.1 uncultured Saprospiraceae bacterium | reverse complement strand
ATGCTATTAGTAATCAACGGGTATAATCCTGTGACGTAACTCAGTCCGAGGCCAAGTTCGATGAATGCATAGATATATCCCCAGCTTGGCCATCTCTTGGCAATGATATCATACATCTGGTAGCTCTGGGCAAATGCCTTCAGGTTAAGCAACTTGAAGAAGGAGAAGATAAGAAAGAATCCAGCCATAAAGTGCCGCATCCAGACTGAGACTTGGAAGTCTCCCGAGAGATATTGAATCAGAGCTGTGACTGCAACCAAGTATGAGAAGATAAGTAAGATTGGTTTGTAGGTAGAGAACCAACTTCTCTGTGTCGGAGTTGACTCCACGCTTGGAGCAGGATCCCCCTGAGGAGAGACTGCGGCATTGGATGTTGTCAGAGGAGTTGCGAGATACTTAGAGTCTAGGGATTGCAGAGAGTCGTTGAGCTGGCTGAGTGTCAGTTCTTCGGTGAGGGTCAGTTGTAGAGTATCTGACTGCTTGTCGACTTTGGCTTCACTGACTTGTGCCAGCTTGTTGAGATGGTTTTGGATTGAATTGGCACATCCTTGGCAAGTCATACCTTGGAGGTGATAGACTGGAGACTCTATCAAGTTAGCCTTAAGGTCATTGAGGTCATATTTCATAGTAGATTGCAGGTTAGGATATCTTAGAGTGATTTTTTTCTGATTGATGGTGTAAAAAAAAGGAAGGCCACTTCATTACTGGAGTGACCTTCTTTGCATTCTTTTGGAGTGTGTGGTTATGATACCTTTTTATATCGCTTAGTCTTATATTTTTCTACTTGAGTTCTAAGTTTATGTGATGCGGCATCGATTGCTCTATCATGTCTGTCTCCTTTCGCTTCGACGAAGACATCTTTGCCTTTGAGTCTTACTTGGAGTTTTACTTTTTTATATGGGTGGTCTTTTCCTCTGAAAAATACCTTTATACTTTCTACGAATGGATACTTTTCAAAATACTTTGATAGTGTTTCTTTAGCATAAGCTTCAAAGTAGTTAGTGCTCGCTGTCTCTTCTCTTACAATTTTAATGTCCATATCTTTAAAATAATTTGAAGTGAATAAATGAGTATGAAATATCACAGTGTTTGTGGTGACTGTGCATCATTCTTCAATGATTAATCTAAAGTTAGGCTAATATTTGTCCAATGTCAAATCATAGCAACATTAATTTCATATAATAAAATAGAATATTGCGATAATTCTGTCTTTGGAGGCTTCTGATGGAGGATTAGTGTGTCTCTTATGGAGAATCAATTGATATATTCACTCCAGACCCAACCCTCATTGGATTGGAAATTGATCTTGCACCACGTACCCATTTTCCCATCGAGGAGTGTAGAGTCTTGTTTGCAATAATAGACTTGAACTGAGGTTCCGGTAGGTATAGTATAGAGTACCTCTGAGCTCGTACTCGCAGCAGATCTCATATTGAGAGTTCCATTGAGAATGTTGACTGTCTGTGTTGGAGCATGACTTTGGAATGCTTTGACCTCTTGAGAGAGTTGTTCGCTTCTGATTTGTTCAGTCTTGTAGAGTGTCATGAGACTATCATACAAGATTGGTTGCTCTGTTTCTGTAGGATCTACACTTGATCCATTGAGGACGGCAAGAGGATTGATTCCTTTCCAGATAGAGAGTAATAGCCATAGAGCTACACCTACAAATCCGATGATAAGTATCCAAGTGTAGTTTCTACTTTGCTTCCGTTTTCCGTAACGTTGACGTGCCATGAGAGTGAGAGATAATGATGTAGAGTGATGCGAGAGTATTGCTATTGGACTTTGGCCAGTTCTGCTTTGAGATAATCTATGACTTCTATCTCGATGGAGTCCTCATTATTGAGCTCTGAGAGGTAGTATGACGCATAGTCTCCCAGATGGACAAAGTAGAGTGCTTGCTCTACAAGAGAGTTACCCCTAGACCAGAGCTCTGCGATATGTGGAGTATACTTATTGATTATGGTTTTGTTGATATCTATTCTGACAGCATTACGCTTATAGTCTGACTTATTTCGGAAGTAGATTACTGCTAATTTGTCATTGTTTTGCTTCCATCCGACGAGTTCATTATGATTCATCTCTGGGATGACATTGTGCCAAGCAAGTTGCTTGGCATTTTCATTAACCTGTTGTCTGAATCGCAATGCCACCGACTCCATGCTATTGGTAGAGTAGATGACTGGGATCCGTCCATAGATAAATTGAGCTAGAGTTTTTGCATCTTTTTTGATCTCGTCTTGGTTAAATTTGAGTTGGTTGATGGATGTCTTTACTTGATTGATCAGAGTATCACCAATAAGATCTAAGTGCCTAAGTATGAAGAGCTGTTGGATGAGTGAATATCCAAGACATGCTCTAGGTGATGGCCAGTTGCCTGGGAGTTGGATATAATCATATCCTGACTCTTTGGCTATCTCGATGAGCTTGCCTCCGCTCGATATGATAACGAGTTTTGCTCCAGTATCTTGCAATTTGGCGAAAGCCTCCAATGTCTCTTCTGTATTACCAGAGTAAGATGACGCAATCGCTAGGGTATTAGGACTCACCCATGCTGGGATTTCGTAAGTCTTGCCGACTGTGTAGGGTACTGCTAATTCATTGTAGACGAACTCTCGGACAAAGTCTCCTCCGATTCCTGATCCACCGAGACCTGCTACGTAGACATGATGGATTGGATTGTCGGATGGAGTGATCACTGCCTCGCTTCCAATCTGCAAAGCTTCTTGGAGTTGATCGATAAATTTATCAATGAGTTGATTCATCATAGGTGTCTCTAGTTTATATCTTGAAGTAGATCATATATATGGGAATCAAAAGTACATTATCTCAAGATGAATCCATACCATCCGATGAGATTTGTTGATGTTCTCTAGTATGATTAATCCATATACTGTGCTGAGAAATATTGATTGTGGTTGAGCAGAGGCAATTGGGATTGTTCATATTGTGTATCTGATATGTCAGTATGGATGCAGAGTTTTTGGTATTGTGAGGTTATCTTGTGATCTGAATTATTGATAATTAAAGATTTTGAAGAAACGAACTACGAAGGAGATTGGTGACTTAGGAGAAGACTTAGCTGCGACTTATCTTCTAGAGAAAGGATATTCGATCTTGGATCGCAATTATCGTTACTCTCGAGCAGAGGTAGATATCATAGCTCAGAGAGATGAACTGTTGGTGTTTGTAGAGGTGAAGACTAGGAGCTATACCTACTACGGGGAGCCCTCAGAGTCAGTCACTCCGGCAAAGGAGAGAATGCTCTTCGATGCAGCAAATGTCTACATGGAAGAGCAAAATCATGAAGGAGAGATTAGATTTGATATCATCAGTATAGTGCTAGATAAGAGTGATGCACCCTCGTTTTCACACTATGAAGATGCCTTTTTTCCTGGGTTTTGACCTGTGGCATTATATTTTGAGTAATTATGGTGTTTGATATTTATAAATCTACTATCTTTGCACTCCAATTTAGAAATTTTAAGAAAAGATGAAAAAAGGTATCCATCCAGAAGATTATAGATTAGTAGTGTTTAAGGACTTCTCATGTGATGAGGCGTTTTTGAGTAAGTCTTGTGCTCCTACAAGAGATACGATCACTTGGGAAGACGGTAACGAATACCCATTGATAAAGTTGGAAATCTCATCTAGATCTCACCCATTCTTTACTGGTAAGATGAAGTTTGTTGATACAGCAGGACGTATCGATAAGTTCAACAAGAAATTTGAGAAGTTCTCAAAAAGAAAAGGCGGAGAAGCGAAAGCAGCTCCCGAAGCTGAAGCAGAAGCTCCAGCTGAGTAGTATCTCACCCACAAATTAGATAAGAGAAGTGTCGCATTTGATATTCTTCGACGATGATAAGTGGAAGTCTATACTGCCACTTACATACCTCAAACCTGCTTGCGAGCTGCGAGTAGGTATCCTTACCATTGCAGAGAAGTGGAAGCTCCTCTTCGACGGTGCTAGTCATGGGTATATCACTAATGATTACCTCTCTCACAAGTACAAGCTCTCACTCCAAGACACTAACTTCGCAATCAATGGTAGGCTGCTGCCAAATGCCAATGTAATAAGTCTTCTCAAGCGATTGAAGCACAATCAAGGGCTTCTCTATCAAGACGTATTTATTGGAGGGATCTTATCCAAAGACCAATTCGATACTGAGAATCAAGATATTCATATCGATGATATGGAGATGATAGATATCTCATCATACGATAGTCGTGATCTCATATTCGTGGAGAGACCACAAGATTTATTTTTGCTCAATCCTTCAGAAATCGCCAAAGACTATGACCTTGTCACTCAAGGCAGGAAGTCTGCAAGTCTCAATGATACCAACCACACATATGGTCTAGAGAAGATATTTATTGAAGAAGGTGCAAAGATTGACTTCTCAATACTCAATGCATCCGACGGACCTATCTATATCGGCAAAGATGCGGTCGTCCTAGAGAACTCTGTCATCAAAGGTCCAGTGTGTATTGGCAATAATTCAGTAGTCAAGGTAGGAGCAAAGATCTATCAAGGGACGACCCTCGGGCCATACTGCAAGATAGGTGGAGAAGTAAAGCAATCTGTGCTCCAAGGCTATAGTAGCAAGGCACATGATGGCTATCTAGGTGACTCAGTCATCGGAGAGTGGTGCAACCTTGGAGCAGACACTAACTCATCTAATCTCAAGAATAATTACTCAGAGGTAAAAGCTTACAATTATAACTCAAGTGACTTTGAACTTACTGGACTACAGTTCTGTGGGATGATCTTAGGTGATCATTGTAAGACTGGTATCAATTCAATGTTCAATACAGGATCAGTCATGGGGATCTGTAGTAACTTATATGGAGCTTCTTTTCCTCCGAAGTTTATTCCATCATTCAGTTGGGGTGGTTCAGAAGGGTTTGTGACATACACATTCGCCAAAGCAATGGATACAATCAATCGATCCATGCAGCGCAAAGACCTCAGACTTAGCGATGACGAAATCAAAATTCTCAAATTTGTATTTGACGAAAGTAAACAACGGCGGACTTGGGACATCGGCTAAAAGGAACTTGGTGGCAGCGATGGTGGAGTTATCTCACTGATGTCAGATTGGAAGAAACATCGTCCGAATATCACAGCATACTTGCGGTAAATCTAGTCAAAGGGAGACATCAACTCTGTAGTGAAAAGACCATCTACTCTTATGATGACAAATACGATAATTTCAGATTGGCATTTGAGCAGTTAGATTTTGAAAAGTATCAATGGAAAAGCGTCCTAGTACTCGGTCTTGGCTTAGCGTCCGTCCCTTACCTCCTAGAGAAGACATTTGGTCAACATATGGAGTATACAGCAGTAGAGCTAGATACAGTAGTTGCCGAGCTAGCACAAGACTATACTCTCAGTGATCTAGTCTCACCAGTGGAAGTCATCATCGCAGATGCATACCACTATCTGCGACTCTGCAATGACAAGTATGATATGATCGTCATGGATGTCTTTGCGGAAGACGTGATCCCACAGAAGTTTCAGACACCAAATTTTTTCAGGAGACTCCAAGAGTGCCTCGCTGATGACGGCATATTGCTGTACAATAGACTCGCTATGACTGATGATGACCATACAGCTAATTCGCTATTCATTGATCCATTCTTAGAGGTATTTCCTAGAGGGAACTACTTAGAGGTCAAGCAGAATTGGATCGTACTGAATGATACTAAGTTTTTGGATTAGATAGTGTACTTTTACGTGGTCAAACCGATCATCAACCAAGTTAATAGACTCATATGCCTATAATAAATATTTATCTCAAGTTTGCTCTCATTGCTTTAGGATTTATCCTTGGAATAGCTCTAACTATTCTTTACGGATTTTGGTATGGATTTCCATTTCTCCTCTTAGGTATCGTGATGACAGTAAGTTACTTCTTACTCGGAACTATCCAGTCTGCTGGTGAGCTGGTGCAGAATCAACAGTTTGATGCAGCAAGACAGAGACTTTCGTTGACCAAGTTTCCCAACTTGCTCTATGTCACTAACAGAGCTATCTACTATATCCTCAATGGATCCATCGATGTTGCTCAAGGCAAAAATAAGGAGGCGGAAGATTACTTCAATAAGGCTCTGACGCTAGACCTTCCATCAGATAATGAAAAGGCAATGGTGTACTTGCAACTTGCCAATATCAATGCGACGAAAAACAATTGGAATGCATCTATGGGATACTTCAATCAAGCAAAGAAGCTAGATGTCACTATGCCACAAATCAAGGAACAGATCGCGATGTTTAACAAAGCGATGAAGCAACGTGGTACAGCAAAAGTAGCCCAACAATCTATGGGTGGCAGAAAGGGTGGAAATCCTATGGCGGGAAGATCGGGCAAGCGAAGAAGGCCAAAAATGAGATAAGTGTGGGACTTATGTAATATTCTAGCTTTAGAGAAAGCCAAATATTGAGAGTACTGTAAGTAAATACAAGACTCACTGATTGACCAAAAAAAGAAGGAGATTCACATCAATTGTGAATCTCCTTCTTTTTGATATCGACACCTTGCGGCAAGTAAATTGCTTACAACTTAGGTATCCTGAGCATTTGACCTGGATAGATCTTGTTAGGGTCACTGAGGAGTGGTTGATTAGCTTCGAAGATCGCATTGTACTTCATCGGATCTCCATAGTACTTCTTTGCAATTTTACTCAAACTATCGCCGCTTACTACTGTATAGAAGTCAGCCTCTGGTTCTGGTTCTTCGACATCAGTGATAGAGATTCTGTCATCTACAGTTGCAATCCCGTGTACGTTGCCTAGAGCTAATACTACTTTCTCTTTGACAGAGATACTGTCAGTAACTCCATATACTGTCACTCTATCATCTTCAAGATCTACTGTGAGATTGTCTACTGCGAGTTCAGCATTGGAAACTACCGACTCTAATGCAGAGATTTTTGCTGCTTTTTCTTCTGCTGCATTCTCTTCAGCTACGTTTTTGACAGCAGTCTTTCCTAAGATTTTGGCTCCTGCACTTTTCAAGAATGAAAATAAACCCATTGTTTTGATATTTTTTAGGTGATATAAATAATTATTCCCCAAGTAAGATGGAGGATAAAAGCCTCAATATAGGTAATCGAGACGATTAGAGTAACTCAGTATGTCCAAATATAATTCCAAATTTGAATGAAAAATTGAATATATACTTGAAGTATGTTAATTACTGTATATTTGCGAAGTTTTTCATATACCTATATAACTAAACAGAATAGACAAAATGCAGGGTAAAGGATTGATTAAATGGTTGTTGTTTTTCTTATTAGCAGTTACGCTATTACAGATCTTATACGTCCTACCAACTAGGAAAGTAGAGAAAGCAGCAGATCGTTATGCAGAGCAAGTAGCAAGTAACGTAGATGAGAGCAAAGCTTTTGAAGTAGCTAAGCAAGCGAGATACAATTATCTTGATTCAATGTCAGGTGAGGAAATCTTCAAGATCCCTCTAGTATCAAGTATGACCTATGATGATCTCAAAAAGAGACAGCTGGCACTTGGACTTGACTTGAAAGGTGGAATGAGCTCAGTACTCCAAGTAGACCTCAAAGAGATGTTAGTAAATCTCTCTGGTCAGAGTAGAGACGAAGACTTCATCAATGCACTCGCAAATGCTGAAGCAGCACAGGCTAACTCTCAGAGTGATTATATCAGTTTGTTTGCCCAAGAGTTCAGAAAGTTAAACTCAGATAAGAAACTCTCTAAGATATTTATGAGAGACGCTGGTCTGAGAGAAGATATCAATGCTGATACACCTAATAGCGAGGTGATCAATATCTTGAGAGATAAAGCTGATGAGACAGTCAAGCTTACATTCAATATGCTCAAGCAAAGAATAGATAAACTCGGAGTAACTCAGCCCAATGTCTCTCTTGACGAAACAAGAGATCTTATCCTAGTAGAGATGCCAGGGATTGACAATCCACAAAGGGCTCGTAACTTCCTCCAAGCAAGTGCAGAGTTGTTATTCGAAAATACTTATAGAGTTAGTGATCCAGGTGTACTCTCTAGTCTTACGCAGATAGATAGTAGACTGAAAACTCTCATGCAAGAGGGATCAGATGCTCAAGAAGATGCTGTCTCATACGATACCGTATGGACTCAACAGCTTGATAGTCTTGGTAATGAGACTGGTGATTCTACATTCCAATTAGTAGAGAATGCTGGGAGCCAGTTCAATACAGGTGGACCACTCTTCAGCAAATTGACTCTCAATAATGGGGCTGGTGGATTGCAGTATCCACAGACCGTGATGGGTGTAGCACCTAAAAACGAAATCAAAGCAATCAATAAATTGCTCAGTAATGATGAGGTCAAAGGTCTCTTGCCTGCTGATGCAAAACTCCTTTGGTCAAGAAAGCCATATAAAGACTTCACATCTGGTGAAATGACTGAAGACTATATGCTCTATATGATCAAACAATCACCTGGAGGTAAAGCTCCTCTAGAGGGTGATGTCGTAGTCAATGCAGATTATGGTCCAAATCCAGTAACTGGTGAGACTGCTGTAAACCTCAGAATGAACTCTCAAGGTGCTAAGAAGTGGGCAGAACTCACAACTCAGGCAGCAAATAATGGGAATAGAGAAATTGCTATAGTTCTTGATGATGAAGTCGTATCTGCTCCAAGAGTCAATGCAGCGATTACAGGAGGTTCATCAGAGATTACTGGTGGATTCTCTGTCCAAGAGGCAGCTGACTTTGCATCTATCTTAGAAGTAGGTAAGTTACCTGCTAAGACTAAGATCATCCAAGAGTCTACTGTAGGACCATCATTGGGACAGAAGAATATCAACTCAAGTATGAGATCATTGATGATCGGATCAATCCTCTTACTTCTCTTTATGATTTTCTACTACGGTGGAGCTGGTATTATTAGTATCATCGCATTGTTGCTCAACTTGTTCTTCATCTTTGGAGCTCTTGCATCTTATGGTACTGTACTGACACTTCCTGGTATTGCCGGTATCATCTTGACGATAGGTATGGCGGTAGATGCCAACGTAATCATCTTTGAAAGGATACGAGAAGAACTGAGAGTAGGGAAGTCGCTTAAGGCTTCTATCGCAGATGGATTTAAGAATTCATATTCTGCGATTATTGATGCCAATGTTACGACTATTCTTGTTGCCATCGTACTTGCATACTTTGGACTCGGACCGATTAAAGGTTTTGCAGTAGTCTTGATCATTGGTGTGCTTTGTTCATTATTTACAGCAGTACTTGTTGGAAGACTCTTGATAGAGTGGTGGACGAATGGTGATAGAAATTTATCTTTCTGGACTGGACCATCTAAGAATGCATTTGCAAATCTCAATATTGATTGGATCGGAAAGAGAAAGCTAGCTTATGGAGTATCACTCACTATTATTGCATTGGGTATCATCTCTATGTTTGTGAGAGGATTTGACTTGGGTGTAGACTTTAGAGGAGGTTACTCTTACAATGTCGAGTTTGCAGAGGGCAGTAGTGTAGACGCTGCAGCTATCAAAGAAGGGCTTGCTGAGGTATTTGGATCGACTCCTATTGTCAAGGCCGTAGATGTCCAGAATACCTACAACATCGTGACGACTTATATGATCGATGAATCATCAGAAGAAGCTTCTGCTGAGGTAGCAAGTAAGCTCCATGAAGGAATCAAAGCAATCATTGGTAAGAATATCGGACTCAAGAACTTCTTAAGTGCTGATAGTGGTGCACCAGCTAAGATTATCAGCTCGAGTAAGGTAGGACCTACCATTGCAGATGATATCAAGAAGAGTGCAATCTATGCAGGTGTCTTCGCATTACTATTGATCTTCCTCTATATCTTCTTACGATTTAACAAGTGGCAGTACTCATTAGGTGCCGTAGCAGCACTCTTCCACGATAGTTTGATTGTATTGAGTTTATTCTCAATCCTCTGGGGATTTGTACCTTTCTCATTAGAGATCGATCAAGCCTTCATCGCAGCTATCTTGACAGTGATTGGATATTCTATCAATGATACAGTAGTCGTATTTGATAGGATCAGAGAGTATCTAGGAATCTATACTAAGAAGGACACGGACTCTATCCTCAATATGGCGATCAATAGCACATTCAGTAGGACGATCGTGACATCATTGACTACATTGATCGTAGTAGGAATCCTATTCGTCTTTGGTGGATCAAGTATCAAAGGATTTGCCTTTGCACTTCTCGTCGGTATTATAGTGGGTACATACTCATCTATCTTCGTCGCAACACCAATAGTGAGAGACTTCTCTGATGAGCTCAAGCCAAAGGCTAAGTCAGCAAGTGACAGTAGCAGTAAAAGATTTTCTAAAGCACTGAAGTAACACATACTGGAGTACTCAACTCCAAACTCAAATATCACATAGGCTCTAACTGTAAATAGTTAGAGCCTATTTTTTTGTACCATTACTTCTCAATTCAAGGCTACTGAGTGTTACGTGACAGGTGATTACGAGATGAATATACCATAAAGGTGACACTGAGAGTCAACATTTGGCTTGAGAGTGAAGAGTTCCCTTTCTTGCCGAGTTTAACTCTTCAAGACTGAGTTAATTTATTTAACTATCTATGGATGTTAAAGTTTGTATCAAAGAGGGTTGTTCGACCGTCTTATAGCTGTACATGTCATCTTTTTGATTCTGTACAATTATTCAACAACCCAAAAATTTTACAAACACCCAAGTTTATGAGAATTACATTTACATTAGTTGCAATGATTCTATTTGCAATGGCTGGCCTATCACAAGAGGCTACTTATGGTTCAGTCACAATCACTACTACCAATGCTGTCACAAAAGAAGTGAATAAGCGAGTTATACCAGTGGATGAGGTCACACAATTTAACCTCTCAGCTTACATTACTGAGCATGCAGCCAAAGGGAAGGTCACTGCCTATGGGACATATCTTATCGAAGGAGAGCAGACAACGGTAGCATTCAACAGCCAACAGATACAAGATGCTGGAGGTCTTGATACTTACTGTAAGGTCGTAGAGTATGGACTCAAACCAATACTAGGAGTAGGAGTAGAGTCTACGAAAACTCTAGCAGGTGTACTCGTCAAGCGAATCGTATCTAATAGTGCTGCAGAGTCATTGGGCATTGAGATCGGTGACGTCATCCTTACTGTCAATAATGAAGAGGTCAACTCATGGTGTGATCTCAGAAGAGTAGTCTCTCAGACTGAAGTAGGTCAGATCGTCCCTGTACAATTTAGAAAAGACGGACTTGTACTCTCCAAGACAACAGTCATCGGTGGTAAGACAATCGAAAGATTGACATTCGGTCCATGTATCGAAGAGAGCATTGAGAGTGCCCCATACACTGCTAACGGTGTAACTACAGCGAGTGAGATCGAGATGTCAGTCTACCCCAATCCGACACAGCGAGTAGCTAACATCAGATATACAAGTGATGAAGATGCTCCAGTAACGTTCTTTGTGATCGCGATGGATGGATCTATTTTGTTCCACGAAGAGTACCAAGTAGTCAATGGAGATGTCTTTATTAATTATAACTTTCAAGCAGGTCACTCTGGTGCTTATCAGTTTGTCATCCAACAAGAAGACAAAGTCTACGTAGAACAAGTACAGGTCATCGACTAATCAGAGTTTGATGTCATTGTGACTATATACAAAATAGAGATAGAATATGCGGAAATTTACCAAGAGTAAGTTTCCGCATTTTTATTTATCTTAGTCCCTTCCAGTAACAGCTTAAGTAACAGCAACTCAATAATCAAGCATGCAAGTAATCAAGATTTCATTTACAATAGTAATGGTACTCCTCCTGACACAGTGTACTGCCATCGTAGAGGGTGGACTTCGATCTAGTCTTATCGGAAGTTGGGAAGCTTATCGTGTAGTCGATGTTGAGTCAGGAGATGAAGTACTCGTAGATGATGGTGGTCTGATCTTCTTTATATTCGAGGATAGATTTTGCAATAGCTTCACACTGTCTGATGATGGAGATCTCGATACTTATTACTTTGATGGATCAGCTACGAGTAATGATGATGATGGTGAGTGGGAGTATGAGTTCCTCAATATTACATTTAGATTCAACGATGGAGATTCACTTGTGAGGAGTTTTGATGTCAGTGAAGATGTGCTGACACTACCAGATACGATTGCTGGCGAGGCAAAGTCTATCAGTTTCCGTAAGGTGGAGTAGTGGCATGTCTGCGGGATGATGACCTTTAGACTCACAGTAAGAGAGGATATACAGCACTGTAATCTAAGATACCGACGTTACATTTACATAAGTGAAGACAATAAGATACTTAATAATAATCATAGTGGCACTCTGTGTGTCTGCCTGCAATCTTGCACTCAAGGTCAAGGATGGAGATATGGCTTATCAACTCAAGCACTATGGATTAGCAGCCGAGCTCTATATCTCGGAATACGAAGCTACTAATGATCCCCAAGTCAAAGCTTACAAGGCGAGTATGGCATCTAAGGCATTTACTCAGGTAAATGACTTGGAGAATGCATACACTTGGATCGTCAAACGGATGTCGATCGATAAGTCATTAGATGATCTGCCGCAACTAGGTAAGCTAGCCCTCTCACAGGATGAGCTGAGTCTTGCTACTAGGGTCTATGACCAACTCTATAAGGCGACCAATAATCTGAATTATAGTAAGCAACTCTCCTATATCGAAAGACTCAATTATGATCAAGAGCAGTATACTGTAGTATCTCAAGATTACAATACTGAGTACTCTGAGTATAGTCCTGTTGAGTATGAAGGTGGCTATATTTTATTCTCTTCGGATAGGCCATCTGAGAGACTATTGAGTAACACCTATACGGGTCGTTATCCAAGTAATCTCTTCTTGGTTTCACAATCTAATAATTCTGTCTTTTTATTTGATGATCCTATCAATACTGATGCTGCTGAAGGTACGGCAGCGTTTAACGATACTTATAGTGAGTTATACTTTACGAGGTGTGTGTCGATTGATGAGAGAGATTCGTACTGTCGGATCTACCAATCTCAGCGGTATAGAGGCCAGTGGAGTGATCCCAAGCCAATCCTATTCTTTGACGAGTCGATCAATGTAGGTAATCCAGCTTATATGGACACTGACAGTGTGTTGTTTTTCTCAGCGAAGGTGACAGACAATCATCAGATATACTACTCACGTAAGATGGACAACGGATGGACGCTACCTGAGCTGATGCCAGAGTCTATCTCAGGACCTTATGATGAGAGATTTCCGGTTGTGGAGGGTGACACACTCTACTTCAGTTCCAATCGTACTCCTGGGTACGGTTCGTTAGACCTCTATAAGACATCTATCAATTCTCAGGGCTTATGGGAGCAGCCAGAGATCCTCTCACCTCCATATAATAGTGGTGGAGATGACTTTGGTTATACCACTATCCAGAGGAGGCATAGAGAGAGTAGTGACCGTGTCAAGACAGTCCTCGTAGCAAGCAATCGTAAGGGCACACAAGGTCTTGATGACATCTTCCTGATCGATGAGTACCGGATCACAGTTGATCCTTCATCCATCAGTGATGTAGAGAGGAAGTATAAGACTTACCTAGCTGTAAGAGTCACAGACAGTCAAGATAAATCAAAGTTAGAAGGCACAGTAACTCTCACTGATCGTAAGGGAGGACGGACACAGAGCAATCTCAAAAATGGATCTCACATCACAGAGTTAAACTTAGACGGCAATCTCTCAATCTCTGCTGAGAGCTATGGATACTTCAATAATACTGTGCAACTAGATGTACCCAATCAGTCAAGCTTAAATGCCGATACAACACTCAATATCACAATCAACTTAGACAAGATAGAAATTGGAAAGGAGATCGTACTTGAGAATATCTATTACGATTATGATAAATCTAATATCAGGCAAGATGCCAAGCCATCGTTGGATGCTCTAGTAGATCTACTCCAGTCCAATCCATCAATCTCTATCGAGTTAGCATCTCATACTGACTGTAGGGGAGATGAAGATTATAATCAAGACCTCTCAAAGCGTAGAGCTGAGTCTGCTAGACTCTATCTAGTAGAGTCGGGTATCTCAGGTACTCGTATCCAATCTAAAGGATATGGTGAGTCGATCCCAATAAATTCTTGCTCATGTAATGATTGTAGTGATGACCAACATCAAGAGAATAGGAGGACCAGCTTCAAGGTGACAGAAATTTAGAATATACCTTTGGTAGACAATGTCAGTGAGTATAGACGCTTGGAGTACTGATGATGAGCAGATTACGGATCTAGATACTACCTGCTTTAATGTCGTGTGGAAGTTTACAGAGTTGCAGTAGTTATATAATAGATTTTACTCTTAAGGAGTAGGGTAGAATTTATAGGAATAAGAAAAAGCCGTTAGAATTCAAATCTAACGGCTTTTCTATTCTATATCTAGTAGAGAAGAATCTCTCTTATCTCACTGATAATTTTGAAGTAGCGATCCCATCTTGAAGCTTTGCTTTGACGATATACATACCACTCGTAAGAGCAGAGATGTCAAGAGTCTGACTTGACGTATTGATCACTGGAGCTTGGAAGATTACCTTTCCTTGGAGATCAGAGATCACTAAGCTTTCGATCAAAGAATTGTCAACAGTAATCGTGACATTTCCATTCGCTGGATTAGGACTGATCTGTAAGTCTGTCGCTGACAGAGGAAGATCTTGTACACTAGAGACGATGCAATCACCTAAGTCAAGTGAGACACATGCTCTTGGTAATACGAATGCCATCACATCTGCGATGTTTGCTCTTGCTTTTTCAGCAGACATTCCTTCATTGAGTACGAGACCATTTTCATGGAAAGATGTCTCACCTGATGGATCAGATGGATGTGGAAGCAGGTTCCAAGGGATACCCATACCTTGACCATCTGCAGGAGATGGAGCTTCTGGATCCCACCAGTTCAATACAACACCTTCTGGTATTCCAGCAGAGTTTACTGGTCTGATGAATGGAAAGAGACCTTCAAAATAATCGTGTCCTGCTGTTGCTGCATTTGCCCTAGCGACCTCAGTTATTGCATCATTATAGTTTTCTCCATCAAAGTTTTGATTGCCAAGTCCATCTTGGTTAGCTGCGACAAGTAAGCTTCCTTGTACTCTTACTATTGATTCATTAGTTGTCGGTACGACCAGTACTTCATCTGCATATGGTGCAAAGATGTCAAATGGAGACTGTACTGAGATAGTAGGAGTACTTTCTTCATCTAACCATGAGATATCTCCTAGAGCACCTCCAACATTTACCGCAAGGGCAAACTTTGATGAGTACTCAGGAAGATTGGAGTAGTTAGTAGTATCACCCGCAGTTAATCCAAACCCATCAGTAGGTACTACTGTTGTCAATTTTCCTTCGATATCACCATGGAATGATTGCACTACCATTGGTGTTTCTGGAGTTCCATCTTGGTCAACATCTAGGAGGAACTTTCCTGGACCATTGGTAGTGGTAAGGATCTCACTGTAAGATGTGATCGTATTAGTAGCCTCATCTTCATTGTTAAGCGTAGCCATCGCGAGAGTGACATATCCACCAGTACCTACACCCCATGCTACGATCTTCTCTGGATTGATTGCATATGGATTGCCGCCATCAACTGTAGCTTTGAGATATCTGACTGCAGTTGTTCCATCTTGGACACCTCTATAAGCTGCTTGGATGAGTCCAAGAGCTCTCTCTGGTTGAGTCGGAGCTAGAGGGTTCCATCCTAGTCTGTAACTTACTGTAGCAGCAACATATCCTCTCTTGGCAAGTTGGGTAGCGATCTCTACGACTGAGCTATCTTGTCTTGTACCACTGATCTGAGCATTCGTCACAGGTGGTAGGAAGTTACCATTGTGAAAGATCAATACTGCTGGACGATCTCCTTCAGTATCACCTACTGGCTGGTATACATCCATCTGTAGTGCTTGTGGGACTACTTCTCCTACGACTGGGAGGAAGAGTAATGTCCCATTGACACCATATGTGACATCTGCCTCGACTGAGACTTCAGTAAATACTTCATCGATGTATCTAGTCTGGGCATTGAGCACAGTACTTATACAAAGCAATGAAAAAAGTAAACTTGTAAAAATTTGTTTCATAGTCTAGTTCTTTAGTTAAATAATTTTTGTGTTTAGTTAGGTTGGTAAGTCAGTTGGATATAGGCTAATCTCCCTATCCTTGGACCCCCATATGTTTGAAAACTTTCGTTATTTAAGATGTTACTTGCACCGAGTTTGAATGTTGTATTGATCTTAGGTACTAGGATATTTATCTGTCCGTCGAGCATATCATACGATGGAATGAATCCAGTAAATTGTGGAGAACCTTCAAATAAAAATCCTTCAACCCATTTGTAATTAAAGTTGAATCCAAGGTTTTTGATTGTACGTTCGCCAATATTGAATATTAAGTTTCTTCCACTGAACCCAATATTGAACTTGTGCTCGGGTGTGTTGAATGCTGGGATGATCGGATCATCTTCAACAGTCTTTACTAAGTTATTCCAAGAGTAGTTACCGTTAATCGCATAGTTCTTAGCTACGTAGTAATTCAGCCCGAGAGATAATCCTTGGGTATTGACTGTATTATTAGAGTTAGCTGCATACCTGAATGCCTGGAGCCGCGTAGGTTGTCCAGTAGCTTGGTCAAACTCTCCTTCGACTCCAATATTAAAACCAATAAAATCATCATAGGTACTGAAGTAGTAGCTCAAGTCTGCATAGACTTTGTCAAAGAGTGTCGTACGGTAACCGACCTCAAAGGTCTTCACTCTTTCTGGTCGAATCGGATCAATATCAAAAAATCTCAAAAAAGATGATTGGAGATTATTGGAGAAGTAGTCTTCGAGTGATTCTACTGTTATAAGATCTTCGACACCATTGAGATTACCTGCGAGAGTTGCTCTTCCGACATTGAGATTGAGATATTGGTCGGAGAGAGTCGGGTTACGGATAGCAGATGAGAATGATGCTCTCAAAAAATTGTTTTCTGAGGGGTTATAGACTAATGATGCTGCTGGAGAGAATAACCAATCAAAATTTTGATTTTTGTCAGCTCTCAAGGTCGCTTGTGCCTTGAGCTTATTATCAACGAATGATTTTTCGAGTCCACTGTAGAATCCTACTTCAAAGTTAGTAATCTTCTCTTCGGCATCTGAGAATACTGTTCCTCTTGATTCTGGAGTGTAGAGTCTAGCATTAGCGCCTACGATCAACTTATTGGTCCAGGTAGGGGTGAATGTATACTCACCATGTGTATGATAGAGAGCAGAGTTATCAAAGAATCTTGTGCCGATTCCTTCGCCATTAGGATCTCGTAATGTACTTGTTATTTCATTGAATTTCTCGTCAAATCGATCAGTACCTGGACGGTAGAACGGTACTGCTAGTGAGACAGGTCCTCTCTCATTATCAGCGTAGTTTTGCGTCTCTGTATGCCATTCAGTTAGGAGGCTATTGTTATCTACGAGCCATTGCTCAGCACCTTGAGCATCGAAGCTTGTAGTCAGTTCATTGGTGACTGGGTCAAATGTCACGACGAGCTTAGGATAGTCAGATTCGTCGATTCTTGGTTGAATGTTATTGATCCAGTAAGAGGTATAGTCTTTAGTCCATTCAGTATTGCTTTTTGCCTCACTCTGGAGTGCTAGGGCGGTGAAGTATGGATCGTAGGACTCACCAGCTCCAGTCCGAGTTGTATAAGCTCTGATGAAGTATTTGTTTGTTTTTTTATACTCTAGAGTATTTTGGAGAAATGTTATCCCTTTAAGGCTAAATCTATTATCTCCTTGATAGACTGTAGTCCCTGTCCCAAAGTTATTTCGGAATATGATCTCGGGTGATTGCTCAGCAAGATTTGGCTTTGTTCTGAAGTGGATCGCTGCATTCGCTTTGAAGTTTCGTGTATCGTAGTCCACGAGATCCTGCTCTCGGTACCCTGTCCTAGCCCAAGTCTCTAGTCCTCTACCATCTTTGGAGAGATCACTCGAGGTGAAGTCATTCCCTGCTTGGTATTCGTCGCCATAGATATTGACAGCATCGAATCGACCTGGATTGCTTGCATCTATCTCAGTACCATCGACAGGGGAGAAGTTATCTGCCACCCAATCATCTGCACGCAAGTATTCTAGGTTGAACTTGTATGCGATGTGATCTTTACCTTCTTTGTTTTGGAATTTATCTGCCCATCTTACAGCAGTCTTGATCATATTCCGTTCTGCTAGCTTGATAGACGCGGATAGTCCATCATGAAAAAATGGATCCTTGGTCTGCATGCTGATGACGCCATTAAACGCATTGGGACCATAGAAGGCGGAAGCGGCGCCAACGACGATCTCGACCTTATTGATATCCAACTCTGATGACCCTAAGAAATTACCAAGCGAGAAGTTTAGTCCTGGTGCTTGGTTATCTATACCATCGATGATCTGGAGTGATCTCACTGGACTAGTACTATTGAATCCTCTCGTATTGATGACCTTGAATCCGAGACTTGCTGCGGTCAGATCGACACCTTTGAGAGCTCCTAGCCCATCGTAGAAGTCAGCAGCTGGGGTTTCTTTGATGGCGATTATGTCCAGTGCCTCTATGGTAAGGGGAGATTCTTTTTGTTTTTCTGATATCCGTGTCGCTTTCACCTCTACACCGTCTATTACTACAGCATTTTCAGACAGAGTGACATTGATCCGCGAATCATCAGTGATTTCTATCGTCTTAGAGGTGTATCCGATATACGAGATGACCAATGATGCAGGGAGATCTACCTCTAATGAGAATGTCCCGTCCCAGTCAGTAGTAGTTCCTATAGTAGTCCCTGAGATGAGTACAGTAGCTCCGATGATTGGGTCTTGGAGATCAGCATCTGAGACGATACCTTTGATTGTAGATTGTGCATTGATCACATCTTGCACACCAAAACTGATCAAAAGCAAAGTGAGTAAAATTCTTATCATAGCTTGCGGTTGGTGGTGAAGGTAAATATAGAGGATATTAACTAAATCAGAGAATAGCTTAACATTATTTTTACTTCAAGTAATTGCCTATTCTCCCATCATCCTACGATGTATACCCAGCCTATGAGACCTTTTAGGAGTATTAACCCATCTAGCACTCCTGTTATGTAAACGTCTCGACTCTTCGAATAGTTGATTCGCATCATCAAGAGGAGTCCGCATAAGAGGAAACTATAACTGATATATGCCCATATACTACTTCCTATAAGATAAAGGATGATTAGAGTCAACCCATATGATACGATCAGTAAGAGCCTAGTAAGAGAGATGGACTTAGATACTCCAAGGTAGGTCGCAAGTGTAGAGACGCCATCTCTCGTATCGATCTGCATATCTCTGATATCAAAGGGCAAAGTGATCCCTATCATAAAGATGAGATGCTCTATGGTAATAATGCTCAGTAGAGTAGTGTCTATCTTCCCGACAAGATACCAGACAGAAAACCATGTCCAAGTCAATGCAATCAGAAATATCTTGACATAAGAGATATCTCTCAATCTCCGACCACCTGGCAGCAATGGTATGACATATAGCCCTGAGATTACCATTGGTATCAGGATTACTGGGAGGATATCGATCCCTACCTGTATCAGATAGTATACTGATAGACTTCCGAATACGAATCCTAAATAAGGATAATATGGAGCTATAATCCTGATAGCCCTATATCTAGCATCGATACTTTGAGCCGCTGTTACTTTGGCTAGACCGATATATCGATGGAGCAGGTAGAGAGTGACGGTACTCGACCCTACGAAGTAGAAGTATACTATCTCTATCTCTCCTTGGACTAATCCAGCATATTCCATGCAGAAAAATAGAGCACAAAGTCCAATATGTACATTGGAATAGAGATAAAATCTCCCTACTGCTCTGCTCCAACTCTTCAGTTGACTAGAGATACTTGAAGTTGTGATTTTTCTTTATGGCTTTGAGTGTAGCGATGTAGAGTTTGATGACATTTTCTACATCATCTTTATGCGCCATTTCCACGGTAGTATGCATATACTTGAGTGGGATAGAGATCAGAGCTGAGGCTACACCACCACTCGAGTAGGCAAATGCATCAGTATCTGTACCCGTCGATCTCGATGAAGCACTTCTTTGATATGGAATTTTGTTTTTGTCCGCTGCTGCAAACATAAGGTCGAGGAGCTTATTATGCACTGCTGGTGCTACTGTAAGCGATGGACCGAGTCCAGCCTTCGTCTCTCCATAGACTTTCATGTCGATCATTGGTGTGTTGGTGACGTGACAGACATCTGTTACAATCGCGACATCAGGTTGGATAGAGGCTGCGATCATCTCTGCACCTCTGAGACCGATCTCTTCTTGTACTGCATTGACGATATAGAGTGAGTATGGGAGTTTAGTCTTATTTTTTTTGAGTCGAGCAGCTACTTCTGCGATACAGAATCCACCCATCCGATTATCAAGTGCTCTACCAGTGTAGTAGGTATCATTCATCATGTGGAACTCATCATCGAAGGTGATGACATTTCCTACTTTGATTCCCATCTTGGACACTTCATCCTTGCTACTAGCTCCTACATCGATGAAGATATTATTCATTTTAGGGCTTAGGTCAGCATTTTTACCTCGTCGAGTATGGATAGCTGGCCATCCGAATACGCCTTTGACTTTTTTCTTTTTGGTATGGATAAATACTCGCTTAGACGGGGCTATGATATGATCAGACCCTCCATTACGTACTACGTAGATCATGCCTGAGTCAGTGATATAGTTGACATACCATGCGATCTCATCGGCATGCGCTTCGATGACTACCTTGAAGTCTTGACCAGGATTGATTACGCCTACAGCCGTCCCATACTTGTCAGTATATGTCTCATCAACATAAGGTGTGATATAGTCTAGCCAAATTTTTTGACCACTTGATTCAAATCCTGTTGGTGAGAAGTTATTATGGTATTCGTAGAGAAATTTTTCTGCTTTCTTAGTGAGTTTGCTCATTTCTTTCTGTTATTAGTAGTTGGGTTGTGTGGTGGCTGTTGCCAAAAATAATTATTAGTAAACTAAACTTGCCAGAGTACGATTATGATTGTCTAACCTTTCCAGTTATGTGGATCTTTTCTCCAATCTTTGAGTGTCTGTACCGCATCGGTCGAGATATAGTCCAGCTCAGTGGCTACATCAAGTAATACGTTGTAATCTGTAAGAGTATCAAATCCCGTATCTTTTTTGTTAAATGCCTCGAGGGCAAATGGAAAACCGTATTGAAAGATTGCTAGGACTACTGAAGATTCGATGCCACATGACTTGAGAGCATCGACTGCTGCCAATGCTGAACCACCCGTAGAGATGAGATCCTCTATGACAATTACTCGACTCCCTACAGGTAAGTCTCCCTCTAGCTGATTCTGTCGGCCATGTGCCTTACTCTTACTCCTGATATAAGCAAATGGAACGCCTAGGATCTGTGCTAGTAACATCCCATGCGGAATACCTGCAGTAGCTACACCCACGATGGCATCATAGTCATAATCAGCGCAGAGCTCTGCAAATGATTCTGCGATATGTGTCCTTATCTCAGGATATCCCAGTGTCACTCTATTGTCACAGTAGATGGGAGATTGTATCCCCGAGGCCCATGTGAATGGATTATCAGGATTCAATTTTATCGCATTAATTTCCAAAAGGCTTTTCGCTATCTTTGAACTTCTATTTGCTTGCAAATCATCAGACTTTAGAAAACAAATGTACAAAATATACATCAAAGAATCACTCCTCATTTTGACTGTGGATGCAGAAGTCAAACAGGTCAAAAAGAGCTACCCTAAAGCGCTACACTATCCATATCACGCAAAGGTCAAACAGTTGCTCAATATTATCGATAAGTGTGAAAAATCCAAAAAACCTCATACCATAATCGTCTCTAGTCCAAAGTACAAATCCCTTAAGCAAGACTTCAAGAGTCTCTATGTACTCGTGCCTGCTGCCGGTGGTATTGTAATCAATGAGCTTGGAGAAGCCTTATTCATATACAAAAGGGGCAAGTGGGATTTACCGAAAGGTAAAATAGAAAAAGGTGAATCGCTAAAGCAAGCAGCGATAAGAGAAGTAATAGAAGAGACCGGACTCAGAGAAGTGTCTATCAAACAGAAGCTCTGCAAGACTAAGCACACCTTCCGGACTAAAAAGAATAAGCGTGCCATCAAGAAGAGTTATTGGTACGTCATGGAATCAAAAAAACAAAAAGTCAAACCTCAAGTCGAAGAAGATATCGAAAGAGTAGAGTGGTTGTCCCCTGATCAAGTGACTCAACAGTTGCCAATCTACGCCAATCTCTTGAAGGTAATTACGAGGTACAAATCTATAGAATCATGAATGCAAAGAAGGGATTGAGAGTATTAGTTATTGAAGATGATAAGATAGAAAATCTCAAATTTGGTAGGGTAGTAGCCAATTTGGATGTCTTACATCAAGTGACCTTTGTCAATGATGGAGATGAAGCGATCGATCTGCTAATGAGCAAAGACACGACTCTGCCTCAATTGATAGTCCTAGATCTGAATATGCCGCGATTAGATGGTTTCGAATTCCTAAAGATGCTCAAGAGTACGGAATATCTCAAGTATATCCCTGTGGTCATCTTGACTACATCAGAGAATAAGAAGGAAATCAAGACTTGCTATGAGCTAGGGATCGCTGGTTACTTAGTGAAGCCACTTGACTATAATATATATGTATCAAAAATCGAGTCACTACTTAAATATTGGAGCCTCAACGAGTTATTGAGTAGTTAATCACAGAGAGACAGATGGGATCGAATATAACCTTACTATACAAATGATCTGATCGCCTCGTTAATAGTATTACATAATTTTAAAACCAGTTAATCTATGAAAGGTATCGTATTTACAGAGTTTCTAGAGTTAGTTGAGTCAAAATTTGGGTTGGAGATGGTCGATCAGATTATCACTCAATCTGAGTTAGTATCAGGTGGTAGCTATACGTCGATTGGTACCTATGAGTTTGGTGAGATGTTGCAACTGATAAGTAATCTGAGTAAGAATACAGAGGTGTCGACAGATGACCTCCTCTTAGCCTACGGCGAACACTTCTTCAATGTCATAGAGACTAGCTACCCTCAGATGCTTGCCATGTATCAAGGACCTATAGAGATGTTAGCTTCCATCGAGAATCATATCCACGTAGAGGTCAAGAAGATCTATCATGATGCTGAGCTGCCAACATTCACAATCATCGAACAGACTGAGAATACACTATCCATGATCTATCAATCTAGTAGGTCTATGCATATGTTTGGATTAGGTCTGATGAATCGTACATTCAAACACTTCAATGCTGCTGCCGAAATACGACACGAAAAACTCAAAGATGATGGTACAGAGGTCCAGTTTTCAATCAAAATGATCTAATACGGTATGCAGACTCCTCAATCAGACGTATACCAAAGAGCTCTGGCACGAGAACGCAACGCTAGAAAAGAGGCAGAGAGAATATTGGAAGCCAAGTCAACTGAGCTCTACCATCTCACACAAGCTCTGACTCAATCCAATGCCAAGCTAGAAGTCTTATTGCAAGAGAAAAAGTCTGAACTCTCAGGTCTGATACACCACATACTTGATCCTTATATCTTAGTTGACCTAGACGGTAATATCATCAAACTCAACAAAGCTGCAGTCGAACTCTTTGACTATGATAACCTCATCAAGAAAGCTGGTAAAGTGAATCTCATCCACCTCGTAAGTCCCGAAGATAGAATGAGACTCAGTACCGCATTCATGGATATGGTAGAGGATGGATATATCAAAGAAATAGAGGTGAAGATTACAGCCGCCGACGGTACTGTCAGAGATCTCCAAATCAATGCCAGTGTACTCTATGATAACAACAATAACCCAACTGCGGCTCAGGGTATTGCTCGAGATATCACAGCACTCAAGCAACTCGAGGCACAAAAAGATAAACTCTATGAAAAACTCGAAAGTCAAAATGAAGAACTCAATGAGTATGCTCACGTAGTGTCTCATGATCTCAAAAGCCCACTGAGATCTGTCAATGCACTCATCCAATGGATCAAAACTGACGACAAAAATGTCTTTGATCCGAGTATGGATCAGTACTTTGGTATGATCGATAAGTCTGTTAAAAAAATGGAAAATCTGATCTCAGATATCTTGCGATACTCTAAGTCAGAAGTTGATTATAGTGAAGAGACGTTGGTAAATGTTGGAGACCTCATCTCAGAGGTCCAAGAGCATATCGATGTACCAGCAAATATCAGCATAGTGATAGAGAGCCAGATGCCCACAGTGCAAGTCCAGAAAGGAAAACTAGAGCAAGTCATCCAAAACCTGATGACCAATGCCATCAAATTTACACCACAAGCAGACGGATTGATTACATGGAAGTACAAATCAGTTGATGGAAAGCATCAGTTTGCCATTAGAGACAATGGAATCGGTATCGAAGAAAAATATTTTGACAAAATATTCAAAGTGTTTCAATCGCTTAAAGCATCAGAACACTCTACTGGTATCGGGCTCTCAATCGTCAAAAAGGTACTTATCTCGATGGGTGGTGAGATCTGGCTGCAATCCACTCTAGGTAAAGGCACTACATTCTATTTTACCTTACCTCAATCGTAATACCATGGAGGAGCCTAATCTTGAGTACCTATACCAACTATCGGACAATGATATGGAATTTGTCCATCAGATCCTTGCAGTTATCAATGAGGAACTCCCAATCGAATTAGCACAGTATCAAGAGATGATAACAACTGGTCAATACCACGAAGCAGCCCAACTCGTCCACAAGATCAAGCATAAGTTTATCATTGTCGGATTGAAGTCATCCTACAAGTCAGCGCATGCACACGAAGACTTATTAAGGGATAATAATGTCACATTACATGACGAATTCATTGAAAATGTGACAAGAGTGAGTAATTTTAGCTTAGACTACAAGTAATAACTATGGAGTGCATCATTATCGACGACGAGTTAACAGCAAGAGTGATTACAGCAAGACTTTGTGCCCAAGAGTCAGACCTCGATGTCGTAGAGCAATTCAATGATGCCATAGATGCCATTAAGTACCTCAATAATAAGTCTGTGGACCTGATATTCCTAGATATTCATATGCCTACATTCAATGGGATAGACTTTGTCCAGACCTTAAAGTTCAAGACACCGATAATCTGTATTACAAGTGATAGAGATTTTGCAGTGGATGCATTCCAATATGATAATATCGTAGGTTACCTACTCAAACCTCTTGATCGTAACAAATTTGCCAAAGCGGTAGAAAAAGTCAGACAATTAACAAACAGTCCTACAGCTGCGAGTGAACAGATCTCTTCCAGTGAACCATCAGCATCGGCAAGCAATACCACTCACGATACTCACCTCTATGTCAATATTGACAGACGGCTAGTCAAGATAGAGTTTGACACGATCTATGTCATAGAAGCTAAAGGAGATTACATCCTTATCAAGACAGAGGAGAAGAACTATACAGTACACTCAACCCTTAAAAAGATTGAAGACAAACTCCCAAAGGATAGATTCCTCAAGGTGCATAGATCCTATATTATCCACTTGCTCAAAATCGTTGATATCGAGGATAATAGTGTACTGATCAAGCGGGATGTCATCCCAGTGAGTAGGACCAATAAGCCTATCTTGATGCAACGGCTCAATCTCTTGTAAATAATCTCTGCTGAGAGAGATAGGTAGATACTTGCAGACCTATGCTCTGATACCTGAATCCACTGACTGTGTTCGCTGCAATATTACTCGTGACCCCGTACAAGTTGCAAATCACACCTGATCTGAATCGGTATCCGATGGCAGCTTGGAGTCGATAAGTAGGCTCAGTAGCGTCATCAACTGATTGGACTCCAACTGCTGTGGTTATAAGATAGGTGATCCCTGCTCCTCTAAACAGGTCTAATGATCTTACGAGATCAGTAAATATCTCTACTCCGACAAATCTTGAAGGACTAAAGTAGGTAGTTTCTTTTTTTTCTCTGAATGTCAGTCCTTGTAGATTGATCCCAATTTTGATGTATGGTCTTCGTTTGATGGATTTGTACCCCGAGACGAATACTGAGGTACTCCTATTGAGATCAGAGAGATAGGATTGATTGATCTCGCTATAGAGTCCAAGTCCTCTCTGATTGCTGACATTGTAAGTCGCAAAGAATCTCCTCTGTGTAAATCCTTGAGTGAGTAGATTGCTATTGTAATCTAGATATCTATTGGTATATCCAGCTCTGATGGATTGCCTGTTGACTTTGGTCTCGACGGAGATTGACACAATCCCTTTACCAGAGAGTGGGTCTTCACTGATCCCACTATATCCACCTAGGAGTGTGATATGAGTCAGTGGTCTCACACGATACTGCACACCTGCTAAGCCATAGCGATGATCTTTAGAGACCTGGAATGTATCGCGATAGGTAGTACGCTGGTGATAACTCGCTAAGATGCTGATAGCTCTAGAGATCGGAATCTCTGCTCCGACTCTGCCATTGATGGCATTATCTCCTCCACTATCAGTATTGTAGTATGAGTCCGTAGAGAGTACTGGGAGATCTGCTCTGAGGAGTTTTTCTGCCAATGCATTCAGATCTTTGTTCTCTGGATATTTGCCTAGAGCTAATCGGAGAGTAAGTAAGGCAGCTTCGATACTATCCAAGGCAATTAGAGATTGAGTACGACCTATCCAACTCTCGAGATGAGTTGAGTCTTGATCGATGATTGCGGTATAATGCGAAAGAGCTTTTTTGGGATTTTGTAATTGTGATTGCATCCTAGCTCTCAGCGTCAGAGCATTGATACTTGAGATGAGGTGATTCTCCTCTGTGGATGCGATCTGTTGATCAGCTTGAGCATAACGATGTGCCCAGATGAGTGATTGGATGTAATGAGTATTATTGTTATGAATGCTTATCGAGTCTCTAGTCTGATCGTCAGCTAATAACGATTTTTCTTTCTCTGCACTTGCATTCCGTTTTTTCTTCATGTCAAGTAGGTGGTAGACAGTAGTCAACCCTTGTCGTGCAGCAAGATGGTCTGGCGATGAGTCCAATACTCTCTCATAGTAAGATGCAGCTTGCCGATATGCATTGATATTGATAGAGAGGTTAGCAAGATTGAGATAAGTAGGAGTCAAATCTATCGGCAGAGCAAGGTTACTCATGAGTATCTCCTCTGCTCCCTCTAGTTGCCCACTCTGCATCGCCTCTTGAGCTAGTCCCAACCTGACATATTGTAGAGATTGCATAGCACTCAGATTGTCAGGATCGAGCTGGAGGGCTTTGATCAGATATGGTTGTGCAGTCTGATTGTTATCTAGCAGAGAGTAGGTGTTGGCAAGACCGATAAGAGCAGTGATATTATCTGGATGATTCTCTACGAGAGTCTGATAATATGGGAGAGCTTCTTGGTATTCCTTATTCCAGAGAATTGATTCAGCAAGATTGAGTTGGACTTCTAGATTGTCTGGGGACTCATCGTACATTGATTGGAATATCTGATTGGCACTCTGGGGATCACCATTAAGTCCGATGGCTCTTCCATAGCAGAGCTGAGCTGTAAAGTTGTCAGGATATTGATCAAGTATAGACTCAAAGAAGACTTGTGCTTTTGCAAATTGTCCACTCTCAAGATATTCAAATCCATCTTGCATCTGCTGGCTATAGCTCACCAAGTTGCCAAAGATGATACAGATAAGTGTAAAAAGAAGTTGATGTCTAATTTGATTCAATATTGAGATGTCTGGATGAGTAATCTTGAGAGAATTGCAGCTCATCGATACTTTACTGCAGTTCAACGAAGGTTGACGATAATAGAGAGTAAGATCTTGCACATTTGTAGTATGAATCGCAACAACAATCAGACAATATCACAGTACTCTTGGCATAAAGGTACTCTTAATATCACTCAAGAGCAATCATTCATGTTGAGTGTACTCGTGGTAAATGCTGGTAACTATGCTTACAATCTGATCCTTGGGAGATTACTCGGTCCAGAGAGATACGCTGATGCTGCCCTATTGATCACGTTGCTCTTAGTCTTGTCATTCGTAGCGATGACACTCCAATTGACAGTTGCTAAGTTTAGAGCAGAGAGTACTGAGACCCAAGTACGACAGATCGTCTCTTACTTCAAGCAGAGGGCAGTCATCCTTGGTAGTGTGATCGGAGGAGTGCTAGTCATGATGAGTTGGTGGATGGCAGATCTACTCAACGTCTCATCACCATCTATGTTTCAGGTATTTGGACTCTGTGTACCTCTGTACTTTGTCATGAGTGTCCATAGAGGCGTTCATCAAGGAGGCAGTCAATTTGTCAAGCTATCATGGAGTTACCAGTTGGAGATGTGGACTAAGCTCGTGACTACATTGATCTTACTCACCTTGCTCCCTCAGGCAGTAGGATTCTGCATTGCTCTGGGCATCGTATTGAGTGTCACAGTAGGGATATGGCCTTCTGCGGGGAGACACTCGTTCTTTAAGACTGCTACATTGCCATCACAACTCGAGCAGACGATATTAAGATTTGCAGTATTTACTTGTTGTTATGAGCTTTCGCAGATATTGATCAATAACAGTGATATCCTTTTGGTCAAGCATTATTTCGATGCAGAGCAAGCAGGACTTTATTCAGCCTTAGCGATGATAGGTCGAGTGGTATACTTCTTAGCCTGGATGTTTGTAATGTTGCTGTTGCCAAAGGTGATACGCTTAGAGAAGTCAGGAGAGGATAGTAGACCATTACTCATGAAGTATGTCAGCTATACAGCACTCATGAGTGGAGCTATAGTCGGAGTCAGTTACCTGATTCCAGAGGTGGTCATTCTGAGCTTGTTTGGGAGTGCTTACCTTGAGATAGCTGACCTACTCTGGTTATATGCACTCGCCACTTCAGCATTTGCAATAGCTAATATCTACGTCTACTATGCACTCTCATTGAGTAGATATATTCCGATATTCATCACTGTCACACTAGGGGTAGTCCAAGTAGCACTTGTGGTGATGTATCATGAGAGTCTCTATCAAGTCGTCCTTCAACAAGTCTTAGCTATGGGAGCTCTACTCTTGATCCAAGTACTCTACTACCGATACGCCTACACGAATCAATCGAGATAACTCTCAATAAACAATAACATTAAATAATAAAAAAAGCATCAATCATGAAACTTGCAATAGTCACAGCTTATCCACCAAGTAAAGTTACTCTTACAGAATATGCATATCATCTAGTGAAGAGCTTTAGACAACACTCTGAGATTACAGAAATCATCCTCCTCACAGATCGGACAGAGGAGGGAAAAGATATTGCATTTACCGAGAGTGGGTGTAAGATTAGTGTTAAAGAGTGTTGGACATTTAATAGTTATAAGACTCTCTGGTCAGTGAGCTCAGCACTCAGATCTATCAAGCCAGATGCAGTATTGTACAATCTACAATTTATGAAGTTTGGTGACAGTAAGATACAAGCAGCATTGGGACTGATGTTGCCTACAGTGTCTAAGTGGATGAAGATCCCTACCATAGTATTGCTTCACAATATTATGGAGACTGTAGACTTAGATACTGCTGGATTTGCAAGTAATAAGCTCCTCAAGAGGGTCTATACACTCATAGGTAAATCTCTAACAAGGTTGATATTGAATGCAGATAGAGTAGCAGTCACGATGCAATCATATGTTGATATCTTGAGCAAGGAGTATGGAGTAGATCATGTCAGGCTGATCCCACATGGCACCTTTGAAGTTGCAGCTGAGCCGACTTATACACTTCCAAGTGGTCCATTGCAGATCATGGCATTTGGCAAGTTCGGTACATACAAGAAGGTCGAGAATCTCATCGAGGCAGTGGAGCTAGTCCGCAAAGATACCGGCATGGACTTGGAGATTGTGATTGCTGGCACTGATAATCCCAATGTCAAAGGTTATCTAGCAAGGGTAGCTCAGCAATATCAACATGTCTCTAAGCTAAGATTTACGGGATATGTCGCTGAGCAAGATGTGGAGCGGATATTTACAGAGAGTGCAGTAGCTGTCTTTCCATATACCTCTACCACTGGCAGCTCTGGGGTATTACATCAGGCGGGTAGCTACGGGAGAGCAGTTGTGATGCCTGATCTTGGAGACCTTGCAAGATTGGTCACAGACGAAGGGTATCAGGGTGAGTTTTTTGAGCCAGAGAGTATCATCAGCTTAGCTAAAGCGATCCAAGCTATCGTAGTCAACCCAAGATATAGAGTGTCTATGGGTAAGCAAAACTATAAGGCTGCAACGGCATATCCGATGTCTAAGATAACTGATCTATATGTTCAATTATTCAATGAAATCATCCAAGCGGATAATCAGAGTGTCTCAGTGGACAATGTGCTTGCCATCAGTTAGTCTTGAGAGCTATCTTGGATGTTGAGTGACTGGTACGCTGGCTTAGGTACACCATCAACATCTATTATTCCATAGTATTGCTGATACTTTTTCCGCCAAGGCAATCGTCCTACTACTCTCGTAGGTATCGCTGGATAATCATAGAGAGTCCAAGCAAGATATCCGACTTGGCGAGACTGACTCTGATCTGTGATACTCGACAGATACTGTGCTTGATCGTCGCGACTATATTGGATTGGATTCCAGAGTCCACGATAGGACGTCCTTCCATACTCTGATATTAGGATTGGTTTGAGATCTCCTACTTGAGTGGTCAGTCGATCCAATGTAGATTGGTATCTGTCCTCGGATAGATAGTAATGATAGGATACTAGATCTACCTTATCTGATAATGTATGAGCTCTCTCAGCATTACTCCATCCAATAGTGATAGGGTGGAGGTCATCCAGAGACCTTATCACATCTATCTGATGCGAGAGCCACTCTGTGACAAGGTCAGTACCTCTGCTCTCGAAGTCTAGGTCTGGCTCATTCTTGATATCGTATGCAAGGATCGCGGGGTGCTCTCTGACAGCCTCTATGATACTGACAAGATGAGCATCAGTCAGTATCCAATCGTCCAATGTATAGTCACCATAGAAGTCAAACAATGTCAAGATTACCCTCAGATCAAACTGGATTGCAAAGTCTAGAAACCTCTTGAGTTGCGCTATCTTGGCAGGAGATACGTCTGGTCCGCCGAAGTCTTCATACTGGATAAATACCCTCAGAGTATTCAGGCCAAGGGATTGGATGAGTTGGAGATCATCTAAGTAGATCTGATCATCAATCGCTGCATTGAAAGTATCCCAAGCGTAGTCTTTGGGATAATAGTTGAGACCTTGCCAGCCTGCTACTTGGGATCTAGAGATTAGTCTCGGATCATCACGACCTATCTCTTGATCAGATGTGCTAGGTGATGAGATACTGGTGAGATGTCTTATCCTCCAATGTCCATCCTCTCTCACGCAGACCACCCGATATGCTGAGGTATCAGTCTCAGTATAGATCAGTCTATCATTGTGGAAGATTCTTCGATGTTGGATGACTTTGGTATCCTCTAGTACCACAAGAGACTTATCAAGAGTATGAAATTTGATATCGATCTGATGATTGAGGTCTACAGCTTCTTCTCGTAGGTTACTTGACTGTTGATCAGTGATCAGATCTTGATATCTCTGCTGCATCTTAGGGGTGAAGTAATCTGTAAAGTATGCTGGCTGTTGCAATGAGATGCCTTGTTGCCTTCTCTTCCAAGCCAATAAGTAATCTTCGACAAGTTGGTCTCTTGTTTCGTTGGTAATAGGGGAGCCTTCATTGCCGTCATCTACAAGAGTGTGCTGTGCAGAGTATTGGCGTTGGTAGATGGGTAGATGTAAGATACTTGCTCTGTCTGCGCCAGTATTGAGATAGCCTATGAGACTACTGATTACGAAGAGGATTACTGCGATCAATGTGATGTAAATGAGAGCCAATCCGACACGACTTATTTTATTTGATTGACTCATTAGTTGCTGTGTTTGTTGGAGATTGTTTGCTTCAAGCCAGCTGCCTCTACAGAGATAATCAGAGATGTATCAAGCGGAGTGATGATCACATTGTTGAGGTCTAAAGTTACTTTACCTTTCTGTGAGTATAGTGTAGTTGTATAGATATTGTGGTCATGGGCATAGAGATTGATTTCGATTGGTAGGCCGTCGGGGATCATCTGCTCCATATAACTCTGCAATGGACCGACAGTTAAGACCCCTAGAGAGTCTAGGTGCAGCGGTAGACTCCTCATCACTTCTTCGAATTGCAACTCTATGGTGTTGCTCTTGAGATTATGGATATTAGCATGGATGCTTAGGCCGGTTGCATATGCAGGATGCACGAGGGTCGACTTGGCGATACCGTCTATCGTATATGTCTGAGCTTGAGAGATATTGCTTCTTGTATCTACTGCTGTAAATGTGACAAGCGTACCATTCTCTACTGGATTGGCATACTTATCTACTAGTCGTTGTGTCATGAGAGTCAATGGTGTGCTCCCATCAGCATAGGAGTGCTGTCGGTGTGCAGTCAATACACAATGAGTAGCAACTGCAGCATTGACCTGATAGCTATATTCTTCCGAGTGTGATAAGTCAGATGACAGAGTGGTATAGATGATACCTGCTCGAGATGGTGCATCATGGAGAGACGATACTACACCATGATTGACCGAGAGATCTGTCTGCTGTATGACACCTTGTATCGATGTGGTCAATAAGGCAGGATGGTTGTCAGCGAGCAGATTGTCGTAGCGATCAGTAAGTAGTGCAGTAGTCATGCTAGACTCAGGCATCCCTGCAGTCAATGTGGTAGGTCCGATATAGACTTCGATATCTTCGGTAAGTGTATCGGGAGTAATAGTGATCTGTCCTTTGGTTGATTGTTGGCCACTGATGACGACCCAGTGTAGCAGCCCACTCTTACGAGTAATGCTCTCAGGTATCTCATAGGTCACTACCTTGTCCGTACTCAGAGTTGGAGATGATGAGATGAGATGTGTACCACTCGTAGATCTCACTAGCATGGTCGGTATCTGACCATCGATCTCTACCTTGATGGTTAGCTGATCTCCTGCTCTTAATGTCTGGAGTGCATCGACATGTCTGATCTGAGATTCAGTATTCACCTCAGGGGTTGACCGTTGACAAGCAATGATGCTCAAGAGTACTATGCTCAATATCTGGAGGTGCTTCATCATTTTGGATTGCCGATAAATGTGTTGATGTCTAAGGAAATGTCGATCTCTGAGTCAGGGAGAGGATATGTCGTATCATCGTGACTACTCGGTGTCAGTCCATTCTTTGCTAGGATTGCTTGGATTGGTGTGCCATTACAGTAGGTGTTGTTCTTTTGACTTGAGATCACTTTGCAGTCATTGATTGACTGGAGATTGGTCTGGAAGTTTACTTTTCGTTGTTGTCTGATGTTAGATTCAAGGAATGTCGAACTTGCCCAGAGGAGAGTATTATCTTGATAGTAACCAATGAGGAGTTGAGGGATTGTGACTTCTTGTGTACCAGAGTTGTAGAGTACACCACGGATATTATCTTGGCTTATCTCTACGGAATTGAAGCTTACAGATCTATAGAGGTCAGTAGCAGCCACATTTGTAGTAAGATGTATATCAAAGTTGACTGGCCTTTCCGAAAAATTGAATCCATTGGTAATCGATGGATCGAATGTCGAAGGTATCTGAGAGTCATTATCACTCCATGCTGTATCCTCAAAGTCTATTCTGAATATGGTCGACTCTTTTGGGAGAAGGATATGCTTCTGAGTATACATCGCATTATATGATGCCAGCTGTACATTGTCAGCTGTGTAGACTGATCCGAGTATAGAGACATTAGCAGGTAGATTGTCGATGTTTTGGATGACTCCGATGATACTATAGCTCGAGTCTCGCTGGACTAGAGCAGCTTGGCTTACGATCACTTCTGGTTGGCTCAAGATGTCTTCTCTGTAAGTCTGACCAGAACCCACCTTTCGTCTTCCTTGTAAGTAGAGATCGAGACTAGATTGGTCGTGATACAGATTAGGTGGAAGGTCTGTCTCTTGTGGTGGCGGCTGTATATACCACTGACCATCCACTTTGCTCAGCTGATGGAGTCTGACATGAGACATCTTCTTGAGTGGTGTGATGGATTCAATAGTGACTTTGGCTCTTGCTGTAGATTCTGATTGTTGGACTAGGGTGATATCGAGAGCATTCATCTTAGCGTATGAGTTAAGCACACCATCCGACACTGATATCTCTCGGAGATAGTCTTCTATCGGTGGAGCTAGATTAGGGTCTAGGAGTGTATATGCTCGATTGAAGTCTTTGAAGTCTATGGCATTGTAGTAACTCTTAATGACTTTACTTGGGGTGTTGAGTTTGTGTTGGCTCTGGTAGTACGACCAGATACCTATCAACATGAGTATCCCGACACCATACACCCATACATGACTACAAGAGAGTAACCATCTAGGTAATGATCGATACGGTGGAGTCTTGGATGCGTCTACTCGTTTGGATTTGAATCCAATTGCCAAGACGATGAGCATCAAGAGAATAGTGAGCAATGGGACAGTGCCCCAATATGTTTTTTGCCATACAGGGAGATGATCTTTGGGCAAGATATTGGGCAGTGGTGGTACATAGAGTCTTTCCCATACTTGGATTCCGTTTTCTAATAGAGTGAGTCTATGCCATCCAGTGAAATGCAGGATTGGATCATAGAACTTATCATTGGAGAAGATATACTTGAGATTGTACTTATGTGGGATTGTCATAAACTGTTGAAGAGAGCCTATCCCTTCGATACCAAGGAACTTTGAGTTCTCTAAGCGTTCTACAGCTCGAGATATCAGCTCAGGGAGTCTACGAGCAGAATGGTAATTACCATCTACAGAGAGTGCATCAGTCTGAGTAGCTAACCACGCCATCTGATCTCCAAATCCAAGTGTCATATATCGCCATTGATCATGATCGTCTTGATTGAGAAAATTCACAATCGGAAGCATCTCGATCTCATCAGGCTGCGATGGTCTGAACTGGAAAAGTGTGATTGTAAATATCGTCAGTGAGAGGCAGATCAGAGTAAGTACAATACCTGCTGCCTTTCTATAAATAGCACCAAACTTGCGAGTCAAATACTCTTTGATATCTCCGTGGAGAAAGTGATTTATCCATTCGCCTACGAGCGGTAATACTAGTATAGATGCCCACAAAGTAAATCGATCAAGTGTCAATATATTGAATGCTGTCTCACCGAGTAGTGCTCGCGGGATAGGTGTGGTCCCTCCTGTACCTAAGACAAAGAGTAAGGTAAATGAGATGCCAAAAAAGATTAATCTCTTCCGATAAAATCGATAGAAAAAGTATGGGAGTATCAACAAGAGAAGTCCCCAAGGAAGTATAAAGAATATAAAACCAGATGAAAGTACCTCTAAGAAATTGTCTCTAGAGCCATGTGGGATCGGTACTTGGCTTATTGGATTATTCTTAGAGTTGATCCAATAAGGGAGGATGACACTAATAATGAGGAACAATGAAGCCATCCCAAATCCGACTATCCTCCAAAATAGCGACCGAAACGCTAATAGAAAATGCCTAAATCTCACAGAAGAGATTCCGCCCTGGGCTACAGTAGCGTGATCCATCAGAGTGAGCCCTATCACTGGAAAGATAAAAAAGATCATCCCAAATATCGGAGTGACATGATGAGAGGCAACAGTGATTGCAATCAAAGATAGAGAAGCTATCAAGTGCCACCATGATCGGTAGAGTAACCACCTGTAGATATGCGGAAGAGCATGCATGAGTACTGAGATACCTATGATACTTGGGAGCTGACCGAATACATGGAGAGTCTCTGTAAATGATGTGGAGATACAGGCAAATAGAGCACTGTACCCCGCAACTCTCCGATCTTGTGTCAAGAGATAACTATATCTGTAGACACCAGTGATGAAGAGGATAGGGCAAAGCAATGCTAATGTGAATAGCCCAAACTTCAACCCTCCAACCAGAGAGAACAGCGCTATCAATTGATGGACAAGTGGAGGATAACCGGTGACTGTAAAGCCAGTATACCACTTTTGATTCCATGGCTCCCACCAACTCGATGCGTAGTGATCTGCAAAGAATAAGTGGATCAGGGCATCATAAGTCTTCTCTAAGGTGAAGAACATCGAAGAGCCATGCAATACTAATCCTAACACTACTGCTATCAGCAATAGTGGCAATGGGGATGATCGCTGACCTTGTTGTTGTTCCATTCTCTATACTAATGAGTCTAACTCAAACTGTCTATGACAAAAGTGTCCAAAATCGTTCCACATTAAACTTCGCCGATAACCGTCAAATTATACAGTGTCGATGACTGGAAATAAAGTGTCGACGAATGGTCAGAATTCATGACTCTAACCTCTAGACTATAGCGATCTGCAGATCATCGCAGCTCTTATACCATCGACCGAATATCACAATTTTCCCTTCTCTTTCAACCTAGTTTTGAAGTGTAATTAGCAAATAAACTACACCAATCTTAAACAATTTACCAAAGAGAATTATGAGAAAATCTACTGCAATTATCATCCCTTGCTACAATGAAGAGAATCGACTTAAAGTTACTTCATTTATCAACTTTATCACACAAAATCAAGACTACCATCTCTGCTTCGTCAATGATGGAAGCAAAGACCAGACGATTACAAAATTACTCGAAATCAAATCATCTGCCCCAGAGCATGTAACGGTAATCGATCTCAACGTCAATGTCGGTAAGGCAGAAGCCGTCAGATCCGGTGCTTTGCAATTAGCACAAGACGATCGGATAGACCTTATAGGCTTTATCGATGCCGATTTATCAACGGATTTCCAGGATTTTTGTGCTCTTGCTGAAACATTGAGGACGCATACACACTTGGATCTCGTCTATGGATCTCGCAATAGCAATAAAGATCAAAATGTAGAACGTAATCTCTTCAGAAATCTCTTCTCGAAGATCATCAAAGCCATCATCTATCTCATCTTAGGTCTGCCGATTGACGATACACAATGTGGAGCTAAAGTATTCAGAAAAGAGATCGTTGGTATCTCATTTGGTTCCAAATTCTTGACAAGATGGTTATTCGATGTAGAGATATTTATCAAGCTCAAAAACTATTACGGGAGAAGAAATATTATGAACCACATCTATGAGCAACCTCTCCAAAAGTGGATTCATGTCGATGACTCTAAGCTTGGAATCAAAGATGCAATCCAAATACCTTACCGTCTGATTGCAATCTGGTTTACATATAATTTCGTCGGTCAGACATCTCTTTAATTGGTCAAGCCAAGAAGTATTCGCAATCACAATAGCTAAAGTCCTATCATAGGCAAGAGTAGGGAGTAACTCGAGAGTTACTTCCCTTTTTTTTGATACTTTTTTTTGGAGTGAGTTACTAGTGTGTGATACTCAGGTCTATCTAGAATTACTCCACAATCAATAATTGACTTGATCGATTAATCGTGATCAGATAACTCCCTGAAGCAAGACTAGAGATATCGATAGTCTCAGATTGGTGATAGTCTTGCTCGATGAGTAATTGCCCAAGTAAGGAAGTTATCTTGACTTTATTACTGCTTGAGTGTGGTGCATTGATTGAGAGTTTATCACTTGCTGGATTAGGAGAGATAAGGTATTCAGCCTCATGGAGCTGATCAATACTGCTCACTGATTCTTCATTGTTATATCCTGGTGTAGCATTCTTTACTTTGAAGGCGCCTGTACCATTTGGGATCCTTGAGTATGAGAGATCTATGGTCTGCTCGCCAAAGTCAACTCTATCTAACTGTGCTCCATCTGGATTGCTTAATATTACTGACTCACCTCCACTTGAGAGTTTGAATTCAGTATGATATGGACTTTGCTGAGTATCTCCGTCAGCCCAGATGATGAGATAATCATCACCATTAAGGATAGTCCCTTCCGGAAATTCGTATTTGACGAGATCGGATTCGCTATCTGTCAAGAAATATCCTGAAATGTCTACAGCATCGGTTCCATTATTATAGAGCTCTATCCAATCATCAAACTCGCCAGCTTCATCAGCATTTACATCAGTATTGACAGCTAGCAACTCATTGATGACAACCTCTCCATCTACGGCTTCTGCAGCTGCAACTTGGTAGATATAGATGTCATGCTCTGCTCCCTTGGGCAGATATGCTGCTGTCTGCCATTGGTTATCCGCTACAGCTTCGATATAGTACCTTACATCTGCTCCAGCAGGGTAACCTTCGATAGTCCCGCTATAGGTATTGTCGCCTTGAGGGGTCATCGTAACTCTCTCAAATGCTCCTTGAATACCTTCGCCATAGTAGAGAACTACTCGGTTGATTCCTTGGGATTGAGTATCATCGATCGTTACTGAGATCTGTGCTTCCTGACCTCCAGCTGGTGCTTGCCCTTGGCCATTGGCAGTTGTAAGTGATGGTGCATTGATTACCAGTTCTGTCTGGTTGACTTCGGTGTGATTAGCGATGATTGCGTATCTCTCTTCTACAAATGTTTTGAGCTCTTCGATATCATTGAGGTAACTCGTATAGTCGTAGATTGCCTTGGGATCAGCTTGTACTCTAGTGGCTGTGAGAGCTTGGTACTCTTGGATCTTCTCATCGAGGAGTTCTGTATTGAAGTTTTGTTCTAGGATCACTCTGATATGAGAGAGGTATCTCTGTCTGAGTTCTTGATTTTTGAATATTCTATTCTGGAGGACATATCTCGCATCAGCAGTGTTGTAGAAGATATCCCAATCAACATTTTCGCTAAGCATCACAGAATTACCATCAACTTCCAGAGGGATCAGTTGCTCAGTATTCCCATCAAAGTAGGCATAGTAATCACTCCCACCTTTATTGATATAGCTATCATCATCAGCAAAGACGATCTCTTGAGCAAGGAACCAGATAGCCTTGTCTATATCCACGGCGTACTTAGCACCATCGTAGAGATCTATAAGTACAGTATTGTTAAGTGCATCACAAGATTCTATGAGATCTTGCCATGGATTGTCACGTGTGCTGCTTTTGAGAGTGTATGCCTCTTCGTATGGTTGAGTGTCCGTTCCGAGATAATTAAGCGTAGACGTACCGAGTCCAAACTGTGTACCATCGCCGCCACCAGGTCCTCCACCACCAGGTCCTCCACCAGTATTCACCCCATCAGGGCTGACACATCTCCATCTAGTGCCAGCATTGCTTTGGAACCATTCTTTGATATAGGTGCCTTCGATTTGCTGTACATTGGCGTATGGTCCCCATGACTCTCCATTGATGTAGAGGTCTACTGAGCTTGCTTTGAGTGCTGGTGCAAAGGATCGAGTAGCATTACAGTATAAGATTTCTCTCATTCCAGAAGGATCTTGAAATCCACAGTTCAGGTTGAGATTGTCGTAACCCATCAGATCTTGATTGATCAACTCGTCGACGCTTACGCTAAATGATTTCTTCTCACTATTATTCGCAAAGTCTGATGTCTCACCTTTGATCCCAATCATCACGCTATCTAGGACGAGGGTATCATTGAAGATGAGAGTCCCTATCAACTCTACGCCAGGTGTAGAGTTGGGTCCACCACCACCAGGTCCACCTCCTCCAGACCCATCCATAAGAGTAAACCAATTACTCTCCTCTAAGATGAGCTCTATCTTATGCACATGGGTAGGGTCATAGAGACCTGTAACATCACCTAATCCACTTACAAGTCTATTGTCTATCACTTGCATCTCACTTGGTAAGTCTTGACTTATGAGGTAATTCTGTACTGTTGTAAATAGAAAGAGAATAAATATTATACGCTTCATTAGTGTGAGATTTGAATTGTGAAATGCTAAAGTAAAGTTTTTTTTAGCAGGACTACATCTGATATCTTGTTTAGCTTATGCCTATTACTCTTCATATCCATAAGATTACAATGCTTCCAATAGCTAATAAGCAAAAAAAAAAAGGCAGCATTCAATAAAGAATACTGCCCTTAGTATTTGAGAAATCAGAATGACTAGAATCCTGAATTCTTATTTCCTCCGCTATAGTTAGTTACCTTTTTCTTCTTAGCTCTTGTTTCTTCTCTAAGTTTAGCTTCCTTCTCTGCTGCTAATCGTCTCTCTTCTGCTTCGGCAGCTACTCTTGCTGCTTCTTCTGCTTCTGCCTTCTTCTTGGCAGCGAGAGCAGATGCATCCTCTACTACTTCCGTTTTGACTTTGTCAACTACTGGTGGTACGGTAGCTTTATCTCCGCAAGATTTCCATACGAACCAAAGGAGACCGAGTAAGAGAAGTAGAGGTATCAACCACCACAACCACTTAAGACATCCAGATGCTCCAGATCCTCCAGCTGCTGCCGTTGCCACTGCTGTTTTCTCTGTTGTAGCTGCTGCCGCTGCTGCTGCCACCTTCTTTTTTGGTGCTGCTGCGACGACTTTCTTTTCTACTTTCTTAGGAGTTGCTGCAACAACCTTTTTCTTAGGTGTGATTGCTGCTGCTGCTACTGCTGCCACTGGTGCTGCAGCCTTCCACCATCCGACTGGCTTACTTGACTGAGGACATGATCTTGCAATTTCTTGCTTGTTGCCTGCCTTGAGTACACCGATATATCGACCTTTCTCTTCGAGAGTACTCCATCTCTCGTCCAAGTCTCTATTTTTCTTTACTGACTGGATACCATTATCTCTTCCTGACTCGGACTTATATCCTTGTGACCTGAGAGCAACGCTTCCATCCTTGTGGAGCATCGCAAAGTAGTGCTTACCATCTTTGTCGAATGTACTGAAGTCATTATCATTTGCAAGTCTTGTATGTCCTTTGTACTCACTACAATTGAGATATTCATCCTGGTTATGTCGTGTAGCTGCAAGTGCTGCTGCACTTGCAGCTGCTGCGGCTTTTACCTTTGCTTCGTTATCAGATTTTGCTTTTGCTTTTGCTTCTGCTTTACGCTTTGCTTCCGCTTCTGCCTCTGCTTTCAATTTGGCATCTTTTTCTGCCTTTGCTTTCGCTTCTGCTTTGGCTTTTGCATCAGCCTCCGCTTTAGCCTTTGCTTCTGCCTCTGCTTTTAATTTGGCATCTCTTTCTGCCTTTGCCTTCGCTTCTGCCTCGGCTTTGGCTTTTGCATCCGCCTCCGCTTTGGCCTTTGCTTCTGCTTCTGCTTTCAATTTGGCATCTTTTTCTGCCTTTGCTTTTGCCTCTGCTTCTGCTTTGGCTTTTGCATCTGCCTCCGCTTTAGCCTTTGCCTCTGCTTCTGCTTTTAATCTTGCATCTTCTGCTGCTTTAGCCTCTGCTGCTTCTTTCGCTTTTGCAGCCGCGAGTGCTGTAGCTGCGGCTGCTGCTGCAGCACCTCCGCTCCATTTTGCTTGACTTGACTCAGATTTAGGACATCCTCTTCCGATTTCTTGGTTATTTCCCGCTTTGAGTACAGCGAAGTATTTTCCATCTTCCTCAGCTACTGACCATCTGTCTTCATTATCTCGATTTTTGATTACAGAGTTGATTCCGTTGTCTCTTGATTTCTCGGCTTTGTATCCTTCCGATCTAAGTGCTACATTACCTTGAGCATCAAGCATTGCAAAATAGTACTCATCATCATGAGTGAATATTGTAAATTCATCACTGATCTCAGATTTAGGATGACCAGAGTACAACTCACAATTGAGATATTCATCTACACCTGCTTTGGTAGCTTTATTGGAGTCACCACCTCCAGTAGTAACTGCTGCTGCAGCTCCACCTGACATCAAGAATAGGCTTATGGCTTCTTCCATTTCTTCTGTTGTATTGTAGAAGAATGATTTACCGATATTCTTACCGTCAGAGTTCTTGAGATAGTAGTAAAACTTGTCGTTCTTAGTTGTTTTTACTTCATAGTTGTTTCTATCTCTAGCAAACTCTAGGACTGAATCTACCTTAGCTTGACCTTCTGCTTGAGTTTCAAATCCTCTTACATCACTATTGAGCATGACACTCTTTCCTTCTTTATTTCTGAATGTGAAGTAGTGCTTCTCATTGCCACTTCTGAAGAGATGCCATGTGACATCGTTCTGTGGGTAGTTGCCTTCTGCGAGGAAGACCTTCTCTACCTTTGGCTTAGTTGACTTTCTTTTTTTCTTTTTCTTCTTAGGAGCTTCAGTAGTCTCTGCACTACTTGCTGCTGCACCTACTACTGTGCTTGCTGCAGCTGCTGGTTTAGCACTCTTACCTGCAGATCCTGATCCACTTCCACCTGATGTCAACTGAGTAATGATAGCGTCAGCATCTCCTTCGGAATCGTACCATCTCGAAGTTGCAATTTCTTGATTGTTTCCAGCTTTGAGTGAGAAGAAGTGCTTACCTGAAGAGTGTACCATTTTGGAATATCTATCTCTGTTTACCATGTTTTTGGTTACGGAGTTAATCCCATTGTCTCTTCCTTTGGTACTTGTGTATCCTTCACTGATAAGGTGTACGACATCTTCTATCTGATATGAGAAGTAGTGCTCATCCTCTGCACTGAATGAATCAAAGCCTGTACCGATTTTGGCACCATTGGATTCATAGAATCCGAGAGGCTTATACTCATCCGTATTCCCTTTGGCAGCGTATGCCTTGCCTACTACTGCATCAGACTGATCTTCTTCAGCTTCTAATTTGAGTTTGGGAATAAGATTTTTCGACAATTCTATCAGACTCTGTGTATTGACACCTGATGCAGACCTTGCAAGTTCTACTCCGTTGTCTGCACTCAATGTAAAATAGTCCTTCCCATCACCGTCTTTTGCGGTTTTGTAGTTAGCACTATCTGCTGCATTTTTGATTGCTGATTTCAGTCCATTCGATCTGGCATCTTTAGATTCGTAACCTTGACTTGTCATGATGACATTGTCATTGTCTTTGAACTGGAAGAAGAACAATCCAGATTTGGTTTTTTTGAAAAGTCTGTACCTCATTTTGTTATGTTATGATTAGTGTAATGGTTTCGTAACTAATGACATAAAATTGTCTATAATTATGATTGGTTTTTAACCATTTAGTCACAATTAATGCTTGTATTTCTTATAAATACATATAATCTTAACTAAAATAACTGAAAAAATGAAGTTTTTAGGCTCGTAATTTTATAAGCAGCCATAAATTTGGTACAAATCTGAGATTTATTTACTGATCACGATCTTTTTGATCAGATGTTTGGTGTGTTCTTCTTGAGAGATGATTGCTGTATAGACGCCGTGTGGGAAGTGACTCAGATCTAGAGTGTAGTGATTGTCTTCTATCTGTCTTTTCACTACTTGTGCTCCATAGATATTCACTAATGTAAATGTGTATTTGCCAATCTCTGAGCTTTGCAATATTAATCTATCTGTCACTGGATTAGGAAACATTTTCACGGAAGTGTCTAGGAGATTTGATTCTTCGGTACTAGAGAGTAAGTCTTGTCCATCACAATCTTCGTCTATTCCATTGTTGGTAATATCTTGTGCTGATGGATTGATCTCTGGGTCGGTGTCATCGCAGTCAGAGGGGTTGGTGACATATCCTAGAGTATTAGGATCGCATGTGATGATCTGGACTTCTGCATTACCATATCCATCTCCATCTTGATCTTGGTAGAGGAGATAGGTATACAACCCCTCGTCACTCATACCATTGCAGTTATTGTCTACGCTATCGCAGAGCTCTATGGCAAGGGGATTGATGAGTGGATTAGTGTCATCACAATCATCAGTACTATGATATCCGTCACCATCATTGTCAATGATCACGGCGATCCCATCACAGTTCTCATCTATGAGATTATTGATGACTTCGTTGGCTAGGGGGTTGATCTCAGGGTCGAGATCGTTGCAATCTTCGTTATTAGTGGATGTGCCGATTGGTTGTGAGCAGGCAAGTATCTCCATGGTAGGGTCGCCGTATCCATCGCCATCCATATCTCTATAGTAAGTGTCGAGGAGATATCCTTCGTCGATATTGCCGTCGCAGTTATTGTCAACCTGATCGCAAATCTCTATTGCTCCAGGGTATATCGTCGGATCTAAGTCATTACAGTCATCGATCGCTGTGTATCCATCTTGGTCTATATCTGTCCCTGCATAGATCCCATCACAGTTCTCATCGATAGCGTTGTCTGGGATCTCTAATGCTCCTGGATTGATACTAGGATCGAGATCATCACAATCTATGTCTGAGTGATAACCGTCTTGGTCTTGATCTATGATCAATGCGATACCATCACAATCTTCATCTATAAAGTTATTTGGTATTTCTTGACTTCCGGGTGAGATATTGGGATCGAGATCATTACAATCTTCATCAGAGTGATAGCCATCTTGATCTATGTCTATGATGATGATGACACCATCACAGTTTTCGTCTATGGTGTTATTTGGTATTTCGGCTTGACCGGGATTGATCGCTGGATCTGCATCATTACAGTCTTGATCTGAGTTGTAACCGTCTTGGTCTGAGTCTATGACGAGGATGATTCCATCGCAGTTTTCGTCTACATCATTATTGGCTATCTCGATGGCTTCTGGATTGATCAGGGGATCAGTATCATCACAGTCTAATGGTGACAAGTACCCATCTCCATCATTGTCGATGATATTGCCTTCTATGATTCCGTCGCAGTTTTCGTCTATGTCGTTGTTTGGTATTTCGGCTTGACCGGGATTGATTGAAGGATCATTGTCATCGCAATCAATGTCAGAGGTGTAGCCGTCCATATCTGCATCTGTACCTAAGACGATTCCATCACAATTCTCGTCGATAGTGTTGTTAGGGACTTCGGATTGGCCTGGATTGATATTGGGATCAAGATCATCACAGTCTATAAGAGAGTGATATCCATCGCCATCTTGGTCTATCTGTGAGATCAACCCGTCGCAGTCTTCATCTACGGAGTTATTAGGAATCTCTAGACTTCCAGGATGGATAAGTTCGTCATGATCATTACAATCTTCACTACTTTCAAATCCATCACCATCATTATCTACATAGCTAGGCACTGCCTCACAGTCTGGAGCATCAGTACAGCAGTATCCACGTATCCAATCGATCTCAAAGGCTGTAGATTGGCTGATAGGGTCTATCCTCAACCTCCTGATCGTCTTGCCACTCCACTCACTCTCTTGATAGACATTAAATCTCACTGTCTGATAATTTCCATTACCAGTATAATCAGCTTCTACTCTTCTGATACCGCTGTAATTGCCATTTTCGTTAGCCCAGAAGAGTTCCATCACTCCATTTTTGTTTGCTTTATATCTGATTTCGATTACTTTGATGTCATTACCATCAATATTGAGGATTGGACTCTGCATACTCCCATCATGAGTTGTTGTAATTCCACTCAGAGTCTGATTGCTAGATTGCATGTTAGTGATATTGCTGATCGGTTTCCAGCCTTCGGTGTTGTTACTTTGGCTATACTCCGATGCAAAGTCACATACAGAGAGAGGATTACGACCTAGGCCGATCTCTTCTTCGTATGTCTTGCCGTCACCATCATTATCAGATGTCGTGCTGAGGTGTTGGATGCAACTGCCTCTGATCCAGTCACACTCAAAGTAAGTCTGGGTGTTAGTCGGGTCTAATCTGAGTCCGTAGATAATACTATTGGTCCATGCAGGGATATCACTCATGGTAAATGTTACAGTCTGCCACTCTCCACCACCTGTATATGATGTTATTGCCTTCCTGGTCGAGCTATAAGCTCCATTATTATCTCTCCAGAAGAGCTCCATATGGCTATTGGCATTTGCCTTGATCCTGACATTGATCGCTTTGATTTCGCTTCCTTGGAAGTTGAGATCTGGACTATTGAAGCTCGGATCAGATGTAGTCGAATTGCCAGATAGGATACCATCTTTGATCCTGATGTTGTCCAAGTTAGTATATCCAAACCAGTTTTCGTTGTAGTCATCAGTATTCCACTCAGATGAAAAATCACAGGCCGATGATGGGTCTCTACCAAGCAGCATCTCTTCTCCATAACTCTTGCCATCACCGTCTAAGTCTGCTGAGGTATCTATGACATTACCACAAGCTCCTCTGATCCAGTCGATTTCAAATGGACCTATTTGATTGATTGGATCTATTCTGATATTATAGATGGTGTGGCCTATCCACTGAGTATTACTGCTCGGATTGAAGGTTAATATCTGCCATTCTCCATCTCCTGTGTACTGTACTGCTTCTCGCCTTGTGGAACCAAAATTTCCTTGTTCATTGATCCAAAACATCTCGGAGAGTCCATTCTTGGGAGCTCTGATTTTCATCTGGATATAGTCGACCTCATTGCCATTAAATGTCAGATAAGGACTGACAAAGTAGGCATCATTGGAGACCAGATCACCCTTGTACACTCCTCCAGATACACGATCATTGTCGATATCGATTGGGCTCCACCAATCTTCAAAGTCTTCGTCAGTATCAAACTCCGACCCGAAATCACAAGTAAAGTTGGGATCTCTGCCAAGAGCAATCTCTTCATTATAAGCTTTACCATCACCATCGTTATCCCCAGCCATATCATCTATGAGTCCAATGAAGGTATCGACTACTGCAAACCAATCCAATTCAAAATCATCTTGGGTTGCAGTTAATGTCAATCTATGGAGTCCTTCACTGAGAGTAAATGGTGTAGTGTTGACATATTGGTATTTGGTGCCTTCGAGATTCCAAGATTGAGTATGTGTAGGTACGTCGTCAATGCTCAGCGTGATTCCACAACTTTGCATTTCTGATTTCACCTTGAGTTGGAGTTTGTACTCTTTTGTAGCTGGTACATGGAAGGTGTAATTCCAATACTCTCCAGACTTGATATTGTGCAGACTTGCATTCGATGAGAGTTGAGTATCTGAGTATTTAATCTCTGCAACTTCTCCATGTCTTATCGCATCTCCGTCGAGAGTCTGAGAGGTGTATCTATTGCCTGCAGCTGAGATTGACTGTATCGGTTGTGGGGCAAAATCTCCCTTCTCTAGGTAAGCAACATATTGGCCACCATAATCAAAGTGTTCTGCTTCGTTGATGGCATTGATACTATGGATATTACCTAGATAGGGTTGATTGAAGATAGGGTAGTGAGTCCGAGCTGGTTGAGTAGTTCCTGATTCTGTTTCGATGATGACGGATGCTTTTGCTTCATAGATTTCATCATCAGGAGTGGCATCCCCATCGGCTACGAGTCTGACATAGAGGATCTCATGACTGCTATCCCAGTAATAGCCAGTCTCTTGCTTGCTGTAGACTGCAGCTTGACTCTGATCTTCTGTTATTCCTTGTAATCTTAATCTTTGAGGTGATCCCTCAAATCTACAATCGACAAAATCAGAATTTTGAACAAATTCAAAGTTGAGTTGATTTTGTCCTCCGACCTTATTGAGCCATCGGAAGAGGTAGTTTCTTCCAAGCTTGTGAAATACGGTAAATTGATTGGTTGCTCCCCAGACACTCCCATGGATCCCATGACCAGGTGCCCACTCTGAGTAAATGGAGTTCTCATCACCGAGATTATTTGCTTTTAGCGTAAGCTTGCCTGCGTAAGTTGGTAATGTCGTCTGATAGCCAATATGGTCTGGGTCTATTCTCTCAAAGTTGATGTCATCTATCAGATAAGGATGTTCAGGGACTAGAGTACTCTGTGGTATCCCAGTCAGTGTACCATCGATATCTCTAATCACTCCAGCAAGTCTAACTGGTCGATGGATGAGATCGTCATTGTAGACATTTACATTGTCAAATGTGCAATTCGTGAAGAAGTCATTGCATCTATCAGCGGCACCTCCAAACCAAGCAAATGTAGACATATGACTTTTGTCAAAATTTTCAAAGTGACTGTCGTAGATCTCATACCCTCCATCATAGAGAGAGACAGCAGCAGTGTAACCGTCGTAGTTAGCATCTGTGTGATAGTTAGGAGATGCTCCGACGAAGAGGCAGTCATACATCCGTCCCTTCCACGAACTGACGATCATCTCTGGACCTGTACAATCCAAGAGCTTGATGTCTCTAAATGTAATGTTGCCAGCAGCCTCCACCGATGTACGTGTCCACCATCCTCTATCCATCTGGTAGCAAGTAAAGTCATCTAATTCACTCCAGATACGTTCGTTATTCAACTCTGGGGTGTAATGGGCATTGACGATTTGTTGCTGAGTAGCATCATGACTATGATCGAAGTGTAGACCGGTGCCTACAGCATGAGCTGAATTATGTGTAAATGATAATATCGGAATAAGCCTTGGAGAGAGAGGAGTGCCAGCTGACATCCCTGTAGGTGACTCAGGTAGTCCAAACCAATATGCTACTCCGTCGCAACCTGCAACGACATTATTCTCTATCTTATTATTCGCATTGGTGATCCAAAACGCTGCTGGTCCTTGGACTCGATCCCTATGTACTTGGTAGTCTGAGGGCACGATACCCAACGCATTGTCAACTCCCCCTGGCAGTGTATTAGCATCGAAGTCTCTCTCGATCGGGGCATGAGGAGGTACCACTACGTTGGCGACGAGGTTATTGATGATCCTATTGTGTTGCTCTACACCATCTTCTAGAAAGATAGCACTCCCATCGATCCCATAGACTACATTGTCTACTACTTGTGCATGGTCTGTACCGTGTATCACGACTGCACGATTGTAGCTCTGATGGAGAGATGACTCTCTAATATACTGACCTGTGACATCTCCTGCTAAGTGCCAGTGAAATGGATATCTGCCGATATGGTAACGCTGTCCCATCCTGAAGAGCTCTACACCTGAGACCTGTATGACTCCAGATGGCATCGTCATGAGATGACCTCCGTATCCATCTATCTCAGAGTTGGCATCTCCACTAATCTTGATATTTCTACTGAGTAGCCCTACTTCTGCACTCATATTGACTGACCATGATCGGGCATCTGCTCCGTTTTTGCCATTATCATAAGTCTGGGAGCCAGCATAGTGAGAGTATGCGAGTTGCTCATGGAGTTGTAGTGTGAGTCCATCACTTGAGATATCTTGGATGGTAAGTACTTCGGTTTGGTCTACACTTCTATTGGTTGTTGTCAGCAAGATCTGTTGACCTTGTTTCCAATTGACAGGGGAATCGAGCTTGATACTAGTCTGCCCAGCTGAGGCTGTCAGAGATAACCTAGTCCAAGAGTCATAAGATGTCCCATGTAAGCTCGTGACTCCTCCCTGCATGGTCCCTATGAACTTATCACCCATGATACCAATCGATTCTTCATCATCTACTCCGATTAGCTCTATGTGACAGCTGCCTTGGTATGGGGATTGCTCAGTCCCTATTGATAATCTACTTTGAGTCCCACTGACCAATATCCATTCACTCTGCAATCTGATTTGATGTGCAACCTCATGATTGCTTGCAGTGAGTAATCCATTTACCTTGAGTGTCTTAGCGATACAGTGTCCGCTTAGAGTCACTGTATGATCTGGCATGATTGTCACATCATCTAATGCAGTAGGGATAGTCTGGGATGACCATGTACTCGGAGAGTTCCACTCACCATCAGTAATTGATGACACTGCAGCAGCTTCAATCAGATGACACCAACTCGATAATCCAGCGATTAATAAGACTGACAATAGTTGAGTTGGAAGTATTTGCATGGATTATTAGAGTGTATGATGGAGTAGGCAATTTTGCGAGTCCTGTCTAGCTTGCAAAAAAAAAGTAAGACGTCTTTACAAAAATACACAGAGTTACACAAGTTTTATGGGTGCTTACACTCATTCTTACTTATGGGTGTTTTCTCCTACTTACATACGATGAGACGATCGGATGCAAGTCAAAGGACTCGATTGTCTGATAACTAGAATATTGCTTATAAGTCGATTGCTGATAACTGATGCTCTCTCTGGAATCAACTGGAGAGAAATAATTGTAGACTCTACCTGATACGGATATCCAATGGAGAGTCTACAATTCTAAGAAAATCTAATTCTTTAGTTTATTCTGATTTGATAAATCGTGCTGTTGAGATATTATTATCATTGTCTACTGCTTGGATGAAGTACAGACCATGATTGAGTTCACTGACATCTATTTTTTGGTTTTGGTCTATCTGTGATTGAGTCAAGACTAGGTTGCCTTGGGCATTATAGATAGATAAGTCAGCATTGCTTAAGTGATCGCCATTGATCACGAGATATTGGTCAGTAGGGTTAGGGTAGACATGTATGGAGTCTTCAGCATCAGTAACCTCTTCCACATTTGAGACAAACTCCCCAGTAATTGTCAAATTATTGAGTAGGTTGAAGTCATTATTTTGCAATGCAGTACTGGAGTTAAAATTTAAATTACCAAAGTGGCTGTAGAATTCAAAAGTGATGAAACCTGTAAAGTTATTGGGTAATGGGATGTCATAGTGCATGACCTCTCCATCCGGTTGATTGTTGATAAGGAGTGTCTCACTTGTGTTGTCATCCGACCATCTGACTTCTACCATTGTAAACTCATCAATACGATCTGGGAACATTTCCACTTGAGAGTTACGCAATTGTACAAGGTCAAATCCTAAGACTACATTTTCGTAATTAGCCATATCAGCACACATTTCCATCACCGCTGTAGCGTCTGTGATAAAATTGTCTTGCCAAAACTGACAGATATCTTCGATAGTGTTGGATTGACCAGTAGTCCCCATATATGTTTCTCCTTCGTAGTTCACTAAGCCGAAGTAGAACTCCTCATTGAGGGTGATGAGTCGAGTAAAATCTTGTGGACTATCTAGAGGATTGATATATTCTGATTGTAAAGATTCTTCCTTGAATACTGGAAGAAAGTTCTCTTTATTATTAGCTAGATTCGAATCATCTGCTACGATCAATTCAAAATCTAGAATAGTTACACTTCCTGGATAAGTAAATGGCATGATCGTCCTGATATTGCCACCGACTGGGATACCGTCAGTAAGCGTCTCAGAGTATTCCTGTATTACTTGACCGGTTGTTAGCATTTGGATTGTAATCTCAGTACCTGGAGCAATTGGCTCACAACTGCTATTACTGACCTCTACTTCTATAGGGATGTCTCTCTCAAAGCAGTCAATGACTGACGGGACAAATACATTGAGGTCCAAGTCATTAGATTGCTCGAAGTAATTGAAAAAATCTATACGGTCTGTATTGTTGCCTGCTACTTTGTCTTGCTTACCTAGATCTACTCTTATCCTTAGATCGCCTTCTGCTATGATGGTATAGGCATCTGTTAATACTAATGTCGTATCTGCGCCAGGCAAGAAGTCTTCACTCTGGATAAAGTTATATGCTTGAGCTTGATTATCATTGACTATTACGATTATGGTATCTTGGGCAAAGAGAGTATCTAAGCCTACATTACTCACTGTTACTTCAAGATCTAAATTTTCACCTTGAGTGCATGTATTGTCTATGTCAGTATTCAATACGATAGACATGTCCAAGTCAGCAGGGACGTTACTACCGACAGGCAGCCCTATGGCATTGAGAGCTCTGATTACAGTGTCATACTCGTCAGAGTCTTCTCCATAGATGTCAATAGCCGCAGCAACAGCTCCATTATACGCATCGCTGTATGTACTCGTCCGTGTAAGGTAGGCTTGCTGCATTAAGAAAGGGACCTGGATAGCCTTATCCATGCCTATCCCAGTGATATCAAAAGGCACTCCTTTCTCGGTCTCTCCTTGTCCTCCTTCTACGATGAGATAAAACCAATAGTTGAGTACACCACTATTAATATGGACACCTCCATTGTCAGCTTCCCCTTCAAACCACATCTCACCATCATAGTACTTCGGATGTCCTTCTTGGTTGGGGTCTTCCATATTTCTGAATGGTCTTTCGCTTTCATTCAAGATAAATGCTTGACCTATGAGCCAATTAAATTTATCAGGTGTAACGTAATACTCTAGAGCTTTACCGAAGATATCACTCATCGATTCATTGAGAGCTCCTGATTCATCCATATAGACAAGGTCTGAAGTGTAATCGGTAATTCCGTGCATGAATTCATGCGCTACGACATCCACTGAGGTTAATGGTCCTCTCGTACAATCTCCATCTCCAAACCACGCAAATCGTCCATCCCAGAATGCATTGACATAGGCGGCGCCATTTCTGAAATTGACTACACAATCCATAGACCCACCTTCTCCATCAATCCCCGAATAATCAAAGTGCTCTTCTAGTAAGTCAAAGAACCTGCCTGTACAATAGTGTGCATCGATTGCTGCATTCCGATTATGGATACTGCTATAGTCCCAGTGGTTATCTTCATCTGTCAGTATGACTCTACTCTCTCCGTCATGCGTATATGTGGTATTGCCTTGACCTCGTGAGTTGTCAATCAGTTGATAGAGGTCAGTAGCGACGCTATCAGACATGAATGTTTTCTCTCCGAGATAGAGTGTCTGACCAGTAGCTGGTACACTCTCAGTACACATGAGAGGTTCTTTAGCTCTGACCTTACCTGAGTGAGCATCGATATAGTATCGGTCTTGAGCAAGCGGTTGGGTAGAGTAGACGTCAAGTGCATATACAAGCACGTAATCGCCACTAAATCGTGGAAAACTCTGATCAATGATACATAACTGAGCAGTTGGTTGCGGATACGATGGATCCACATCCCAGATATATGTATGTGCTTGACTCTTGTCCAATGCGATTGTCTTCGCAGCATCCTGACTGAGTGATGGTTGGGTATTGAGGCTAATACTTGGAAGATAGTTGGCAGTTACACTTGATCCTTTCTCTTCCGATTGATGGATGATGAGTTCTCCTCCAATCACTGGAAGAGAATTATAAGTCTGTTGGTACTTAGTGTGTATCGTCCCAGATTTACTTTTCACCTCATGAGATTGAGTGAAATCGCTTTGATCAGCACCTAGAAATTGGGCAGCTTGCCCTATAGGTGTAAGACTAGAGATTCCATTATCTTCTAGTGCAAATTGCTTAGCATCGAGATGTTGTCGCTGCTTTTGTTGATAAGATTGACCGATTACAATCGGAGTAGATGCCATTATCAGGCAGAGGAGGACCGTTATAGTCCATATTTTATCTAAGTGTCTCATAGGTACTTTAACTCTAAAAAATCAAATTGGTTGATGAATTTACAGATTCTACGTCGGACTCTTTCTATTCACGGATATAAATTGTTGTTTTAATATAGCGTTAAGACAATATATGACACTCTATGAATATCGGGGTTTTCCCTATGTCTAATCTTTTAAAACTGTCTTAATTTAGTATTCTTGGGAATATTTTTTGATTCAAATAAGTTCTATAGTTAGACAAAGCTTAGAATGAAATAGGGATTTATAATCCCAATTTTTATTATATAACCACATATTTGAAAGATATTTCTAATACTTAACTCTACTTTTTGGAGAATAATAACCAAAGGATGAAACTCTTTTTTGTACTTTTGCAATTATATTTTGGAAGTAGATCTAGCTTTAAAGCCTTTACTATGAAGAACTCACTTATTTGCGTTTTAATTATGACCATATTCTCGACGTTGAGTATAGCTCAAGGATCGAGTATTGCTGATATCATGAACGTTGCTCCTGTCACTGTGAAAGCTGACGAAACAACAATGGAAGCAAATGAAGACTATCAAAAAGAATTTGACGAACAGTCAAAAAAAGTTGATGACCTCTTTGCAAAACATTCAGAAAAATTTACAAAAGATGTAACTGAGCTTATACAAGTCTACAATAAAGTGCTGAGTAAGGCTATCGAACAAGATGTGAAAAATGAGAAACAAAAAGTTGCTACAAGAGTGAATGCGCTTTCTATGTCACTGATTAGATCAAAAAAAGATGTGCTAACTCAGTATAATAATAATCTTATGTCTGAGATCAGAGCTTTACCAAAGTCTCTGAAGGATGATAAGGAAGAAGAGCTTGCATCTAAGATTAAGGAATACAAAGCATCAATCGACGAAGAGTTTGAAGCTAATCAGCAAGTGATCAAGTCGTTTAGGTCTACTGAGCACCTCACTACCGAAGTTTCAAATTAGACAAGATACTTCCGCATTAAAAGAAAACAGAAAAGGTTGAATCATAAATTGATTCAGCCTTTTTTTTGTCACTATATCTATCATTTGAGACTAGACAAGTCATTCATTCTCAGTATTATTGATAGACGCTAGGTGAAACTGACTATTTCATCATTGAACTCAACCATAATATGAGATTATTGATAACAATTCTGATTGGGGGTCTTCTCTGTTCCTCATGTGGACAGAATGAAAACACAATAGTATGGCCCAACGGTGCCAAATCAGCGATCTCACTCACATACGATGATGGCTTATCGAGTCATGTCAACACAGTGGCCCCCTTACTCAATAAGTATGGATTCAAAGCTACATTCTATCCAACGGCATCCTCACCATCACTGTCAGAAGAAAATGAAAAGTGGAGACAGCTGACATTAAATGGACACGAATTGGGGAATCATACAGTCTATCATCCATGTCGAAAATCAGAATCAGGGATGGACTGGGTCAAGGATGAGTATGACTTAGACAATTATACTATCGAGCAAATTGCGGAAGAAATAAGGTCAGCAAATGCTATTTTATCTGAAATGGACGGGAGTCATCTCCGAACCTTTGCCTATCCTTGCTCACACTCATTTGCTGGCGGTGAAAGTTATGTAGACATTGTTGCATCAATATTTCCATCTGCTAGGGTTAGCTCAGAAGTTCAAACGGAGTTAGTAAAGCTACCTGATCTAGATCTGCACAAAATCCCCTCATGGGCACCTCATAATCATGAAGCGGATCAACTCATCTCTTACATAGATAAGATAATTGAACACAAAACATTTAGCACCCTGACCTTCCATGGAATCGGAGCCGAACACATGAAAGTATCCCAAGAAGCACATGAAGCAATGATACGATATTTGGATTCCAATCGGGACAAAATCTGGGTAGGAACAGTAAAGGAAAATGTGGAATATCTACGATCAAAAAGAGAGTAAATTTTCTGGGCTAATCTTCTCGTATTCACTGTCAGTCCATCTCAAGCACTATGATTCTCTACCAGTGACACGACCTGAGTAACGATATCAAGTGACCTCAGCCGATGTCCATATCCATCAGTCTCGTGAAGAGTGACATTATCATACATTTCCTCGAGCCTTTTGCTTTCGCTAAATGGAAGTAAGCGATCTTGCTTATCGTGGATGATATCGATCGGAACTGGAATGCTTTTGATCAGTTTTTCTGATTCGAAATACTCCACAGCGTGACCTTCAGGAGTCATGTCTTTAACCATCTCTATAGCTACAGACATCACTCTATCAGTCATGCCAAGTAGTGATTGGTAAGTGGCGAATGTATCTTTGATCTTATTATTGGGAGCAAGTAAGATATATCGATTGGGTTGGTATTGAGGTTGCTCAGCGCCAGTCAATACTGAGACAAATCCTCCAATACTATGTCCAATGACAATCTCAGGTTGGCAGTGCTGGATCAGAGGATAGAGAGCTAGCGAATAGAGGTAAGCATTGAACTTATTGTGCTTAGATAGACCATGACTAGGGGCATCTATTGCGATTACGCTATATCCAAGGTCATTGAGCTTGCCGATGTATGGTTTCCATCGGATGGCGCTACTCTCCCAGCCATGGTTGAGCAAGAGAGATCTATTATGTTCCCCCCATTTGTAATATGAGATCATGGGCTGACCATTAGGGACATTAAACCTTGCAGATTCGAGATATTGGATCTCTGATTCTTTCAGTTTTTTGCCCCGAGGGCTTTGGAAGAGGTAGAGAGCACATCTAGCCCCTAACTTTGGCGAGATAGCACCAAGGATATTGATTATAGTCCCAATTACTGTAAATAAAATTGGTCTTTTTGACATTTTTCAATTTTGATCTAAAGGTAGAGATCGTTGAGACATTTATTACTAGATTCGTAAATTAACGGGATTTTGAAATACATTTGCGATCCATCTAGAGTAACAATAACTATATGAAGAGTACATTTGATCTTATCGGTAGGTTCTTGATTGGTATGATTTCAATCTTTGAAGCCATAGATTCTATTGTGTTCTTCAAAGAGACTAAAGAGACAATGCAGCTCTACAATCTTGATCAATCTCTCAATCTGATCTTAGTTGCCTCGATCATATGCTTACTGATTGGCGGAATTTTGGTCTTACTAGGATATAACTCTAGAGTAGGCGCTTTGATGTTGCTTTGTTATTGGCTGCCATATTCATTTATCGTCTATTCATTTTGGAATGATCCGCCTCAAGTACAACGTGTACAAGCTCTTGATTTCATGCGTACTCTTGCATACTGTGGGGCCCTGTGCCTACTCATTGCTAATGGATCTGGAAGGTACTCTATCCGACGGATGTTCCATGTGTTGAGGCTTCCTGGATAGTTAATATCTCTCTCTTCACAGTCTGAGTAATCTAGTCTATCCGTCTGTGGAGTTGGTGTCCACAATACTTACAGTGGTTAGCATCATCATCATGTCCATCTTTGGAGCATGATTGGCAATGTTGTGTATTGATGCTTACTGTATTGATTTTGTCGTTTAAGAGCTCGTTGGTGACGATGCCTGTAGGTACAGCGATTACTGCATAACCCAGTATCATGACGATCGCTGCGATGAATTGTCCAATATTAGTCTGAGGACTTATATCCCCATAACCAACTGTAGTAAGCGTGACAATGGCCCAATAAATAGATCGAGGTATCGAGTCAAATCCTCCTCCCGAATCTGTCTCTATCAAGTACATCACAGACCCGAAGATCATAGTTATCAGTAGGATAGCAAACAAAAAGACCGAAATCTTAGGGATACTATTACGCAATGCTCTCAATATGACAAGTCCTTGACGGAAATGACCAGCCAGCTTGAATATCCTGAATATCCTCAGCAATCTCAAGGCTCTAATCACCAACAAAGATTGCGAACCAACAATGAATATGGATAAGAATGCAGGGATAATTGAAATCAAGTCAACAACACCATAGAAGCTCTTAGCATACTTCATAGGCTTATTGACGATCAATAACCGCAGGATATACTCAAAGGTAAATATGACCGTAAAGAACCACTCTAGGTAAAAAAATGTATTGCCAAATCTCTCCTCTAACGATGGTACGGTCTCTAGCATGACTGCAAGGACTGATAATACAATCAAGATTATCAATATTACATCAAATCGCTTCCCTTCTCGAGTATCTGCCTCGAAAATGATCTCGTGCAATTTGTCCTTAAGTTGTTGACTGCTATCTAGAGAGTGCATACCTGAGAGTGAGTTTTCTATAAAGAGTGGAATCTCTACCTTTCTCTTTTTGGGAATTTTCGGATAAGACTTGTGTACCAATTGACTTTCATCATAAAAGTAAGGTATACAATGTTAGGAAATCAAAACAATAATATCGTAATATTATTTGGTTTTTGGAATGACCTCAATATTTAACATTGTATACCAATACTCAAAGGGTCTTAAAAAGAAAACTACTTACGATAGGTTAATATCGCGATACAAACATAAGTAATGAATTACATATTACAATTTATTTTAATATGTTTTTGACATTTTTTATTTGTATATATGATTTATCTGGTGAGTAAGGGTGACTCTTAGTTAGATGTATTTCACTGTAATGCATTGATTGTCTAGTAGTTATATCTCATCCCTATGTTGACAGTCTGGGCATTTCGCCGGATGGTACCTCCGAAGAACTGTGTGATGAGTAGCTCCAATTCTACAAGGTCTGATACAAATCGCTTAATCCCACCACCAACTTGACCCAATGGGACGAAATCAGATTGTACTGTCCCATAATTTTGAAGAGCCAATCTGGGGACTATCTGAGCAAGTCCGTAGAGTGTCCACTTAGGAGCAGGGAAGTAATGGTAGACTATCATTGCAGGGGTAGAGAGTACGACATACCCCCCTTGCTTTGCAAAAATCCTTCGATCAATATTTTCGACATTGAACCCAATATCGAAAAGGATATTACGCTTACTATCGAGATCGCGATCATACAGCCACTTATTGGTCAGAGTGTAACCAGCCCAGTCAAGGAATCCTAGTGTCGAGTTGCCCTCTAATGCTTTGCCAATAGGCAGTGAGAGTGTATGGATTATCAAACTATTACCTCTGAGGTTGAATGTAGGCCGATATTTGACTTGTGGTCCGAATGCTGTAATCCCAAATCTTCGGTAAGTCTCTATTCCATTCGTTACAAACTTCTGATCGTTGAAAAATTGGATGCCGCTAAAGTAGGTACCTATGCTCCGATTGAGAGTGACATTGACTGATCGCATCCGCAAGAAGACTCCCCAATTGATATTGCGATTGCTCCCAAACAAGAGAGAGATATTCTGATTGAAAAAGCTTGATCTCAGATCAAAGCCAAAGCTCTGGTTTGGATCTACCTGTGTATAATAGTTTTCAAAGAGCTGAAACTCCACCTCGCTTTTGGTCAATAGTCTTGTAGGGTAGTATCTGGTACGAACTCCATTCTTGATATCATTAAGTGTCCAATCGTACTTGTCAAATTCGACAGCATAACCGTCAAGCGAAATGATATTAGAGTTCTCGATCAATGCTACTACTCTGTCTATCCCACCAAAATCATCACTATACCAGTCAAATATTGATGACAGATTGATGAGTTGTGTAGGTTGGTAGACGTAGGTGAACTCCCTATTGTTAAGTACTGCCTTGAGTACACTGTCAAGAGACGCTTTGTCTGATCTGATGAGGTCATGGATCGGTAGGCTAGGACTACTCTTAGTGCCTTTGATAAGGAGGAAGTGGATAGCCCCATGCTGATACTCACTGACTAACATCTGCTCGAGACTCTGAAGAGTATATAGCTCTCCGTCAATTGTCACCTCTTGCTCAAAGAATTGTGGGATTTGGTTCACTGACTGCAGCGGATATCGGTCTAGTATGCTGGTGATGACTTTCAGGTTATACCCAAGGCAGTGATAGCCAAGTCTATTTTCAGTAGTCAGACCCTCTCCTGATTCGAGTGTTCTCAGGATGCGACTCAGATCAGGTTGGATGCTTGCAAGACCTGCATAATTGAGGAGGAGTCCATCTCTATATTGATCTAAGAGGTCAGCACTCTCTGTGAAGATGTCCGAGTCAGACTGAGCAGATAATACTGTCATCAACCCAAATGTCAAGACTATTATTCCAATCTTGAAGAGTCTATGTAACATTGTGGTAATTTAATTATATATACAATATTGATTATCAATTCCTTACGAAGAGAAGGTGAGTGTCAGTACTCTTGGGATGGAGTGTATAATCATCTCTATCAAATTTCTTGATTCCTTGGATTGAGTCAATTTGGTTGCTCATAATGTAGTCTGTCATCCTCCCTCTTGCTTGCTTCGCATTGAATGAGATTACTTTGAGTTTTCCATTTCGGTTTTCTTTGAACTCTAAGTTAATCAAAGGATACTTGAGTGCCTTGGTTATGACCTTACTATATTCTTTAGATGCGAGGTTGATCAAGATTGGATTCTCTTGTTGTGAGAGTATTGCATTTACCTTGAGTGTAAGAGTATCTGACCAATATTGATAGAGGGTCTCACCTAGATAGGGCTTAATCTTAGCTGCCATCTCTAATCGATATGGTTGGATGCCATCACTAGGTCGGAGCATTCCATAGAGCCCAGAGAGGATACGGAGATGCTTGTCAGCAAATGTCCGGGTAGTTTCACTCCAGTCAGTAGCTTGCATGGCTCGATAGGCTTCTCCTGAGTATGTGAGTACTGCGCTGCTTACCGCTGAGTCAGATGGTGTGAGGCTATAGGATTGGTACTCAGCTCTTGACTTCGCTGTAATCGACTCACTCATGGTCATCAACTTAGCGACATCACCTTCACTCAGCTTCTTGAGTTTATTGATGAGAGTGTGAGCCTGAGTGATGAGCTCAGGTTGTGTACCGTATGACTCAGTCTCACTAGAGAGATTCATCGTCTTAGTAGGAGAGAGTAGGATCAGCATAAGTATTGTCAAGTTGTAGTAAGCGGAAAGTGAGTGGGCAATTATAAGGTTTGATTCTATATTCCTTTACTCACATTGATGTCAAGTCGATTGATCATACAAAAATAAAAGCCCTCAGCAGAGCTGAAGGCTTTTAGTATAGATTTTTTAGAAATTGTGCTTGGTCTTATTCACCACCATCGAGCATACTTGGCTCTGAGGTTGGCACACTTTGCTCTTCTTCTTCTTTAAGGATATTACCAAGCACTCTGATTACGTGTGGTACATCACCTTCATTTGTTGTTATTTTTACAGTCTTGTTGATTTTTCCAAGTCTGTTAGTTGCATATCTAATTTCGATTGTAGCCTCTTCACCAGGCATGATTGGCTCTTTTGGCCACTCTGGCACAGTACACCCACAGCTTCCTTTACAATTCTTGATAATGAGTGGCTCGTCACCTGTATTCGTAAAGTTCAATACTCTGAGTGGTTCTCCATGTTGCTTGATAGTCCCATAATCAACGTCCATCGTTTCGAATGTCATGATAGGTCCTCCCTCTTTAGCTGGTTCAGTCATTTCAGCCTGTGCAATCAAAAATGCTGATGTAAAACTCAATAAGAGTAATGTAATAATGTTTTTCATGATTTTTATTTAGTTACAGTTATATACGCTATGATGTGCTGGTTAAACTCTCCTAGCTCATTCACATGACAAAGTTAAATTAAATCTTCTAAATTTACTTGTAATGAAATTTTAATATTTAGTTAATGACGATACTGAGAAATGTGTTACTCCAAGTATAGTCTAAGGGTTTAATAATATTGATCGGAATTGTGTAGCGTGTAGTCGGAGCTAAATGGTTGATTTGCAGGGCGATAATTTTACATTCGTCTCTACTGATTATACATTGTGATTGATTGTGAAAGTGGCATTGCAAATACCTTGAATCGCAGGGGAAGTGAATGATTCTGATCAATGTTGAAAATTAAAGGCTTCGGTATTCCAATATTTGATCTTACCCGTCTATTTTTGTGTTGTGAAATCAACCATGACCTTCTCGCAAGAGATCGACTCGTATAACTTTGACGACCTCTCGTATATTCCTCTTAGTGGGGATGCTACTCTTGATGAGTATAGGAAGTCCGTATGTAAGGATTACTGGATCTGTAAGGTCAGCCGAGAAGTCTCTGTCATCTCTCGTAAGGAAGTACTCAACGGCAAAGCAAAGTTTGGCATCACAGGAGATGGCAAAGAACTGCCACAGATCGTACTTGCCAGACACTTCGCCAAAGGGGATTTCAGGTCGGGATATTACCGTGATCAGACTCTTGTCATGGGATTGGGTGAGTGTACAGTACAGGACTGTCTTGCTCAGCTCTATGCAGATGTAGCACATGATCCTTTCTCTGGTGGCAGACAGATGAATAGCCACTTTGCTACACCATTTATCGATGAGAATGATCAGATGTTAGATCTTAAGAATCGGTACAATATCTCCTCCGACACCTCATCTACTGGAGGTCAGATGGCTAGAGCTCTAGGTCTAGCACTTACATCTAAGAAGATCAGAGAATCCAAAGAACTCTATCAAGAGAAGTATCCACATCTCGGTAATGGAGATGAAGTAGTATTCGTGACGATTGGTGATGCAAGTACCTCAGAGGGTGTGTTCTGGGAGACTCTCAATGCAGCCACAGTGATGGAAGTCCCTCTCGTGATCTCAGTGTGGGATGATGGGTATGGGATATCAGTACCCAAGAAGTATCAGACTACAAAGGCAAGTATCTCCAAAGCTGCTAGAGGATTTGAAATCAATGAAGATGATGATGGCATCTATATCTTCACTGTCAATGGTTGGGATTATATAGATCTACAACTTACCTATGAGAAAGCTGCACATTTAGCTAGACTAAGACACAAGCCTGTACTCGTCCATGTCGAAGAGCTCACACAGCCGCAAGGACATAGTACTTCGGGATCACATGAGCGGTACAAGGACCAAGAAAGACTCCAGTGGGAAGCAGAGAATGATTGTATACTCAAGATGGGTCAGTGGATGATGCATGCAGGTCTCGCTGATCAAGCTGATATCGATGCATTAGATAAGTCAGCAATCGCATTTGCAAGAGCTAAGAAAAAAATCGCATGGGATAACTTCCAATCACCTATCATAGCCACCAAAAGACAAATCCTACAAATCTGTAAGGCAGATGGGAATTATAGTAAGATGATAGAGTCTCTCAATACTCTGTACATGCCTACGAAGCATGAGCTCATCAAACTTCTCAGAGAAGGTCAAAGACAGTCTGATGCTGAGGGTAATGTCTTCCTCCCACAACTCCAGGATCTCTTACAAGATCTAATGGCAGAAGGGAAGCAATACTATAATACTAAACTCTACTCAGATGCTGATAGTAGTCCACTTACACAGCCAATCATACAGCCACAGATTACAGAGGAGTCTAAGGAGGTAGCTGGTTACGAGGTGATCAATGCTTACTTTGATCGGGCATTTGAGAATAATCCGATCACATATGCCTTTGGAGAAGATGTTGGATATATTGGCGATGTTAATCAAGGATTTGCTGGATTACAGGAGAAGTATGGGATAGAACGAATATTTGATACAGGAATACGAGAGTGGACGATCATCGGGCAAGCAATAGGCATGGCTATGCGAGGACTCAGACCGATAGCTGAGATTCAGTACCTTGATTATCTCGTCTACGGTTTATCACCATTGACTGATGACTTAGCTTCACTCAGATATCGATCTGCTGGATTACAAATGGCACCTGCGATCATCAGGACTAGAGGGCATAGACTCGAGGGTATATGGCACTCTGGATCTCAGATGAGTTTGTTACTCTCCTCATTGAGAGGGATGCATATCTGCGTGCCACGCAACTTTGTCCAAGCAGCAGGGATGTATCAAACCCTCCTACAATCAACTGATCCAGCAATCGTCGTAGAGCCACTCAACGCATACAGACTCAAAGAACGAATGCCAGATAATATTGGGTCATACACAGTGCCATTGGGTAGTCCTGATATCCTGACTGTTGGTCATCATCTGACCATTGTGACATATGGGTCATGTGTCCCTATTGTACTTAAGGCAGCAGCAGAATTGTCAGAGAATGGAATCTCAACAGAAGTTATAGATGTACAGACTCTGCTACCATTTGATCTTGAGCATATGATAGGGCAGTCCCTAGCAAAGACTAGCCGACTACTGATAGTGGACGAAGACATCCCTGGAGGAGCATCAGCATACTTACTCCAACAGATACTCGAAGAGCAAAATGGTTACTTTTCACTCGATGCTAAGCCAGCTACATTGACAGCGAAAGATCATCGACCGCCTTATGGGAGTGAGGGTGACTATTTTACTAAGCCTCAAGTGTCAGACGTCTACGAAGCAGCGATGTCTGTCATTAGCCAATAAGATGGGAGTGACACTCTAGGTAAATGTGACAATAATCTCACTTAGAATAGCATTATTATATAACTGAAAGCGATTGTTTACTCTAAGAAAATGACTGATAAGGCTCTCATAATCATTCCTACCTACAATGAAATTGAAAACATCAAGGGCATTGTCAAAGCCGTATTGAGTCAAAATACATCGTATCATATCTTAGTGATAGATGATGGCTCACCAGATGGTACAGCTGATGCTGTCAAAGAACTCCAACAAGAATATCAAGAGAGGATAGCACTCATCCAACGTCCACAAAAATCAGGATTGGGTACTGCATATATTACCGGATTTAAGTACGGCATCGAGCATAAGTATGATTATCTCATAGAGATGGATGCAGACTTCAGCCATGAACCCAGTAAGGTACCGTACCTTATACAAGCTTGTAAGCAAGGTGCAGATGTCGCAGTAGGGAGCCGTTATATCAAAGGGGGAGGTATCAAAGACTGGCCAATGGATAGATTGATCCTCTCATACGGTGCTTCACTGTTTGTAAGAGCTATAACATGGATGCCAGTCAAAGACACGACTGCAGGCTTCGTCTGCTATAAGAGATCAGTCTTAGAGACTATGCGTCTTGATGAAGTACGATTCGTTGGGTATGCTTTCCAAATAGAGATGAAGTATACTCTATACAGACTCGGGTATAAGATAATCGAAGTTCCTATCACATTTAAAGATAGAGTACTTGGTGATTCCAAAATGGATACCAGTATTGTCAAAGAAGCTATCCTAGGTGTGATCGGTATGCGGTTTAGATCTTATAGTAAGGTGTAAAGACAGACGATACTTTCAATTGCATCATTAATTGTTTCCTGCTCGTAATTTGACTTATCGCATTACTGATCATCTTGGTAGAGAGTATGATCTGTATACTCTTGAGAGTGCTGGATCGATCCAAGCCGTTGATGTCAGTGATTTTTCCTGTTGGCAATTATGTGGTTACAGTGAGTGATACCACTCAGATGCTTAAGTCTGAGTTAATCGTTGTAAGTCACTAAGTCCAAGATTCGCATCTTATCAAACATTTTTAGAGTAAGCACTTTACATCTTTCTGGTGAGTCAATCAGAATGTACTCCACACATTTTCATTTCATAGAGTTAGGGATGTTCATGTCCCGGCTTTTGTAACTAGGTGCAGGTGGTTGTATGTCACAGGTAGTTCATACAAAATCTTCATCAATCGATTCATAAGGTTTTCTTCTATATATAGCTAATACCTTATTATTAGTAGTGTAGCAATAGAAACATCAACATATTATCAATTATTTATATATCTCTTTTGATTATATATATTATAAAGTTTTTATATTTGTAATATACTATTTATAAGATGTTAATAGATGGTAAAAATATAGATGTAGTGAAAATGGGCATTTAGCGGACCTTTGTAGTCAAAAAATGTACAATCTGTAAACACTTTATTTACACCGAATAACAGATTACAAGTTTTTTACATATTTATTTTTAATTATGTGTTGAAAAGTAGGAAGAAGTGGGAAAGTGTAGTAAGTTTGTATTGTCATTAGTTGATAACGTATGTACAACTTAGCTGGAGAATATGAATGTAAGATCGATGCAAAAGGAAGATTAAGACTTCCAACTGCATTGTTGAAGCAACTAGGTACAGAGCATGCGAGATTTACTGTGAATAGAGGATTTGAAAAACATTTAATGTTATATCCTCATGATGTTTGGGATAAAAAGACGAACGAAATCAATTCCTTAAATATCTACATAAAGAAAAACAGACAGGCTGTTAGGTATTTCTATCGAGGCGCTACGAATGTGAGCTGTGATGCAGCAGACAGGATATTATTGCCAAAGATGTTGATGAAGTATGCAGGTTTAGAGAAGACAGTTGTGCTTTTCGCATACAATGAGCAGATAGAAATTTGGGATCAGGAAGAATATGAAAATATGCTTGCTGATCACGAGCCAGAAGAGTTCTCGGATTTAGCTGAAGAGGTCTTCGGGGGAAAGAAAGCAGAAGGTGAGTGATTATCATAAGCCAGTAATGCTAAGTGAGTGTGTAGAGGCACTCGTGCAGTCCTCAAGCAGTGTAGTTGTTGATCTCACCTTTGGAGGTGGAGGTCATAGTAAAGAAATATTGAAGAAGCTCGACTCCGATGGGAAGTTGTACGCCTTCGATCAGGACCTTGATGCTAAAAATCAAGTAGTCGGACATCGAAATTTGAAATTTAGTTTATCCAATTTTCGACACTTTGGAAGGTGGTTGAAGTTCTATGGAGATGAGCAGGTGGATGGAATATTTGCTGATCTCGGCGTGAGTTCTTGGCAGATAGATGCTGCTCAGAGAGGGTTTGCTTTTAGGTTTAATGATGGAGTCTTAGACATGCGAATGAATAATGACTCTCAGTTGACTGCCTCTGATGTTGTACTTCATTACTCTTACCAAGATCTTGTCGCAGTGATGAGTGAGTATGGTGAGGTGAGGAATAGTAAGTCACTGGCATCATCCATAGTAGATGCAAGAGTAAAGTGGAAGGGAGAAGTGCAGGTGAGTCAGTTCAATGCCTTGCTTGATCGAAAGTACATTGGAGATAAGAATCGCTACTTCTCGCAAGTCTATCAGGCATTGAGAATTGAGGTAAATGATGAGATAGGGGCACTGAAGGAGATGTTGCAGCAGGTTGAGAAGCATTTGAAGATAGGAGGAGTGTTAGTAGTGTTGACTTATCATTCCTTAGAAGATAAGCTGGTGAAAAACTTGATGAAGTCAGGATCATTAGATGGTAAAGAAGAGAAGAATGACTTTGGTCAAGGATTGAGTCCCTTCAAGAGGGTTGGTCCAAAGTTTAGAGTAGCGAGTGAAGTAGAAATTGAAGAAAATAATCGAGCTCGAAGTGCTAAGCTAAGAGTTGTAGAGAAAATAAAATGAGTAAAAGAAGTCCGATTCAGTTTGTGATTAAAAACATAGGGTTTGTCCTAATGTTAGCGGGATTGGGGATGGTATATATCTGGAATGCTCATCGTTCGGAAAGGAAATTGAGAACGATACAGAAGATGAAGATTGAGAGGCAGGATAGGCATGATAGTTATATGCAGTTGAAGCAAGAAGTGATGCATAAGAGTACTGCTTCTGAGTTGGATAAGATATTAAATAGTCAGGGATTGGGACGTAAGCAAGTAGCTCCAGTTGTGATTTCTGATAGCAAGGGTTAGACTTTGCAAATGTGGAATAGAGAATTGATATTATAAAGTGTGATTAATGGACAAGAAGAATGAAGTATTAGTACGTGTGTACCTCTTGCTTGCTTTCTTTGCTTTGGTTGCATTAGTGATGATATGCCGGGTGATAAAGATCTCCCAGTTTGAAGGTGATAAATGGAGAGGAAAAGCTGATAATAATATTCAGTGGGTCGAGGTGGAATCCGAAAGGGGTAACATCTTTGATTCTCGAGGTAATATTTTAGCAACTTCATTACCCTTTTTTGACATACGAATGGACTTGTTAGCTTCAAAGGATGAAGTCTTTGATGCGGGGATTGATTCTTTGTGTCTGATGCTAGCTCAGGATTTTCCAGATTTGGGAAGTGCAGCAAGCTGGAAGACAAGACTCGCTAGAGATAGAAAGTTAGGAAGAGAGCAGAAGAAAAGAGGAGTAAGATACACCAAGATAGTTGACAACATCACTCTAGATCAATTAGCTAAGCTCAAAGCTTATCCAATATTGAGAAGAGGGAAGTACAAAGGTGGATTGATCGTTTCTAGGAAGAATAAAAGATTCAAGCCTTTTGGAGAGTTGGCAAGTCGGACTATTGGTAAAGATAGAGTCAATGCAGATAAAGTCGGGTTGGAAGAAGCTTATGATAAGGTGTTATCTGGTCCAGTGAGTAATGTATTGATGAAGAAAGTATCTGGTGGTGTGAAAGTCCCCTTGTTTGATCCTTCTGAATTGAAGGTGGAGAAAGGGAATGATCTCGTAACTACACTTGATATGATCATGCAGGATCTTGTGCATAAGGAGCTAAGTAGAGCAGTACTGGATCATAGTGCAAGTGCTGGGACCGCAATACTCATGGATACTAGATCTGGAGCAATTAAAGCGATCTCGAATCTCGAAAACAGTAAAGATGGATTACATGAAGTGAGAAATTATGCTGTTGCAAGATTGAGTGAACCTGGATCGACATTTAAGTTGGCGAGTTACTTGGCGATGATGGAGGATGCAGACTTACAGCTCAATGAGAGTGTCAATCTTAATGGTGGGAAGAAGAAATTCTACAACCTGACGATGAGAGACTCACACTTACATGGAGAGTTTAATGTCTCTGCTGCAGAAGCCTTCAAGATGTCAAGCAATGTAGGTGTAGCAAGTCTTGCGATGAATGTCTATCCTAATTATGAAGCCCAGCAGAACTTCATTGAGAGACTGGAGTCATTTGGCTTGACCTCAAAGACAGGGACAGAGATAAAGGGAGAAGCTGAGCCAAAAGTAAAGTCACCAAGAGCATCAGGTGTGCATTGGAATGGAACAACATTGCCATGGATGGCACACGGATATGAAGCGATGTTTACTCCACTGCAGATATTGAATTTCTGTAATGCTATAGCAAATGGGGGTGACCTCATGAAGCCATATCTCGTGGATAAGATATTGAAGAACGGTGAAGTGTGGGAAACATTTGGAAGTGAAATATTAGTCAAGCAAATAGCAAAGACTGAAAATATAAGAAAAATGCAAGCATTGTTGAAAGCAACAGTGCTAGATGGAACAGGAAAAAGTGTAAGATCTAATCTTGTAGACATCGCAGGTAAGACAGGTACGACTAGAGTGAATTATGTAGATAAGGATGCCAAGAAGCAATACAACGCTTCATTTGTCGGGTATTTTCCGGCAGAAAATCCAAAGTACACACTCTTAGTTCAAGTCTATAATCCTGGAGGAGATCACTACTATGGTGGCAAAGTAGCTGGACCAGTCTTCAAGAATATCGCCGAGGGTGTGATGCTGATCGATGATCAATTAATGCATCGCCTCGAAGATGAAGACAAGGGAGAGTTAGTGACAAGTTATCATGCAGGATTTGCTGACGATTATGATGTGGTCTTAGACTACTTAGGATTGAAAGCAGCTGTGCCATCACGAAATAGATGGGTGGATATTACTCCAAAGGAAAATGAATTGACTGTCGAACGAAAGAAAATATTGAAAAACAAAATCCCTGACGTAATAGGAATGGGACTCAGAGATGCCGTCTACGTGATGGAAAATCTCGGTGTAAAGTATAAAGTCTACGGGGTTGGACGTGTTTGGAGACAGACAGTAAAACCAGGTGAAGACATAGAAGGAAAGACTCAAATAGTCTATCTCAAATAAACTTTCAAATGTGATGGTTTATACAAAATTGAAAAATTGAAATGGTGAAGAAGTTATCAGACTTACTTGAAGTCACAGATGTGCTTGCAGTCTCAGTTGATTTGGAAACTGAGATAACAGGACTCGTGATAGACAGTCGCAAAGTCAAGCCAGGAGATCTCTTTATAGCGATCAAAGGTGGACAGAGTGATGGTCACAAGTATCTTGATCAAGCCTTGGACAATGGTGCAGTCGCTGTACTTGTCACTGATGGCAGATTGGAAGTAGAGTCTGAGATGATTAGTCTTCGATGGGAAGATGGTCTACTCGGTAAGCTTGCTAATGTATACTACGACTATCCGTCAGAGCAATTAACGGTGATCGGCATTACAGGTACCAATGGCAAGACGACAGTTGCGACGATCCTCTATCAGGCTATCGTAGCCTCTGGAGCTAAGTGTGGATTGATCTCTACTGTGAAAGTAATCATCGGAGAGGATGAGTATCCTTCTGAGTTGACTACTCCTGATGTACTGACACTTCATCGCATACACTTCGAGATGTTACAAGCTGGATGCAGCTATGTGATCATGGAAGTAAGTTCTCATGCGATACACCAACAACGTATACAAGGTATCGAATTTGACTGTGGGATATTTACGAATATCACACACGATCACCTCGATTATCATAATCATTTCTCGGAGTATCTCCGAGTAAAGAAAATGTTCTTTGACAGTCTGGAACCGGAAGCTGTAGCAATTACCAATACCGATGACAAAAACGGTGAAGTAATGCTTCAGAATACGAAAGCAAAAAAAGTGAGTTATGCTCTCAAGCAAGGGAGTGATTATAAGGGAAAAATCCTAAGCTCAACTTTGGAGGGATTGCATCTAGAGTTTAACTCTATCGAAGCACTCTTCAGATTAGCGGGTAACTTCAATGCTTATAATCTACTCGCAGCATATGCATGCTTAGTCGAGTTAGATGTAGCTCCACAAGATGAGTTGTTGACTCTTTTGACGCAAGTCAGACCTCCAGAGGGTAGGCTAGATGTGATCAGAGTCATGAGCAAAGATGCTTTAGCTATCGTAGACTATGCACATACTCCTGATGCTCTTGCAAATGTCTTGAAAACAATCAAGCAGATGACGAGCGGCAAAGTAGTAACAGTAGTAGGATGTGGCGGAGATAGAGATAAGAGTAAGCGACCTAAGATGGCTGCAATAGCAGCTCACTTTAGTGATCAAGTCATCTTGACCTCCGATAATCCTCGAACAGAAAATCCAGATGCTATACTGGATCAGATGGAAGAAGGAATCACAAGTGAAGATGAGCATAGAGTATTCAGAATGACACAACGAGAGAAGGCAATCAAGATGGGTGTAATGCTTGTCGAAGCTGGAGATGTGTTACTCGTAGCCGGTAAAGGACACGAAAAGTATCAAGAAATTAATGGGGTGAGGACTCCATTTGATGACAAGAGAAAGATAATGGAGTTTTCCATAAGATAATTAAGAGTAGGTTCTATTATCATTCTCAGGTTGGTTTTAACAGTTACAGTGGGATCATGCACCGGATAACGATTTGGGCACCCCACTGGGCTGTTTTTTTTAAGACGAATTAAGCACAAGAATGCTTTATTACATATTTGAATTTTTAGAAGAACAATATCATCTGCCAGGGGCAGGATTGTTCCAATTTATATCGTTTCGAGCTGCACTTGCAATATTGATTTCACTCTTTGTTGCCACAGTGTTTGGTAATCGAATCATACGATCTTTGAAAAGGCGGCAAGTAGGAGAGACAGTCCGAGAACTGGGTCTTGATGGTCAGAAGATAAAAGAGGGTACCCCTACGATGGGTGGGCTTATTATCGTCGCGGCAATCATGATTCCATGTCTATTAGTGGCTCGTCTCGACAATGTATATATTATCTTGATGCTCATCGCTACCGTATGGATGGCTGTGATTGGTTTCGTTGATGATTATATCAAAGTATTTAGAAAAAACAAGGATGGCCTTCACGGCAAATTCAAGATTTTTGGACAGATTGGACTTGGTCTTATCATTGGTGTTACCATGATAGTTAATGACGATATCAATGTCAGACTGCCGTATCAGACAGCAGTCCAAGAAAATCTTCAAATCGTGAAATCTTTTGATCTCGAAGAGAAAACTATAGCGGGTGTCACTATCTCAAGGAAAATGGCTTACGCAAAAACTACACTTACTAACGTTCCTTTTTTTAAAAACAACACGATTTCCTATAGCGATTTTCTGTTTTTTGTTAACCAAAATAGAGAATCTTGGGTCTGGCTTTTATTCGTGCCCGTAGTGATATTTATCGTTACCGCGGTCTCTAATAGTGCCAATCTCACAGATGGACTAGACGGTCTACTCGCTGGATTGAGTGCTATCATTGCGGTGACCCTAGGCTTACTGGCTTGGGTGTCAGGTAATACGATTACCGCAGAATATCTCAATATCCTCTATCTCCCCAATATCGGAGAGTTAGTGATCTATGCAGCATGCTTTGTAGGAGCTTGTACCGGCTTTCTCTGGTACAATGCCTATCCAGCAAGAGTCTTCATGGGTGATACTGGGAGCTTAGCCATCGGTGGGATTATCGCTTCTATGGCTATCTTATTAAGGAAGGAATTATTACTCCCACTCTTATGTGGAATATTTTTTATTGAGGCTCTTTCGGTCATCATTCAAGTCGGTTATTTCAAATACACTAAGCGTAAATATGGTGAAGGTAGACGAGTATTTCTCATGTCACCTCTCCACCATCACTACCAGAAGAAAGGTATCCACGAAGTCAAAATCGTTACTCGGTTTTGGATAATCGGGATTATCCTCGCCATCATCAGTATTATCACTCTTAAGATTAGATAATGGATGTCGTAGTACTCGGTAGCGGCGAAAGTGCCATAGGCGCTGCACTACTTGCACACCACAATGCTCACACAGTATTCGTCTCAGACTCAGGTCACATCAGACCAGAGACTCAGACTCTACTGAACGAACATAATATCCGCTTTGAAGAAAGTGGACATAATATTGACATTATTGGAAAGGCAGATTTAGTAATCAAAAGCCCAGGAATTCCTCGGAGTTCTACGCTTATTGTTGACCTTGTCACGAGAGGTGTAGAGGTCATCGGTGAGATCGAGTACGGTTACCGTCATCTTGATGGATACTGTATCGCTATCACAGGGAGTAATGGGAAGTCAACAGTCACTAATATGATCTACCAATGTCTCAAGCATGCTGGACTCAATGTCTGCATCGGTGGCAATTTTGGTACATCACTTTGTAGATTACTTACTCAACAAACTCAGTATGATTACTTCGTGCTTGAGTTGAGTAGTTTTCAGTTAGAGGACTGTGTTGATTTTACTCCTGATGTCAGTGTATTGCTCAATATTACTCCAGATCACTTAGATCGCTATGAGTATGATATTGAGAAGTACGCTGAAGCTAAATTCAGAATCTTGTCACATCAAGGTGAGGATCATCTGATTATTTACAATAAAGATGATCATCGAATTGCTACAAGATGTAAGGATTTAAGAGTTCCTCGAATTGGAATCTCAATGGAGCAAAGTAGTACACAGTTAGCACAGTTTGTTGACTTAGATGAGTTACCATTTTCAGGAGTTCACAATCACTTCAATGCTCTAGTAGTCAGAGAAGTAGTCAACCACCTAGGGTTTCCCAAAGAGGAGGCGGATGGAGCACTCATGCAGTATCAAGCTCTACCACATCGTATGGAGATCATCGCGAGGGTCAATGGAGTGACATATATCAATGACAGCAAAGCCACTAATACTGACGCGGTATACTATGCTCTTGGGGGAGTAGAGAAGCCAGTCATCTGGATCGTAGGAGGCACTGATAAAGGTAACGATTACACAGCATTAGACGATCTCGTAAGATCAAAGGTAAGCCACATCATCTGTATGGGGTTGGACAATCAAGCGATTATCCACCACTATAGTGACTTTGGAATACCGTTGAGGGATTGCTCAACATTCGCATCTGCCATCGAAGCTGCATCGGGGATTGCTCGAGAAGGAGACACTGTCTTACTCTCACCAGCATGTGCCAGCTTTGATCTTTTCGATAATTATATACACAGAGGTAACATGTTTAGAGACGCAGTCTACAAACTGATTTATAAATAACCATATTCAATAACTCATATTCTTAATGTCTAGAGTTGCTCAATTTTACAATACACTTAGAGGTGATAAAGTCATTTGGTTGATTATCACCTTGCTTGCGTTGTTCTCAATGCTCGCAGTCTATAGTGCTGTGGGGAGTATGGCCTACCGTTACAATGGTGGTAATACTGAGAGATATATCTTTCAGCATTTCATCTTCTTGAGTTTTGGTGCTTTGGTGATGTACATGTGCTATAGGGTGAATTATATGTATTATGCTAAGCTAGCGCCAATATTACTTATCTTGACTATACCACTCCTTGTGTATACTATCTTCTTTGGCGCTGAGATCAATGAGGCGAGGAGGTGGATACAATTACCATTCACTGATTTCACATTTCAGACTTCTGATTTAGCGAAGTTGACACTTATCATATTTGTTGCGAAGAGCATCTCTAAGCGACAAGAAAATATCAAAGATCTCAAAGGGGCATTCCTTCCATTGATTATACCAGTCGTTGTCATCTGTGCATTGATAGCTCCAGCAGATTTTAGTACTGCAGCATTGCTGTTTATGACGAGTCTGATGATGATGTTTATAGGAAGAGTCTCTCTCAAGTATATCGCAGCTTTACTCGTACTTGGAGTTATTGCATTTGGGCTCATCGTTGCTTTGGGTACGATCTTTCCAGATTTTGTGAGAGTAGAGACATGGCAGATGAGGATCCATGAGTTCTTCTACAATACAGATGGAGGATATCAGATACAACAGAGTAAGATGGCAATTGCCAATGGAGAAATTTTTGGTCTTGGATTAGGCGGGAGTATACAGCGAAACTTCTTACCAAGTCCGTATGCGGATTTTATCTATGCGATTATCTGTGAGGAGACAGGATTAGTGGGTGGGATCACGATGATCTTATTGTACTTCGGTCTACTCTTCAGATGCACCAAGTTGGTGACTCAATCACCTAAGACATTTGGCTCAATCTTAGCGATGGGTCTGTGTCTCAATATTGTAATTCAAGCTTTTGCAAATATAGCAGTGTCTATTCATCTCGTACCAGTGACAGGGTTGACACTACCACTTGTCAGTATGGGAGGTACATCACTTCTCTTTACACTGATCTCATGTGGGATCATACTCAGTGTCTCTAAGTATGTTGATAGTCACATTGCTAAGCAAAAGTTGGAAGCTGTACCAGTATGAGAGTATTGATAAGTGGCGGAGGTACAGGTGGACATATCTATCCTGCTATAGCGATAGCAGACGCATTGAAGAGTAAGGATGCGGAGATTGAAATATTGTTTGTAGGAGCTAATGGTCGGATGGAGATGACCAAGGTACCTGCTGCAGGTTATGACATTGAGGGGTTAGATATTGCTGGATTTCAGCGAAGACTTACCTTGAAGAATCTTTCATTTCCTTTCAAGGTGATGAAGAGTCTGATGGCAGCTGGGAGGATCATCAAGGACTTCAGACCGGATGTCGGTGTTGGAGTTGGTGGTTATGCAAGTGGACCTGCGATGTATAAGTTGGCGAGCAAGGGTTTGCCTCTCTTACTGCAGGAGCAGAACTCTTATCCAGGGATCACTAATAAGATACTCGCGGGTAAAGCTCAAACGATCTGTACTGCATATCCGGAGATGACTCAGTTTTTTCCTCATGATAAAATTGAGTTTACTGGTAATCCAGTCAGGACTGATCTCCTGGAAGTCGCAAGTAAGCGTGACGAAGCTTATTCTCATTTTGGGCTAGACCCAAGTAAGAAGACCTGCCTCATCGTAGGTGGAAGCCTCGGAGCACTGACACTGAATAAGGCGATGGATGCTGCTTGTAGTCAGCTTGAGTCAGTTGATGATTTACAGTTTGTCTGGCAGATAGGAGCTGCACACGAAGAGAGGTTTATGGCAAGTGATACGGCGCAGTTGGGTCATGTCAAAGCTACAAAGTTCATCGATAGGATGGACCTCGCATATGCAGTAGGAGATGTGATGATCGGGAGAGCAGGAGCATTGACGATAAGCGAACTGAGTATCGTAGGGATGCCTACCATCTTAGTACCATCGCCAAATGTAGCAGAAGATCATCAGACTAAGAATGCAATGGCTCTAGTCAATAGAGATGCAGCAATATTGGTCAGAGATGCAGATGCTCAAGAGACCTTAATAACCGAAGCAATTCGGTTGAGTAAGGATGATAAACTCCAACAAACACTTGCTTCTAATGTGAAGCAACTCGCTAAGCCAACAGCTGCGGATAGAATCGCAGAGTTAGTCATAGCACTCGGAAATAACAAAACCTAAGAATATGGATATCACGAAGGTGAAGCATGCATATTTCATAGGAATCGGAGGAATCGGGATGTCAGCGATAGCTCGATACTTCAAAGATAAATCAGTACAAGTCTCTGGATATGACAGGACGAGTACTGCTCTTACCAAAACGTTGGAAGAGGAAGGAATGAATATCCACTACACAGAAGATGTGGATGCCATCCCTAAGCTAATTGACATTGTAATCTACACACCTGCGATCCCAGTGTCACACAAGGAGTATCAGTACCTACTAAGTACAGAGATCCCAGTGATGAAGAGATCAGAGGCACTCGGATTGATCAGCCAATCGTACAAGACTATTGCAGTCGCTGGTACTCATGGCAAGACGAGTACATCTACTGTCTTAGCACACCTCTTAGTCGAGAGTGGTGTCGAGAGTATCAATTTCCTTGGAGGGATCCATAGAGATTGGAACTCTAACTATAGCTATGGAGAGAGTGGATGGTTGGTCGCTGAGGCTGATGAGTTTGATAGATCGTTTCTGCAACTCTACCCTCAGATAGCAGTCATCCTCAGTATGGATGCTGACCATCTCGATATCTATGGGAGTCAGAGTGAGATGATCGCTACGTATGAAGAATTCACTACTCAGATTAATGATGGAGGAATACTCATCATACAGCATGGTATCTCGGAAGCATTTACCGATGAGTGGAAGCAGATCATGGAGCAGAGATCGATTGAGATAATCACATTTGGGTCACCAGATGCTGATCTCTGGATAGAGAGTTGGACTGGAGCAGGATTTGACACTCATGTAAATGCGAGGATCGATGGACAGAAGACATCTTGGCAATGGAATATACCAGGATACTATAATGCAAGCAATGCAAGTATCGGTTGGTTCATCGCAAAGCGACTTGGATGTGAGGATAGCATTTTAGCGAAAGCGATCAAAGGCTATGGAGGTGTGAAGAGAAGGATCGAATGTCTCTATGAGAGTAAAAATGCAACCCTGATAGATGACTATGCACATCATCCAGAAGAACTCAGAGCTGTCATAGGAGCCATCAAGCAACTGTATCCTGATCAGTCACTTACGGGAATCTTTCAACCTCACCTATATACGAGGACGAGAGATCACTTTGAGGGATTTGCTGAGACACTGAGCTTACTTGACATCGCTTACATCTTGCCAATCTATCCAGCTAGAGAGTTGCCGATAGATGGGATTACCTCTGAGATGATAGTCAAGCATATGACTCTCGTAAGAGCTAAGGCTGTAGATCATGATCAATTAGAAGAAGAAATAAAGAAAGAAGAACACGAAATAGTAATAACACTCGGAGCAGGTAACTTGGAAAAACACCATGAAATGCTCCTCAAATTATTGAAGAATCAGTCAGATGACTAAGAAGTACAGAGACATACCGTTTATCACAAAGTATCAGTGGGTTTTCCATCTGGTGGCGATTGGTATCGTGATGGTAGTGCTGAGTCTGGCTGTGCAGATGTACTCAGAGTCATCACTAGATAAGATGGATATCAAGATAGACCCTATCACTGATAACAGGTACCTCATAGACGAGGCAGATGTCAAGACTATGATCAATGAATATGTCGGATATGATGCATCGAGAGCTACACTCAAGAGACTCAATCTCTTGGATCTCGAATATCTAATAGATAGCGATAGGAGAGTAGCGAATGCAGACCTCTATGTCGACAAGAAAATGGTGCTCCATGTAGATATCAAGCAGAAAACACCAATCGTAAGAGTGATGACATCTGGTGCCAGCTACTATATCGATCAGCACGGTGATTATGTCCCTGTCAGTGGACATACAGTAAGAGTACCAGTAGTGACTGGAGCAGTGGACGCTTATGTGCCCAACTATCAGATGGATCAAGGACATAATCTCAATGCAGTACTCAAGATAGCTCAGCTGATAGAGGCTGATGACTTCCTCAAATCGCTAGTAGAGCAGATCAATATCACAGAAGAGAATAAAATCGTAATAGCTCCAAAGATGGGACGTAATAAGATCAAAATCGGAGACATTACAAACATTGAAGACAAACTCTATAGGTTGAAGGTATTCTACAGTAAGGCGATATCTAAGTATGGGATCGATAAGTTCTCTGAGCTCGATCTCCAGTATGATGGTAAAGTATTTAGCAAGTCTGATGAATCCTAACCGAGAGTTTTATTTTGAATAACATTGAAAGAATAACATAGAAATCACTCAATCAATAAATATCATATTATGTATAAGGACGTAACATACACATCTGAGCTCACAGTAGCACTCGATATCGGTACTACCAAGGTCTGTGCCATCGCGGGGATACGCAATGAGTATGGAAGGATAGATATCTTAGGTATCGGTACTGTCAAGTCTGAAGGTGTCAATAGAGGTGTAGTCTCTAACATTGAAAAAACATCTAAGGCGATCAAACTTGCAGTAGAAGGTGCAGAGCAATCTAGTGGAAAGAAGTTTGATTCCGTTCATGTAGGGATTGCGGGTCAGCATATCAAGAGTTATCATCACCATGGAATGCTCGTAAGGAATAATAGCCTTACAGAAATCTCTAAGGCTGATGTCGAAAAACTAATCACTGATATGCATAAATTGGCATTGCCAGCAGGTGATAAGATATTGCATGTCATCCCTCAGGAATTTACAGTAGATGACGAGACTAATATCATCGATCCTATCGGTATGGCAGGAGTGAGACTCGAAGCGAACTTTCATATCATCACTGGTCAGATCTCTGCATCGCAGAATATCATCAAGTGTGTAGAGAAGGTTGGCCTCAAGATCGCTGATATGACGCTTGAGCCAATCGCCAGTGCCAATGCTGTGCTCTCCGAAGAAGAAAAAGAAGCAGGTGTCGTCCTTGTGGATATTGGTGGTGGTACGACTGATATCACGATCTTCCACGAAGGCATTATCAGACACACTGCAGTACTTCCTTTTGGTGGCAATATCATTACCAAGGATATCAAAGAAGGTTGCATCGTCATGTCTAGTCAGGCAGAAAAGTTGAAAGTCAAGTTTGGCTCAGCTCTCTCTGACGAAGTCTATGACAATAGAGTGATTACGATTCCGGGTTTCAAAGGTGGTGAACCAAAAGAAGTAACAGAACGAAATCTTGCAAGGATAATCCAAGCAAGAGTAGAAGAGATATTTGATTATGTACTCTGGGAGATTAAAAGAAGTGGATACGAAAACAAACTCATCGCAGGGATGGTGCTCACAGGTGGAGGATCACTACTCAAAAACATCAATCTACTCGTAGAGGGTCATACTGGTCACTCAGTAAGGATAGGGATGCCTATCGATCACCTAGCACATGGATACTCGTCTGAGTTGGCGAGCCCAGTATACTCCACGGCACTCGGTCTCTTACTGACTGCGATAGACAATCAAGATGAAATCGTCATTGCCGATACTGCAGAGAGTGAGGTGATAGACATGGATGAGTCTGATGATACAGAAGACACCAACATAAGCGAACCAACACGAATGAATAATTTCTTCACTTACGTAAAGGAATTTTTTGAAACAACTCCAGATTCAGAATTTTAGGTTCTTTCGATTTTAATATTTATAACTAAGCTACAAACTCACAATCATGAGCAATTCAAATATCAATAACCCAGAATTATTTGACAACATGGAAAAGTCTAATACATCCGAAATCAAAGTCATCGGAGTCGGTGGCGGTGGCGGCAATGCAGTAGGGCATATGTACCTCCAAGGGATCAGAGGTGTAGATTTCGCAATCTGCAATACTGATAACCAAGCACTAGAGTCTAGCCCGGTACCAACTAAGATTCAACTCGGACCCACTCTTACTGAGGGGAGAGGAGCTGGATCAAGACCAGAGGTAGGTAAGGAGTCATGTATCGAGTCTATCGATACAGTAAGAGCTTTCCTTGCTAATAATACTAAGATGCTCTTCATCACTGCTGGGATGGGTGGAGGCACAGGGACTGGTGCTGCTCCGATTATCGCTAAGGCAGCTAAAGAGATGGGAATATTGACAGTAGGTATTGTCACTAAGCCATTCTCTTTCGAAGGGAATAAACGATCAAGATTTGCTCTCGAAGGAATAGAGAAAATGAGACAGAATGTAGACTCACTTCTCGTCATCTCCAATGATATGGTCAGAGAGATGTACGGTGACCTCAGTATGAGAGATGCCTTCGGTATGGCTGATAATATCTTGACTACTGGAGCACGAGGGATCGCTGAGATCATCACAGTACCTGGATATATCAATGTTGACTTTGAAGACGTCAATACTGTCATGAAAGATAGTGGAGTAGCAATGATGGGAACTGGCGAAGCAGAAGGCGAAGAAAGAGCTAAGCGTGCGGTAGAGATGGCTCTCAACTCACCTCTCCTCCAAGATAAAGAGATCAGAGGTGCTAACTATATCTTGTTCAATGTGACATCCGGGATCAAAGAGGTAACCATGGATGAGATCTCAATGATCTCCAACTATATCCAAGACGAAGCTGGCTATGGTACAGATATCATATGGGGTAATTGTAATAATGAAGAGTTAGGTGAGAAGATCTCAATTACTCTCATCGCTACAGGATTCCAAGAGAATGCTACAGTAACCAAAGAGACTAAGCCTGCAGAGATCAAGGTAGCCTTAGATGACGGAGATAGTATCGGACTGAATACGATCACATCACCATCAGAAGGAAGTAGTACCATTACATTAGACTTAGAAGTAGATGATGTCAAATCTACAATCCAAGCTCACCAAGGTCGTAATACTCTCGTAGAGAATAATGACCCATGGGTCAATATCTCCAAGTCGTCCAAAAGAGATGAGGCAACCTATAGTGAGATGGAAAAAGCAAAAAAAGAGTACTTGCGTAAAACCAAAACTCTGCCACTAGATAATGCCGGTGTCGTCTCTCAGATGGAGTCAGTGCCTGCATACAAGAGAAGAGAAGTCGAACTCGAAAACCTTGAAGAAGCCAGTGCTGAGGGATTTGCTTCTGGTACACGAGTCAATGTAGACGAAGGTGGTGATCTTAATATTAGTGAAAATTCATTTCTACACGGAAGTGTAGACTAGAGTCAAAACGTGATTCAACTAAACTAAAGCAACCTAAATAGAGAATGGTAAGTCGTGGACTTAAGAGGATTTCGTCTTTTTATTATACGCTTATCTAGCCGATTGATTACCGGCGTTAAAAGATTAGTTTATTGAATTTGGTAGTCTGGATTCTCAGTCCAGACTACTTTTTGAGACTCTACTTACTGAGAACAAAACGAAAAACCAATAACCCAAACATTAAACTCAATAGACTTTAGAATAATCAAAACCTGAATGAATGATAAGTAGTAGACCAAAGAAGATTTCGTCTTTTTATTATACGCTTATCTGAGCCGATTGATTACCGGCGTTAAAAGATTAAGTTTATTGAATTTGTAACAGCTGAGGCTCTCCGCCCAGCTGTTATTTTTTTTTGTATCTAATCAATTGATTGAGACATCCAACCGTCATGCTGATGTATCTGAGAGTAGATTGCCACTTCTGTCCATGTACTGATCCACCCGCTTGCTGATAGCCTCGTCAGTTACTAGCTCTGGTGCATGGTGAGGTTTGATCCGAGCATCGATGATGAGTGGACCGGTACATCCCCAGTGCTTGTATTCTATATAGCTGCCTACTCCATAGATGTCATGACTAGGGTTAGCACGAGTATAGGTCACCCAGAGGTAGTTGTTGATACTTGCAGCTAAGAAGTTTGCATCATCACAGAGTACGATCAGTTTGATTCCTTCCAGATCGAGAGATGCACAGGCATTGGTAAATGTATCGAGCTCAGCCTTAGCGTTTTCATATGTTGAAAATTTACCATATGTTATCCCTAGAACCCCGTTCATGACTATTGATTGATCACTGACATGATCGATATGAGTCAAGTCAGGAGCTGTGGCTGAGAGCTGAGTGATGACTGGTCTATTCGCTGCGATGACAACCTTACTTCCAGCATTCCACCCATCGCCTGAGTAGTCTAGTGTATCTATGGTCGTCTGTGTGTAGAAGTGGAGATCATATCTCCAATCGACTCTCTCGAGCATGTGCTGGAAGAATGCTGGATAATCATAGATATCCAAGCCATCCGACTCTGCTGCGATCCAAAGGAACTTGGCAAGACTCGTCTGTCCTGACCCAAGTATACGATTAGCAATTGTCAGGATCTCCTCAGGTCTCTGATCACGGAATGGCATATACCGCTCTTGTCCGATCGCAAGGAGGAGAGGGTGGACACCTGCCGCGTCTACTGCGTTGATAGCAACTAGCCCTGGGAACTCGCCAGGAGTCAGCTCCTTGACTATCTTATGGATCAAATACCCAAAACTACTATCTTCTTGAGGTGGTCGTCCGACTACAGTGAAGTGCCAGAGTGCATCCTTACGATGATAGACATTCTCTACCTTCATCACTGGGAACTCATGCTCAAGACTGTAGTATCCAAGGTGATCGCCAAATGGACCCTCTGGTTTTTTGACGTTCTTGCGGATAGTACCTGTAATGACAAAGTCTGCGTCATTGGAGATGATATGCCCTTGGCTATCTTTATAATATCTGAATCGTCTACCACCTAGTAAGCCAGCAAATGTCAATTCACTCATTCCCTCAGGGAGAGGCATGATCGCTGAGAAAGCATGCGACGGTGGGCCTCCGATGAAGATGCTACATTTAAATTCTTCTTCTGATGCATTGTAGAGAGTGTGGTGTACCCCTATCCCTCGGTGAAGTTGGTAGTGTAAGCCAATTTCTTCATTTTGGACATACTCGTTTCCACTGAGTTGGATACGATACATTCCGATATTGCTCTCCATGATATTGTCACTTTGAGGAGGCAGAGTGAGGACTTGGGGGAGAGTGACAAATGCTCCACCATCCATCGGCCAAGATTTGATCAGCGGCACTTGATCGATCGTTGTCTGACCATACATCACTTTACCTTGAGTCCAAGTCTTCTTGGGGAGTGCTGTGAGTGCCGTCAAAGGCGCTGTCGCATACCTCCATGGCTTCTTGAGAGCTCTGATTGGATCTACTTTGAGTTCCACGATCTTCTTGACAGAAGGGAGAGTCTTGCGAAATACAAAGTCAGTCCTCTCTTCTGTACCGTAGATATTGGACACTGCCTGGAATGGACTCCCCTTGACTTGCTCAAAGAGTATTGCCGGTCCACCAGCATGATAGACACGTCTATGGATCTCTGCCATCTCTAAGTCGGGATCTACCTCATGTGATATCCTGAGGAGCATCCCATGCTTCTCTAAGTCGTCTACGCAGTCTCTGAGTGATGTATACATATTGGCTATTTATTGCTGGTAATAATACAATCTATCAATGCATATTGTTATACAGAATCGATGGATATTTTTCAAGATATAACGCGTCCTGCATTTACACAAGTGGAGGATGTGTACTCTAGGTAAATGTATAACCAATGTCCCCACATGAGGTAATGCTTGCTATCGATACACTTCATTACATATTAGTAATATTATTAATGGATAATTAACTATCTTTGAGTTATAAACATATTTGAAATATATTTAATGTAATTTATTATGGCACACGTACTCATTGTAGACGACGAAAAAAGTATCCGTAGGACATTGAGAGATATCCTAGAGCTGGAGAAGTACAAGGTAGACGAGGCTGCTGACGGATTAGAGTGCATCGTCAAGTTAAAGCAAAATAACTATGATGTAATTATCCTTGATATCAAGTTACCTAAGATGGATGGGATGGAAGCACTGGAGAGAATCAATGTCTTATCCCATGATACACCAGTAGTCATGATCTCAGGACATGGGACTATCGATACTGCAGTCGAGGCAGTGAAGAAAGGAGCATTTGACTTCATCTCTAAGCCGCCGGATCTCAATAGACTGTTGATTACACTTCGTAACGCTATGGACAAGTCAACTCTCATCACAGAGAAGAAAGTCCTACAGAAAAGAGTAAAGAAACAATCTGTGCAGGAGATCATCGGGCAGTCCCACGGAATCAAAGAGGTCCATGAGACGATAGAGACTGTGGCACCACTTGATACTCGTGTCTTCATCACTGGAGAGAATGGGACGGGTAAAGAACTCGTAGCAAGGTGGATCCACGAAAAAAGCCAAAGATCGGACAAATCACTCGTCGAGGTCAACTGTGCAGCAATCCCTTCTGAGCTGATAGAGAGTGAACTCTTCGGTCACGAGAAAGGCTCATTTACATCAGCTCACAAGCAAAGAATCGGAAAATTTGAAGAGGCGAATGGAGGTACTCTCTTCCTAGATGAAATCGGTGATATGAGCCTCAATGCTCAAGCAAAGGTGCTTAGAGCTCTCCAGGAAAATAGAATCACTCGAGTAGGTGGCAATAAGGAAATCCAAGTAAATGTAAGGATCTTAGCTGCAACCAATAAAGACCTCCAAAGCGAAATCGCTAAGGGAACATTCAGAGAGGATCTCTACCATAGATTGAGTGTCATCATCATCAAGGTGCCTGCTCTCAATGATCGGAGAGATGATATCCCTCTACTTGTCGATCACTTCATTACCTCTGTATGTGCTGAGTATAATATGCCCAAGAAAACCATAGACAGTACTGCAGTCAAAGGTCTCCAAAAGATCAATTGGACAGGGAATATCAGAGAACTACGCAACGTAGTCGAACGATTGGTAATCCTTGGTGATCAGACGATTACTAAGAAGAATGTGGAGCAATATGCAGTCGCCAATAGTAATCAGAGGACAGCCCTACAATCTCTCTTCGATAAGTATCATACCTATGCTGATGCAGAGGCTTATCTCAGATCAGAGTTTGATAAGTACAAGGCGGTCAAGGCTTAGCGTCTGTGAGGTGTATAATACTCAGTATAGAGCTGCGTTAAAGAACAAGTAAGCTCTTACCACATTATTAATTATTACAAAAAAATTTATAATATCAAAAATATATAACGGAATGGCTGAAAAAAGTGCAATACCTATGAAGCAATGGACTAAGATCAAAGGGGAGAACTCTTGGACGATGTTCAAAGTAATCGCTGAACTTGTAGATGGTTTCGAGACATTAAATAAATTGGGACCATGTATCTCCATATTTGGATCAGCACGGACAAAACCTGGTGCTAAGTACTATGAACTCGCCGTTACGATGGCAGAGAGATTAGTTGCCGAAGGATTTGGTATCATTACTGGAGGTGGACCGGGTATCATGGAAGCAGGTAACAAAGGTGCATATCAGAAAGGTGGACTCTCAGTAGGTCTCAATATTGACCTACCATTTGAGCAGTCACACAATCCATTTATCGATCCAGATAAGAATCTCAATTATGATTATTTCTTCGTAAGGAAGGTGATGTTTGTGAAGTATGCCCAAGCATTTGTAGTGATGCCAGGAGGATTTGGTACTCTAGATGAGTTGTTTGAGGTACTTACACTGATCCAGACTAAGAAGATATCTAACGTACCAGTGATCTTAGTGGGGAGTGATTTCTGGGGAGGCATGAAGGACTGGATCGTCAATACGATGCTTGAAGAACATGGGAATATCTCACCGAAGGATTTGGATCTCATCCCTATCGTAGACACACCAGATGAGGTGGTGACAATCATTGAAGAGTTCTATGCTGACGAAGCTCATACGATTAAGCCTAATTATGAGTTGTAAATAAAGAATTAGAGTTGTGGCATAAATGTCATGTTTCAAAATAAAAATAGCCGCTTGATCCAAGATCAAGCGGCTATTTTTATATAATTCTATCCGATTGTTATGCTGCTGATTCGGACTCTTTATTTTCTGATTCGATGACTGTTAAGATCTCTGTACCATGTTCTTTGGTCTTGACCTTATCTATGATGTGAGTGATGATTCCTAACTCATCGATAATAAACGTGAATCTCTTGACGCCTACGATCTCTCTTCCCATAAATTTCTTTGTTCCCCAAGCTTTGAATGCTTGGATCATTGTCTTGTCAGGGTTGGAGAGTAAGTCGTAACCAAATTCGTATTTATCAATAAACTTTTGGTGCTTTGCTTCTTTGTCAGGGCTTACACCAAAAATCTTATAACCGTGCTTGGTTATCTTCCTAGAGTTATCTCTGACACTACAGGCCTGCTTAGTACATCCCGGACTATCATCCTTGGGATAAAAGAATAAGATATACTTACTTCCTAATAGATTTTCTCTTGTGATTGATTTGCCTTCTTGATTGGTTACACTGAACTCTGGGGCCTTGTCACCTACTTTTAACATGTATTTGTTGTTTGCTTATTAAATGCTGTGTGACGTGCTTTTGTTTAACATTTATGCAAATAAAACAAACAAACTTAGAGTGGATATGATCTGACTGACTCGTTTCCGTGGATATCTATTGCGAATATTTTGAGAGTATTAGCATTTGGTGGAATGTCATCTAAGTCTCTGATAGTTAATGAGTTGCTCTTGCTATCGTAAGTCGACCGAATAAACCTACCATCGACTCTTGCAAAGACTTGAAGTGAGGCGTTGATACTTTTGTCTCTCATATTATCAGTAATAGTAAATTTCCATGAGGAGTACTTAGATCGATTGGGACTTTGCCTTACTGTTGTGATGACAGGTGGGGTGGAGTCATATCCAATCTCAAAAGTACCCAACTCACTCACAGTTGTAGTAAGAGTAGATCCAATCACTTGTCCACCAAAGCTTTGATTTTTTTGTGTTTTCATCAATATTGCTCCAGGTTTGATCAATGGTGATTCTATCCTTACAGTTATCGGTGTGTTGAGGGGGATAGAGTTGCTTCCTATCGTGCAAGTATTGCCCTTCTGCTCAAGGGTAATGTCTACGTCTTCAAAGAGAGCATCTGGTGGGATAGAGATGCTCAGATTCCCTGACTTGTATGTATTGCCTGGGGTGACTCTTCTACGTTGAGCATCGGGGTAAGTTGATGACCATGGCGGAGCTGTAATATCTATTGTCACTGTGTTGTGATCATAGTCATAGAAATCGACTACGAGATGTTGGGATTGGAGACTATCTAATGTAATAATACCTCTACTGGTCTCACAGTCATCGAAGAGGCTCAAATCCTGATATTGCATCTTGAAGAGTTTCATCACTCTTGATCCAGTCGCCTTGTAGTGATGGTAGTCAATAAGGCCGTTGATTCCTTTATTCTCATTGAAGTTGAATCTTTGATTGAGATATGTACAGATCGTATCTTGATCAGAGCTAACGGTAGCGCCATAGATACCTTTGTAGTTTTTATAATTTGGGATTTTGTCGTAAGCACCTATGCCTATCCCGATGTAAGGACTCTGAGGTGATGTAATGATTGCCTTGAGTCTATTGTCACTTCCTCGCTGAGTTGAGAGTTGTTGTTTGCTAAGTATCCTCCCTATCTTATCTAGAGAGTAGACCCAGAGAGAAAGTAATGTTGGTGGGGACTTATCCTCTACGTTGAATCCATAGAGGAATGGATTAATTGGTTCTTCTGTCTCTGTGTCCCTTATCTCGAAGTGTAGATGTGCTCCATAAGATCTGCCTGTATTACCCATCTTGCCGATGTAGTCACCTTTGTCAATCTGGACTAGAGTACTATCTAAGTAGACATCAATCTCAGATTCCTCGAAGCTATATTGGTAGTGTTTGACAATTGCCTCGATTTTGGGATGGAACTCGTCTAGATGAGCATAGACAGATGTCGTCCCATTGTCATGATCTATATAGAGGACTTGACCATATGAGCTTCGTTGCACACGGACTCTTGAGAGTCTACCAGCTGCTACACTGTATATCGAATCACCTGCTATACCTTTGGCGCTTCTGATGTCTATCCCTGCATGGAAATGATTAGGTCGGAGCTCACAAAATGTACCGCTGAGTCTTATCGAATGATTGACTGGTGATTGATAGTAATCTGATGAATCTTCTGCTTGGATGTGTGAGCCCAATAGACAGAGCAGTACTGATAGCATCCATATCTCTATCCTCTGATATCCAGCGCTACGCATAGGTAGACATTGCTTTGGTAGACTTTGATTGCCTCTACTGGATACGACACATCGCCAATTTTTCGAAATCATCCCACAAATGTGCAATTAAATCTTTGAATTATTGAGTGCATTACGAAGTTTGACATAAGCCTCTGTAGGATGCTTGATATTGCTCATCTCACCGATCAGTTGATAGATATCATTGGCCTGAGCATGATCGAGGAGTGCTGATTTGAGCTCAGCATTGAGGAGGTAAGTTTTCTGTTTTATTCGTTTTGCTTTGGTGTCAGCACTCAGCTGAGATAGCGTTGATTGGATCTGTGTAAGTGAGTGTTGATTGACGATCGGGTGGCTGCTATGACCTATGACTGGAGTATGCGGATAGAGTTGTTTGAGTTGATTGAGCATCTCTTTGCCGATGAGCTCAGTAGCTCCATCGAGTTTGTGGATGACAATGATATCTGCGACTTCCATGATTCCTTTTTTGATCCCTTGGAGGGTATCTCCTGATCCTGGCTGTATGAGGAGGATGACAATGTCAGTCATCATATCTATCTCTATCTCGGACTGACCTACTCCGACTGATTCGATGTAAGTAGTGTGATATCCAGCTGCTTCGCAGAGGAGTAGAGAGGTAGCCGTCTCTAAGGTGAGTCCTCCGAGCTGTTCTCTATTGGGGTTGGGTCTGATGTAGACGTTTTCCATTTGGCTGAGACCGGCCATCCGAGTCTTGTCTCCAAGTATAGATCCCTTAGTACTCGTACTCGATGGATCGATTGCGAGTACGGCTAACTTCTGTTGACTCAGCTGAGCCATAGAGATACCTAGTCCTTCGATGAATGTACTCTTGCCTACACCTGGCGGTCCTGTCACCCCGATCCTAAGAGTCTCATTGTCGACCCACGAAGACTGTCTGAGATCGAGTAACTCTGAGATAATGACCTTATCTGCGAAGTTTTGGGATTCTGCGAGAGAGATACACTGACTGAGAGTACTCCTCTCATGAGACATTAGCAGTCTAGAGTAGTCAGCAGCGGACTTTCGTCCAAAATGCCAGGTATGTCTATTCTTTACATTGATTGACTTTGCCACAATCCTTCGTGATATAAATATGTTCAATGACTAAACTAATCCTTACCTTTGTGGTTTTAAAAGAAAAGATAATTTTTAGTACTTAAGTAACGCTACGAAAATAGACTAATGAGCAAACCTATTCAAATATACCTCGATAATAATGCCACGACACCTTGTGACCCAAGAGTAGTAGACACGATGCTACCGTTCTTCTACGAGATGCCTGGTAATGCAGCGAGTAGATCTCACCCATTTGGCTGGCAAGCCGAGGAAGCTGTGGATTATGCGAGAGAGCAGATTGCAGACTTACTTGCTGTCAGTTCTAAGGAGATTATCTTTACTTCAGGAGCTACCGAGAGTGATAACCTTGCATTGAAAGGTGCTTTTGAGATGTATGCTCGTAAGGGTAATCATATCATCACTCTTAAGACTGAGCACAAAGCTGTCCTTGACTCTTGCAAAAAGATAGAAAAGATGGGCGGTGAGGTGACATATCTTGACGTCGAACGAGATGGTAGAGTGGACCTCAATAAGCTAGAGGCGGCGATCAAGCCAAATACCATCATGATCTCTATCATGTGGGCTAATAATGAGACTGGTGTCATCCAGCCTATGAAGGAGATCGGTGATCTCTGTGCTAAGCATGGTATCCTCTTCATGTCGGATGCTACTCAGGCAGTAGGTAAGATCAAGACTCACCCTAAGGAGGTCGGTGTCCACTTACTTGCATTCACAAGTCATAAGATGTACGGACCCAAAGGTGTGGGAGCTCTATATGTAAGTAGAAAGAATCCAAGAGTCAAAGTAACGTCACAGCTCGATGGAGGTGGTCACGAGAGAGGGATGAGGTCTGGGACACTCAATGTGCCTGGTATCGTAGGATTCGGTAAGGCAGCCTACATCGCTAACAAGGAGATGGAAGCTGATGCCGCTAGACTCTCCGTACTCCGAGATAAACTCGAAAATGCATTTAAGCAAAATATCGAAGAGGTCTATGTCAATGGCAATACAGAACATCGGATGCCACACGTAACTAACATCTCATTCAAACACGTAGAAGGTGAAGGACTCATGATGACATTCAATCAGAATGTGGCTGTATCATCTGGATCAGCATGTACATCTGCATCACTTGAGCCAAGTTATGTATTGATGGCATTAGGGCTTGGTGATGATATGGCAGTAAGTTCTATCAGATTCAGTCTAGGTAGGTTCACTACAGAAGAGGAGATAGATCAGACGATAAAGTTGATTACCGACGGTGTCAATCACATGAGAGAGCTCAGTCCGATCTGGGAGATGTTCAAAGAAGGTATCGATCTAGATGCCGTAGAATGGGCAGAACACTAGAAGTAACTCCCAATATTGAAACTAATTAGAGTCAAATAAACGTTATTAGATAAACGGATAAATAGAAAGAAATTATGGCATATTCTGAAAAAGTAATCGACCACTTCAAAAACCCAAGAAACGTAGGAACATTAGATAAAGAATCTTCCTCAGTAGGTACAGGTCTCGTAGGAGCACCTGAGTGTGGTGATGTGATGAGACTCCAGATAGAAGTAGATAAAGAGTCAGGGATGATCAAGGACGCTAAGTTCAAGACATTCGGCTGTGGGTCTGCGATCGCTTCGTCTTCATTGGCTACTGAGTGGTTGAAGGGTAAGAGTATCGATGATGCACTTGCAATTGATAATATGGAGATCGTAGAAGAGCTAGCCTTGCCTCCTGTAAAGATTCACTGCTCAGTACTCGCAGAGGATGCAATCAAGAGTGCAATCACTGATTATAAATCAAAAAACGGACTGTAAGACATTATGGTATTCGTAGGAGATAGCGCTAAGGAAAAAATCACTGAACTGATACAGAAGAGTGGTTTGACTGATTCACATTTTGTGAGAGTCTCCGTGACGAGCGGAGGTTGCTCAGGGCTCTCTTATAACTTAGACTTTGATGATACTCGCCAAGAGAACGACCAAGTCTTTGAAGATAATGGGATCACTGTGGTAACAGACCTGAAGAGTTTTCTGTATCTCTGTAATACTACTTTGGAGTTTAGTGGTGGTCTAGAAGGTAAAGGATTCTACTTTGACAATCCTAATGCAGCACGTACATGTGGATGCGGTGAGAGTTTCGCTGTGTAGTACAATATATATAGAAATAAAGAAAGGGTTAGCTAGTCAATTAGCTAACCCTTTCTTTTTTTTTATGCTTTATAGTATTGTAGAGTTGATACCGAATGTGACCAAATAAGAATATAATAAGTTGATTTTATGACTCATAATTATTGTTTGTTTTGAAAGATAAATGAATCAAATGATTTAACCTTGCCTAACGTCCTTGTCCTTACTTTAGAGTTGCATGAAGTTATTATGTAGAATGCTTTTCTTTATTGTTCCTTCTTTCTTTCCAATCTCTATTTGTCAGTATCGGGATATACTTTGCTTGTTTCAGACCAAGATTTTGTAGACTCGCTTTTACAAATATCAACCACATCATAATCAATATCGGGTAAACGATGACTACTCCATAATTATAAAAGAGAGCATCGGAGTATTGAAAATTATGGAAATGCATCACTGCTCTTGTGATTCCACATCCAAGACATTCAAAATCAAAGAAAAGCTTAGATGGACAAAGGTCAACAGTACCGCTGTCAAAGAAGTCACCTGGAAGTATCCAAAGAACAATAGGAACAGCGAGCAAAATGATTAACCAAATCCTTTCAAGAGATTTTGAGAGTTTAGCCATATGTTGGATTTAAAAAAAAATCTGAATTTAACTGTAAGCCAAATTCAGATTATTATTATTTAATAAGTCACTGAGACTTAGTAGTACTCATCCATCTTGATAAACGAATGGATAACTCCTGGTATCACGCAAAGTAATGTTAGGATTAGGTTTATCCACCAGTTGTTTCCTTGGAAATCATCAAGCAGACCCATTACTAACCAACCCCATCCAAAGATGGCAGCTACAATATACAGTCCCTTTGGAATGTCAATGTCAGAGACAGGTTGAGTAATTTCACCTACAGCCTTTTGAGCAGCCTTCATCTGAATAGTTTCCTTGATTGTTAGTCTTTCTCCTGTAAGTTCTTTGTAAGACTTTGGAGTCAAAGCTAAGAATTGGTCTACTGATTGAATATCAGCTTTTTGAAGAAGAGTGACATCAACCTCTTTATTCAGGAGGTGTTTTCCAGTTGTCGGTAACGCCATTGCTGAGAATGTCATTCCTATTAAAAGAAGAAAAGAAAGCAGTATTTGGTTTTTTAACATAATTGATTTGATTTTATGAATATCACGCCAAGATATTTAGATTTTGGTAAACAACAAACTTTCCAAACTATAATTTATTTATGCGAAGATTGCGAAATTGACATAAGAGTTATTAATCGAATAAATCGTATTTGTAATTATTAATTAAATCTCTGGATAAACTAATATATCTTTATCTTTGCTATACTAATCATAACAAAAATTTAAAACTTATGAAAAACCTTCAAATTTTACTAATTCCTTTAATTGTGGTTGCATTTAGTACTCTCAAGCTAGATGCACAGATTGAACCCAAAATCAATCCCCTTGCTGTGATACTAAGTGGCGATGTAGTACTTGGTTGTGAGTTTATTCTATCTGATAAGATTGGTGTGGAACCAATTGTTGATTTTGGTCGGACTAATCTAGGCCTTACAGGTATCGCCGAAGAAGTTTCCTTCACTGGATTTGGACTGAGAGCTATAGGGAAATATTACTTCAATCCTGAAGTGGGAGCAGATAAGTTCTACTTAGGACCATACTTAAAATACAAGGGTGGAGTAGGAAGCTCGGATATCAGTAACGATGAGTTTATCAGAACTCGAGTAGCTGCTGGATTGGCAGTTGGTTACAAAGTTGTCAGTCAGTCTGGAATCGTATTTGAGGTTGGAGTTGGTGGAGGTAGAGCCTTCACAGATACTGTTAAGAACAGAGATACTGATGAAGAGTTTGCTTTCACAGATCTTACAAATATTGATTTACTAGCTAGGCTTGCATTGGGATACAGATTTGGTGGTAGTAGCAACAAGTCAATGAAAGGGTCGGATAAGGATATGAAATCAGATAATGACAGAAGAAAAAAATCATCAAAAGGAAAGAAAAGAAGATAGGGTTAAACCATTTCTTTTCAGAGATAATTCATTCAAGAAGCAAGGATATTAATCCTTGCTTTTTTTTTGCCTATACCTTTTAGATTCAAAAGACTGCTTTAGAAATTATCAAATAGTGAGAATTTATTTTCTTCTTTCTCATTTTGTGAACCAAAGTGTCCTCTACCTTTACATCGTAATTTAGTTATAACGTAAAAACAATTTATTATGAAGAATTCTATTTATGCATTTATGATTTTGTTGACAGGATTTGCAACCGCACTTTTCGGACAGGAATACCAACCTGTCATAGAGGTGAAGACTGCACCTCTCAAGATGATACTCGGAGGAGTCGGAGTGAGTACTGATTTTTGTCTAAACGATAATGTCAGTATTGAAAGCATCATTCAGTACAAGCAACGTGAGATAACAGAGAGAAAAGTGATCAGCCTTCAAGGGTTTGGTAAGTACTATCTAAACTCCAAGAAGGGAGCAGATGGCATCTACATCGGCGGTTATCTCAAGATGCAACGCAGAGAATTTGGTTCAACTTTATTTTCTGATTCAGGGATTGAAAAGAGATTAGCTATGGGAATGATTAGTGGTTATAAACTCGTATCTCCCGCTGGTGTTTTGATAGATTTTACTGCTGGTTTTGGTAATAAGATTTTTTCTAAGTGGACTCCAACCAATAATAATATCAACGCCTCAACAAGCAGTGAACCTGATGCGTTTAACTTTGATTATATTCTAAGAATGTCTGTTGGCTATCGTTTTGGTACAGTTAACGACCATAGCAAGACTGGCAAATTACAACGTAAAGAAAAACTCAATAAGAAACTCAAGAAGTAATAAGTCTGACTAAAGGTATCAAGACCAGACTTACCTGATCAGAAACAAAAGGGGAGTAAGCATATTAAGTGCTTACTCCCCTTTGTATATTATTACGATAGATGATTGATCCTACTTAGGTGCAGTACATTAGTTTGGTGTAGTACATTTAATATGTGTAGTACATTAAAGTATCTGCTTGATCATACCACCGCTGTGCTTATCATTATTGATCTCTTGCTGAGTTGGGTTGCCTTTGTAATTGATCGTACCACCTGCTGTTGCACTCGCTTTGATACTTTCGGTTACATTGACTTGGACACTGCCACCTGATGATGCACTTGCCTTGACTGTATTAGCGATGAGTCCTAGAGCATAGATGGAGGCACCACTCGAGCTACTTGTTGTCAGACTATTTGATGTTCCTTTTACAGTTACTTTTGCGCCACTGCTTGATTCTGCTTTGCATTTGTTAGTGGTAGTTGCTATTGCTATCCTAGCACCTGACGAGGCGATGAGGTCTAGAGTCTTAGTGTCCCAGATGTCATCTGACTCTATAGTTGCTCCAGCAGATGCACTAATTGCATTGAGTGATTGAGTATAGAGTACAATATTAGCTTTAGCTCCTCCTCCCCATGAGTCACTATCAGACTTGACAAATCGGACATCTAATATCCCACCGCTTACTGTGGTCATTAGTTGATTGATGTCGCCTTTCAATACTGTGATCTCTGCCTTGGACACTGTTGCTTTTCTTATCTCTATGGAGATACTTCCAGAGACATTGATTCCTTTATATGTATCTATTGATCTTGTCTCTGTCTGGGCATATGTGATACAGAGAGTGAGTATGAGTAACCATCCGGTGATTATTGTCTTCATAATATTGAGTCTATAGAGATTAGTAACTGTATGATTGGCTGATTAAGTTTAGCATTTACCTAGAGTATTGCCCAATATGGGAGTATACCCTGAGTACTCTACATAGATTAGTCAGACTGTAACTTAGAGAGTAATCGGAGAAACTCTATGTACAGCCATACTAATGTAACTATTAATCCAAGTGAGACGAACCATTCCATATACTGAGGTGCCTTGGCTTGTACACCCTTCTCAAAGGCATCAAAGTCAATGAGGAGGTTGAGGGCAGCTACTCCGATGATCACGAGACTGAGTCCGATCCCCATGAGACCTCCTTCGTGGAGATATGGTACTTGGAATCCTGCAAATGATCCTATGATACTGATGAGATACATAATCATAATTGCTCCTGTAGCCATCATTACACCTGCTTTGAACTTCTCAGTGACCTTGATGATCCCAGTCTTGTAGATGATCAACATACTGAATAGGGTTGCAAATGTCAGACTTACTGCTTGTAGTACTATACCGTCCTGCATCGATGCAAACATAGCACTTACACTTCCTACGAATAATCCTTCGAAGGCTGCGTATACTGGAGCCGCGATCGGAGAGGTATGTGGCTTGAAGCTAGCAACAAGTACAGCAATCAATCCACCTCCAAGACCTGTCCATAAGAGTAATGTTGATGGCATCATATAGCTAATCAGTGTAGTCACCATCAAGATGCCGAGTAGGGTAAATGTCTTATTGATTGCCCCTTGCATTGTCATCTGATCACTCTCTACGATGAGATGCGAATTGTTGGTATCAAGACTCTGGGATGAGGATTCAAACCTTGATTCCATTGCTTTCTCAGATATAAGGGGGTTGCTGGATTTTAAAAAATTAGCCATAATTATGTGTTTTATTTGGAATATTTGTCAATTGCTTCTTGAATTTTTTCTCTTCGATTCTCTGGACTAGGGTGTGTACTTTGGAACTCTGGGACCTTGCTGCCACCACTTGCATCCTCTAAGACATCCATGACGGAGATTAGTGCTGTGGGATCATAGCCAGCCTCTATCATCAAGAGTACACCTATCTCATCCGACTCTAGCTCCTGTTCTCTACCATAGCTCATATTGATGAGGTTACCGATCATCTGAGCTGCTCCTGCGGCATCAGGGCTGCCTGATGCAAGTACAGCTGCACCTGTGAGTCCTTGTGTAAGATCCATCTTAGCCATCCTCTCTGCTCCATGCCGATGTATCACATGGCCAATCTCATGACCTACTACGCCTGCGACCATATCTTCGGTATTCAACCTGCTCAGCAATGCGTCAGTGATGAATACTTGACCGCCTGGCAATGCAAATGCATTGACAACACTCGGGTCTGCGAGTACGTGGAAGTCGTACTGGTACTCTGATCCTCTGATACTAGGAGCACCGAGTAATCTCTGTCCGATTTGCTTGAGGAATGATTGTCTTCTCTGGTCTGGATGGATGCCTCCATGCTGTTGTACCATCTGTGGTGTCGCTTGGAGACCGATCGCTATCTCATCATGTGGTGTTATGCTGATGTGTTGTTTTTCGCCAGTGACGGGATTGACCTGAGTATTAGCGAAGTACTTGAAGAGGGTAAATGCTGCATACCCGAGACCGATGATAAGCATCAGTTTGATCTGTCCACCTCGGCCACTTCTCCGTTGTCCGCGACCATAGTTGCTCGGAGGTTGTTGTTGCCTTCCTGTTCTGTAGTAAGTCATGGTTGTCTGTCTCTTTTGTTTTGAGTTTTTTTTTCTGAATGTACAGTTTTTGAATTAGAGTGCTAAGATCAATCGTTAGGGAGTCCTTACCACTGTATTTCTATTGATCCAGCAACCTACTTTGTAAGTTGATCCTTCTTTGATCGTTCGTGAAAAGATATCTTCTTTGCTTGGCATATATTGAGTGTACGTCCTGATAAGTTTATTCGCAGCATCAGCTTGTAAGGGGTCTACCTGCTTAGCCTTGTTCCACATATCTATAGCTGGCCATGTAACCACTTGACTGTCAAATCCTGTACCTGGTCCACAGAGAGGACCACTTGATGCATAGAGTTTGCCGATGAGCATATAAGGGTCACCCCAATTAGATTTGACACTTGCTGCTTGCTCTGCGAATGCCCTTGCTTTTGAGTATTTCTTGATATCTCTATAGTAGATTTTTGCGACCAGCATGAGGTATTTTGCTTTTTTGTCTACATCAGTAGTGGAGTTAGCAAAGTCTTCAAACCCCTTCACCGCACCGAGATAGTCTCCTGACTCGTAGAGATTATAGGCTTGTCTCAATGGTCCAGGTTCTGAGGCAGCTACGATTTGCTTTTTGCAGTGAGTAGCTTTAGCGGCAGCAATCTCTTGAAGCATCGGATTGGCGTCATCACAGCCTCCCCACTTGAGCCTTCGGTATGCTTCATTGATAGTTTCACAGTCAGTTGGTGCAGTTTTGAAGTTAGCATAGTACTTTTCGGTATAGTAGCTACAGTCATAGAGTCCTTTGATTCCTTCAAGATTTTCTAATCTAGCTGGTGCATAGCTCTCTACTACTTTCCAACTTTCGCAATCTTTGACGCAGTTAGTTGTAGCCTTTTTTATTGCACTGTGCATGATCTTGGCATATTTACCAGCTTCAGAGGGACTAAGATCGCCTGCGATTGCCATATCTGAGAGTATCTTAGCCATAGGATTGATGATGAAGTAATCTGCTTGATCCTTTTTGATCTCTAGATTATCCTTGAAAAGTGTATAGATTTCTTTGTCACTCACTTCTCCAGGAAAGTAATAATATAAGTCAAATCCTTCCCGACTATTGAGGTAAGCCTCATCACCAAAGCATTCTTTCCGCTTAGCATAGAGAGCTCTTACCTTAGCTACGATCTCCGCTTTTTCGGTAGGTGTATCTGCCTTGCTATATTGATATTTGTATATTTTGATCCCATCATCGAAGTGATATTGGATAGACCCATTAGCGGCAGGTGCAGACTCGTAGGCAACTTTCCACATCTCATAGGCTTGGGTATAATTCGCATCTACACTTTGGAGATAGGAGTTGTACTCTAGCTCCCAAGTTGCTATAGCACTTTTATCTGTCGGTTTTCTCGATAAGATCTCAGCTTCTTTGTTGGAGTCCTTTGGTAGGAAATCTCTGTAGAGGACAAATGCAGTCTCGACTTCTTCTTTTTTACTACCGGAGAGATCATCGAGTTGGATGCAGTTGGGGTTGGTTGGACTCTCTTCTACGACTGGCTGCGTAGTTGTCTCAGAGACAGGAGCTGCCACCTTTGGCGTACAGCCTACAATACCTATTATGAGGAGGATACTTGCGTAAATGTGATATTGTTTCATACTTATAATATTGATAGTCTAGTTATTGTGATTAATTGTGTCTCACTTTAGGTAAACACAAAATACATCCATTTTTTTCCTTAATGTTTGTTAAAATCTAAAATCTCTAATTTTTTCGTCGAAATCAAGAGCTATTCAAATCGAACAAAACTGATTTATAATGAAATAGTATAATATATAAATAGCATTAAATCAGCATACTATGATTTAATGAGACCGCATAAGTGCTGTGGTGATTACTCAACGATATCCGAGCAGGTGCAGACTGTATTCAATGACGGAGATGTGAGGCCAAATCAATGTTGGATTACGACTTTTTTGGTGATGATATTACTCTCAAGTGTCAGAGTGAGGATGTACATGCTTGATGGCAAATGACTCACATTGATTTGCTTGTCTTGCGTAGAAAGGACAAGATTACCATGCATATCACGGAGTGTGATCGGACCAGTAATATTCTGTGAGGTATTAATGAGGAGTTGTTGATCTCCTGGATTAGGTGAGAGAGTAATCTCTGAGAGCTGTGTTTCATTTACAGAAGTGGCAGATCCATCTATCGTGTAGCGATTGAAAAACTTCCAAATCTCCTCACTTGCATTGATATCGTAGTTCGTGGCAGCGATTACCAGTGCTGCACCTGGCCATGTGTGAGCACCTCCAATCACCTTGAAGAGCTCGACATTAGCCTCTCGATGGCACGATGAGTGGATGATATGCTCTACTGTACTATTGTCATCCATATTAGTATCAGGGATTGGCGTTAGGGTCACTGAGTCAATATCACAACTATTCTTGTCTACCCAAAACTCAATCACATCCTCTATTGGCATAATACCAAAACTCCCATCATAGTCCACGATCGGATCATCTGTCCCATGTATCTGTAATACTGGCATCCCAGATGTATTGAGATCACAATCAATATTACTTACCATACTTCCGGTAACGGATGCAATCGCAGCAAACTTCTCTGGCACCTTACAGGCTAACTCATACGACATGAACCCACCATTAGACATACCACATGAGTAGACGCGATTCGTATTGATCTGATAGAGAGTTGCAAACTCATCAATCAATGCGCTAATAAATCCAACATCATCGGCAGTGGATCCTCCATTGATTCCAATGTTCCATGCATTACCGAGTCCTTCTGGATAGCAAACAATAAAATTGTTGTTATCCGCCGTGGTATTCATTGCAGAGTAGAATTCTTGCTGCGCCGCATTACTTGTATATCCATGGAGATTGAAGACAAGCGGTAGATCAGTAGACCCTTCTGTATTGTTAGTAGGAAAGTGGAGGATATAAGTCCGTTCGACTCCATCTACATTAATGGATCCATCCAAAGTCAATTGACTTAATCCAAGAGAAAGAGTACAGAGAGTAAAGAGTAAAATAATGAAGATACGATGAGAGATAAATGTCATGGGTTGGTATTCTATATAAATTAGAGTTTGTAGATTAGTTTACAATTGATAAAAATTAAGTGATTTCAACCAAACGACATGGAAAGATACTTCATTATTCTTGAATGCTCGATAAATATTATTGTGAATAGGCTAAAATTGCATTGTAGTACACAAAAAGACAATTTAGTATGCATTGGATAGAATGAAGAAGTGATTTATTCCATACATTAGTATTTTAATAATGATAATATTTTGTTAACAGTAAATTAATCGAAATGATAAGATTATACACATTTTTATTTTTATTCGGATTTGTTTTCACTCAGGCAGTAGCCCAAGTGGAATTTTCTGATGATTTTGAGTCCTACTCTACAGGAGACTACATCGGTGTCCAATCGAGTGAGTGGACGACATGGTCAGGGACTACTGGTAATGCTGAAGATGCCGCGATCACAACTGATCAAGCATTGAGTGGAACTAATAGTATCCATTTTGTTGGAGCTGCCAATGGAGGTCCTCAAGATGTAGTGCTCCCGTTTGGCAATACTGCCTATTCAACAGGGGTATTTAATTTTTCTATGGCCGTATACGTTAGGGCTGGCGCTGGAGCATATTGGAACTTCCAAGGCGAGACTACTATCGGTCAGGTATGGGCACATAACTGTACTGTGTTCGGTACTGGTGATGTCCAATTTACCAATGCAGGGAATGAGACGAGACTAAGTACAGTACTCTCATTAGACACTTGGAACGTAATTGACTACGCGATTAATCTTGATACTGACGTCTGGACAGTGTCAGTTAATGGTGATTGTCTTGGATCATTCTTCAACGAAAATGCACAAGTAGCATCGTTAGATCTTTTCCCGCTAGGTGGGCATGACTTTTATGTTGATGATGTAAGTTTTTCACACACAGCAGATGCTCCAGTAAGACAGTACGATGCATCACTAGAGATAGGTGACCTAGGATCAGGAGGATTGACAGGTATGTCGACTCCAGTCTTTGGTACGATGACTAACCAAGGTGAAGAAGTCATAGTGAGTGCCGAGTTGCAATTGACTAGTCCATCAGGTGTAGAGACATTTACTGTAGATAATATCGCTATAGCTAAAGGGGCTACCACAGAGTTCATGTTGCCAGAGGAGTATACACTAGTAGATGGTCAGCAAGAGCTTGTCTTAGAGGTGCTCTCACTCAATGGTGGATCAGTGGACGAAGATCCATGTAATAGTAAGTCAGGTAACTCTCTCTTAGGTGCTACTCCTGCAGAGGGTAAAGGTGTCCTTATCGAAGAAGGTACAGGTACTTGGTGTGGCTGGTGTCCTAGAGGAGCTGTATTCCTAGATGCACTGACTGATAAGTATGGTAAGCTATTCGCAAGTATCGCTGTGCATAACGGGGATCCTATGGTGGTGAGTGGTTATGATGGTCAGCATGGATTCAGTGGCTATCCAGGGATTACGGTTAATAGAGCTAGTGCAAGTACAGGATTTGGATCACTAGGTAATATAGAGCTCCCATTCCTACAGAGTATTACTGAAGCTCCTGCAGGTACCTTTGAGTTAGAAGGTTCTTATGATGGACCATCAAGAGTATTGAACCTTCAGAGTACTGTGACAGCAAATGAAGACATGAATACTGACTATGCAGTATCTATTGTACTCATCGAAGATGGAGTAACTGGAACAGGAAACGGTTGGTCTCAGTCTAACTTCTACGCTGGAGGAGGACAAGGACCTATGGGAGGATACGAAAATCTTCCTAACCCTGTACCAGCAGAAGATATCGTCTATGATCACGTAGCTCGAGCAGTGCCTCTAGGGTATGACGGATCACCACTCAACTCTGCAATGACAGCAGGTAACTCTGAATCTTATGATTACTCTATCATGCTCAATGATGAGTGGGAAGTAACAGAGATGGATATCGTAATGATATTACACAATCCAGATGGGACGATAAATAACGCTTACAAAGCAGCGATGACAGAACTCTTCACTACTCAAACAGTGGATGTGAATCCGATAGGAGAAGACATCTCCCTCTATCCTAATCCTACAAGTGGAGACATTACATTAGAGTTGACTACGGAAGAGTCTAAGGTGATTGATGTGAAAGTTGTCAATGCACTCGGTCAGACACTGATGACTGATAGATTTACTTCAGTAGGAGAGAGCCAACATCAATTGAAAGTTGAGCACCTTGCATCAGGTACATATTATACTGTGATGACTTCTGGTACTCAGACATCGATAGTACAGTTTACGAAAGACTAAATAAATAGACTCTTTAACAAAGAGACGATAATACTTATAGAGCTAGTTTCAGAGATGAAGCTAGCTCTTTTTTTTTATCTATCTATCTCATTAAGGGGACTATAAGCAACTCTGAAATATGATGCATCATGCCTGCTCGATGTGGTGAAGATTGCTTCTCTGTGGAGTCTCGTGGATAGGTTGACGTACAATGCCACTGAGAGTGATCATGACTACTGCAGTGATGACAATAGTATCAATTATAGATTCTATGACTTTCATAATCAGTTGTATTGGTGATTGACGGGTATAACGATTTGCATTCAGTGGTTAGTATATATTAGAATATAATCAAATGTCTAAAAAGCTATTTATCAGTTAATTAATCGTTTATATTCTCAGTGGGTCAAGTCCTAGGATTCCGATATCTACAGTTTTCTTTAATATCGAAGAAGATCTTGGACATCTGAGAGTTCACACAACTTTGTATTACCTTTAATGCTAAACCCGTATCGCAATGCCACTATTCAAGATTAACGATTGCAAGCTCCTCTTCATCCATATTCCTAAGACGGGAGGGACATCTCTTGAGCATTGGTTGAGTGATCAGGGGGAGATTTCGTATTACAGTACAGTGGTTCCTAGTTTTCTGAAATGTTCGCCACAGCACTTTACGATGAGTTACCTCAAATTACTCGACCCACATCTTGATTGTCCGGCATTTACAATAGTGAGGGATCCCTATGACCGAGCAGAGAGTGAGTATTTTTTTAGAGTCAAAGGACAATCTCCCAATCTCAGACCTAACTTCTCAGCATGGATGATCAGACATCTTGAGTTAGCTGGTCGCAATCCACATCACCTTGATAATCATTGGCTACCACAGTCTTACTTTGTTGAGACAGATGTCACAGTCTACCGATATGAAGAGGGTATCGATACCATAATAGGACGCATCCATAAAGAGCACGGAATTCCTCTCCCGAAAGAAGTGCCACATCACCACCAATCAGAAAGAACTCCTCTGAAGTGGTCAACAGAACTCTTAATTAAGTTCAACACCTTCTATGCTGCGGATTTTGAAGTACTGCAGTATCCTCTGAGGACAGTGAAGTCAGTATAGAGATACCCAAGATCTAGGTGGTAGAGGTATTTCTCTTCCAGACTAACTGAGGGATCACATCATCTGATGAGACGATATCTGCAACTCGTAGGTTGTGTACTACACTATTGAGCATCTTGTCGCTTACCCATCCGTGAATGGCCCATTCTGTACTATGATACCACCGTTCGACATCTTTGAGTTGTTGATTGTACCGCTTAGCTACGAGAGGGATACTCTCTTGGGATTGCATAAACTGGTCACAACTGTCATGGATCGTCCTCAGCATGCGTATGATAGCGGTTGGTTCTGCGTGGAGTATCTTATCTGTAGCTGCGATCATGAAACATGGCCATGGAGTGACGAACTCACCAAGGCGGCGGAGTTGTCCATTATCGACATATGGCTTAGTTGTATATTTTTCCCAATAGAAGACATCTGTCTCTAGAGCGGTGAGAGATGATAGAGCTCCATCTAGGTTTTTGATTATGTGGAATTGATCTTTCTGGATCTTCATCTCTTGGCCTGTCGCATCGACGATGGCCATCAAGTGAGACCCTGAGCCAAATCGGCTGATTCCATATTGGTGGCTATAGATCTCAGAGAGATTGTTGAGACTATTGTTGGCCCCAGTGTGTACTCCCCAGATAAGTGGAGTATTGATATAGCCTGAGATGATTTTTGATTGGTTACCTGCGATGATATCTTTGATGATGCCCTCTGTGAGTAGGATACAGACATCTATCTCATCTTCTCTAAGGGCTCTAGTCATCTGACCAGTCCCACCATGGAATGTCGTCCAATCGATGTCTACTCCACGAGAAGTGAAGCTGCCATCCTCTATTGCGAGATGGAGTGGTAGGTTGAAGTGTTCTGGTACACCACCGAGTCTGATAGTCGTAGGAGTCATCTGTTTGTAATTATGTTGAAGGTCAGCTGTGATACATTTACCTGCGAGTGCTAGAGCATTACTCCTGCTGAGAGGACGAAAGTCTTCAGACCTCCGACGATTACCTTTGGTTCGAGATAGAGTTGGAGTCTATTCTGTATCGGGAACGATGCAAATACACCAAAGTTAATCCCAATATCTATTTCGCTACTCTCTGGAAACTTTGCCAGATTGAGACCTCCAAACGGGTGAATCCTACTCTGTTGTCCCACATTGAACCGATAATGGGCATCAGCATTGATATCAAATACAATGTCATTGGTCAAGATGAAGTCAGCTCCTAACGCTGCTCCCCAATACTCCGAAAGGCCCAAAAATGTCTTCCCTTGGATACCAATATCACTCCCTCTCTCAAGGTAGGTAAGCCCAGCTCCAAAGTTGAATTGTGAATAGCCGACTTGCAGAAGAGTCGTAATACAAAAGAGAGTTATGAGTATCTGTTTCATCATTTTAATTTTTATCAAAGTTAAGACTTTATAGATTTATTGCAATGATGATTCTCATTAGGCTCTATTGCAGTCTATGATAGATGTCATCTGGTCTATCAAGATATTGCCTGCAGTCTGAGGTCCTTCATCAGTATAGGCTTCAAGGATAATATAGCGATAGTTGTCATCAGGAGAGAACTCTATGGTGTGAGTTTCCCATGTTTGATTGTCTATTTTGGCACTTTGGTAAATGAGCTGATCCTTGGACTTACGGCTCGATCCTATGTAGATGCGAAGCTTGATGGGAGCATTGTATCCTACATAACTTGATGACTGAGCTAGGTCTATCGAGACAGAGTAGCAGTGCTTAGCGATCAGGGTCGCAGAGAGTCGTTGGCCGATACTCTCGATCGTGCCATCATGCCTTGTGATCATCCCGATATAAGTCTCACCATCTGATGCGTCACCATAGACTCCCCAGTAACCTGGTAAGATATCTGGAGTAGTGCCTCTGGAGATCAACCACCAGCCTGACGGCATGGTAGCATCCGCTGGAGTGTCTTCAAATGAGCCATTATCAATGTCGATCTGACCAAAAATAGCAGGACAGAATATTGTCAGATTGAGGAGGATTACGGCGAGAGAAGTTATATTTGTGTTTTTTATATATGACATGACGTCTAGATTATTACCACAGTCTCTTAATTCTTATACCCAAGCTTCAGTAGCATTCGTGACGCTGACGCTAACTGTATTGCTCATATTTGGACTGCATCTCAGTAATATCAGCAAATATTTAAAGGAAAAAATTCCATTCATTGTGGAACTCGTGCAAGATAGTAAGACTTCTGATTATACTGAAGTGATTCAACTCTTAGAAGCCCAATCGGGGGTAAAGCAGAATACGATAGAGCTACAGACTAAGCAAGAAGCATTTCAGCTTATGCTGCCTGACGATAAGCTCCCTGATGATGCTGATAATCCATTCTCTGATCTGATCTTCTTTCAACTGAGATCTGATGCCTACCATCCAGAGTATATCAGAGACTTGCAGGTCTATCTTGAGGATCATACTTCCGTAAAAGCATTACTGCATCAAGAGCAAAACTTTAACCTCATCAAGAAGAACCTCAATAGACTCTTGATTATTGGGACATTATTGACAGGAATTTTATTTTTATTTGCTCTCTTCTTTGTCATCGGATCGATCCGATATAGTCTACATCAAGAGCGGGAGAGGATCCATACGATGCAGATTGTCGGGGCTCGTAAGTCATTTATCTGGCAACCGTTGAGGAAGAGTACGATGTCTAAGACTTTGAAAGCATTATTGATTAGTGATATTATCTTGATTCTTCTCATCGGAGTATTGTTACTTTCCTATCCATTTACCCGTGAGTATCTGTCCTTCATCAAGGTAATCGGCAGTATTGCCATTACTCATTTGGCCATGATCGCTGCGATAAGCATCACGACCTTTGCCGAATTGACGAGGTACTTGGAGATCAACTTTTATGATATAGAATAAGGTGCAACGTGAACCATCTCCTGCGGGGATTAGGAGTAAATATCAGTCTATCGGTCAGAATAGAGAGACAATAGACCTGCAATGCTTATCTTTGTACAAAATGCTCAGTACCTATGGCAAAATCTAATAAGAAGAAAACAATAGAAGTAGCAAAGTCCACAAAGAAAGGTGTGACTCCAGTCGCATCTCAGAGGGATAAATTGATGCTCAGTAATGACTCCAATCTGTTGTTTGGGAGAGAAAATTATAAGTACATGCTGATTGGTATAGGGCTGATTGCATTGGGCATGATACTCATGATGGGTGGTAAGATGCCGTCACCGGATGTCTGGGACGAGTCTATTATCTATAGTCCTGTCAGGACTGTAATCTCCCCCATATTGATCCTTGCGGGTCTTGGGATGCAGTTTGTTGCCATATTTAGTAATAAAAACTCTAACACTTAATCACCCTCTCTGATTAGTCTATGAGATAACACTCCTTTGGAGGTATTCTCTCGTCAGACTCTTCGTCCCATCTTATGGATATAATAGAAGCTATCATACTTGGAATCGTCCAAGGTCTGACTGAGTTTTTGCCAGTGAGCAGCAGTGGACATATAGAGATAGTTGAGTATCTAATGGGTGACGATCTGGATCAGGGCAATGGGATGTTGATGACTGTACTTCTTCATTTTGCGACGGCTCTCAGTACTGTAATTTTCTTTAGGTCAGACATACTCAAGCTGATTAAAGGCATATTCTCTAAGGAGCATTCGAGTTATATCCTGTTTATATTGATCTCTATGATTCCTGCTGTTGGAGTCGGATTATTCTTCGAAGAGTTATTGGAAGTCATGTTTGATCGTCAGATCAAGCTAGTAGGAGGGATGTTGATCGTTACAGGGCTCCTCTTACTCTATGCAGGCAGAAAGCATGAGACCTTTGGTAAGATTGATGGTCCTAGAGCAATCGTAATCGGATTGGCGCAGGCGATCGCAATGTTGCCTGGCATTAGTAGATCTGGAGCTACTATTTCTACAGCACTCCTCCTCAATGTAGAACGGTCAGAAGCTGCACGATTTTCATTCCTGATGGTGATTCCATTGATATTTGGTAAGATAGCTAAGGACTTGATAGGAGGCGAAATCGTCTTACAGCAAACAACTTCGTATTATTTTACTGGATTTATTTTTGCATTTGTAGTGGGGTTACTTGCTTGTAAGTTTATGGTAGAGATCGTAAAAAAAGCAAAGCTTAAATACTTTTCATACTACTGCTTTATCATAGGAGGTGGTATCATTGCGTTATCTTTGTTTAGTCAATAGAGATTAGCTAGGATACTGACAGAATAATTCCAAAAAAAACATTGCGACCGATTAGCATATGACAACACTCAAGTTTAATATCATCACTAAGGATACTGATCTCGATCAAGTGGACTTCCTTGCAGGTGCTACATTATTAATCAATAAGCCTCTTGACTGGACATCATTCGATGTGGTGGGTAAGTTGCGTAACTTACTCCGTACGAAGTATCAAATCAAAAAGATCAAAGTAGGACATGCCGGGACACTCGACCCTCTAGCTACAGGTCTGCTCATCGTCTGTACAGGTAAGAGTACCAAGAAGATAGATCTCTTGCAGGGGATGGAGAAGGACTATCGAGCTAAGATCAAACTCGGAGCAGTGACTGCGTCGTATGATCGAGAGATGATCGAAGAAGAAAAGAAAGATACAAGTCATCTCAATATCCAACAGGTCGTAGATGCCGCGATGAGTTTTATCGGTGAGTCACAACAGATACCACCAATGTTCTCTGCATTGAAGAAAAACGGACGACCACTGTACAAGCTTGCTCGCGAAGGCAAGGTTATCAAGCGAGACCCAAGGACCATCTTTGTCCACAATGTTGGCTTTATTGGCTATATGAATCCCTATCTCGAGCTAGACCTCAAGGTAAGTAAGGGGACTTACATTAGATCGATCGCCAATGATCTCGGTCACCAACTCGGTGTAGGAGGATATCTAGATGGTCTCATACGTACTGCCATAGGTAAGTACAAGCTCTCAGATGCCTTAGAGGTAGATGAGTTAATTCAAAAACTTAAACCGCAAACTCAAGCTTAGGTCTGTATGTCAGTAATAGTAGATAACTTGACCAAACTCTACGGGAGTCAAAAAGCAATTGACTCCTTGTCGTTCACTGTCTCAGAGGGAGAGATCATAGGTTTCCTAGGGCCAAATGGAGCAGGGAAGACGACGACGATGAAGATACTCTCGGGATATATACCTGCCACTTCAGGACAAGCAACACTCTACGATTATCCTGTCGAGACACACCCACTTGAAGTCAAACGATTGATTGGATATTTGCCAGAGCATAATCCTCTCTACTTAGACATGTACGTCAAAGAATATCTCGAGCTTGTCGCTAAAATCCACAAGTTAGATCATTCGAAGAGAAGAGTATCCGATGTCATAGAGATGACGGGATTAGGTATCGAATCTCATAAGCAAATAAAAATGCTCTCTAAGGGTTATCGACAGAGAGTAGGACTAGCACAAGCTATCATCCACCAACCCAAGGTGCTAATACTCGATGAGCCAACATCAGGACTCGACCCTAATCAACTCGTAGAAATCAGACAACTCATCAGTACGCTTGGTCAGGATAGAATAGTAATCTTCTCTAGCCATATCATGCAAGAAGTGCAGGCTCTCTGTAGTCGAGTGGTAATCCTCAATCAAGGTCAACTCATCGCTGATAGTCCGATAGATAGTCTAGTCTCTCAGATGCAAGGGAGTCAGCTCATCACTGTGGATTATCAGAAGCCCTTGGAGAGTGATCAGATCAAAGCTCTCGATGGCGTAGAGTCAGTCCTCAAGTTAACTGATAGCTCTTATCAAGTGACATCTGCTCCTGGGGTGGATGTCAGAGCAGATCTCTTCGACCTCGCAGTACATCACTCTAATCGCTTGGTCGGACTTACTGTCCAAAAACAAGATATGCAAGACGTATTCCAAGCACTCACATCTCAACCTAAAGAAGCATGATCAGTATCTTAGGCAAAGAGTTAAAAGCATTTTTCAGTTCGTTGATCGGTTATCTCGTCATCGCAACATTCCTAATCTTTATCGGATTGTTCATGTGGATATTTACTGATACAAGTATCCTTGATAATCGCTACGCCTCACTAGCTCAGCTGTTTGGCATAGCTCCGATGATATTTGTATTCCTCATCCCTGCGATTACGATGCGGAGTTTCTCCGAAGAAAAACAACGAGGTACGATTGAGTTTCTCAATACCAAGCCGATCAAAGCCTGGAAGATACTCATAGGTAAATATCTGGGTAACTTACTATTAGTGGTTATTACCCTTGTCCCTACTTTGATCTATGTCTGGTCTGTGTACCAACTAGGTGCCCCTAAAGGAAATATTGATATCGGAGAAATCATTGGGTCATATGCAGGGTTGTTATTTTTAGCCGGACTGTTTACTGCGATTGGATTATTTACCTCGAGTCTGTCAGACAATCAGATCGTGGCATTTTTGATCGCTGCGATTGGATGTTTCTTGGTTTACTTAGGATTTGATTATTTGAGTAGACTACCAATCTTCTTTGGTAATACCGACTTGGTAGTCCAGAAGATGGGTGCAGAGTACCATTATGCATCGATCAGTAAGGGTAAGATCGAGCTGCGAGATGTCGTCTATTTTGTCACCACGACGGGATTTGTACTTTGGGGTACATGGATCGCTGTCACTAAACACAAGTGGTAAGATGAAGAAAAGAAGTGAAGCCATACTGACGACCCTGATACTCCTAGTAGGGATATTGATCATAAATGCATTGGTCAATCGATCAACACTCGCATGGGACTTGACAGAAGATAAGAGGTATAGTCTATCTGAGTCAACAAGAGAAGTCATTGATGTCATCGAAGACCCAATCTATATCAGAGTACTCCTAACTGGGACATTTCCAGCAGGATTCGAACGATTAGAAGAAGCTACTCGATCGCTACTCCAACAGTATAGGTCGATTAATTCCAACGTCAATTTTGACTTCGAAGACCCGACTCAAGGAAGTGCAGAAGAGCTCAAATCTCGCTATGAGAATCTCAAAGAAATCGGTGTGCTACCAACAAATCTGGTAGTGCAAGACAATGGTCAGATGACGGAACGATTGATATTTCCATATGCTCTGATTAGTAACGGTAGTCGTAAGGCAGTAGTCAACCTACTCAAATCTCAAGATGCAGGGGAGTCAGAAGATATGACGCTTAACAAGTCCATCTCACTCCTCGAGTATAAGTTTGCTGATCAGATCTATAAGCTGACAAGATTAGAAAAGCCAAATATCGTATTACTCGAAGGCAGAGGAGAACTCCCGCCTCAGCAGACAGCAGTCTTAGAGCAGACCCTTAAGACTGACTATGATATCGGTCGCATCAGCCTAGACTCCATCTATACACTCCCCTCCGAGATAGACCTATTGATAGTCGCAAGACCTTCTCAGTCATATAGTGATAGAGATCTGCTCATAATCGATCAATATGTCATGAACGGAGGTAACATCATCTGGTTAGTCGAGAAGTATGAGGCCAATGTGTTCAGCATCGACACGAGTGGGAGTTCAGTCCCAAGAGAGATCGTGCATAACCTGGATGACCTCTTCTTTGATTATGGAGTAAGATATAAGGCCAATCTACTGCTCGACTTGCAATGTAGTAAAGTGCCACAAGTGGTAGCCATGCAGGGTGGTAAGCCGCAGACAGAGATGTTTCCATGGTTCTATCATCCAATCATCACAGGATCCAATAATCATCCGACAACTCACAATGTCAGTAACATCAATCTGACATTTCCCTCAGAGATAGAGATCCTTGACAGAGAAGGCATCTCCGCAGAAGTAGTGTTGGCAACTTCGCCTTCGACATTCTACCAAGTGTATCCAATGAATCTTACCTTCGATGTTGTAAGGCTAGGAGAGGATCCAAGTCGATTCAATAGAGGCAACAAAGCCGTTGCGGTCTTCGCCGAAGGGCAGTTTGACTCTCACTACAAGAATAGACTCAGCCAAGAGCAGCAAGAGACCCTCAAACAGCTAGGTACACCATATCGGTCAAAGAGTGTTGGGAGCAAACAACTGTGGATATCTGATGCTTACTTGATCTCCAATCTCTATAATCCGAGTAACAATAGGATTAGCCCTATAGGATTCAACCAATGGGAACAAATCCTCTACAATGGTAACCAAGAGTACATCCTCAACTCAATAGATTATATGGTGGATGAGATCAATGTCATGGAAGCAAGGAACAAAGACGTCAAGCTGCGACTGCTCAATAGAGCTAAGGTAATCCAAGAGAAAACTCAGTGGCAAGTAATCAATATGGTCCTTCCGTTGTTGTTATTGGCCATCTTTGGATTAGTCTTCAACTCTCTCAGAAGAAGAAAATATGCAAAATAATATCAAATAGAGTAGAGGAGTACTAGACTTCGATTGTTATCCTACTATCAACACTTACCTAGAGAATCTCCAATACATCAATCCCTATTATGAAAAGAATAGTCAGCCTACTTGCAATCCTTATCACTTTGGGGACCCTATACTACTTCATGATCCAACAGGATCAAAGTCAAGCTACACCACAGTTTAGTGATAGAGAGATCGCCTACAAAGAGTTCGATAATGTAGATAAGATCTTCATCAGAGAACGGAATAAGGAAGGAAGATTCATCAAGCGTAAAGGAGATCGATGGTACTTCGAAGATTCAGTATTGATCAGTAAAGTATACATGGGTAACCTAGAGAGAGTCATCACTCTGCCTACAGTCAAGTATATCCCTATTGGAAATGAAAAAAAACTCATCAAGACAAGTCTAAATCAGATAGGGATAGAAGTCAAACTCTTTGACAAAGAGAATAATATATTGCGAGATTATTGGGTAGGACGTAATACGAACAATGAAGATGGTACTGCCTATCTAGTCAATGGCGCAGATCAACCATATATGATGGAGATTCCATTCTCTAGAGGTACGCTGCGTGGATTATTTCTCTTCAAGCCAGGACAGATTAGAGATAAGAGCATAGCCACATACCAAGTAGGAGACATTACCCAAGTAAAGATTAACTATCCGAAGAATACGGACTCATCTTTCGCATTGGATAAGCATTCTGATGGAGATTATACTGTCACTCCGCTCTATCCATCAAGTAGTGTAGAGCAGCGGAGTCTCAATGCCAAGGCCGTAGATAATTTCTTAATAGAGTTCAAGCAGTTCTATAGTGAGACATATGAGACTGGCAACCCCAATAGTGATAAGATCACCTCTGCTGTACCATTTATGATCTGTGATATCACACTTGCTGATGGTACATCGGAGAGTTATAAGTTTTGGCCATTTAGCAATATCTTGACCAATGACATCGATCCCGAGTCCCAAAAGTCTCTAAAGATGGTCGAGCGGTTCTTTGTGGAGACGAATAATGATGATCTCTACATCGTACAACATCGAATCTATCAAAACTTAATGGTCACATATAACTTTTTCTACTTATAGATTGTACTATCTTTAGTGCAAGATATGAAATCACGTTACCTCATTATTAGGAGTTTTTTCGTCATGATAGTATTGACGGCATCTGGGTTCGAAGTACCAGAGTGGGGATTCTATGGTCATCGTAAGATCAATAGGATGGCAGTGTTCACATTGCCACCTGACTTGATTGGATTCTACAAGTCTCATATTGAGTATATTACAGAGCATGCTGTAGATCCTGATAAGCGTCGATATGCGACTAAGCATGAAGCCGTCAGACACTACATCGATGTAGACCACTGGGGGGAGTATCCGTTTGATAATGTCCCAAGACTCAAGCATGAGGCCTACTTACAGTTTGCTGACTTCCTTACGATTGTTGATGAGGATACAACCCTCTACAAGTGGCCATGTCAGCCAGAGGGATTAGACAGTACATTGCAATATTTGCCTATCGATTGTGATTCTTCATATCAGTTTTATAGAGAGTTAATTGATCCGATCTATTATGCTGATGATCAAGTCATCTCACGGAGGGATATCGCTAGATTTCTTCCAATAGGGTCAGACTTGAGAGGGAAGGACATCTATTTTGTAGATCACTTTTCGAGTTATGGGATACTTCCTTATCACCTCAAGGACTATTATGCAAGATTAGTAGCCGCTTTCGCTAAAAAAGATCTTACGAAGATATTGAGAGTCAGTGCAGAGATAGGTCACTATATCGGTGATGCACATGTACCTCTGCACACTACTGAGAACTACAATGGACAGTTTACTGATCAACTAGGGATACATGCATTCTGGGAGAGTCGATTACCTGAGTTATTTGCTGATGAGACTTACGACTTCTTCGTCGGCAGAGCTGAGTATATAGATGACGTAGGGCCATACTTCTGGGAGGTGGTGCTTAAGTCTCACTCATATCTCGCTGCAGTCTTGGATAATGAGAAGGAGTTGAGCATCTTGTATCCTCAAGATCAGCAGTATTGCTTCGAGGATAGGCTAGAGCGGTCTATCCGTACACAGTGTACAGAGTATGCTGGAGCCTATCATGAGTCATTAGATGGTATGGTCGAGATACGGATGCAGGATGCAGTACACTCTATAGGGAGTACTTGGTATTCGGCATGGATAGACGCAGGATCTCCTGACTTATCAGAGTTAGCGAATAATCAGATTATAGCAGAGTCGAGAGATACTTTAGAACAAAAATTTCAAAATGGAAAACTCTTTGGAAGAGATCACACAAACTAAGCAAGGAAGATCACAACTTGGCTTGATATTGAGAGGACTCAGTATGGGGGTTGCTGAGGTGATTCCAGGTGTATCAGGTGGTACTCTAGCTTTCATCACTGGTATCTACGAGGAGTTATTAGTCTCTATTAAGTCTATTGATCTCACAGTGATGCGCTTGCTCTTCACTGGTCAATTCAGACAGGTGTGGGAGAGAGTCAATGGCCGATTCCTCATGCTATTAGCCATCGGCATGTTTATCGGTGTGGTCTGTGGGGTTTTCGGAGTGACTTTTCTATTGGAGACATACCCCGAAATCCTCTGGTCGCTATTCTTTGGTTGTATCCTTGCTTCCATTCCTTATATGCTCTCTCAAGTGAGTAGGTTTAGATTGCCAGCTGTCTTGGGATTTGTACTGGCCGCATCGATTGCAGGATATCTCTGTATCTTACAACCGATCCAAGCAGAGCCATCATTATTCTATCTATTCGTCGCCGGAGCATTAGCGATCAGTGCATTGATATTACCAGGAGTGAGTGGAAGCTTTATCCTAGTTTTACTTGGTCTCTATACGACGGTAATTCCAAGTATTAAGGCTTTTTTGTCCACATTTGCACTTGAGCATTTCATTTTACTCTTTGTATTTGGACTCGGTTGTTTGGTGGGCTTAGCTGTGTTTAGTCGATTGTTGACATATATTTATCATCATCACAGAGATATTACCTTAGCTACCTTGAGTGGTTTCATGCTTGGTTCGTTGGTGAAGATCTGGCCTTGGCGCAATCCAGAAGTTGTACTAGATAAGTCTACGAGTCTCATTAGAAGTATCCAAGAATCAGAATTGACAAGATCGATTTTTCACAATGAAAATCTGAAGATCATTTCTGAACAATTTGTATCTCCAGGTACATACTTTAGTAATCCTTATACACTATACTGTATCATCAGTATGGGAGTTGGTGCTACATCAGTATATGCCCTAGCTAAGTATGGCAGTAAGAAGTAATGGCAATCTGTCGATCAAATGAATAGATCCTCCAGATATTGAATCGGAGTTATAAGTAAGATATCGAATCATCGCATGAGATTGAGGAAGATAGAATCTCAATGAATAGAGGGGGATAATTACCTACTGTGACTCTCTCTAATAAAGAACTCAAAATTGATGCCTCACAAGTCTGTCCATCTCTCTGGATACTTCGCTTGAGTAGTATCATCCCATCATATCTCAGTCCAGAGAGGATGACCCTTAAATCCTTTTTTTTGTTTCCATACTTTGTCCCAATGACTCCTTACTTTATAGGGTTAATTCAAGTGTTCATGAGTATTAAATTTACCTAGAGTAGTGGGGGACATTCAATCGAAACTCTTCTAGTCCAAACAAGATGTTAATATTCTTAAATATATATGGGAAATAAATTATATATGTAATTTTTGTTATATATTAGCGTCTACAAACCAATGAGAGTGATTATAATAGACAATTTCTAAGTGAAAATTTATTTTAATCATGAACCAAATATTCAAATCCTTACTCATCGTAAGCGCTTTAGTACTTCCTTTGTTAGTCACAGCTCAGAAAAGCTTGAAAAAAGCTGACAAGCAGTTTGACTTAAAGGCTTACGGGCTAGCTATCGAGAGCTACAAGCTGACATTAGAAGAAAATGAAGATTGTCAGAAGTGCATCTATAAGATAGCAGAAGCTTACAGATTGCAAAACGAAAGCCTCGAAGCTGCGGTGTGGTATCGTAAAATCACAGATCGGTCAGTGCTCCCTACTGACTACACACTCAACTATGGTCTGATGATGAAGAAAATGGGACAATACGAAAAAGCAAGAGATCTCTTCTATGAATATCAAACAGTGGATCCAGTAATTGGAGATCACTTTGCGACAAGTTGTGATTATGCAATATCTCTTTTATCGGCACAGCCTGATTATGATATCAGTCTATTCAAAGGAAGCTCAGATCAGAGTGATTATGGTGTGACTTTCTTTCAAGATAAGCTTGTCTACTCTTCATTTAGAAAAGATATCTTGAGAGACCTCGCAAGGAATGATGAATCACTCTTGAGTCCATTGGGGAGTCAACTCTTCATCACGACACCAGGATTAGAGACTAAGGCTGAGAGCATAGAGTACGTAAGACCTGATGCTGAGGAGACTTTTGATATCTCAAGTATCAGCTACTCACCATCTGGCAAGTTCTGTGCATATACTAAGAGTAACTATGCTAAGAGCGGGATGGAGATGACTTCTGTAGATGATGATATGCATATCTACTTCGGTAAGGTACAAGAGAACGGTAACTTCTATTCGGAGCTAGCGTTTACTCATAATGAGATTGGCTTCAGCAATGGATATCCTTCATTGAGTCTTGACGGTAAGGCACTCTACTTTGCATCTAATAGACCAGGGGGATTCGGAGGATATGACATTTATGTCAGTTATTACAAAAATAAAGACTGGACGTACCCAGAAAACCTTGGTCCTAATATCAATACTCAAGGCAATGAAATCACCCCATTCCTTAATGGTTCAGAATTGTACTTTTCATCAGACTTTCGCCATGGAGTCGGTGGATTTGATATCTTCAAGAGTGAAGTCATAGCGACTGGCTGGTCTGATGCTGCCAACATTGGTAACGGAGTCAACAGTCCTGAGGATGAGTTCTATCCAAGTGTACAACCTGGTACAGAGCTTGTCTACTTTTCGTCTAATCGGATTGGAGGTAAAGGAGGATATGATATCTATGTAGGGTCACCCATTTATAGAAATGAAATGGTAGATCTCAATACACTCATCGAAGAGCAAATCCCTAGTGCTGTAGCATTAGATGAGGCTCCAGTAACGGCTCCTACAGCTGTTCCTGTAACGAATAATCTAGAAAACACTCAATCAGAAAGTACTCTCAATACGCAGTCAGCACCTACCGCGGTCGCTGTAAGCGAAGAGGCTCCAATTGTAGAGACGATAGTTACAGAGACTAACCAAGTACAAGATGAGCTTGCGACATCGCCTACATATACAGATGTACCGCCAGCTGCTGTCAACTTAGAAGAACTGCAGCGTAAGACTTCGATGGGAACAGTCTCAGTATCTAATGCGAAGAAAGTCTCTTATGGCGAGGTAGTGAATGATAACTCACTCGTATACTTCATCCAGTTAGCGGCTCTCTACAATAGTAGTGGGACAGTATTACCATTCAAAAATCTCATCGACTATGGTAATATCTACAAGACTAAGACAACTCGAGTAACCAAGATCAAACTCGGATACTTCTACGATCAGTATGAGGCAGACCGAGTATTAGCTCAGGTTAAGAGCAAAGGATTTGGTGATGCGTTCATCACTCAGGATGTCTTGAATGGTGGTGATATGGAGCTGCTTGTAAGCAAAAATGATAACAACGTAAACTTTGGGGAGCAACATACTAGTGGTTATACTTCTGGTACTCAGTATAAGGTAAGACTTGCTGCATACGAAGACCCAATATGGTTTGAGGTAAACAAAGTAAATGATCTAGGCGTTATAGAGCAGTGGTCCAAAAAAGATTGGACAATCTTCGTACTCAGTGGATATTCTGGATATGATGATGCCAATAGTGCTAGGATAGCAGCACTCAATAGAGGATTTGCTGACGCAGAAGTAGTCATAGATAATGATGGTGTGTTAGAGACAATCAAATCTCACTAGATCCTGAAGAAATTTAGTTTATTGTTTAATTATTGAATTTTAAGTCGGTCATCACACATGACCGACTTTTTTTTATTGTTATCAGATCTCTATTCTTATTGATTGAGGATTAGGATCTATTTGTTTTTAATTACTGTGTGGTTAACTTTGTGTCCATAATTTATAATAATCCATGTCAAGACAACTCAACGAACAAGAATTAGTAAGACGAGAAAACTTAGAGAAAGTAAAATCTCTAGGCATCAATCCATATCCAAGTGAGCAATACCATGTCAATGCAAAGGCTGCGGAGATAAGAGCTAACTATGTCAAAGATAGTGCTGACTATCAAGATGTCATCCTCGCAGGTCGATTGATGAGTAGAAGGATCATGGGTAAAGCATCATTTGCCGAGTTGCAAGATAGTACAGGTCGTATCCAGCTTTACGTAAGTAGAGATGATATCTGTCCAGATGAGGATACAGATTATTACAATAAGTTCTTCAAAAAATACTTAGATCTTGGAGACTTTATAGGCGTAAGAGGAAGAGCATTCTTCACTCAGAAAGAAGAGCTAACAATCCACGTCACAGAGCTAGTACTGTTGAGTAAGTCACTCAAGCCGTTACCAGTAACTAAGAAAGATGCTGAAGGCAATGTCTACGATGAGGTCTCTGATCCTGAGCTGAGATATAGACAACGATATGTAGACTTAGTCGTCAATCCGCATGTCAAGGATGCCTTCGTCAAGAGGACTCAGATGTACACATCAATGAGAGACTACCTCAATGCCAAGGGTTACCTTGAAGTAGAGACTCCAATCTTACAGCCTCTCTATGGTGGGGCAGCGGCTAGGCCGTTCACGACTCATCACAATACACTGGACATGAAGCTGTATCTTAGGATAGCTAATGAGCTCTACCTCAAGCGTCTTATCGTTGGAGGCTTTGATGGAGTCTATGAGTTCAGTAAAGACTTTCGTAATGAAGGAATGAGCCGATTCCATAACCCAGAATTTACTCAGATCGAACTCTATGTGGCGTATAAGGATTATGAGTGGATGATGGATCTGGTAGAGGAGATGGTAGAGAAGGTAGCCATGGATATGCATGGGACGACCGAGTTGCAAGTAGGGGAGAATACAATCAATTTTCAAAGACCATGGAAGCGATATACGATGTATGAAGCGATTGAGCATTTTACAGGAGTAGACATCTCTGAGATGGACGAAGAAGCGATGAGAGCTACCGCTAAACAGCTCAATGTGTCAGTAGATAATACGATGGGACGTGGCAAATTAATTGATGAGATATTTGGTGAGAAATGTGAATCACGACTCATCCAACCGACATTTATCACAGACTATCCTGTAGAGATGTCACCACTCGCTAAGTCACATCGGTCCAAGCCCGGTCTAGTCGAACGATTCGAAGCAATCTGCAATGGGAAGGAGATATGTAACTCGTTTAGCGAGCTCAATGATCCAATAGATCAGAGGCAGAGATTTGAAGATCAACTCGAGTTAGGGAAGAGAGGTGACGAAGAGGCAATGGTCTTAGATGAGGATTTTCTAAGGGCATTGGAGTACGGCATGCCACCTACTGCTGGTCTTGGGATAGGGATGGACAGATTAGCGATGATTATGACTAACTCTGATTCGATTCAAGATGTTCTCTTCTTTCCGCAAATGAAACCAGAATCGGGTAACCCTTCTCCTGAAGCTACCGATAGCACATCTGATGAGTAATCTCGACAAGAATATACAAGTGTGAGAGATCAACGTACTTCATACCGTCCCATTACCTTAGAGGATAATCAAGTTATCTCCCACATCATCAGACACGTAATGACTGCTTACGGCTGTGTAGGATCTGGGTACTCTATTACTGACGATGAAGTCGATCAGATGTACCAAGCATACTCAGGTGATAGGTCGAGATACTATGTCGTCGAGCTCAATGGCACTGTAGTAGGTGGGGCTGGCATCAGTCAGCTCGTAGGTGCTGATCCATCAATCTGTGAGCTCAAGAAGATGTATTTTTTGCCAGAGGGGAGAGGTTATGGACTTGGCAGAGAGTTGATCATACAGTTAATCGCTGATGCTAAATCGATGGGTTATCAAATCTGTTATCTTGAAACGGTGCAGCGAATGGAAGCGGCCAACTCACTCTATCAAAGCAGTGGATTTGTGAGATGTGACAACTCTATTGGAAGTACTGGTCATGGAGGATGTGACACCTATTATCAGTTAGATCTTACAGTGCAGTGAAAAGTCTGACTATCATCATACCGGCTTATAATGAAGAGAGAACTATCATAGAGCTCTTAGATGCTGTCAGAGAAGTCTCACTCGTTGGTGGGATCACAAAGGAAATTATCGTGATAGATGATGCGAGTACTGATCAGACTGCTTCTCTTGTTACAGAGTATATCCAGTCTCACTCTGAGGTAAATATGCAACTCTGCCAACACTATACGAACAAAGGAAAAGGTGCAGCACTTCATACTGGAATCAGTAAGGCTAGCGGTGACTATTGTGTCATCCAAGATGCTGATCTAGAGTATGACCCCAATGATTACAATGCCCTTATCGTACCGATACTCAAGGGTGGTGCTGATGCAGTCTATGGGAGTCGATTCGTTGGTAGTAATCCACATCGTATCCTCTTCTTCTGGCATACTATCGGAAATAAGTTTTTGACATTTTTATCTAATCTGTTTTCCAATCTGAATTTGACTGATATGGAGACGTGCTACAAGATGGTAAGGACGCCAATCCTCCAGTCCTTAAATTTGCGAGAACAGCGGTTTGGATTCGAACCCGAGCTGACGGCCAAGCTCTCTCGGATACCTCAAGTGAAAATCTACGAAGTCGGTATCTCATATTATGGTCGTACATATGAAGAAGGGAAGAAGATAGGATGGAAGGATGGAGTCAGAGCTATCTACTGCATCCTGAAATATGGTCTACTGAGAGGCAAATAGTATCCTTCTATATCGACTCACATCTGAGCATGTGATGATACAATCTCAGTCGGTAGCTCAACAATTTCTCATAGAATGAGTTTATCTTCTTAGATGTCTAAAATTATCAATACACTCACTCTTAGGGATCATGATCGCATCATCGAGATGGCATGGGAGGATCGTACCCCATTCTCAGCGATAGAGTATCAGTTCGGATATACGGAAAGTGAAGTCATCAAGATTATGAGAGCTACTCTCAAGCCAAAGAGTTTTCGTCTCTGGAGGGCTAGGGTACAGAGTGGAGTCAGTCGTAAGCATCTTAAGAAGCGGAGCAGTCAGATTACCCGATTTAAGTGTAGTCGACAGCGCCATATCTCCAATAATAAGATTTCGAAGCGATAGGGAACAGATTTAATCTTACCTTATCATTTTACCCTATTTTTTCTTTTTCTTTTTCCTTTTTTGATGATCAAAAGATTCGATCTCATCTACTAAGCTTTGATAGTCGAGTTTTCGATCACGTTCTATTTTGAGAGTATCTTGGTAGTTGTCTTTATTGATTTTAATTTCTTTGATTTCTCTTGTGAGAAATGTCTGGATAGTTATTAGAGTTTCTTTTTCGTGTTCTGCGCAGAATGAGTAAGCCCATCCTTTGTGTTTGGCTCGACCAGTACGACCTACTCTGTGTACGTAATTTTCAGCAATATCTGGTAGATCATAGTTGATGACGATTTCGATATCTGGGATATCGATCCCTCTTGCAGTAATGTCAGTAGCGATCAAGATCTGGATATCTCCTTGTCTATATTGTTGGATGATTTGAGATCGTTCTTCTTGAGTCTTATCACCGTGGATACTTGTGCTCTTGATATCTACTCTTGCCATAGCAGCGACTACTCGTTCGGCACGTACTTTAGTCCTGACGAATACAAGGATTTTTTTGTCTGGATTTTCTCTTACGACTCTCTCGAGGAAGTACCTCTTATGATCCATCTCCATGTGGATGACCGAGTGATCTATCGTCTTAGCCACAGGGTCTTTAGGAGAGATTTGGATTCTGATTGCATTTTGCTTGACTATAGAGTAAGCTGTCTTCTTGATTTGCTCGTTGATTGTAGCTGAGAAGAAGAGAGTTTGTCTCCGTTTGGGGAGTTTGCGAATAAGATCTTGGATATCTTTGATAAAGCCAAGATCTAGCATGTAATCAGCTTCGTCTAATACGAGGATCTCGACACGATGGATAATCAGGTGCCCTTGACTGATCAAGTCAAACATCCTCCCTGGTGTAGCGATCACGATATCTACTCTCTCATTGAGTGTCTTGATTTGTGGATCTTGATCCACTCCACCTATCACAGCAAGAGACTTGACTGTGGTATACTTGGAGATCGCATTGATGACATTACTTATTTGCAGAGCTAGCTCTCTAGTGGGAGCTAATACGAGACATTTTACTCCAGTTTTTCTCCGTTCTCGGAGTTTGTTTTCATAGATCAGATCTACGATTGGTACTCCAAATGCCCCAGTTTTTCCTGTACCAGTCTGAGCTACTGCGAGCAAATCTTCACCATTGAGGATATTGGGGATAGACTTGTATTGTATATCAGTAGGTCTATTGAATCCAAGAAGTTTCAGACCTTTTTCGACTTTCGGATTGAGATTGTAATCTGTAAATTTCATATTAGGTGTAAAGGTAAGCCAATTCTTTGCTTCAACCGAATGACGTCATGTGACCATGTAAGTCTTGTTGTCACTGTGATAGGTTAGAGTAGAGGGATCAGATGGAGCTCAATAGCATGAAGAGTCCAACTCCAATAATGATGAATGAGACTACGATACTCCCAGGGATCCTTCGAGTTTTATACCGTTTGGTTGATCGGAGAGTGAGCAGGATATTGATGCTTCCTAATATGATGAGTAGTATTGCAATATTCATATGATCTCTCGCTTAAAATTGATAAGCTTAAAGATAATTGATCTCTCTCATTAGTAAGACTTGTGAGTCTGATAGTTTGCTTTTTTCTATGAGGCGCAGTTGATGTGGTCGTAGCCTAAGTCGTTTGGAAGTGTTTACTCGAATCAATTATTCTATAACTTGAAGAAAAAAAAAGCGGATGAAGCTATCTGCATCATCCGCTAAGAATTTTTAAAAGTAGTCTATATTACAATCTATTCGTAAATTGGATTTACTTTAGTTGTTTAGGTTGTAGCCATAGAGTCTTCTCAATGATGTTTCGTCCATGAAATTTGGATTTCCATCAGTTTCGCCGTCAGCAAAGCAAGCATTCATTACTGAATCGTGCTGGAAAAAGAAAGTTGAAAAAGTACCAAAAATTCTCTGTGCAAAATTTTCAGAAGATTCTTCATCCTCAAGTCCTAAGTCAACACATGATTGACGAGTATCCCAGTCAGAATGTCTAAATCCAATCGAGTGTCCTAATTCGTGAGTGAATAAGTGCTCTAGGGTTTCTGGTTCGAAGAAGCTTGCACTATTATTTACAGAAGTATTAATAAATGCAAATATACCAGGTGCTCCATTTGAAGTTGGGAATTCAGCAATACCTGAAGCATTGATTCCAAATGCAGAAAAGTCTACAGCACCAAGGAGTGTCTCATGGATAGCTGCATCATACTCACTTGAATCATCACTTATCGTGACAGTGAATACCAAGTTTGAATTTGCTCCATTCCAGTTAGCTACTGCATTCTGTACTTGAGTCACTGCAGCAGGGACAAGACCTACGATATCTTCATCTTGTGGACCAGTATACACGAATAAGTCAACAGTTGTAAACGTTGCAACATCTACAAGAAACTCCGTACGATATTGCTTATCATCTTCTTGCAATAATCTATCTAAAAATTCCTCTTTAGTTACAGATACATCATTGTGGACAACGAGTCCAACTGGTTTTTTAGTAAACGCCTTGATTTCCATGTATTCATAATCGTAGACATTGCCTCCATTGGTAGTGATTGCATCCTTTACATCTTGTGGAAGAGGCATTGGTTGTTGCATTTCTGATTGACTGTCAAGAGAAAGTTGTTCTAATGAATTGGCATGCTCATGTGTAATTTCTTGATCAGAACAGGCTACAAAGAGTAGTGTGGAAGCTATTGCAGAGATAGCAAAAATAAATTTTAATGATTTCATATTAATAGTGTCCTAAACGATTTAATATTTTCAGTATAGGTCAATAAAATTGGGTTTAAGGCACTATTATTTGCGTAAAACTAAAACAAGACCCCCTGCGTCCCGTACTTGGCATTATCAGGTTTGTTTAAGAATGGGTTATTAAGCCATTTAAAGAGGTCTATTTTTACAAACAGATTGAGTCTTAAGAATGCAACTAGATTACTAAGATACCAAGGATGTGCAGCGATATGTTTTAGCATCTTGAGTAGTAAAATAGTGATCAAAGCTGTCCATATTTGGATTTTTACAGCGTTTTCTGATGTGCCTATAAATGTCTTAATGTGTAAGAGTTGCTTGATATCTCTAAAGAAAATTTCAATCGTCCATCTTGCTTTATAAAGCCGACTAATTGTATCAGCACTCCAGGTAAAGTTATTAGTAATCAGTTCTATACACTGTTGGTTTTTCTCGTCCCATACCGAGAGTCTTCGTAGATTCTTAGAATACTTTTTATAGGAGCTTGTATTGGACAGTTTCACCTCTTCATCTATCATGATGTTTTTCTGTCTTACTAGTGGCACTGATCGTCTCTTAATTGTGTCATATTTCAGGTTGTTTTTATGCCTCACAACGAAAAATGCCTCTTTGCTGTCCCAAACGTTGAGCATAGAAAAATCATTATAGTATCGGTCAGCTACAATTACTGCTCCTTTTTGAACTGGAATGTTATAAGCCCCTTTATTATCGCCTGTCTTACCGTCTGAGATGTTGACATAGAGTGGCAAACCTCCCTCGTAATCTAGCAGTGTATGCATCTTGACTGCTCCCTTATGTGTCTTGTATTTAGCCCAATCAAACAGAGATAAGCACAGACTAATCGTAGTAGAATCTAATAGGTGGACAGGTGCCTTTATTCGCAACTTTGACTTTGGAATCTTAAGATGCTGTCCAAAATGATTTAGCATCGCAAAATAATAGCTCTCAAACAGTTCTGAATCACGACGTGCATTCTGATAACTTATAGATGACTTTGATGGGGCTTTCTTTACTCCTAGATGATTGAGGTTACCTGTGGCTGATCGCAACCCATTACTGATGTCTCTAACTGAACAACTCTTGGCAAAGTGACAAAACAACATACTCACTAGGTGTGTCCAACTATCGAATCCTTTGCAACTCTTATCCGTATCGTACTTCCTTACTAAACTAGTGAAGCTATTCCTATCTAGTTGCTTTATTATCTGAGAAAACAAACTTATATTTACTGACATGAAGATTGGTTTGGTTGTGCAACCCTAATGTAGGGATACTTAACCTCTCTTCATATTTTTATTTAGGACGGTATTGACTGTAAATGTATTATTTAATCAAAAAGGTAAATCATGAAAATCAAATTAAGCATAACAACGATATTCAGCTTTCTAATACTTTTTAGTTTCAGTGGCTTGAATGCACAACAAGGCCAGGGCAACGATAAAGGCAAAGACAAAATGGAAGAAAAAGCAAGAGGGAAGAGTGAAAAAGCTAGAGACAAGGCCAAAGAAATGAAAACTAAGGCAGAAAGTAATGTCGAAGAGGCCAAACAGGATGCAGAACAAGTAGAGGAGAGATCAGAAGGTAAAGGCAAGGGTAAAAAAGAAGAGAACAAGGGAAAAGGAAAAAAGGACAAAGGAGATAAAGAAAAGGGCAGTCAAAAGCATGATGACGAAATTGATGAAGAATACGAAGATGAAGGGGATGACGATGATGATGACAAGAAAGGGAAGAAAGACAAAAAGGACAAGACAGTAGAGGGGAAAGCCTATGGTAAAAACAAAGGCGACCTGAAAGGTAAAGAATTTGGTCAAGCAAGGGCACAAGCTGCTAAGTCCAAGAATAAGGAGAAGAAGTCCAAGGTCAAAGATAGTGTTAGGCAAAATGAAGATAAAGTTAGAAACGCTAAAGAAAAAATAGCAAAAGCTAAAGAATCAGCGGAGAGTGCCAGAAAAAATGGTACAATCTCAGAATCTGACTTTCAAGAAAAAATGGCAAAGGTGAAAGCAGCAGAAAAGGCTACCGAAAAATTAGAATCCGCACTTGCTAAGGGTAAGAAAAAATTAAAATAAATAACTTTTCAATTTTGGTACAAAGTAATGTTCGAAAAAAAGGAGCCATGAATTCATAAATATTTTGGTTCCTTTTTTTGTATGATTGAAAAATAAAATTAACTGAAATGCGAGCATGTAATCGAGTAGACGGCTGACAGGATTGTAGTCCTGCCAGTACGCCTCTCACAGCTCTGCTGAGCGAAGTCGAAGTACCACCGTACCCATTCGACTGTGCTCAGGGCAGGCTGTACGGGTCTCGTATACGGCGGTTCACCAAATCGA
>CALLAW010000007.1 GCA_938001865.1 uncultured Saprospiraceae bacterium | reverse complement strand
GATGTATTTGATGGAGATGAGACTCCAGAAGATGCAGATGATGCAGTAGATGCATTGAATGATGATTCAATCGAAGTTACTTTAGTAGCAGGAGAGGATGATGCAGATAACAACTTTGTAGAGGAGCAGTTAGGAAGCATCAGTGGAAATGTAAGTTTGGATGATGACAATGACGATGATGCAGATACTCCGCAAGAAGGAGTAGTAGTAACATTGACAGATGTAGATAGTGGAGAGACAGTAACAACTGTAACAGATGAGAATGGTGAATATAGTTTTGATGACTTAGAGCCAGGAGAGTACACAGTAACGTTCCAGGATGAGACGGAGATCGATGAAGATTATGTAGATGTATTTGATGGAGATGAGACTCCAGAAGATGCAGATGATGCAGTAGATGCATTGAATGATGATTCAATCGAAGTAACATTAGATCCAGGAGAAGATGATGCAGATAACAACGCAGTAGAGGAGCAGTTAGGAACGATAAGTGGAACAGTATTAGAAGATACAGATAATGATGATGTAGGAGATAGTCCAATAGAAGGAGTAACAATTACATTAACAGATGTAGATGCTGGAACAACAGAAACGACAGTAACTGATGAGAATGGATACTATGAATTCACTGACTTAGAGCCAGGAGAATACACAGTAACTGAGCAAGATGAAACAGAGATAGATGAAGATTATGTAGATGTATTTGATGGAGATGAGACTCCTGAAGATGCGGATGATGCAGTAGATGCATTGAATGATGATTCAATCGAAGTAACATTAGAGCCAGGAGAGGATGATGACGATAACAACTTCGTAGAGGAGCAGTTAGGAAGCATCAGCGGATCAGTAACATTGGATACGGATAATGATGATACTGGAGATGCACCACAAGATGGAGTTACAGTAACATTATTAGATGAGAATGGAAATGTAGTAGCAACAACGACAACAGATCCAAATGGAGACTTCATCTTCGAAGATGTAGAGCCAGGTGATTATACAGTAGTAACTACAGATCCAACGGATTCACAATCAGTAAGTGATGATGATACTACACCAGAAGATGCGACAGATGCTGACGGAGTTGTAGATAATACAATAGACGTTACCTTAGCACCAGGTGAAGATGATACGGACAATGACTTCGTAGATGAAGAGCTTGGAACAATCAGCGGTACTGTATTAGAAGATACAGATAACGATGATATAGGAGATGCACCGATAGAAGGAGTAGTAATCACATTGTTAGATGAGAATGGAAATGTAGTAGCAACTACAACTACTGACGCTAACGGAGACTACGAATTTACAGGAGTAGAGCCAGGTGAGTATACAGTTACAGAGCAAGATGAAGCTCAGATAGATCCAGATTTCGCAGATGTATTTGATGGAGATGAGACTCCTGAGGATGCAGATGATGCAGTAGATGCATTGAATGATGATTCAATCGAGGTAACACTTGTTGCAGGAGAAGATGATGATGATAACAACTTCGTAGAGGAGCAGTTAGTAGGTATAGGATCTGTAATCTTTGTTGATTCAAATAATAATGGAATCCAAGATGCTGGCGAAGATAATATTGGAGCCCTTGGTAAAACTGTTGTAGTTCAGTTAGTTGATGCAAATGGTATAGTTGTAGCGACTACTACGACTGATCCTGTTACAGGTGAGTATTTATTTGACGGTTTACAGCAAGGTGCTTATACTGTTCAGTTTACACCACCAGCAAGCTTCTCAATATCTTCAGTGCCAACAGATGGTGCAGATAACCAAGAAGATGGTGATGATAACGGTGCTCAGCTTGATACTGATGGTGATGGACTTACTGATGGACTTATTACTTCACCAGTTATCATATTGACTGCAGGCGGTGAGCCTACAGGCGATGCTGGATTAGCTTCAACATTGAGTGATGAGAATATTGACAATACAGTTGATTTCGGTCTTTACACTTGTAATGATGTAGAGGATACACTTCTCGAAGTTACTCTTTGTTCAGATGAAGAATTTACATGGGATGTGAATGGTCAAACGTATTCATTCACAAATAATACTGAGGCAAATATTACTGAAACGTTTGTAGTAGCACAAACAACTGACATAGGATGTCCTTACGATGCTACTCTAGTGTTGACAGTAATCCCTAAGCCAGCGGATTCAGAGACAGTAGTGGAGATATGTTCAGGTGAGAGCTATGTATGGGCAGCGAACAATGTAGAGTACACTGTATCGGGCACATATGAAGTAATCAATGACGGATGTACAGCGAATGATATCCTAGTGTTAACAGTAATCCCTAAGCCAGCGGATTCAGAGACAGTAGCGGAGATATGTTCAGGTGAGAGCTATGTATGGGCAGCGAACAATGTAGAGTACACTGTATCGGGCACATATGAAGTAAACAATGACGGATGTACAGCGAATGATATCCTAGTATTGACAGTAATCCCTAAGCCAGCGGATGAGGTAACATTAGATACAGTATGTAGCGATGAGCTACCATATGTATGGAATGGTACTGAGTACACAGCATCAGGAATCTACACAGTAGAGAATGATGGATGTACAGCTAATCAAGTATTGAACTTGACAGTGACACCTAAGCCAGCGGATGAAGTAACAGTAGATACAGTATGTAGCGATGAGTTACCATATGTATGGAATGGAACTGAGTACACGGCATCAGGAATCTATACAGTAGAGAATGACGGATGTGTAGCTGACGAAGTATTGAACTTGACAGTGACGCCTAAGCCAGCTGATGAGGTAACAGTAGATACAGTATGTAGCGATGAGCTACCATACGTATGGAATGGAGATCAATACACAGCAACTGGAGTCTATACAGTAGAGAGTGCAGGATGTGCAGCTGATCAAGTATTGAACTTGACAGTGATTCAGAAGCCAGCAGACGCAGTAACAGTAGATACAGTATGTAGCGATGAGTTACCATACGTATGGAATGGAACTGAGTACACGGCATCAGGAATCTACACAGTAGAGAATGATGGATGTGCAGCTGACGAAGTATTGAACTTGACAGTTACGCCTAAGCCAGCTGATGAGGTAACATTAGATACAGTATGTAGCGATGAGCTACCATATGTATGGAATGGTATTGAGTACACGGCATCAGGAATCTATACAGTAGAGAATGACGGATGTGTAGCTGACGAAGTATTGAACTTAACAGTTACGCCTAAGCCAGCTGATGAGGTAACAGTAGATACAGTATGTAGCGATGAGCTACCATATGTATGGAATGGTACTGAGTACACAGCAACTGGAGTCTATACAGTAGAGAATGATGGATGTGCAGCTGACGAAGTATTGAACTTGACAGTTACGCCTAAGCCAGCTGATGAGGTAACAGTAGATACAGTATGTAGCGATGAGCTACCATATGTATGGAATGGTACTGAGTATACAGCATCAGGAATCTTCACGGTAGAGAACGCAGGATGTGTAGCTGACGAAGTATTGAACTTGACAGTGATTCAGAAGCCAGCAGACGCAGTAACAGTAGATACAGTATGTAGCGATGAGTTGCCATACGTATGGAATGGAACTGAGTACACGGCATCAGGAATCTACACAGTAGAGAATGATGGATGTGCAGCTGACGAAGTATTGAACTTGACAGTGACACCTAAACCAGCTGATGAAGTAACAGTAGATACAGTATGTAGCGATGAGCTACCATATGTATGGAATGGAACTGAGTACACGGCATCAGGAGTCTACACAGTAGAGAACGCAGGATGTGTAGCTGACGAAGTATTGAACTTGACAGTGATTCAGAAGCCAGTTGATGAGGTAACAGTAGATACAGTATGTAGCGATGAGCTACCATATGTATGGAATGGAACTGAGTACACAGCATCAGGAATCTACACAGTAGAGAATGACGGATGTGTAGCTGACGAAGTATTGAACTTGACAGTGACGCCTAAGCCAGCTGATGAGGTAACAGTAGATACAATATGTAGCGATGAGCTACCATATGTATGGAATGGTACTGAGTATACAGCATCAGGAATCTTCACGGTAGAGAACGCAGGATGTGTAGCTGACGAAGTATTGAACTTGACAGTTACGCCTAAGCCAGCTGATGAGGTAACATTAGATACAGTATGTAGCGATGAGTTACCATATGTATGGAATGGAACTGAGTACACAGCATCAGGAATCTACACAGTAGAGAATGATGGATGTGTAGCTGACGAAGTATTGAACTTGACAGTGACACCTAAGCCAGCTGATGAGGTAACAGTAGATACAGTATGTAGTGAGGACCTACCATATGTATGGAATGGAACTGAGTATACAGCATCAGGAATCTTCACGGTAGAGAACGCAGGATGTGTAGCTGACGAAGTATTGAACTTGACAGTGACACCTAAGCCAGCAGATGAAGTAACAGTAGATACAGTATGTAGCGATGAGCTACCATATGTATGGAATGGAACTGAGTATACAGCATCAGGAATCTACACAGTAGAGAATGATGGATGTGTAGCTGACGAAGTATTGAACTTGACAGTGACGCCTAAGCCAGCTGATGAGGTAACAGTAGATACAGTATGTAGCGATGAGTTACCATATGTATGGAATGGAACTGAGTACACGGCATCAGGAATCTACACAGTAGAGAATGATGGATGTGCAGCGGATCAAGTATTGAACTTGACAGTTACGCCTAAGCCAGCTGATGAGGTAACAGTAGATACAGTATGTAGCGATGAGTTACCATACGTATGGAATGGAGATCAATACACAGCAACTGGAGTCTATACAGTAGAGAGTGCAGGATGTACAGCGGATCAAGTATTGAACTTGACAGTGACACCTAAGCCAGCAGATGAGGTAACATTAGATACAGTATGTAGCGATGAGTTACCATATGTATGGAATGGAACTGAGTACACGGCATCAGGAATCTACACAGTAGAGAATGATGGATGTGCAGCGGATCAAGTATTGAACTTGACAGTGACGCCTAAGCCAGCTGATGAGGTAACAGTAGATACAGTATGTAGCGATGAGCTACCATATGTATGGAATGGAGATCAATACACAGCAACTGGAGTCTATACAGTAGAGAGTGCAGGATGTGCAGCGGATCAAGTATTGAACTTGACAGTTACGCCTAAGCCAGCGGATGAAGTAACAGTAGATACAGTATGTAGCGATGAGTTACCATATGTATGGAATGGAACTGAGTACACGGCATCAGGAATCTTCACGGTAGAGAACGCAGGATGTGTAGCTGACGAAGTATTGAACTTGACAGTTACGCCTAAGCCAGCTGATGAAGTGACAGTAGATACAGTATGTAGTGAGGACCTACCATATGTATGGAATGGTACTGAGTATACAGAATCAGGAATCTATACAGTAGAGAATGCAGGATGTGTAGCTGACGAAGTATTGAACTTGACAGTGACACAGAAGCCAGCAGCAGAAGTTGAATCTGTTACAATCTGTGCAACTGACTCTTATACATGGGTTGCGAATGGAGAGACATATACTGATGCGGGTACTTACGAGGTGCTCAACAGCGGATGTATTGCTGCTGATCAGATTTTAGTCTTGAGTGTCATAGCTCAGCCAGAAATCGAGTTAGAGTGTTATGAAACTGCTACTTGGAATATCACAACTTGTGAGTGGGATGTAGAAGGTGTTGAACCTGCTACTGTCCTTACTGAGGAAACAATCTGTGAAGGCCAAGAGTATACATGGGCTGTTAACGGTGTAACTTATACAGAGTCTATAGTAGTAGATGCTACATTAGAAGATGATTGTACACCAGCACAGTTGAATCTTACAGTTACACCTAAGCCAGCAGATGATATCACTGATGCAGAGATATGTGTTGAGGATGGTTACCTCTGGTGTGGTGAGATCTACACAATACCAGGTACGTACTTCAAGATGGCATCTGATGTTTGTGATCCAGATAGCGTATTGAACTTGACGGTATTACCTCTTGGAATTACGTTGACGGACTTTGTAGTGCTTTGTGAAGGAGATTCTTACACATGGCCTGTAAATGGTGTCACATACTTCGAGCCGATTGTGGAGACATTAACAGAATCAGCATCAGCAGGATGTCAGTTAAGAGTATTGAACTTAGTAGCTGGTAACGGAGAACCTTCAATTACTACTGATACGATCTGTCCAGGTGAGAGTTATTTCTGGAATGGAAATACTTATACTGAGACTGGTAGTTATGAAGTCGAAGGTGAAGGTTGTGGTGATCTTATCCTGAACTTAACAGTACTTGAAGGATGTGCAGAACTTGGTAACAAAGTATGGATTGATGAGAATGCTAACGGATCACAAGATCCAGGTGAGGCAGGATTGCCAAATACACTTGTATACCTTTACGATGCAGATACTCGAGATCTACTTGGTTTGATGACTACGGATTCAGTAGGATGCTACTTATTCACAGGATTGTTAGCGGGTGATTACTTCCTAGAGTTCCAATATCCAGCTGGATTTAGCAATGCATTGAGCAATGAAGGAATGAATGACTCAGTTGATAATGACAACGATGGTACGAATGGACCTAATACGACTATGACGATTACATTGAGTGAAGGTCAATCTGACTTGACATGGGATGCAGGAGTTGTTACAGGTGCTAAGGTTGGTAACTTCGTATGGATTGATACTGACGGTCTTGATTCTAGCTTACAGGATGATAATGATATACCATTTGAGGGAGTATCAGTGACATTATTCTTACAAGATGGATCTAATCCTATTCCTACAGAGGTTGGATCAACGGTAACTGATGCAAACGGTGAGTACTGCTTCAACAATGTGAGACCTACTCAAGGTGATGAAGTATACTTCTTACAGTTTATTACACCAGCTGGATTCACTGTTGTTGCACCTGATCAGGGTGATGATAATATGGATAGTGATGTCCTTCAAGGTTCAGGTGGTAGAACTGATACGTTTACAGTAAGTGCAGGTGATATTAAGCTCTCATTTGATGCGGGATATGTACAGATCTTAGCTCTTGAGAATACGACATTCAGAGTAGAATACATCGAAGATGAGAACTACGCTGACCTTATGTGGGTATCTAGTAATGAAGATAACATTGATTACTACATCTTAGAGAAGGCATTTAATACTGCAGTCTTTACAGAAATGGTGAACTTTGATGCTCTTGGTTACAATGATGCAGAGTACAATGTACAAGATGAAGATCTTGCAGCAGGAGTACACTACTATAGATTGAAGGTTGTCGGTCTTGACGGTAAGTCTGACTATAGCGATATTGTTGCAATCGAAGTTGCAGAATCAGCTAACCCAATATCAGTAAGCGTCTATCCTAACCCAGTAGTGGAGGTTGTAAAAGTTGAAATTGACAACTACAACAACCAAGATGTACAAGTAGCGATATTTGACGAAAGTGGAAGAGTTGTTGAGACAAGAACAGAGTCATCTGACTTAATCTCAATCGACTGTACATACATGACGCCAGGTACATACTTCGTAAGGACTACAATTGATGAAGAAGTCAATGTAGCTAAGATTACAGTAATCAAGTAAGCAAGAGATTCTTATGAACGCATAAGAAACTACGCTATAAATAAATTAGAGGTTGTTAGGCTTGTCCTAGCAACCTCTTTTTTTTTGTTATTAACCCTTCGAGGTAACTCTATATTACTTCTTCTATAGATTGATATTTGGTAGTGGTTTTCTTAGATGATAGAGCTATACCACGACTAATCTAGGTGGTGTTTCTTATCTTATAGATCTTATTGATTTTGAACCACATGAGAGATACTATACCATATTTGGGGAATCTCTTTTGAGGTTGACCTGCAAGTCTGTTCTGATTCGCATTTTTGAGTATGATAGTCCTGTAGGGATAGCTGTTTGATGTCAGCCTAGAATTGGTAAGATGTGAGTCTTTCTCAATGGAGTGTTTTCGATCTATTGACCTATGTATTTATGATGGATTGGTTAGAGGAGTAGGCTAGGAGTAAGTTAGGCTAGACGGGCTGCAATGAATAAGAAAATTGCACTCCCTTTTTTTCATGGATTACTTCCATAAAGCCAGCTATAATAATTACAAATGTCTTAGGAGTTAGTCTATTAGTCTCTTAGGGGATATATATTTTTTTCAGACCTTGTCTGCTGCGGGTAAAGTTTATTATTTGCCTTGGTCAGTGTCTCCTCTGATACCTATATTACTGGATTACCCTACACTACTTCCTCGCATGATCTTATCCACCCCAAATCGATTACGAATCCAATCTTTTTCCTTGAGAAGGCTGATCTGCTTAGCTGTATCGTCGAAGAGGTCGATCTGATAACTCCCTGACACTAATCCACTGAACTTGATACCGATGAGTCTGATAAGTTGGCGTCGTTGGTAGACTTTGTCGAAGAGCTCGAGTGCTTGCTTAGTGAGTATCGTATCATTAGCCGTATATGAGATGCGACGTTGCTTGGTATACGTATTGAAGTCAGCATATCTTATCTTAATGGTGACACAAGATGTCAGTCGCTTCTTGTTTCGCAGTTCGAAGGCGAGGTCGTCGCAGAGCTTTGTCACGAGACTACGGATGTACTGTACGTTGAGAGTATCTTCTGTGAATGTTCGTTCCTTAGACATAGATTTCTGCTCGATGTATGGAGTGACTGGTGTCTTATCTATTCCATTCGCTTTCTCCCAGAGCCGCTTACCTGACTTGCCAAATTCGTTTTGGAGTAAACTCACAGGGATCTGACTCAGTGTCTCTATCTTACGTACACCCATGAATGAGAGTTTCTTGTAGAGCTTAGGTCCGACACCCGGTATCTTCTTTACGGACAGTGGTGAGAGGAAAGCCTTCTCGGTACCGTTATCGATTTTGAGGGCACCATTGGGTTTGGCTTCGCCAGTGCCGACCTTGGAGACTAGCTTATTGATTGACAGCCCAAACGAGATAGGTAGCCCTGTCTCTGAGATAATCTTCTGCCTGAGCTCAGTAGACCATTGATAGCATCCAAAGTAGCGATCCATACCACTGATATCTAGATAGAACTCGTCGATAGAGGCTTTCTCATACAGAGGAGCATCCTCAGCAATGACATCAGTGACCAGGCTTGAGTACTTGGAGTATGAGTCCATATCACCGCGGAGTACGATCGCATCAGGACAGAGACGGAGTGCTAGCTTCATAGGCATCGCAGAGTGTACCCCAAACCGTCGAGCCTCATAACTGCAGGATGCAACTACACCACGCTGACTCGTACCTCCGATCAGTAGAGGCTTGCCGAGTAGGGCAGAGTTCTTAAGGCACTCTACTGAGACGAAGAAGGAGTCAAGATCCATATGGACGATGGCACGGTTATACATAGTCGGATTACGGTTATAAGTTGGGAAGATCTCTACACTGGTGTAAATATAGTTGAAATAAACGACATAATTACGACGAAATAAGCGACATCTATATTAATGCTATTACATAGCCGCCTATTCGTAAGTACTCAATCGATCGTAACTCTAGATCACCTAACAACCTAACCAGCGTCTACTCTAAAACGTCAAGAAAAAACATATATAAAATAACCAATTATGTGTAGGGGTACTTGCCAGTAAATATTGTCATTAAGATGAAATTGAGTGAGATATCATCTTTCAATTCTACCCCTTGATCATACAAAACAAACCAGCTGATATGAAAGACTTAAATAGGCAAAAAATACTCATGACAGGTGGATGTGGATTCATCGGTACACACCTTGTCAATTACCTCGCTGCTAGAGATAATACCATCACGATATTAGATGATCTCTCGACAGGCAGTATCGAAGGACTTCCAATCGGTCCGAATGTCAGACTGGTCAATGGATCCACACTGGATAAGGAACTTGTCAGACAGGTCTGTATGGATCAAGACCTTATCATCCACATGGCAAGCTTAGTAGGTATGGAGCTCGTAGTGGAGGAGCCAATACAGTCCTATAATGTCTCTAAGTATGGGACTCGTAATATCTTAGAACTTTCGGACATGTCTACGCCAGTTGTCTTGTTTTCGTCATCGGCAGTCTACGGATTGACCAAAGACCAACGATCTCAAGAGGCCCAGGCGATCAGTCAGCAGGCAGCACTAGACTATGATGCTGGTAAGTTAGGTTATGCATCAGGGAAGTGGGCATTAGAGCAAGAGGGATTAGCTGCGATGGCAGTGGGTAAGCAGGTACAGATCGTACGTCCATTCAATGTCATAGGTTATGGACAGTCATCTACATATGGTATGGTGGTACCAAAGTTCATCAAATTGGCATTAGAGGGAAAAGACCTTACAGTTTATGGCGATGGCAACCAGACTCGATCATTTACTTATATACAAACATTCTGCGAAGTCCTTGATCAACTCATTACCAATCCTTCAGCATGGCAGAGAGGTAATAATGTTATCAATGTGGGATCAGATCAGATGACAGCGATCAATACTGTAGCAAATCTTATCTTGGATAAAGTGGATACACAGAGTAAGATCGAGTACAAGCGCTATGATACGGTATTCCCAGGAAAGCAAGATGTCATGCATAGGAGACCCGATACGACAAAGATGAAGGCTCTAATCGGTGAAAGAGAATGGCCAACGATACAGGATATGATTCAAGAAATCATTACAAAAAGTATACAAGAAGAAAATACCAAAGATTGGAATCTACAGAGAGCATAATCTTAGGCGCAGGGCTAGCAGGATTATCGGCAGGCTATCATCTGCAGTCTAGGGCCAGAGTGCTGGAGAGAGAGAATCGAGTAGGAGGATTGGTGAAGACTATTAACTTTAACGGTTATTGGTTTGACCACGTTCTTCACTTATTGCACTTTCAGAGTTTTCCGATACAGGATACGATCCTAGATCTCTTAGGTACTGATATCCATCCTATAGACCCTGAGGCCTGGGTAGAGACTAGAGAGGGCACATCACGCTATCCACTCCAGATGAATCTCAAAGGTCAGAGTCTAGAGGCAATAGAGGCCACTATAGCAGATCTAAAGTTAGCAATCGATCGAACACCAAAGTTGGAACCAAATAACTTCGAAGAGATGCTCGAGTTCTCCTTTGGTCGATATTTTTGTGACCTGTTTATGTATCCTTACAACCGTAAGGTATGGAAGAGACCATTGAAGGACTTGGCACCATCAGGCTTTCAATGGAATATTGATCATCCCGATCTCGAACAGGTCATTGAAGGATCAGTGGCAGAGAATACAACATTTATCCCATACAACTCTAATGGATGGTACCCGAGACCACCTGCTGACTCTCCAATCAGAGGGATGGAAGTACTGGCCAAGACTCTTGGTGATAAGGTGGATACTGTCGACTTAGAACACGAGGTAATATCACTTTCGCTTAAAGACCAAACAGTAGTCTGCAATACACCAGATGGTGAGCAGATATATCACTATGATCAAAGCCTGCTCAGCACGATCCCGTTGCCGACACTCATACAAATCACTTCAGATCTGCCACAACAGTATAGAGATATGGGTAAGTTGCTCAAGGCAAATAGAGTGATCAGTGTCATGATTAGCATCAAAGGACCAAGACCTCAAGGAAAGGGTCATTGGAGATACTATGGAGAAGAATCAATAGTATTTACTCGATTGGTTTATCTACATAACTTTGATCCACTACTTTCTCCTCCAGATGGATGGGGACTACTGGTCGAAATCACAGAGCCGTCTGAGTGGCCAATGCAGACTGAAGAAGCAATCTATGAGAGAGTGGTAGCAGACCTCGAACAGGTAGACGCAATTCCAGAAGATTGTACGATTGTTGATCAGAATATGCTGGTAGTCAGTCCAGCGTATGTAGTATTTACCAATGATAGTAAGGTTGCCGTCCAAGCACTTAAGGACTATTACGCTTCTCATAATGTATCACTGCTAGGTAGATATGGACAGTGGGAGTATAGCAGTATGGCTCAAGTGATGAACGATGGATTCCAATGGGCCATGTCACAAGAAAAGTCATAAAAGTCCGCATGTAATCTGCTAAGAGCATACTCGGATAGAGTGCCTCTTGCCATTAATAGATAGAATGAACGTATACATTGTCACACTAGGAGTAACGATTGGGATTGGTATCATACTGACAGGTTTCTGTAGATGGTTAGCACGGAAGATTCACTTTGTCAATAAGCCGAACAAGATCGTAGTACAGCATACAGAGTCCGTTGCTTACCTAGGCGGATTGGCTGTTTTTTTATCATTTCTTCTTTCACATTTTATCCTAGATTCCATAGCATCAGTTGATGTCTGTTACCTACTTGGAGCAGGACTCTTCATGGTCTTAGGACTGGTGGATGATGCGATAGAATTCAAACCACTCCATAAGTTTATTCTTCAGTTAGGAGTAGCATATGGAGTTGTCGGTCTCGGATTGCATTTTGAGTTTACGGGGAGTGATATTCTTGATTATTTAATCTCAGGGTTTTGGATATTGATTCTGGTCAATGCATATAATCTGATAGACGTCTGTGATGGATTAGCGGCAGGTGTAGGGATGATCGGATTGATTATCATGGGAGGATTCATTCAACTACCATTGAGTGCATTGATCCTTGCAGCATCGATTCTGGGCTTTCTCTTCTTTAATCGACCCAATGCTTCTATCTATCTCGGAGATTCGGGGAGTCACTTATTGGGCTTTAGCATTGCATACTTTCAGTTGACGTCAATCGGATTTGGAGACTTACCATTGTTATCCTTCTTACCGTTCGTATTTGTTTCATTGTTACCGCTCTACGAATTGTTCTTTTTGATTATCATCAGGAAGAGTAAGGGGCTTAAGTGGTGGCATGGCAGTCCTGATCACCTTGCATTACGACTACAGAAGATGGGTTGGTCTAAGTGGCAGACTCTGGGGATTGGCTACTGCTTATCGATAGTGACGACTCTGCCATTCGTCGCATCATCACTTGATGCCAGTTTGATATTAATCATCATGGCGTATTTGATTGTCTTTGGTCTCTTGGGAGTTTTTACTCGATATCTATTGAAGGCTTAGTCACTGGTAACATAGAGGAGTGCATGTCGATATTTTTATCTCTGCGAGAGATTAAGAGTTAACTCCTCATCTCTTTATATCCAAGTATGATCATTCTAATTGGATGACTGCAATGTTTACACTTATTGTAAAATCTCCACTTTGGGATTATAAGCTAACCATGTAAGGCAAATGTCCGTTAGACTCGAGTAATTAACTCTTGATGTCAATTTGAATACATATGGATAGAAGTATTACCCAATAAAAACGATTCATGACTGAGGTTGTGTGATCAACTCATCATTGTAATATTGAATCAAAACAATAGTATCATGATGAAACATTACATTACTCTCGCAACTCTTATTTTACCTTTGAGCATTATTTACTGTCAAAGTGGTGAATCCAAATTCCTCAATGTCAATGAAGTCTTTACGACATTAAATGAAGATGGAGGACTCTTCTGGGATGGTAGTTCAAGCAGTGTCTATAAAGTCCCATATACCTCTGAAGGGAATGGAGCTAATGCAATATTTGCAGGAAACATCTGGATGTGTATGTATGATGACGCATTGAATCCTTATGGATCAGTTGCTACTTACAGTAACAATGTCAATGCAATCGGAAAAACTCCGGGAATGTTAGATCAGTCTACAGGACAACCATTTGTGGGAGATCCGCTTGCTATTGGTAGAGTATTTAGTGTATACCGATTTGAGATTGAGGGTTTATTGGCAGACCTTAGCGATGGGATTTTGGATTCTGAAATTTCCAAGGATATCTTGGAGTGGCCAGCAAGAGGCAATCAGTACTACTCGGGGATGTTGGATGATCAATCGTCAGCGCCATTCTTCGATCAGAATGGAGATGGAGTCTATTCACCAACTGAAGGTGACCATCCCATTATCGAGGGAAATAACGGTGCTGTGGTTCCTGACCAGCTGCTTTACCATATCTCCAATGATTATGGTGGCGAAAGTAGTGCTGGTATAGAGCTACATACAGTGCTTTATGCATTCTACTGTACTGACAATAATGCTGTAAACCAATCAGTCTTCCAAAAGCATATTATCTATAATCGATCAGCCAGAAATTATTCAGACATTTACTTTGGGCATTGGATGGACTATGATCTTGGATGTGGTGAAGATGATAAGATGGCATGTAGTCCAGATGATGATATCATGTATGTCTATAATAGTGACAATCTAGATGGAGATGCGGGCAATATCTGTACTACCGGTGCTAGGACATATGAGGACAGAGTGTTTAATGGCTGCAAGGTGTTGGGCAATGAGCTAAAAAGTTGCATGGTGTATGGTAGGGCAAATTCAAATTTAGCTAATGCATTTGAATTGAATAATATTAATCAATTGGCTAATCTACTCCAAGGGAAGTGGTCAGATGGGACACCTATTACAATGTCAGGTGATGGTTACAATCCTACAAATCCGGCATTGCCAACTACATCGTATATGTATTCTGATCACCCAAATGATGAGAATGGATGGCACACGACTTCCTCGGACTATAGAGCACTCAGTTCGCAATATGTTTCTAGTCTATCTTCAGGTGGGAAGATCGTGTTTGATCTGGTAAATACGTTTACTCAATCTCAAGATCTTGACCATCTAGAAATTATCGACTTTGGTATCGATAGATTAAATCAAGTAGGTCAATTTTACGAAAGTGGGTACCAGTCTGATTGTACATCACTTGCTATCTGTCAAGATCTAGACTGTATCTATCCTGGAGATATTAATAATGATGAAGAGGTCAATGTCAGAGATTATATGCTTGGTACTAAGGCTATAGTAATTGATAATCTGTTAGAGTCACCAAGGTCATTTATCTCAGATGTGTGGAATGGATTCTTCGGAGAGGATCGTACGCATTCTTTTGCGACAGGCACCAATTACAAGCATGTAGACTGTAATGGTGATGGAGAGATAACATCTAAAGACCTAGAAGTTGTGCAGAAAAACTATAGCAAAAAAGGAATAGACATTGATCCAATAGATTTTCTCTGTGCCCCATATGGAGGCGATGGACACATTGAACTAAGTCTGCCGACAGAGATACTTAGTAGTGCTGATGCTCTTTCATTCTGTAATATTTCTGTTGAAGGATTTTCTGATATTTATTCTTTGACTTGTACGATTGAGTATGATAGAGAGATCTTTTCAACTGGATTGGGAGAATTTTCAGTGCTGGGTTTCAATATCTTTGATTCAAGTGTGTGGATGTACCACACAGGTGAGACTGGAAGAGAAGTATATGCTGCTTCGAGAAGTAGCAATGATAACACCCCAATCACAGATTACTCCACTCTCTTCAGACTAGCTCAGAAAGGTGGGATCAATGTCAGTACGACTCAGATCAAAATCACAGATATCATGGTTATGGACTTCGATGAGAAATTTTACTGCTTAGAAGATAGAGTCTATACTCTAGATTTTTCAGATATCACTAATACCCTAGAGTTCAATGATGAAGATACTCACATCTATCCCAATCCTACAAATGGATTAATTACCATAGAGACCTCTGGTGAGCTATCAAGCTATGCCATATATCGATTAGACGGACAGAGAGTGGAGAGTGGGTCTCTTACCAATCACAACACCATACAAGCTGATTATTTGAGTGGTATCTATCATCTGGTATTGACATTTCAAGATGGCAGTGTGTGGAGTGAAAGAGTGGTGGTTCACTAATGTCAAACTAGCATAGAGTGATAGCAAATATTTGATCTCTCTGAATCGAGATGCAGTATCACTCCATATTTTACACTTACATTTGCAGTTAGTAAGAAGGATTTTATTCTTGCTAACTGCAAATTTTTCAATTAATGCCAATCTCATCATACCTCAAAGATCGTTGTAATTCCACGTGTGAACTTTGCGCTACAGCGGCACACTTAGAGACTTATATCGTGCCACCTCGCAAGGGAGACTCTCTTGACGAGCAAGTGGCACTTTGTGATACTTGTCTCACTTGTGTAAATGGTACACTCGATGCTAACCACCTGAGATGTCTCAATGAAAGTATCTGGTCAGAAGTCACAGCTGTCAAAGTCGTGAGTTACAGACTCCTCAAGCAACTCAGTGAGCACGGATGGGCTCAGGATTTGATGGGTATGCTCTACCTTACAGAGGAAGACCAAGAGTGGGCTGATGACGTACTCACATCGATAGTCCACAAGGATAGTAATGGCAACGTCCTAGCTAATGGCGATAGCGTTACCCTGATCCAAGACCTCAATGTGAAGGGAGCTGGCTTTACAGCCAAACGTGGTACTGCAGTAAGGCGAATCAGACTCGTCCATGACAATGCCGATCACATCGAAGGGAAGGTAGATGGCCAACACATCGTCATCTTGACCAAGTATGTCAAGAAGTCCTAGAAAGATCACATCTTGCAGCTATTAGCATTCAATAGATATTGTGAGACGAGCATGCGTCAAAGTATACTCCCTCCGGGATGTCGGCCTGACATTGCCATGATAGATTCAAAAAAAATAAATAAGAGTGAAGAACAAGCAGGGTGTTAGTGGCGATGGGGAATACCTATCTCTACGGCAATCTCTTCCATAGGGTAGTAGTATAAAACAAAAAAACCTTGTCGAACGGTATTCGACAAGGCAACGAAATTACAGACACCCTATGACTATAATAACTTAAATCTAATGAATAATTCTGTATTTCGAGACTATAGTTAGTAATAATTTTGTTGAAAGTCTAATATTGTTAAATTAATTAATACATAGCAGGCTGTTAATCATATTCTTTGCAATGTGGTACATTTGTGCCGAAGATGATTTTTAGATCAATACCAATACGAACTCTACTATAAATTCACAATAAACCTTAGAAAGTATGACTACTCAAGACCTCCAATCTTATATACCTAGACTGTCAGCACTCTGTAGAGAGGCTGGTGTTGCTATTATGAACATCTATGCTGATGAGTCTAGTTTTGGTATAGAGATGAAGGGAGATGACTCTCCACTGACTCAAGCCGATAAGCAAGCTAATGCTATCATCTGTAAGGGTCTAGAGGAGATGACACCGCATATCCCTATCGTCTCAGAGGAGAATAAGGAATTGTCATATGAGACTCGTAAGACTTACACTGAGAGTTGGTTAGTCGATCCTGTCGATGGGACCAAAGAATTCATCAAGCGAAATGGAGAGTTTACTGTCAATATTGCACTCGTTAGTAATGGAGAGAGTATTATGGGATTTGTCTACAAGCCAGTGGGAGAAGTCCTATACTATGCGATCAAAGGGCATGGCAGCTATAAGGAAGAGAATGGTGTCAAGACTAAGCTCCAAGCAAAAACATTTACCATGAGTGATGCACAACTTGGAGTCGTCTGCTCTCGATCACACCTCAATGATGAGACTCAAGCATTTCTCGATGCACTTGATCGTCCTGAGACTGTTGCTAAGGGGAGCTCTCTCAAGTTCCTCGTACTTGCTGAGGGTGGGGCACATCTGTATCCAAGATTGGCGCCGACGATGGAGTGGGATACCGGTGCTGCACAGATCGTACTCGAAGAAGCCGGAGGAAGTGTCATCGACCATGAGACAAAATCACCTCTGAGATATAATAAGGAGAATCTCCGCAATCCATATTTCGTGGCATATGGTAATAAGCAAGACTCAGTAGAGTGAAGTAACTCTCGAGAGAGGGAAGTAGCTCACTGCTCTCTATCTGATAAATAGTGGGGTGTATCAACAACCATCTCTATCATACCATCGCACAGACTAGTGAGTAGCGACTCACTAGTCAATGCTAGCCTGCTATTGCCACTGCGGCTTATGCGTTTTTCAATCTATCTAGATGATCTAAGAGTTCCATCTCAGTCATGAAGTAGACCTCTCGGGGCTTACTTCCATTAGACGGTCCTACGATGTTACAACTCTCTAACTGATCCATGATACGACCAGCTCTATTGTAACCCAATGACATTTTTCTCTGTATCAATGATGTAGATCCACTCTGAGCAGCTACGATCAGTCTTGCGGCATCTTCGAAGTGATCGTCTAGGTCAGACCATTTGAGATTAGAACCTTCACCACCGATATCACCTTCACCTTTAAACTCTGGTAGGTGGTATGGCACTGCATATCCACGCTGATCACCGATATGATCAATTACTTTTTCTACTTCTGGAGTATCTACGAATGCACACTGTAGTCTGATAAGGTCACTACCTACAGTAAGTAGCATGTCACCTCTACCGATCAGTTGCTCAGCTCCTTTAGCATCTAGGATCGTCCTTGAGTCGACATTAGATGTCACTTTGAATGATATCCTTGCGGGGAAGTTAGCCTTGATCATACCTGTAATGATATTAGTCGTCGGTCTCTGAGTAGCGATAATCATGTGGATACCAACTGCTCTTGCTAGCTGTGCTATCCTAGCGATCGGGAGCTCTACTTCCTTACCAGCTGTCATGATCAGATCTGCAAACTCATCGATAACAAGCACGATGAACGGTAAGAATCTGTGTCCATTTTGTGGGTTCAACTTACGTGCAGTGAACTTTGCATTGTATTCTTTGATGTTACGTGACCTAGCTTTCTTGAGGAGGTCATATCTATCATCCATCTCTATCGTCAGTGAGTTGAGAGTATGGATCACCTTAGTCGTGTCAGTGATGATAGGCTCATCAGCATCTGGCAAGAATCCTAGGAAGTGCTTCTCCAGATTGGTATATGGATAGAGCTCTACCTTCTTAGGGTCAATCAATACGAGCTTGACCTGTGATGGGTGCTTCTTATAGAGTAGAGACATGAGTATCGTATTGATCCCTACTGACTTACCCTGTCCTGTAGCTCCGGCGATGAGGAGGTGAGGCATCTTAGCTAGGTCAGCCACGAAGACCTCATTAGCGATAGTCTTACCCAATGCGATCGGGAGGTCCATCTTGCCATTCTGGAACTTATCAGACCTCAGTACTTCCTTGAGTGAGACGGTCTGCTTATTCTTATTAGGTACTTCGATACCGATGGTTCCTTTGCCAGGGATCGGAGCTATGATACGGATACCAAGTGCTGCGAGATTGAGAGCTATGTCATCTTCGAGATTTTTGATCTTACTGATCTTGACTCCTGGAGCTGGTACGATCTCGTAGAGAGTCACTGTTGGGCCGATTGTAGCCCTGATCTTAGTGATTTCGATCTTATAGTTACGGAGAGTATTGACGATTTGTTCCTTATTTGCCTGGAGCTCAGCTCTATCTATCTGTACATTGTCCTGCTCATAGTCTACGAGGAGGTCTAGCCCAGGTGATGTATAGTCTGAGAGATCAAGCTTAGGATCATATGGGTCGAGATCATCGACGTTTTCTTGCTGGATTGGCATTACCTTCTCACTGCCGTCTGCTCCCGTGACAGATGTTGGATCTACCACTTCTAGCGGTTGGTCTGCGATCTGGTGAGTAGAGGTCAGTGGTTGAGACGGTGGTGTTGATTGAGTAGCTTCTTGGTTAGTCAAGGTCTCTTCTACTTCGAGTTCGAGATCTGGTGCAGGACCAGTTGGTTTCTTTTTGCGCTGAGGTGCTGCCTCTACATCAAACTCTAAGAAGTCATCTCCCTCACCGAAGTCAATCGGGGTGATAGGAGGAGACTTAGACTCTGCTGCTGTATGCTGCACTGGTTCGTCAAACTCAGGAAAGTCAGAATCTATCGAAGATGACTTCCGCTTTCGTTGAGTTGATTGAGATGTTTTGCCCTCTTTTGCTTGGAAGATGGAGAGGCTCTTAAAGTATGAAATCTGCGAATTAGTAGAGTCGTCAAATGCTTGCCTGAGTCCATCAGTACTAAATTCCATCGTAGGATTGATCACCCATGTCAAAGTTAATAACCCAACCATCACAAAGAGTAATCCAAGTCCTACCTTGCCCATGAAGGTACTCATCCAGAGATATGCAGCACTACCCATAGCACCGCCCCAGCTAAATGTACTCGAGTGCAGTACAAACTCTAAGATGATAGACAGGAAGCATGTGAAGAGAAGTACTTGCGTAAATGTCTTGAGATAATTAGTCAGCGATTGTCTCTTAATCAGAACTACCCCAAACTTGAAGAGTAAGAACACGAAGAGGAGTGACGGTAAGCCAAATCCCCAATGCATAAACCCATTGGACAAGATGGCACCGAGCCTACCTGACCAGTTCTGGACGCTGACATCACCATTGAAGAGAAGGGACCATGAATGCTTTATGACCTTATCTTGATCACCTTGCCAGGTAAATAGGTATGATACAAATGCAATGGTGAGATATACACCAAAAAACATAAAGAGCAATCCGATTATCTTTATTACTCTTTCATCTTGAGTGATTTGGCTGATTTGCCACTGACCTTTTCTAGCTTTTCCTTTTCTCTTCTTTCTTTGTGCCATGATACTATTGACTCTAACTAATCGATTATTTGGATATGAGAGTCAAAGATATAAAGCAATTCTAACATATTACTCAAAAATGTAATATATTTTAAGCAAGACTAATAGATTAGTACATATTTGTTAATAATGTAATATGTTGTTTAATAATTACCAATAATTGTACCAAATCTGGTGTGTAGTCTAAGATCAGTTAGACATCGCTTGGCTAGATCGTGCCTACGCCTAGCTTATTCAACATCGTGAAGTGGCTCACAAGAGCTGATCCAAATGTCTTGTGATCATTATAAGGTACGTCGTACTCTTGAGCAGTCTGCTTGACTATCTTAGAGATATCGCGATAGTGGACATGGCAGATATTGGGAAAGAGGTGATGTTCGATCTGGTAATTGAGACCTCCGATTAACCATGAGAAGACTCTGCCTCCACGGGCAAAGTTGGCTGTAGTCCTCATCTGATGTATTGCCCAACTATTCTCCATGCTCGTGTCAGTTGCTGGCTCGAAGAAGTCAGTCTCGTCTAAGACATGAGCACACTGGAAGACCAGAGCTAGTATCTGACCACAGATAGCATGCATCAGTACAAATCCCAAGAGAGTTTGCCACCAAGCGACACTTGCAAAGAGTAGAGGTAAGACGAGAAACAAACTGGCATAGAGTAGCTTGCTAATCGTAATCTCAATAGCCGCTTGTCTGAATGTCAATCCTTGCTCTTGGATGAGGTTTTCTTTGTTATACTTGAACAACTGCTCGATGTCTTTACCCAAGAACCAATAGATGGAAAGTAAGCTATAGAAGAATGGAGCATAATAGAGTTGATATTTGTAGATTGCTTTTTTCTCCTGATGAGGAGATAATCTCATGATGTTATGCTTAGAGATATCATCATCGAGTCCTTCAATATTAGTGAATGAATGGTGAAGGACATTGTGCTGAATCTTCCAATTGATGTGATAGCCGCCGACAAGATTGATGATATAGCCAACACGTCGATTGATTTTTGGATTTTTGGAGTATGATCCGTGGTTGGCATCATGCATGACCGATAGACCGATACCTGACATGCCCAACCCCATGATGACCCACATCCCCATCACGGCACCCACAGAGGTGACAGTCTGAGTGACCATGAGTATGAGAGGGATGAAGTATAGACAGCACATAAAGATTGTCTTCGCTATCATATTCCAATTCCCTTGTTTGGAAATATTGTGTTGAGTAAAGTGCTTATCCACTCGCTTGATCAATACTTTAAAAAACTCTGGTTTGTTAGAGTTATTGAACTTGACTACTCCCTTTCTCATTTGATCTATTAATTTCCGGAAAAAGCCGAAAATAGGCAAAGAATCTTTAGCACTGCGCAAACTATGTCAAGTAAATCAAAGAGTTAGATGTTAAATAGAGAGCTCATCAGTGTAATTACATGTCTATTTTGATCAAATGCAAGATGATATTTTATAAAAAGAAATACATTTGCAATAATATTTTAATCTAAATTAACTTACATCTATAATGAGTCAGCGAATGAGTAAGCGTGTAATGATCGTAGGGTCAGGAGGAATAGGAGAGGCTGTTGGTTTGATACTAGCTAATGCTAAGGAGTTTTCAGGACATCTTCTGTTTTTAGATAGATTCAAAGAAGCAAGCCAGAGTGCTAGTGAATTGGTCGATAAGCACAGTCCAGCTACTGTGACAGCCTCTGCAGATGTGATCGATATGAGTGATACTCAGCCGCTAGAGTCTATGGCTACTGACTATGATCTGATCTTAGATTGTCTTCCAGGCTCATTTGCTCCAGCACTCGCTAAGGTCGCGAAGCTCTGCAAGTGTCACTATGTCAATCTTACAGAGTATGTCAAAGAGACAGAAGAGGTGACAGAGATTGCCCAAGGTGCAGAGACAGGATTTGTCTTGCAAGCAGGACTTGCTCCTGGATTTATCAATGTCCTTGCGATGCGATTATTCAATGATTTCTGTAGTCAGTATGCTGTCGATAAGGTCGAGACGATCCAGATGAAAGTGGGAGCTCTCTCTGAGCATGTCGAGCCACCACACTACTACGCATTTACCTGGAGTCCAATAGGTGTAGCTACTGAGTATATCAAGGATGCTTATGCCGTGAGAGATTACAAAGAGGTCACGATCCCTTCACTGTCCCAGCGAGAGGAGTATGTGATAGATGGAGACCGCTATGAAGATAACTTTACATCAGGTGGCGCCGCTGACTTACCTACAGCACTCGCAGGTAAAGTCAAAGACTTAGATTATAAGACTCTCAGGTATATCGGACACTACGATTGGGTGTCAGAGACTATAGCTAATCTTAAGTCAGACAATGTCATCGATGCGTTAGAAGACAAAATGCTGAGTGATATCCCTAGAGTTGAGAACGATAAGGTAGTCGTCTATGCGAGTGTCAATGGCTTCGATAGTAAGGGGAGTAGACGGATGCTCAACAAGAGTTATACTGTGCTTCCTAGCAAAGTAGGAGGGGTGACATTAAGAGCAATACAGACTACGACTGCAGGCCCTATGGCACAAGTAGGCTTGATGCTACTGAGTGGTGATTACACTGGTCCAGTCTTCCAAAGTATGATCGATCCAAAGAAATTTCTAGAGGGAAGTATCGTAGACTCCATATACGGACCATATTAACTATCTTCGTCATCTCAATGAAAGAATTTAGATGATGAGGAAAACAGGATTAGTTATATTAGATGGATGGGGAATCGCAACAGACCCATCAAGGAGTGCTATAGATCAAGCTAAGACTCCATTTATGGATTCTTTAGATCAGTACCCGCAGAGTACGCTTGTTACCTTTGGGCAAGATGTAGGTCTGCCATCAGGTCAGATGGGTAACTCCGAAGTAGGTCACCTCAATATTGGAGCAGGTAGAGTAGTCTACCAAGATCTTGCTAAGATCAATAAGGCCATCGCCGATAATACTCTCAAGGAGAATACGCAGCTTAATCAGATGATTGACTATGCTGTTGCAAATGACAAACCAATCCACTTGATGGGTCTACTCTCAGATGGAGGTGTACACTCTCATCTCGATCATCTCATAGCCCTCATCAATGTCCTAGAGTCAAGTGCTGTCAAGCAAGTCTATATCCATGCCTTCATGGATGGTAGAGATACTTCGCCTCATGGTGGAGTCGATTATGTCACTACTTTGCAGAAAGCAATATCTGGTACCAAGTCCACACTCGTGACTATGATTGGTCGCTACTATGCGATGGATAGAGATAATCGATGGGAAAGAATCGAGAAAGCATATGACTTGCTCGTAAATGGTGTAGGAGAGGAAGTACAAGACTTCTCCCAATACCTCAAACAGTCTTATGCTGATGAGATCACAGATGAGTTCATCTTGCCTGCTAAGCTCAGCGGAGATATCGGTCGGATCAGTGCTGATGATGCAGTACTCTTCTTTAACTATAGAGCAGATAGACCTCGACAGATTACTCGTGTGCTTACGCAAAATGCAATAGACGGCTATCCGATGAAACCACTTAGCTTGCACTTCGCAACGATGACCAACTATGACAGTAGCTTCGAAGGTCTCCATGTACTCTACTCCAAAGAAAATCTCAAAAATACGCTTGGAGAAGTCATTGCCGATGCAGGACTCTCACAAGTCAGAATCGCAGAGACAGAAAAGTATCCTCACGTAACATTCTTCTTCAACGGAGGGAGAGAGGTAGCATTTGAGAGAGAAGATAGGATACTCGTAGACTCTCCCAAGGTAGCAACCTATGACCTTCAACCTGAAATGTCAGCTTATCAAGTGACTGATGCCATCGTAGACAGACTCATCTCTGAGAATCGACCAGACTTCTTCTGTCTCAACTATGCTAACACAGATATGGTAGGTCATACTGGCATCCTATCAGCAGCCGTATCAGCTGTCGAGCATATCGATAAGTGCATGGAGAAGTTAGTGACTGCAGCCCTCGATCAGAGCTATGACCTCATCGTCATTGCTGATCATGGTAACTCAGATATCATTGCCAACGAAGATGGTAGCCCCCACACAGCTCACACTACTAACTTAGTGCCGATCTGGTATGTGTCCAACGATCCAGTATCTTCAGATCTCAAAGCTGGCAAACTCGGAGATGTAGCGCCTACTATCCTCAGGCTCTTAGGATTGGAAGCTCCACAAGAGATGGATGGCGATGTGTTGATTTGAGTATGTGTCCTCCACTCTAGTAAGTCTGCGGAGGGGATTCTTTAGTGTAGATTATTATTCGACGACTTGTGCAAACTTTTGGCTTGATCTGAGTAAGATTCATGGTGATGCGAATCAATTACTCTCTGTGAGGCATGACTTTGCAAAAAAAGAAATTGAAATGAGGGAGGAACTAGACCACTGAGATACTCTCGTTACACAATCACTCTTTGATCCACCAAGCGATTACTACTAGAGCTCTCAACCCAAGAGATGGTTAACTTCTCTCAGTAGGGAGTTGTTTGACATTCTCAAGGACTAGCCAGACGCCTACGACAAGAGTAGAGATCCCGATCCCAACTGAGTTGGCAGAGATGAATCCTATCCCACAGATTATCGCTACTGCACCCAGTCCAATAAACAGTTTTTGATTTCCAAATGTCGTATTTTCCATATTGCTCAAGTTATAGATTAGATTATCATTGATTGACTTACCCACTCATCTCGTAGCACTCATCCTCTGTGATCTGTAATATCGAACCTCAATACAAAATATGATTCTGTAGAGATTCAATGAAACAATTAAATATAGTGTAAATTACACTCATTGCATAGTCGAAAGTCATCTAAATCTCCAATTTGAGTAGATTGTTAGGGTGTATATCAGTATTTGACAAATATCTGTGTAACTCCATCTACTCTCAGGAGGTACTTGCCAGGTGATAACATTGAGATATCGATTGTATTCTGATCACCATGATGTAGTTCATTGCCCCAGATATTGAGTATTGTCCAACTCACTACTTCATCAGGAGTGTCGATCTTAAGGATTGTTGAGGTAGGATTAGGGTAGAGGACTACAGTTGGTCTCTGGGAGAGTAGCGTGCTGATCTGACTCAGTGCTTGCTGATATTCATAGCAACCGATATCAGAGGCCAATCCTTGCGGACGTATGATGCCATCTCTATCCATCATGGGAGCTACAGAGTCATCACCGGCATCGATGAGTGGACTGTCAGGTAAGAGGTGATAGTCTATATTGTCAATATCCACGAAGTGATCCCTATATTGTTCAAGGGTGGTCAAGACACTATTATTGCTTTCATCTCCTTGGACTACGTATTGGTTGCTGATATTATTCTTGACTACGCAGTCCATACTCGGCGAACCATCATCATGATTGTTGATCCTGATCCAACTCATCCCTGGCTCTACTTGTGGTGTTGGGTCAAGTACAGTATTGTTAATGATTTTACAATTATTAGCACCATAGAGAGAGATGCCATGCCAGTGATCAACGATAATAAGGTTATTCTCAATGACCCAGTTGTTATACCAACCATCAAAGCATCCAATCCCTTGGAGTGGTCCTCTGAGTGGTTGTTCAGGATCTTCATAGTTGATGATGATATTATTTCTAAGAGTATTATTGTCCACGACAAATCCTGTAGTGGTGAAAGATTGGATGCCATCATCATGGTTATCATCTACGTCATAGCAGTTACTGATTATGTTGCCATCGAAGAGTATCTGAGATCCTAATACTCTCATCCCATCTCCTGAAAAGTTGCGAATCGTATTATTGATCCCACTGATGTCGTCCCCTAGGGCGGAGATTCCCTTATCTACATTGGTTACAAGATTATTGATGATCGTCATGGAGTCACCACGGACAAAGATCCCATCACTCACATTGTCTAGCCACTCAGATGCAGTAGTCCATGGTAGCTCTGCACTATAGACATGACAGTCACTGATATGAATGTGTGATACTGGTCCATGCCACCCATGTGATTGGAAGTGGACAAGTATCCCATTGAGATAGCTTCCATAAGGTTCTGAGCTGATTGTTAATCCCTCAAATCTCCAGTATTTACCACTCTGTACGTTGAGGTTTTCTAGTATTGCAGCGTCATGACCTTCATCATTTTTCACCGTGATGTAATCCAGATTATTATAGTTCCGCAGAGTGATACTTCCATGTAGTCCATCTCTGAGCAGCAGTGTATCACCCGATGTAATCGGTGCTGATTCATTTTTGATCTCTAGTGTATTATTGGATGCATCATATGGCAATGGAAAGTATTGATAAGATTCGATCAGATTATTCTCGATTACAGCTTGCAGACTACTCCATGGAGAGTCAGCTGACCCATCATTAGAGAGATTACCATTGACAGGGTCTAGATAGTATGTAGCAGCCATGATCACCGAAGATGAGAAGAGCAGTATTCCGATATGAAGGATCGATCTTAGCATTGAGTGGGGATTGTTTTTACTTCTTAAATATAATGAGATATACTGTATACCTGGAGTAAATCTGTGCATTATGCAACTTAGAGTCCTATGATGGAGGGTAACAGAGTAAGATCTTTGACTCTCTCTCTGATGTCAATGTAATCAGATGGATGGCTGCCGAGATGAAGATTTCATCTCCTTGGGTATATGGATATTGCTTGCCATTACAGAGGATAGTACCCTCTCCAGAGTAGATTACTACTGTATAGCATGCTCCGTTGGATTTGATGTCGTGTGTACCATCTAAGAGCAATTCGCTGAGTCCAAAGCAATCTGTGTGTCTCTTGTCAAACAGTGCTCTGAGGATATGATCATCTGACTCTGTGAGTACCTGAGGAGTAATCTTCCACTTGTCTAGCGCTTCTTGTTCTGTATATGTATCATAGTGAAAGCACTCTAGCATCGTGGACTCTCCGACACCTTGATGGATGCCCTCAGGTGTGATGACCAGACCATTAGGAGTGATCTTCTCTACTCGCATGGTATAGTCTGTAGGTTCTTGTACTTCCATGAGGAAGCATCCTGCACCGATAGCATGTGGGACACCACCGTAGATCATGAAAGCATCTCCTGGTCTGACGACTATCCGATGGAGACAATCTAGCATCCCTTCGATGTTTTGACTCTCGAAGTATTCTTTCCAGAGATCAGCAGTGACGTGCTTCTTAAATCCCATATAGACGACTGCTGGTTGGCCATCGATCTCTCTTGTATTGAGGATATACCATGACTCGGTTTTTCCAAATTCTGACTTCAGAATATTCTTTGCGTACTCCTTATCTGGATGGACTTGGATGGTGAGTCGTTCCATGGAGTCGAGCATCTTGATGAGGACTCCAGTTGTCCCATATTTTTGCGAAAGCGCTTCCCCTAAGAATAGGTCTGGATTAGAATCAATGATCGCTTTTAACGGAAGTGTCCCGTCAGGTGTTTCGATCATAGAGAGTCCCTCATCTTTGGGTCTATCTTTGCCTCGAGCTGTGATGGTAGACATGATCCATTGCTCAGGTTCGTTGGTATCTATCTCGTAAGATGACTTCTTCCATCGGTCTATAAGTGCTCCACCTTGGTATGTTCTCCAGACTCTATTATTGAGTTGTTTGAGAGGTTGGGATGCGAGGTATTGTAGCGAAGTATTCATATGTCTTGTGTGGAGTGTTGTGGTCGTAGCCAAAATGGGTTGTAGTGATAAATTGTCTGATTTGTCATACTCAATGTGATAACCTACTGTAGAAAATCAATGAACCCTCTAATCGCAACATAGAGCATGTAGATGTTAAATATCAGCGTTGCTCCTAAGGCGATATTCATCCATAGTCCTGCCTTGTAGTCTTTCAGTAGATCTTCTCTATTGATCAGTATGATCAGAAATAGGGTGATCAGTGGCATTACAAATGGACTCAATGCCTGTGAGGCAATCAAGATCCAGACTGGCTTGCCGCCAAAGAGAGGGATGATCAACCCAGACAATGCGACACCTATCACGATAGCCTTGAATAGTGGTCTCTTCATATTGCGTGGTGTATCTGAGTAGTCGGCTATCAACCACGGGAAGAGTAGAAGATTGGGAAAGATAGATGAGAGCCCAGCACCGATGATGCCAAGGGTGAAGAGTGTCAAAGCGAAGTCTCCAGCCCATGGGCCAAGTGCCTGCATCATATCTGTCGCTGAGTCTACAGTAGTGCCACTGAAGTAGAGTGTGCCTGTAGCGCTTATCATGATGGCGAGACTGATGACAAAAGTCATAATCATTGAGGTCATCGAGTCTTTGTTTTCTTGGTGGAGGTCTGAGATACTCCATCCTTGCTCTTGGACTAAGATACTGCGAGAGGCAAGGCAGACTCCAGCCATCGTCGTGCCTACCATCCCCGCGATGATAAGTCCAGTGCTATCTCCAGTGGGCAATTGGGGGAAGTAATCTAAGAATCCAACTCTGGACTCTTTGATAACTAACACACTTGTAATCAGGAATGCCAACGCCATGAATCCTACCAAGGCACTCATGACTTTGATGAAGTTAGCATGCTTACCCGACCAGAACAATCCAATCAATATCACAACAAATGTCGTAGCGACGATCGGTCCACTGAGGTATGTCAGTGAGGTCTTGACAGAGATCCACTCCATGGTAACCTCTGCGACGACCCCCATCACACCGATACATGATGACACGATAGAGATCAGTAGAGCGGCGATGATAAAGAGAGTGACTGGTCTGCCAAATACAGACTTGAAATTATACATTAGTGTCTGACCAGTGACAATGGTCAATTTGCTAATAGCAACCAAGAGAAAGTATGTAAAAAAACATGAAAGGAACAATGCCCACGAAAGACTCAGACCAAACTTGGCTCCCGAGATGACCATCGAGGTGACACTTCCTGTACCTACGACATAGCCAATGATAAAGAGTGCTGGTCCATATCCTTTGAGTCGAGTGGTCAACTTATTGAGTATAGAGATGTCACGCGTAGGCATAGATCCACAGTTTTTTTTGAATTATTAACAGATGAAGTTAAAGAAAAAAAGAGTGAAATGTGTGATATCTACTCTATTGTCTGTATTCAATACTGTGACAAATTATGTTCCTCAAAGCATAAGCCTTGTTTTGCTATTGAGGTGGGGTGCCTGGTCCCAGAGTTGCTTCTCTAAACCAAACCTCGGTGTATGATCCATTGGCATATTGCTCGGTGATGTCTCCGTTATAGACGTTTGCACCTGTACACCAGACCATGTTTTTTTGTGGGTCTTTGCCATTAGTCTGATTATAAGCGCCTTGCTTGAAGTAGTTTAACTCTCCCGCATATGCATCAGGCCGTTCTGTACCATCTTGTCCGATAGGCACGAAGAGATTTTGAGTCTGGATAGGGATATCTGAGACTTGTGTGTAGTCTGATTTGATAAGATTCTTAGTGAATGTCTTGGTCGGATGACCTACACTTGTAAATGTCAGATACATGATTCCTTTATAGACATTGACGATATAGCTAATCTCTTCACCGAGTTTGATACCTTCTGTTGGTTCTGCGGGGGAGACATTTGGGCTCGACCCTATGATGGACATATCATGTCCCCAGATCGCAGTAGAGTAGTCCCATCGCCCACTATTATCCTCTCCCTCAGTATTGATCTCGTAGTTCCAGAAGAGTGACCCATACTCATGATCAGGATATTTTTTGTAAAAGATCTTGAGTGGTTCATTCTTATGTCCTTCGCCGCTATGGATCTGACCGATTACTACCGAGTAGGAGGCTGCCACTCTTGCATCTCCAGTAGTCGAGACGTGCATCACCTTACATGTGCCAGTGAGTCTCCCTCCAGTCTCTGGTACCCACTCGGTCTTCTGATGGAGCTCTGTCCTGGTATTACTAGATGTCTTGGAAGTAACTCCAGAGTTTGGAGACTTGTATACCACCCAATCTACGCTACCATCATTGACAGTGTAGAAGAAGTCTTCGTCCTGATAATTGATCAGGTTATTAGATTTCTTCCCATCACCGAGGAGGATCTTACATTCACCCATGAGTGGGAGGATGTCAGACGGGGATTTTTGTGTCGTTGCTCTTGGAGCTGTAGAGTTACCTGTCTGAGGAGTTATGGTTTTTTGGCTGCTTGGATTGGTGCATCTGGTCAAGCCAAAACCTAGTATGATGCATAAGAGGAGTGTCGTGAGTAGTCTTTTGTTGTCAATCATAGTCTAAGATACTCATCGTCTTCAATTTTATGTCAATTTTGTTGAGGTTTGGTGTGGTAAGAGTCCAAGCCAAGTTGTGTCCTTAACTCTTGGTCTTTGGTCTTATTCTTATTCCAATAGTCAGTCTTGAGAGTATTGATGAGAGTGGCAGTTGTGGTTAATTTCTTTTTGGCTGGACCATACCCATCGACAGATGTCTCTTCCCAACTCTGGACTCTATGTGGCAGTTCTACATCAAACTGTAGGCGAAGTGTCCGATCTAATTCGGGATAATAGAGCTGGTAGACGTAGAAGTCATTCTTATCTTTGACAAGAGTGGCATTGACACTGTATGCACGAGTCTCTTGATGCATGAGTTGTAGATAGGTCATCGATGGGATCATGGTGTGGTCGCCAGTAGGGAGTAGGTCAGGATTGAGTCTCAAGAGTGTCCACAGATCATCCTCTAAGAGAGTCATTGGGATTACTTTGTCCTGATAACTTTCACCCTGGAAGTATGAGTCTAGATCAAAGTTGAGCATACCAGTATTAGTCATCTCACCGTAGGTCATTCCACACCACTCTTGGATTGAAGTCGATATCTTCATAGAGTGAGCCCTATCCTCAAATGGATAGAGAGTTGTATTCATCATCGAGTATGGATAGATACCAGTATTGAACTTTGATGTCTTATTGAGCTTGAGTACTGGGATATTTGCTGAGTCATGTGAGTCTGCCTTAGTATTGCTACTTGGAGAGAATGGCTCTGTGACATATACAAGTACAGCGTTGCCTTGATGTAGCTCTCCATACCTCGCTTGAGAGAGATTATAGCTCGAGATCTCTGCAGTACCATCATACCAATAATCTTTGGAGAGTTGACTTGCTTTGCGTTGATAGTCAGGTGATTGATTGATATCTTCGGGATACATCTCACTGCTGATAAGCGAGCTAGTGATCACTGCTATTGCTACGACGGCGAGTAGAGTGAAGAGCAATGACTTGTGCTGGGTTAGTATCATAATTTCCTTAATATTTTCGTGGTAGTGTGGCCATTTATGAGGTAAAGGGATATTGATTGATTATTGTTTTGATTTGGTCTATGATTGTTGACGCTTTCGCTAAAATGGATGGTGCACTGACTTGGAATCAAAGGGGAGATAAGAGACAGTATGCACAAGACTCACTGTAAGGATACGGCTAAGTACACCTAGTTACTCATTCAAACTCAATCGCAATCCTGTAGAGTATCTTTAGAGGATGAGCTGGAGCAGATTGGTGCTCATTGACAATAGAATGGTAGTATTTTTGGTGTAATTATCCGTCTTAATGAGAAGGGAGCACTCTCGTTGATATTACTCAGTAAAGACAGAAAATGTCATATCAATCTTTGCTCTAAAATTGACAGGAGGAGTCTGATAAAACCGTAATCCAACTTCAATATTGACAAACTCTTGCGTCATGAAATCAATCAACTCAGGCAAAGAAGCGAGGAGCTGGATATCATCCTTAGTGCCAAGTTGAATATTCTCTAAGTAGAACATCTCAATATCATCATCATCAGTATATGCATTGATGACAATGCTCCGTATGAAGTTAAGATCCACATTACTATTTAACTCAAAAAAACGAGCATTCTGTGACCTGATTGAAGTAATGTCTTCCTCTGTGAAACCATTGCCATTGAGAGACAGATCTAAGAATGTAGGAGTATTTGGAAGAAGGAAAAAGTGTGTCTCTACAGTATTGAGACTTGGCGGGATGTCAAATGCAACCTCTATAGGAAATGTAAACTGTGGAGCGGGTAACTTATTACAACTCGTAAGTATCGTTGTAAGGAGCAGAAAACAAAATAGAGGTTTGGTATACATAGAAAGTAAACGTAGTTATCCTTATCATTCAGTATCCGTGAGTAGTGAAATCTTGCAATTGGATCAGATTGTGACATCCTTTCCTGTTACCTATTTGTCATCTTATCGCCGAGATAAGCTAATCATAGAAGGAGATAATCAAAAGTCTTCAATCTTCGCTTCAAAAGTTGAACCTGCTTCGACACAGAATCCCGCGTTGAGAGTGACACTGAATTTTCCCTTGAGGGTGACATCATTACCGCCTGAGACTCCTCCTGTTGATCTCAGGTGATTACTCGCTTGGTAACATCCCGATTCGATCGTCGCATCGTCGATATCTACTTCCGGTGTATGTGTATCAGTCAATCCATAATCCACTTGTAGGGTGAAGAGGCCACTGATATCATCACTAGAGACTATGCACCCAGACTCGAAGTATGGATAAGTCCCCCAGTTGCCATTAGTGCCGCTATATGAGCCATTATTGACCGTATACGTGTCGTAGTATGCCAAGAGCACTGGATCCTCTCTATCTGTAATGTCGTACACCTTGGTCCCATCTTCATAATAGGAGATATAGAGATAGTCACCTCTGACGAATGGATTGTGAGGAGTAGGGCTGCCACTAGACTCTATAGGATCTACAAAGTCTCCAACGAACTCTATGTCGTCTGTTGGACTGCCGAGATTCGCTAAGTCGATGATACCCATAGGTTGACCTTGAGGCACTTCTTCGGCAAAGTAAGCATAGTCACCTGATGCATCTACCCAACTACTATGATTGTAATCTCCAGTATTGATATAACCCAACTCTTCGATATTGTCAAGATCGGACATGTCCCACACGATGAGTGATTCGTCACTACCATGACTGCAGTATGCTGTATCCTGTCTTATATAGGCGTCATGGACATAGTAGTTGTCGTTAGATCCTGTGACATCATTGAAGTTGACATTGGCGAGTAGACTTGGATCTTCGGGGTCAGTAGAGATGTCAAGTACGATCATATCGGTGGCTCCTGGGACTCCTAGAGCATAGAGCTTAGCGACTGTGTCACCATTGCTCTCTTGATACTCGTCGATATAGATGTTATGTGCCCTAGAGAAGAACTCTGTAGTCGTCTGTACATGTATGACATCTCCATCAGGCAAGGCTCCAAGGTCAAAGATATGTAGTCCTTCATTGCAACTATCACAGACGGCATAGACATAGTCGTCATATGTCTTGAAGTCTCTCCAGAAGAATGTCGCATCACTGCCAAAGAATCCATAGACTCGCTGTGGATTGGCACACTCAGTTACATTGAGGATGATGATAGAGTCAGCATTGCCGATAATTGCATACTCCTCACCAGTATCTGCTGTCCAACCCCAGATATCGTTGTATTGTAATCCAGCGTAACTTGGATAACCAGCAGGATCCCAATTGCTGAGTTTCTCCATATTGAGAGATTCTTGTCCCAGCATACCTGTGACTGAGAGCATTGACAATACAAGTATTAAGTACTTCATAGGGTTGGGTGTTTATCTTATTTTATTGATTAGTGGACTCCATGCATGAGTTTCTTCACTACGACACTCATCACAGCAGAGAAGACCGCAAATCCAACTGCAATCGCCGTCAATATCCAGAAGAAATAACTCAAACCATGCGTGGCTGCAATCCCTTCTGACATTTCACCGAAGACACCTGCCAACTTCATTCCGATAGCAACGGCGATATACCACATCGCAAACATGAAAGCAATCATTCGTCCAGGAACCAGCTTACTCACATAAGATAAAGCAACTGGAGAGACACAAAGTTCACCCAATGTATGGAAGAGATAGACAAAGACCAACCAGAAGATACTCACACCAGCTGCTGTACCCGGAGTGATACCTGCTGATCCAATCGCAACAACTGCCATTCCCAATCCGAGTAAGAGCATCCCAATTGCATATTTCATATTGGCACTTGGATTGTACTTACTCTCCCACCACTTAGAGAAGAGTGGAGCAAATGCAATGATGAAGAGTGAATTCAAGATTCCAAACCATGAAGCAGGAATCTCCGCCACATCCTTTGCAAACTCAGTAGAAAGCATCCACAGTGAGATCCCCCAAATAATGACAAAACTCAATGCAAGTACAATATTAGAAATTGCAAATCTTTCAAATGTCTGTCTAAATAGCTTGGTCAATACCCAAGTAATGATACCCAACGGTATGATAGTCATCAGTGAATTGACGATCTTAAACGTCAATGCTGAATTTCCTTCTAGTATTCTATTGGTATGCTCCTTGGCAAATATTGTTAATGATCCTGGTGCTTGTTCGAAGAGAGCCCAGAAAAACGTGGTTACGATTGCAAAGAAGATTACAGCTAACATACGGTCTCTTGTGACTCTGTCATATCTCGGTATCCGAGTAGCAAGCAAGACGATGAAGCATGCAAGTGCTGTTAAGATTAAGACATTGGATCCAGAGAGACTTCCTATACCTAGGCTAGACGCAATGTTAGTTGCTCCATTGGATATTTTGGAGACTGGGTCATTAATGATCCATGTCAGACCTAAGACTGCAGCTGCCCCAGCAAGTATCTTATCGAGTGTTGTAAATGGATTTCTTTTTGCCCCATCATCTACAGTCAGTGATTCCGCAGTTTCTTTTTCTGGTTTCATCCCTATGGTTCCAAAAATATCTTGAGCTAACCAGAATTGGAGTAACCCAAATAACATGAAGATACCTGCCAGTCCGAATCCTATAGACCATCCAACTGTCTCTCCGAGATAACCACAAAGTAAGATTCCTAAGAAGGCTCCAGCATTGACACCCATATAGAAGATGGTATATGCACCATCTTTTTTCTCAGGGTGATCCTTATACATCTCTGATATAATCGATGTCATATTTGGCTTGAAGAATCCACTTCCAAACACCAACGCTGTGAGACCAGCGTAAATAAAAAATGGTGTCTCAATCGCCATGCAACCATGACCAATCGTCATCAAGAGTGCCCCGATTACTACCGCGAATCGGTAGCCGATCACCTTGTCAGCCATATAACCACCGAGGATTGTAGACAAGTAGACAAGTGAAGTATAGGTTCCAAAGATTGCATAGGCATGCTCCTTGGGCCATCCCCATCCGCCATCCATCAGAGAGGCAGTAAAGAACATGACGAGTAAAGCCCTCATACCGTAGTATGAAAATCTCTCCCACATCTCTGTAAAGAAGAGAACAAAGAGTTGGGACGGATGCCCAAGTACTTCTGGTTTGATTTGTACACCGTTATTTGACATAAATTTTGATTGTAGTTAAGTTATTATTTTTCGCAGTTTTGATTTTTTTATCTTCTTAGCTTATTCTATACCATGCATCAGTTTCTTGAGAGGGAAGCTGATTGCAAATAAGATAATACCACCGATGATTGGGATATAAACTAGGATTTGGAAGAAGTCAGCCATGCTTGAAGTCTCTGCTATCTGCTCCATGTAACTTGAGAATGATCCTGCCAGTTTGTTCCCCATCGCTGATGCAAAAAACCAGATACCAAACATTACCCCTAGGAGTTTTTTTGGCGAAAGCTTATTGACATATGAGAGTCCAACTGGAGATAATGACAACTCTCCCATCGTATGAAGTAAGTATGCTAAGACTAAGAAGATCATGCTCACCTTCATCGTAGAGTTACCTCCTCCTAGTTGCGATGCTCCGATCACAAGTGGAATAAATCCTATCCCTAGGAGTAGTAATCCAATTGCAAATTTTTGCATACCGTTGGGATTGAGTCGTGTACCAGAGAGCTTTTCCCAGATCCACGAGAAGAGTGGTGCTAAGGTAAAGATGAATAAGGCATTGAGACTCTGGAACCAAGTAGCTGGCACCTCTGGATTAGGATCAAAAAATTGTTGGTAGATCATATACCCAATCATCCCCCAAAGGATGACAACACTCAATCCCATAAAGAACATTGGTGTCGAGAAGTCGCTACCTAGCGTCCGCATCACTCCGAGCCAGATCCATGTCAATATCACGACAGGAAGGCAAGACAGGATAGCACTGACTAACTTGAATATTGAGATCCCAGTGCCGGCCAAACTTCGATCTGTGTTTTCTAATGCGAAGATATTCATACTTGATCCAGCTTGCTCGAAGGCTGCCCAGAAGAAAATACTGAAGAATGCAAGGACACCAACGATCACAAGTCTATCTTTTTCAACCTTAGTGAGGGGTTGATTTTTGGCTGCTTCTATGGAGTCGATGACATCTTGATTTTCTGTGAGGTTGCCTCCAATTGGCTTGCCTCCGATGTCACCAAATATTGTTTCGGAGAGTTTGAATTGGATGAGTCCTATGAGCATGAAGATTCCAGCAAGACCAAACCCATAGTGCCAACCGTATGTCTCACCTAAGTATCCACATAGGATAGACCCGAGAAATGCACCAACATTAATTCCCTGATAGAATATAGTATAACCAGAGTCCTTCTTAGGGCTATCATCGGCATACAATTGACCTACAATTGAAGAAATATTTGGCTTGAAGAGTCCATTACCCAATATGAGTAATCCAAGTCCTAGATAGAAAAATGGCAAGGGGTGAAAAGCAAGAGAGAGATGACCCAATGTCATCAATACACCACCGATCAAGATAGCCTTCCTGAATCCATAGATTTTATCTGCCAAGATACCACCTATGATAGGAGTGATATAGACAAGCATAGTATACCACCCATATAATGTACTCGCCTCCGCCTTGGACCATCCAAGGCCAGGGTTAGTACCTGAGAGTTCACTGATGAGGTAGAGGACCAAGAGGGCTCTCATACCATAGTACGAAAATCTCTCCCACATCTCTGTAAAAAACAAAATGAACAATCCTACAGGATGTCCAAAGAGTTGTCTTTGTGATATTGCATTCTTGTCTAAATCCATATTAAATTTTGATTATTTGTGATGCTGTATTGACTGATTAATGTCAAACAGGCTACGCAAAATAGAAAATCTCTTTCTAAATACAGACTAACAGTATGAAAAACTCAAACTTAGTCCTCAATAAACTTTGACTTGAAGAGCAAGAGTAAGGTCAGTAGTCCAAGCGACACAAGTATCCAACCTAGTTTAGATTGTTTGGGCGGAGTCATGAGACTGACAGGTTTTACCTTGAGTGGGATCCATTCGCCATAGAGATTTTTCTTTTGGACTTGTAATCCTTCATCTGAGAGTGAGTTGAATGGGATAGTATTGTCCTTGACTATCTGCCAATCCCCGTCTTCATCCACATACTTCATGGCAGATTGGTCACTGCTCTTCTGGTCATATATCTTGAGGGTATTATCAAGATACTCATAGGTAAATGAAGGCTCTCTTTCGGGTTCTAACTGATGTGTTGCGAGCTTGTTAGGTGAGACTATGGATACGATAGACTCGGTTTCGATGAGGAGTTGGCCATTCTGATAGGTAACTAATCCTCGATCGGTGTCAAATGTCCGATATCTTATGAATGATGGTAGAGTGTTACCCTCTGAGAGTTCTGTATAATCACCTTTGAGGAGTTGATTATTGGCGAGGATGTAGAGATCGTTATTGATAAATTCGATATCCAAGATGGCACTGATATGTAGGTCATTCTTAGCATCGATAACGATCACCGTATCAGCTCTCATGATCTTGATTGTCTCCCTACATACTGCGAGTGTATCTGTCTGGTGGAGGTGGAGTGTCTGTGTGGAGCAGGAGGTATCATCGCCGAGCAATGTACTCTTCCCTCTGATGATATCTGTAGTCTGTATGCCATATGGAGATCCACTGAGCAGCGTCTGTTGATTGGTAGGTAAGAGGTCATTGATCGTGGTATCTCTGAGAGTATGGAGCCTGGGGTTTGGCTCTAGACTGCTCTGGATATAGATACCTTCTGTAGTGCCTATAGCATAGGTCGTAGGATCGAGATTGCTGATGACATTGACAGTGTCACTTGGTGATTGGATTGGTGGAGTTGATCGGTCATTTACCTTGAGTAGCTTGTCATCCAGCTTGAGCCACCAATCATCGCTTCCTTTGACTGGGTACTTGACCTTGGTATTGGTAGAGAGTTGTTGTGATCGAGTCTTCTGGAGAGTGTAGAGATCTCCGTTATCTACGAGTACATTCGTATTGCCACTTGCGTAAATGAGAGGTAAGCCATACTGACTCTTCTTATGGATAATCTTATCAAGTGTCCTCTGGAATGTGTAGAGACCACTGCTTGTGGCGATATAAGTGACACCTGAGGATGTCTGAGCATCATACGTGATGATATCTTCTTGGTCGTACTCTACAGTGTAGAGCTTGTCATCTGTGAGATTATAGGCGAAGAGTTCTTTATCTTGAATCCATACATTGTAGTCATTGTCATAGTAGAGATGTGATGCAGATTTGTACTTGTCAGGGAGTGTTGCTAATAGCCTCATACCGCCCTTCTTTGAGAGCTTCTTGACTGCACCGCTATGATTCATATAGATAGTCTGATCGATGAAGTCCACTGCAGTCACGCCTCTGACTGAGTAGATATTGGCTATGCTATCACCATAGGTGCCATAGAGACCATCATTGAGGTCTGCGAATACGAAGTTGCCCTTATTGTCAGTCGGAGCACTTGATGTGATGATATAATCTCCTTGGAGTATCCGATGTGGTGGGTTACGGAATCGCTTACGATGGACGCCTTCATCGTCACTGTAGAGGTAGTGGCTACTCTTGTCAAAGTTTATGGTCCTCAGTTGGATTTGGTCCCAACCTTCGCTGAGTTGTACTGCCTTAGGATCGGCAAAGTTGATGATCAATACACCACCGTTTGATTTGGTAAGTAGGATCTCTTTGTCCCCAGGGACAAGGACGGTATGCTCGTCTCCTGTCAAGTTGAGTTGGGTAGGGAGTTCACATTTGACTACAGTCGTACCAAAGATCTTGTAGAGATGGGTATTAGATAGGGCTAGACATGGATAGAGATCAGAGCTATAGAGATGGTATACTGGCTCATCAATCAGCGTCGATTGAGCTCTATACTGGGCAGAGAGAGATGTCACCATACAGCCCAGTAGGAGTATTATCAGTGCATGTAATCGCTTACCTTCCATCTCGCAAATGTAACTATCACTTTGCGGAATATGATCATATTGATGGTATTTATCACACATTATTGGGATGTTTAGCAGCAGCGATCATTACTCGTATAAGTATGTCGAGATGTCTTGATTACTTGATCTCTAGATTGTATCCACATTGATCGACAGACCATTATCCGCTGAGGCTCTTCCGAGAGTGTCGATCGCATCTGATAGATGTATGATTCATCTAAGACCGATTCTATCGCTCTCCTTCTAGTCTGAGAGATGTGATCTCCAGTCACATGTTGCTCATCAGTTCTATCGAATTGCCTATCTTCGGAGTCTTATAATTAAATGATACATTACAGTTAGACAATAACTCAATATAGAGATATGCAGATAAAATTTTGTGGAGCAGCTCGTACAGTTACAGGTAGTGCTCACTTGATCACACTCTTGGATGGATTCAAGATCCTCTTAGATTGTGGACTCAATCAAGGACGAGGTAAGGAAGTTTGGGACTTTAACAACCGATGGGCCTTTGATCCAAAGGATGTAGATTGTGTCGTGCTGAGTCATGCACATATCGATCATACAGGTAGACTGCCTCAGCTAGTCAAGGATGGATTCGATGGACCGATCCACTCGACACATGCTACCAGGAGTCTCTGTGCCATCATGCTCCTAGATAGTGCTCATATTCAAGAGAAGGATGTAGATTATTACAATCGCAAACTCCTCAAGAAGAAGAAAGGTGGACAGCTCAGACGACCACTCTACACGACTAACGATGTGCCGAAGACCATGAATAACTTTGAAAGTCATGGTTATGAAAAGTGGTTCAAAATCCATCCAATGGTAGAAGTAAGGTACCATGATGCTGGGCATATCCTAGGAAGTGCCTCAGTAAGTCTCAGAATCAAAGAAGGTAAAAAATACATTCACTTCGGATTTACCGGAGATATTGGCAGACCAGAGAGACCCATACTGAAAGATCCGCTACCAATGCCAGAGATGGACTATATCATCTGCGAATCGACTTATGGCAATCGTACGCATGAGTCCAATCCAGAGCAATCTAGCAGATTCCTAGATATCATCAAAGAGACTTGTATCAAGAAGAAGGGTAAGTTGATTATACCTGCATTCTCGGTAGGGAGGACTCAGGAGATCGTCTATATGTTGGACAAATTGGAGACAGCAGGTAAGCTCCCTAAGATCCCTGTGTATGTCGATAGCCCACTCGCGGTAAATGCGACATCAGTATACCTTGCTCATCCAGAGTGCTACGATGATACTCTCATCGACTATCTCGATAAGGATAACAACCCTTTTGGCTTCGCTGATTTGACTTATGTCAAACACGTCAATGACAGTAAAGCTCTCAATGATATGAAGGAACCAATGATTATCATCAGCTCAGCAGGGATGATGAATGCCGGTAGAGTGAAGCATCACCTTTATAACAATATCCAGAATCCAGATAACACATTCTTGATCGTAGGATATTGTAGTCCAGAGACTCCTGGAGGACAACTCCGTAACGGTAATAAGCAGATTACGATATTCGGAGATAGACTAGATGTCAAGGCTAATATCAAGCTAATGGACTCATTCTCAGCACACGGAGATAAGCGAGAGATGGCGACATTCCTTGAGAATCAAAAGGAAAAATGCAAAAAGATATTCCTCGTACATGGAGAGTACGACACACAGCAGATGTTCAAGCAGTACTTAGAGCAAAAAGATTTCAAAGAGATCGTGATCCCAGACTTAGGCGATGAATATACTCTCTCTTGATCTTAGATACACCTGAGATCGGTCTTCACCATCTCAGTAAGTACTAAAATATTAAAATGGAGGCTGTCTCATAAAGACAGCCTCCATTTTATATTTGCAATAGAGTATTACTCGGATGCTCTAAGCATGGTTATTTAGTCGCAGCTTCGTATCTCTTCTCTACTTCGTTCCAGTTGATGACATTGAAGAATGCCTTCACATAGTCTGGTCTTCTATTCTGGTAGTTGAGATAGTATGCATGTTCCCATACGTCCAATCCTAAGATAGGCGTACCTCCACAGCCAACACCAGGCATGAGAGGATTATCTTGGTTAGGCGTAGAGCATACCTCTACCTTGCCGCCATCATGCACACAGAGCCATGCCCATCCAGATCCAAATCTTGTACCAGCAGCCTTAGAGAATGCTTCGACAAATCCATCTTTGCTGCCATATGCAGCATTGATAGCATCCAAGAGTGGTCCAGAGAGTCTTCCTCTGTCGTTGGGATTCATTGCTGTCCAGAATTGGTTGTGATTGTAATAACCTCCACCGTTATTCCTGACTGCAGTATTAGTCATATCTAATCCAGTAAGGATGTCCTCAATAGATTTGCCATCGAGGTCTGTCCCTTCGATAGCTGCATTGAGCTTATTGGTGTATCCGTTATGGTGCTTAGTATGGTGGATCTCCATCGTACGAGCATCCATATGCGGCTCCAGTGCATCATATGCGTAGCCGAGTTCTGGTAGTGTAAATGCCATGTTTCTCTTTTTTTGTTGTTTTGTAATTTTAAAGTATTTGATGTACTGTAGATCAGCTGATCACCTGCCCCTCTACATGCATCATAACGTAAGCAAATGTACATTGTTTGAAAATGAGACCAAAATGTCAGGTTAGAATTTCGAATTTTTCACCCTTTCTAAAATAGTTTAACTTTGAGGCAGCACTCTCTTGTGATGAGTGATACTGACATGGTATCCAAGATATCAGTCACAATAATAGATAATAACAACAATATGAAAAGTGTATTGCTCTCCCTCAGTTTGGCGATTTTTACGACATCAAGTCTGATTGGTCAATCACTCTGTGATACTGGCCAATTCTCTATCACTGGACAAGTCGTAGATGCCTGCGGCGATCCGATTAGTAATCTAAGTATTACTGCAGTCAACCCTGCCGAAGTGTTTGATACAGGTGTGACTGATGGATTTGGATTCTATACATTGTGTATTGACGCTGGCAAGTCAGGTGTCGTCTCACCTACTAGTCCCAATGATTATCTCAATGGTGTCAGTACATTTGATCAGGTATTAATCGAGAGGCACATCTTGGGAGTTGAGTCATTTACTTCCCCACTTGAACAGATATCAGCTGACGTCAATACTACGCAGTCGATATCTGCACTAGATAACGTCGAACTTGAAAAACTCATCTTGCAGGAAATACTTCAATTTCAAAATTCTACAAGTTGGAAATATATTTCTAATCTCGATTCACTGACACTGGACAATGCATTTGAAGCGGAGTTTACACAGAGTTTTGAGTCGATGAATGGAGATCTCTTTGATCGGAACTTTACGGGAGTGAAGATTGGTGATGTCAGCTCTCTTGGCTGTGGAGCTGCAGTGACAAGTAATACAGAGGTTACGACTTCTTTCGATATTGGGATTTCTCCAAATCCATTTGAGGCTTCTACTCAGATAAGTTTTACGCTTTCGCAAACGAGTAATATCAGACTGGTAGTTAGTGATCTATTGGGTAGAGAAGTGAGCCAGAATACCGCAAAGTATACAGCTGGTGAGCACTCTGTGGAGTTGTCAGCGGATATCTTTACGAAGAGAGGTGTATACTTGATCACCATATCTGATGGTCGTAGCCAAATGACACAGCGAGTAATCTTTGACTAGCAGCGATAGCAAGGTAGGAGTACTTATTGGATTCGTCGCAGCTCAGATTGTCGATTCTGTTTGTGTTGTACAGGTTTGTAAGAGAGAGTTTGCATCGAGGGTTTCACAAAGACATGCTGCAGTCAAAATCCTCTTTATTCAGAGATTAGGTTATTAGCTTTTTGTTGTTTTTTCCTTGTTCAATAGCGCATGAGAGATGAGTGTGCTCACAATCTCATTTGTCGGCACGGCTTGATTGAATTTGATTTGAACAGTTCCCTTTCCTGTTTTGTAGCCTTTGGATTCAAAGCGTTGTTTCTCTTCAGTGCTGAGTCCGCCTTCGCTAAATCCAAGGCTCACATGCTGAGAGTATACCGCAAAACCTGTGAGTACTCCATGCAAAGTATAGTTAGGGACATTCCAAGCAATCCTCTCTACTACATCTGGGACTGTGGCTAGGATCAAAGCTCGTAATTCATTCAGTATTGCTTGTGCCGCTTCTGGTGACTTTGAGATATAATCTTCGACAGTTTTGGCTTTTGTCATGGTGCTGATTTAGCTTATTTTTTTTTCTTGGTAGGTTTTGGTTTGAGAGTTGATACATAATCAAGACTCTTCTGGAGGTAGTCTGCAAGGGTAGATGTTTGATCGAGTAAGTTGTCAGGTATTTCTACATATTCCTTCATCACTCTATCATGTTGCATCATGAGAGGAGCATGATACTTTGACATTATTGCATTGCGATCCTCAGGCGACAATCTCAATCCAATCTTACCTTCCTTACTCAAGAAGGAAAACATATGACCATTGATTGACGTGTATGGCATTGTCTTTCCTTTGCGCTGGATATCAGGGATGGTCTCAATGAGCTTGGTGTAGAGGTTTTCGATCTCTGTTCGATTCATCTGCTAAGGAGTTTTGATGTCTAGTGACTTTCAATTAGCGATATTTAAATCTAAGGTAATGCATATTGAGATCTCAGTGTACTGTCTTATATTACAATCCTTGGTTACTGCATGAATTGTACTGAATTAGGTCATCCATATATTATACCTCTTTGTCAATTCGAATCAGGATGTCAACAGTCATGATTTCATGAAGGTAATCCCAGTCATACAGGTCGAGGTATTCTCTGATATTTTCGATAATTGCCTCATCTAATTTCCCTAGAGGCTTGACTGCTATCTTGCCACTACTTTCGATGTTGATCGCTAGACTTGTAAGAGCAACTAAGTCATTAGTAGCATGGAGTAGATGCTTGAGATCAGCCTTGATTGTCTGCATTTTACCTTGAGTGTAGATCCCACTGATTGTAAATTTCATCTCGATAGGATCTGTAGCGGGAGTTACGAGATAATGGTTTGGAGTGGGGTAGGTAGTCTCTAATCTAGATATCAAATCTGGACTACGATCAGCACTCTGAGTTTGTGCTTCTAGGACCTGGATTGTAAGAAGCAAACCGATGAGAAAAAAGAAATATTTCATAAACTTTGACATTTACACAAGTGAAAAGATTAAGTGGTGATTACACAATCAATCATACTTTATCAGAGGTAATCAATAACTCAAATCTAAGCGAGACTCTATGATGATCTGCTCTAAGTTGAGTAAGTGTGATGAGTCATTGAGTATCTGCGAATAGTTAATTTTTTCTTGAATTGAGTAATACGAATTCTAATTTCCGAGTTAACTTTAGTCCTTGACATTGACAATTATTGATTGCCACTCTATGATTCGACACCTTGCATCTTATGTCTTTTGCTTATTCATTTGCTTACAAGCGATCGGACTGAGAGGTCAGTGTCATCCATATCGGTACGATACTTCACCCCACTCAGGATGGTTAAGTTGTGACATGACCACTAGTCCCAATGCAGATCGCGGAGTATCACATTGGCTTCATTATGACCTAGGTGTTAATCATACCTTGTTGTCGAGTTGGATATGGAATCATAACTCTATCACATCATTATCCGATGGTATTACCTCTTATGCAGTAGACTACAGAGTAGAAGGTGAAGACCAGTGGATAGAGCTGGGGACATATACGATGGAGCTCTCAGAGGGATCAGCATACTATGCAGGGGTAGAGGGGCCAGACTTCGGAGGAGTGACTGCTCGGTACATCTTGATCACGCTACTAGACAATGGTGGTGGGGACTGCTACGGGTATAGTGAGTGGAAGATAGAGACTGGCGAGGCACTGAGTGATGTGGATGAGATCGCTATAGCTAAATGGTTTACGGTATTCCCAAATCCGACTGAGAGTGAGATTACTATCGAAGTGGCACATGATGGGAGTGGGCAGCATATTATCATCATGGATCTACTCGGGAGGAGAGTCATGCCACCGATTGCCCTGCACTCGCAGCGTCATACTCTCAATGTGAATACTCTAGAGAGTGGAATGTATACAATCTGTCTTGTCGGTGACTTTTCCAGTAATTGTCAAAAAATCAGTGTTGTGAGAGATAAAAATTAGGAGTATACCATTAGAGTTTTGATTGCACATACTCCGATATTAGTCAACTGAATTATTCGCATTATCTAAGTACTTATCTATGAAACAATTCCTATCAATCATCATGCTCTTAGTCACTACTTTTGCCTGGTCTCAGGACTATGATCACTATATAGGTGCAGGTAATACCGATGGAGTTACGATCACGAGTAGTAGCTCAGAACCCAATAATGAAGCCTCTAAAGTAATAGATGGGAGTGGACTTGATGCTGACAAAATGGAAGCTGCAAGATTCCTCGGGCAGGCAGCTTGGGGCGGAGATATGGACGAGATACAGCATGTGCTTGACATTGGCTTCGAAGCCTGGTTGGATGATCAAGAGACCCTTCCTGTCTCATCATACTATGACCAACTCGATGAGATCTGGCAAGAGATCTATAATATCTATGTATCAAATGGCGAAGATCCTGATGAGATCGGAGGCCCATTTGGATTTCACTTTAACTATGCATGGTTTGAGGTCATGATGACCAAGGAAGATGCCCTCCGTCAGCGTATGGCTTATGCACTGAGCCAGATCTTGGTCACTTCTTTGAATTCTAATCTGATAGATTACTTGGAGACTGTTCCTCGATATTATGACCTATTGATGACTCATGCACTGGGCAACTATGAAGACCTACTCCAAGCCGTAAGTATCAATATCGCGATGGGAACATACCTGAGTCACCTCAATAATCCTAAGGAAGATCCAGCTAATAATATCCACCCAGACGAGAACTTTGCAAGAGAAATCATGCAACTCTTCTCTATTGGACTCTATGAGCTAGGGATAGACGGGGAGCCTCTGCAAGATGTAGATGGTGATTGGATACCTACTTATAACAATGATGACATCAAGCAGCTCGCTAAGGTCTTCACTGGACTAGGACCAGGTGATATCAATATGTACGTAGACTGGACTGATGAGCCTTACTTCGGTCTCGGACTATGGGGAGCTGATCTCTCAGTACCTATGATTATGTATCAAGACTTTCACGATACAGGGACTAAGACACTTCTCGGTGGTAGCTATGTCATCCCAGCCGGACAAGATGGGATGCAGGATGTTATAGATGCTGTAGGCTTTCTCTTTGATCATGACAATGTTGCACCATTTATCAGTAAGCAACTCATCCAACGGTTAGTCAAGAGCAATCCAACACCAGCATATGTACAGCGAGTAGCAGAAGTATTTGAGGATAATGGAAGTGGCGAGAGGGGAGACTTATTCGCTGTAGCCAAAGCCATCTTGCTAGATACAGAGGCAAGAGATTGTGCTTGGGTGCAAGATCCGTCTAATGGCAAACTCAAGGAGCCAATCTTGGCGCTAGCAAAGGTAGTTAAGAGCTTACCAGTGGCATCAGATAATGGCAATTATTGGAACAATGGAATCGATCTCATAACCGATACGGGGCAGTTTCCGATGTGGTCACCTTCAGTATTTAATTTTTATAAGCCTGATCATGCACCAAGTGGACAGCTCAGTGATGATGGACTAGTAGCGCCTGAGTTTCAAATCTTCAATACCTTGACCTCAGTGGGTCTGCTCAATAAAGTCCACAGTTGGAGTATCTGGAACTCTGTATACTATGATTGGCAGGACGAAGAGCTCTTCGGTAATGGTACAGGTAGCATAGACGAAGCTTGGATAGAAGAGACAATCGAGGATGTAGGTATCGAAGGTCTAGTCAATGAGCTCGATATCTTACTGACACACGGTAATCTATCAGACGAGTGGCGACAAGAGATCAGGACTGCTACAGAGAGCTACGATTGGGGTCCCTATTGGCATGGAGTATTAGTGCTCTACTTGACGATGTCCCACCCTGATTATATGATCGATAAGTAGTTCACCCTTTTTTTCTTATTCAACCTCCCACATCATACAATTATAAGACTAATGATTAAACCTAAGTATAATATCAATAGAAGGACATTTATCTCGCAAGCAAGTTGTGCTGCGATAGGGAGTACCACACTCTTCAATACACTACTCAACCTGAAGGCAATGAATGCTGCTGCAATCTCCAATAGTTCGACAGTAATGAGTGGCGACTATAAAGCGCTAGTTTGTTTGACATTTAGCGGAGGTAACGACAGCTTCAACATGTTGATACCTACGGAGAGTGGAGCTTACGATCACTACGCAACTACTCGATCTAATCTTGCAATCGAATCAAGTGATATCTTGCCACTCAATGGGGTAGACTATGGCTTGCATCCAGAGATGAGTGATATCCAGACCTTGTTTAATGAGAGTAAGCTAGCATTTATCAGCAACGTCGGCACGCTGATCGAGCCAGTCACTAAGACACAATTCTATGATGATACTGTCGATGTACCGCTTGGACTCTACTCGCATGCTGATCAGTTGCAACAGTGGCAGACCTCGGTGCCGCATGATAGAGTCAACATCGGATGGGGAGGTAAAGTAGCTGACCTCGTAGATTCTATGAATAATAATGATAACATCTCTATGAATGTATCACTCAATGGTGCCAATATCTTCCAGCGAGGAGACAATACAGTAGAGTATGCGATCGATCCATATAACGGGAGTGTAGGGATCCTTGGCTATAACGGGAGCAATGGGCTCAATATGGCTAAGACTCTAGCAACAGATAATATGGTAGAAGCAAGTTATGCTGATGCATTCAAGCAAACATATGTAGATGTCATCAAGGTGAGCAGAGATGCTCATCTAGAGTTTAGCGATGCGATTGATGGTGTAGCGCCATTTACGACAGTGACATTTAGTGACAACGATCTCTCGCAGAGCATGCACATGGTAGCCAAGACGATAGCAGCAAGAAGCACTCTGAGTTTTGATCGACAGATATTCTTCATCGACTTAGATGGATTCGATATGCATGATGAGCTACTCCTAGCACATGCTGATCGGATGAAAATGGTCAATGACGCCATGCATGAGTTCAACCTAGCGATGGAGGAGCTCAATACCCAAGACTGTGTATCGACATTTACGATGTCAGAGTTTAGCCGTACGCTTACCTCTAATGGGAATGGAACAGATCATGCTTGGGGAGCAAATGTAATGGTCATGGGAGGTGGAGTCAATGGTGGGAGTATCTACGGTACATATCCTACCTTAGAGCTAGATGGTCCAGCCGAAGTCGGTGGTGGAGTATTGATCCCAGACATCAGTACTGATGAGTATTTTGCAGAATTAGCTCTTTGGTTTGGTGTCAATGCATCAGACCTTGCCACCATATTTCCTAATATTGGTAACTTCTATGACTCTGGGTCAGGTGTGATGCCTTACGGATTTCTTAACCTCTAATCAGACAAGCAATGCAGCGAATCATTACATCACTTATCATAAGTCTCATGACGATCAGTAGCATGATCGGTCAGTGCTATCCCGATAGACATAATACCTCGCCAGATACCAAATGGCTGAGTTGCACCGCCACACAGAGTCCCAATCCGACGAGAGGGGTATCACATTGGTTGCAACTGGAGTTAGAGGAGTATAAGGCTCTTGGTAATATCTACTTGTGGAATATTGCCGACCCAGATCACCTCAATGATGGATCGAGTACACTAGCGATTGATATCAGTGTTGATGGTGAGGTGTGGACAGAAGTAACCAACCTTACATTGGAGATCGGTCAGGATGATGGTATCTACGAAGGAGAAGAAGTAGGTAATCTCAATGGAGTTACCGCGAAGTATGTGCTGATTACGTCACTGACCAATCATGGTGGATCGTGTCATGGACTCTCTGAGTTGAAGATAGAGACGGTAGACTTCCCTTGTGCTGACGACGAGTTACTCATCGCCGATGATCCAATCAAACCAGGAGTCTATGCAGCAGATATCAGATTGCAAAGTAATGGAGTCGTAGACAGTGAGGTCTATCTCTTTGGTGAGGATGAGGTAATCCTCTTACCAGGATTTATGAGTAATGCAGGAGCAATACTAAAGGTAGATAATCATCCTTGTAATTAGGTAAAGATTGTTAAATATTAATAATATTTGTAATATGTAGTGATAATTTGTTTATTATTGCACTTGGAAGAAGAGACTTATGTCACCTTCCTTACACGTATGCGTAAGTATACGTGCACCTTCCACCTGAGAATAAATAGATATTATGGATGTGTCTAGTGATCAATATCACTAGCATCAATATTAATTTATACTCAGTTTACATGAAGACTTCAAAGATTTACTTATTTCTATTTTGGACTATCTTATCTGTCTGTATCACTAATCCTCTGTCAGGGAATAGTATAGATGGATATGATATCAATGCTATCTCTAAAGAGTTTATAGAGAAGTTTGTCGTCAATCCATTAGCTCAGTCGCAATCATCGTATTCGTCTGTACTCACAGGGAGTGGGTGTAGCATTACTATTACTAAGGCTGGTACATTTAATGATCAGAATAATGATGGATTTGCACAAGCAGGAGAGACGATCACTTATACATTTACTGTCTGCAATGACGGATCTGAAGATTTATTCAATGTAACAGTGAATGATCCATTGTCACCTGTAGGAGGGGCTATTCCATTTTTGCCAGCCATGACTGGTAGTGGTATGCCCATGACAGGAAGTACTTCATGTGATGCAACTACATTTAGTACTGTCTACACGATTATGGGGAGTGACATCCAGAGTGGACAAGTATCCAATACAGGATTTGTCAATGCATTTGACGCTGCTGGTAACCCTATCTCAGGTACAAGTAATACTGTAATCACTCCACTGACAGAAGCACCAGACCCTATAGAAAACCCAGGAATATCAATCACCAAATCAAGTGTACTTAACGATTCGAATAATGATGGATTTGCCCAAGTAGGTGAGACGATAACATACTCATTTACAGTATGTAACACAGGAGATGTCAGATTGAACAATATCTCGGTAACTGATATATTGGTACCAGTAAGTGGCTCCATCAGCTTGAATGCAAGTGCTGCAGGTGTCAATTGTAATACGACGGCATTCAGTGCAGTCTATACTCTAGACCAGCAAGATCTAGATAATGGAGAAGTAGTCAATGTAGCTAATGTATCTGGTACTACACCGCAAGGAGTAACAGTAGTAGATCAGTCCAATGTTGATGTCACACCACTCAATATAGAGACAGTGGTTATCAATTCTCCAAGTATCGATATTACTAAGACAGGATTTTTCAATGACGAGAACTCTGATGGATTTGCCCAAGTAGGTGAGACGATCTTATATACATTCAGAGTCTGTAATGATGGAGATGCTGATGTATTTAATATTACAATAGATGATCTCATCGTCGACGTACCAGGGAGCATTTCTAGCTTGCCAGTAGCTACAGGGAGTGGGGTGAGTTGCAATTTCTCATTATCTGCAGTATACTCCATTACTCAGAATGATATAGATAATGGCCAAGTAGTCAATATCGCAACCGCAAATGGAGTAGATGGTGAGAATGAAAGCGTCTCAGACCAGTCTAATGCTTCAATAGTAATGCTCAACGGGGAAGACCCAGGGGTAGGAGACAATCCAAGTATCAGCTTGACTAAGTCAGGGGTATTCAATGATGAGAACAATGATGGGTTCGGTCAAGTAGGTGAGACGATTACGTACAGCTTTGTAGTCTGTAATACTGGTGATACTCAAGTAAATGGAATATCAATTTTTGATCCAATAGCTCCAGTTAGTGCATCCATAGCTAGCTTGAGTCCAAGCGGTACATCGGGTAGTTGTAGTGTAGTATTGACATCGTCATATACTCTAGGGCAGAATGATATCAGCTCAGGCCAAGTAACCAATATTGCAACTGCGACAGGTACGACACCTAACGGCATCCAAGTAGCAGATAACTCTGATGACCCTAATAATGGAAATAACTTTGACGCTAATGGAGATGGTGAGCCGGATGACCCAACAATCACTACATTCAACACGGATAGTGGTACAAGTACAGCGGCAATCTCAATAGAGAAGATTGGAACATTTAATGATGCAAATAATGATGGTTATGCCCAAGCTGGTGAGACAATCACTTATACATTCACAGTATGCAACGATGGGCCAGAAGATGTGACGAATATCACAGTAATGGATCCTCTCGTAAGTGTCTCTGGAGGACCGATAGAAATGCTTGCAGGTACTGGGAGCGGGATTGCTTGCGATATGACAAGCTTCACTGCAGAGTATACATTACTTCCATCAGATATTGCGAATGGTCAAGTAACCAATGTAGCTACAGTCCAAGGATTTGATCGTAATGGTAATACAGTGAGTGATTTCTCTGATGATCCATTCAATCCATTCAACTTTGACCAAAATGGTGATAATAACCCAGACGACCCAACAGTCACTAACCTCAATATCGAGCCTGTAGAATTGTTAGCAAGCTTGGGTAATTATGTCTGGGAAGACATAGATGGTGATGGTATACAAGATCTTAATGAGCCTGGAATCGAAGGAGTAAGAGTAGAGCTCTACAATAACAATGGTGTAATCGATGGTATTACATATACTGATAGTGCTGGATTCTACTTATTCGAAGGACTCGAGCCTGGTCAATACTATGTCAGATTCTATGAACCTAGTGGATACTCGTTCACATCATCTAATGTAGGAGACAATAATCTAGTAGATAGTAATGTCAATGATAGTAATGGTGTCGGTACGACTTCGACTGTGACATTGAGTCCAGGTGAGGTAGATCTTACTATAGATGCAGGTCTCTACGAATGTGTGCCTCTCGGAGAGCTCGTCTGGTATGATACTAATCAGAATAGTGTCTGGGATGATATCGAGAATGGTCTCAACGGGATCAAAGTACATGTCTATCGATTTGATGGGAATAGCTATGAGCTCTATGACGTCCAGTTCACAGGTCACAAGCCTGGTACGCCATCAGATGATGGATATTGGAAGATGTGTGTACCTCCAGGAATGTACTATGTGGAGTATATCATACCACCATTTGGCCTAGTGACAGCGTTGCCTAATGCAGGTAATGATGCAATAGATAGTGATGTCACAGATGCAAATGGTCCAGGTACTACGAGTATCATAACTCTAAGAAGTGGAGATTCTAAGTGTGACTTAGGTGCTGGTTACTACCCTCAAGCGACTCTTGGAGATAGAGTATGGTATGATTCCAACAGGAATGGCCAACAAGAAGCGAGTGAGCCAGGTGCAGGAGGTATCACTGTAAAAGTCTACAACAGACAAGGATTAGAAGTCAATAATCTCGTGACAGAGGCAGATGGTACTTATATAGCTGATTACCTCAAAGATGACGAGTACTATATCGAGATACAACCACCAAATGGTTATGCAGCGACTACTGCTAATGCGACATCTGATGATAAGGATAGTGATGTAGATCACTCTCATGGTATCAATACGACGCCTACATTCAAGGCAAGTCCGGGACAACATACACCTAACGTGGATGCTGGTTTGATCTCATCATTTATATTGTCAATAGACTGGTTATCAGTGACAGCTGATCGCAACAATGATCAGAATACAGTCTACTGGTCAGTGACTAGCGATGCAGATGTTGTAGATTACTCAGTCGAAAGGAAGCTAGGTCAGTCTAGTGTATTCCAAAGCATCGGACAGATAGTCTCTACGCAAAGTGCTGAAAAAGCAGATTATTCTCTGACAGATACTCAATCAACAGCTGTAGGACAGTACTACTATAGAGTCAAGATGACGATGATAGATGGCACAGTTAACTACAGTGAGATCACATACCTACAAGTTAGAGACAGTGCACAGATCGAGAATCTCGCAAGCATCTACCCTAATCCGGCTGTCAATAATGTAACACTTACAGTAAGTGTCTTATCAAGGGGGTCAGACGTGTCAGTATCGATATACAATGATCTGGGTCAGAGTATATTCACTGATAGACTACTAGAGAGTGATGCTGACTTTGGTACGCATAGATACAATCTAGATGTCGCTGACTATCCAAGAGGAAGATACATCGTAGAGGTAAAAGTTGGAGACGATCGAGTGATCAATAAGATGGTACTAGTTGAGTAACATAGATGAGACTACAGAGCATCAATATGAATAAATAAGGACATAGGAAAAGTAAGCTACGGCAGTACTTTTCCTATTCCTGTTGTAATCTAAGGGATAAAATTGGCCTTGACATAGAGGCAGAGCAATAAATCAAGACTTATGAAAACTAATACAAATTACTTGGACTATCGTCAATATTTTAGTGTGTTACTCTTGCTTATTTTTGGATTTACTCTTGTAAATGGGCAGTGTGATACAAGTCAGTTCATTGGCAATGATTTGGATGGAGATGGCATCATCGATACCCAAGACGATGACGCTGATAATGATGGTATCCTCAATGTAGATGAGTACCATTGTGATATCGCGACATTCGGCGCTAGCTGGGGATCACTTACCAATCCTAATGGATCTAACTTTACCGAATGGTTTGATGTTGATGGATCAGGGATAGATATCACTTTTGAGGGTGATTATGGTGCAGGAGTTGACAATATCAATACTCCATCTACGCAAGGAGGATTCCTTTCGTTAGGGATGAGTGTATCTGACGTCAATTCTCCTGATCAGTTTGTCAAGTTTACGTTTACGTTTTCAGAGCCTATCATTGTTGCAGATTTTAGGATCCAAGATATAGATAATGAAAGTAGATTCACAACTACGAGTTACAATGATCAAGTACTGATTGAGGTCTTTGACGATAATAATAATCAACTCTCACTCGAGACAACTCTAGGTGCCAATCTAGTCCAAGATGCCGATGGCTTTATTTCTGATCCAAGTGGAGAGACTCCAGTAGGCTTTGGTAATACTGCTCACTGGGCTACATTTGAGACATCTATCTTAGTCAAGCGACTGTGTGTTACATATGATCCGGGTAATGGGGGAGGGATTGATGATCCAGGTGATCAGTTTATTTCATTAGCGGATTTGAAGTTCTGTATACCATCTGATACTGATGGAGATATGATACCAGATTATTTGGATTTAGACTCAGATAATGATGGGATACCAGATCTCGTCGAAGCATGTGGACAGATCAATTTGGTAGACGACCAGTGTAGATTAGATGATGATGGTTCTGCAGAGTATCCAGACTTTAATGGGGATGGATGTCCTGATGGCATCGTGTCAACTTATTGCACTGATGGTCCGATAGACTCTGATGATGACGGGATACCAGATTTTATCGATTTGGATTCGGATAATGATGGTTGTAATGATAATGTAGAGGCAGGCACTGATGGCCTAGGTACGAGTGGTGAGATGTATGTTGCTGGTACAGTAGATAGTGACGGTCTCTTAGTAACAGGAGTATCTGGGACTTGCCCAGTACCAGCTACACAAGAGTGGATCAACGCATTTGCCTCGAGTGGATGTATCCCACCATGTACATTTACTGGTGATGACAAAGATAATGATGGGATCATAGATGAGGTAGATACAGATACAGATAATGATGGAATCCCTAATGTCGATGAATATGGATGCGATGAAGAGTCATTTTTGCTCAATTGGCTAGAGTTAGATGACCCTGCTGGAAGCTCCGATTTTTCATGGACAGGTCTGAGTGGTTCTGATCTCAATTTGAGATTAGAGAGTACTTTTTCTGGTGGTGTTGATGGATTGGGATCACCCAATACCGGAAGTGGATTCTTGCTCTTTGGTATGGATGCAATTGATGTCAATCAGTTTGACCAATTTTCACAATTTCTATTTACCTTTTCAGAGCCAATTAGTGTCTCCGGATTCAGAATCCAAGATATCGATAATGAGACAAGATTTAATCTGTCGAGCTATAATGATGAGGTACTCTTAGAGTTTCTTGATGCCAATGGTAATATCTTGCCATCGGAAGTAGAGCTTGGTTCGTCTCTAGTACAATTGCCTAATGGCTATGTCACAGATCTTAACGGATTGACACCTGTCAACTTTGGCGATATGAGTAACTGGGCTACATACTCGACGTCAGGACTAGTATCTGGTGTCCGGATCACGTATGATCCAGGCAATGGAGGACTCACTGGGAATCCTGGTCAACAATTTATCGCATTAGGAGCGATTACCTTCTGTACACCTAGAGATACAGATCTAGATGGTATACCAGATTATATCGACTTAGACTCAGATAATGACGGAATCCCCGATGCTGTAGAAGCATGCGGCGACGTCTCACTCACACTAGAGAATTGTACTCTGGATGATGATGGCTCTGCAGTCTACCCTGATTATAATGGAGATGGATGTCCAGATGGATTAGTAGATAGCTACTGCATCGATGGTCCGATAGATACGGATAGTGATGGTATACCAGATTATCTTGATCTTGATAGCGATGGCGATGGCTGTCCGGATAATATCGAAGCAGCCACAGATAACTTAGGTACTAATGAAGATGCATATATTGCAACATCAAATATTGATGATTGTGGTCTATTACTCAGTGGTATTAGCGGCATATGTCCTATCCCAAGTGACAACCTCTATCTCGATGAAAATCAAAATAACTGTGCCGCTCCAGCAATTAGCGTAGTGAAAGCTGTCTCTCAAATCTTAGCTGCTAGCAGTGGGACACTAGGCAATAGAGATGTAACTTATACATTTGTAATAACAAATACGGGAAATAGAACACTCACCAATGTCAGTCTGACAGATGATATCAGATCTCAGATAGGTGGAGCATTTGTAAGGGTAGTAGGTAATCCTACAGCATCAGAAGGTGGTGGTAATCCGAATTATACTGGCACGAGCACAGACCCTCAGATACTAGACCTTACAGGGGCTCTAGATCCGATGGAGAGTATGACAGTTAATGTTGTTGTAGAGTTAGATCCAAGCAATCCGACAGCGATAATCCAATCTAATGGAGACCTCCTCAATCAGGCAATGACAACAGGTAATCCTGTTGCAGATGATGGCACTCCAATTGTTGGACCTAACCCTACTGATCTCAGTGATAGTGGTACTGATACTGCTACTACCAATCCTGGTGCTCCTGGTGACAATGGTACAGCTGATGACCCTACGCCGACTCGGATGCCAATCCTAGCAGTCAATAAGACACTTGTAGACAATGTAGTACCACCAAGTAATCCTGATCTCAATGAGATAACAATGAGGCTCAAACTGACTAATATAGGTAACGTACCATTAGTGGATGTCTCTCTAGTCGATGCCCTAGATGCTCCATTTAACTTTGGACAGTACTTTGTAGGAGTAGTAGGCACACCGTTGATAACTAACCAAAACTCAACATTGACTCCTAATCTCAATACAGGATACAATGGGTTGCAATCTGGACAGCCTGACTTCTTTGATGGTATGTCAGGTCTACTTATGCCAAATCAATTCGTAGAGATAGAGGTTACATTCCAGATAGACTTGAACCTAGGTAATAATCCAAGTCAATTGTCTAATCAAGCTCAAGGATCAAGTAACTTTGTCGATCCAGATAGTGGAGAGGTCACTTCAGTTACAGATCTCAGTGATGATGGTACAGATCCAGAATCCACTAATCCGGGATCACCAGGAGATACTGGCACGAGTGATGACCCAACTCCAGTAGTACTCATCTCCTTGGCAGGTGGATCTATCGGTGACTTTGTATACTTCGACGCAGATGGTGATGGTATGCAGGACTTTGGAGAACAAGGCATACCCAATGTACAGATTACACTCTTCGATACAAATGACAATCCAATTGCAATTACAGTGTCAGATGCCAATGGTAATTATCTCTTTGAAGATATCCCTGCTGGAGACTACTACCTACAGTTCGTGGTACCTAACGATGGTGGTGAAGACTTCGAGTCTACTACACCATTCAACGGAAGTAATACAGATCTCGATAGTGATGTCACTCAGGTAAATGGCGAAAATACAACCCAAGTATTTACCCTGAGTAACGACCAAGAAAATCTCAGTGTGGATGGTGGGTTCTTCCAGTGTGTACAATTAGGTGACTATACATTCTATGACACGAATGGGAATAGTATAAGAGATCCACAAGAGAATGGAATTAATGGGCTCAGAGTCAGAGTCTATAGATTACAGAACGGAAGTTATGAGCTCTTCGATGAGACACAGACTGGACACAAACCAGGCACTCCAAGTGATGATGGATATTGGAAGTTCTGTGTACCACCAGGGTCTTATTACGTTGAATTTGTAGAAAATATTCAACATCTCGTCCTCGTACAACCGAATAGAGGAGGTGAGTCCAATGATAGTGATGTGACTGGTCAGTTTGGTCCCAATACCACATCAAGTATCCAACTCTTAGCAGGTAACCCTAACTGCAGTGTGGGAGCGGGATACTACAATGAAGCGGTGATTGGAGATCAGGTATGGCTTGACCAGAATATTAATGGTATCCAAGATCCAGGAGAATCAGGTATCGAAGGGATAAGACTGAATCTTTATACCAAAGCTGGTCAGTTTGTTGGTAGCCAGGTTACCAATTTTGATGGAAGATTTCAGTTTGGTGGTCTGAGAGAAGATGAGTACTTTGTCGAAGTAGTTGTCCCTGATACACTCAATATCACACCTTCTCATGTAGGTGATAGTGATGTCTTGGACAGTGACCTTGATAACTCTAATGGCCTCTACACTACAGCATGTATCTCGACATCCTCAGGTGTATCTAATATTACATTGGATATCGGTCTCTATGATGATACTGCGGAGAATGCTATCTTGAGCAATGAGTGGTTAGGATTCAGTGCCAGTCAGATGAATGATCATCACTTGATACAGTGGTCATATGGTCAGCTGGATTTGGTAGAAAAGTGCTCTGTTCAGCGAAGATTAGAGTCACAATCAGAGTTTACAGATATCATGACCTACGATGAGTCTCAATACTCTCAATGGATGCAATATGAAGATTACGATCTCAACGAACAAGGTAATTACTACTACAGAGTAGAGGTAATGAACTTTGCAGGTGAGTACTCATACACTGATGTAAAAGTATTATATCACTCGAGTGACAAGCAGGGGAGTGGAGATATCTCAGTGCAGCCTAATCCAGTATCGAGTCAACTTACAGTAGAGCTGCCTCTTGATGGGAGTACATATGAGCAGATCTCTATCGTCGATGTCAATGGAAAACATTACAGACTAGAGACCAATGCATTGGATATGCTTAATGCTGATAAATCAGTAAAGATAAATGTCGATCACTTAGTCTCTGGGGTGTACTTCATCACCATATTAAATGATGGTAAGATCCAAAGTAAAAAATTCATCAAACTCTAGTCGATAGAGCAAAAGACTTATATCTTAAAGACCAATGTATAAATAGTCTCTATTTTGCATTGGTCTTTGTCTATTAATAGTAACACATTTACTTACAAGTAATATACGCATGCTCTATATCGTACCTACACCGATTGGCAATCTAAAGGACATCACACTGAGGGCCCAAGCTGTGCTGAGTAGTGTCTCACTCATACTCGCAGAGGATACACGAGTGACTGGTAAGCTACTCCAGCAGTATGAGATCAAGCAACCGATGAAGTCTTTTCACTCTAATAATGAGCATAATGTATTGGACTATTTTGGTGAGATGCTTAAGGTGGGCGATGATATAGCGTTAGTGTCTGATGCCGGTACACCAGCAATCTCTGATCCAGGATTCTTACTCTGTAGATACTGTAGAGAGCACAATATCCCTGTGACTTGCCTACCAGGGGCAACTGCCTTCGTACCTGCACTTGTGATGTCAGGTCTTCCAGCTAACCGCTTTCACTTCGAAGGATTCTTACCTCCTAAGAAGGGGAGACAGACGCGGATCAATATCTTGGCTACGAAGGAAGACACAATAGTACTCTACGAGTCCCCTCATAAGATAATCAAGTGTCTAGGACAGCTGATAGAGATCCTTGGTGATAGACAAGCATCATTGTGCCGAGAACTCTCCAAGATGTATGAAGAAGTCATCCATGGCTCTCTCTCAGAGATCAAGTCCAACCTAGAGGCACGACCAAGTGTCAAAGGAGAGATAGTATTAGTCGTAGAGGGTCTGTATACGTAGAGTGCTCTGTAGTTATCAGTAGAAGGAACAGTTTGCTGTCATCGTATTCACTTCTGTAAATATAATTTGGAATAAAAGAAAGTACCATCTTCAATCTCGACTTCTAAAAAGTGGACACCTGAATGCTTGGACTCTAGATTTATAACATGTGTATTGCTAATCAATTTGTCGTAACTCGCAATGTTAACAACTTGTCCTAAGCTATTAATCACCCTGATATTCTTGATCTTTTGCTCGCCTCTCAGTTCAATGGATATATTCTGTCTTGCAGGATTTGGATATACCGAAATACTGTTTTTGTCTGTTTCTGATGTATTTGTCACTCCAGTGATTGTGAGAATAAATGTACTGGTAGTAACACAGCCATTTGCATAAGCTGCCGATAGAGTCACCTCATAAGTACCTGGATCTTCATAGATATGTGTTGGCGATTCTGCATTTGAAGTGGTGCTATCTCCAAAGTCCCAATCCCAACTTATCGCTGAAGATGTATTGGCAGAAAAAAGAACTTCACTATCTACAATAGTATCACCGACTACCTCTATTTGGGTGATAGATGAGCCGTTGTGTTTGCCTCCTACCCCTATCGCATAGAGTGCATTAGTCAGCGAAATCTCTTGGTCGCTACATGGACCGTAGAGGTCAATGCAAGATTGGATCGCAAAATCTCTGATGTCTTCAAAGTGAGTGGATGGGGTCATGTATACTGACATAGCTCTAAATAGTATCTGTCCTGCATCCTCCAAAGAAATTGATTCAACGTTATAGGTATCTCCAAGATCATTTGTTCCATTTCCACCCTGAGTGAGCAAATAGAAAAAATAGTTAAACACATTGGCATTAGTATGACCAATGGTAGTACTCCAAAACTCCCCCAAGTAGGTGTCTGGAGCTAGGAGAGACTTAGGATCTTCCATACTCCTGAACGCATCGCCACTAATAGTTACCTGATCACCAATCAAGTAATTGGCTGTTGAAGGGCTGACGTGAGACTCAACTATGACAGCGAATATGTCACTCAAAGATTCGTTGAGAGCCCTTACTTCTAGAAGTGATGAATTCCATTCTACAATTGATGTAGAGTAGGCATGCATAAATTCATGTGCAACCACTTCTAATGCAGTTAATGGTTTCAAGATATCTTGGTTCACAGTACCAAAAAACATCTGACTACCATCCCACAATGCATTGTTGTTAATCGGATGATTTAAGTAGCTGTTGACAGTGGCTCCTTGATTATCAAAGGATTCCCAACCATAGGTACTCAACATAAAATCGTACATCTGACCAATCCCCCAATGGACATCTAAGGCCGCATTGTCATTATTAGTTGTGGTATCCCATCTGTTGTCATCATCCACAAAGTCAACAGCTAAGTCGAAGTCTGACCCGCCCTCTAAGTCTCTGGTGATAATGCCATCACCTCGACTATAGTCTCTTAGTACAAACTCCATAGGGGAGAGACTATCGACCATAATAGTCTGCACTCCATGATGATAACAATGCGCTTCACCTGGGACAGTTACATGATTGATTTGATTTCTTTCGCCGACTACCTCTCCACTCTCTACATCGATGAAGGTCCATTTTCTAGATAATGGTTCGATTGCATAAATGTCAGCTTTGTAAGCACAGCGATACCCTCCATCAGTAGCTAAGATATGGATGATAGGGAGTGGGGTATTAGATTCATCCCAAGCCCATTTATGCACATGTATTGTACTCTTTCCTATGTCCATTGCTTCTGCAGCACTGATGGATACCGAAGGTGAGAGATCAATATCAGAATACAATTCGCCATTGGCAGAGACGATCTCATCACCCTTGACATGGACGATGAATACACCATTCTCTACTGGCATTCCCTTATAGGTTTGGCGATATCTGTGATGGACATAACCTATCTTATCAGGATAAGACCTTAGATGTACGAAGTCTGTATGTCTATTAACTGCCAACTCTGACCTCAGCCATTGATTGATCTTTTCGAAATCAACTTGAACAGGATGTTGTAGATGAATTATTTTCTGAGTTGGAGTGGTTTGATTCTCCTGAGATGGCAAAGGGTTTATTGATTGAAGTACTCTATGATTGGAATTGTAAGCTACAAGATTGATTGTAAGCAAGATAAATAGAGCAATCAGGGTGGATGATTTTTGCATTCAGTAAGATTTTTTTTGTTCATTCCTTATGGAGGTCATGTCCATTGGAATTGTTGTATTGAATTGGTTAAGACAAGTTCTCCTGGGCTAAAAGTATAAAAAAGGATAGAGAAAACGATGGTACACTTTCTAATTAGGTACGTACAAATACATCAAATGTCCGTGGCTATTCACTGACCTATAACGTATGTCTAGCAAGGAGCCCTCAGAATTATTCTTAAAGAATCAAATCCGGTGTCAGGTCAAACTGTTGTGAACAAAAGCTAGAGGAAGGAGAAATATTACTGGTTAGTGGGTCGATCTCTAGAGGAAATGGATGCTAAGACTTATAGGACAATGAAATAGGATATTAGGGGTAGAAGTCTAACATTCCGCCTAATTATACTCAACTAGGCTAATGATGTAGTGTCATTCAGCATCTTAGAGTTGCATTTGACCCAATTATGTCCACAATTACCGGCTTTATAGCTTTTTCTTGATTTTTTTTGATTTCCACAAATCAATGCAAGAACATCATTATGAATCCAGCAAATAGCTCCGAGCAAATAGAAAAGGTACGTCTGCCACTTTTAAAGAAAGACATCTATGAGATTGATATTGACTCTATCGTGTATCTGCAATCAGATGGAGTAGTTAGTCGCCTCATTGCGTTGAACGGAAAAACTACATATACAAAGGTGATTAATACTACATTGAATAGATTAGAGAAACAGTTAAGTCCCAGAGGATTTTGCCGTATTCATCGCAGTGTATTAGTCAACCTCAAACATGTCAATGATTATGGCGAGTATCCTCAGATGACCATTGATCTCACAAGTGGCGATAGTCTTCCTGTAGCTAAGAGGAGGAAGCTAGATTTGCATACAGCATATCTGAAATATACCAAATACTAATTAATACATATATATTTCTCTAATATAATGACCGTTCACACGATTTATTTGGAGTGAGGACACTCTGCGTAATTTGGATTCTGGTTACTAATCTGTTGATTTAGAATATTCTATCACTTGGAAGTGAATAATTGCAACGTTTGCAATGCGTACTGTTCTTGAAATCTCAATCTAGTTTTACTATCTCGAAATACCGTATTGTTATTACATTTATATCCAATATAAAACAGAACCAAACTTCCAGTAAATCATTATTTTTTTAGGTTGAAGCTATCATTAAGGAAATTTCAATGTCACAATCAGTCGATGTGGACGATTGTAATTAACCTGTGATATAAAAAAAGCGAAAGAATTTCGTATTCAGAATTATTAGCTTTTATTCAAGTTGTTGATTTTCTATTTTGTTTGGTTTTGTTGAGACATCACAAAACGGAAAGACAATTTATTAAAATAGTTAACAATAGTAATGCGATATATTTACTCCATTTTTTTAATAATTCTAATCTCTACTGCAAGCATTGCTCAGACTGATTGCAAGCTGCAGACTCAATATCTTGCCAAAATTCAGTCTCATTATTCTAAGCTTTCCAGTGATAAAGTAAGCTCTGTACTTGATTCTATGAGATATCTGATTTCAGAAGAATGCACGAAGGCAAAGATGTTATATAACATCATTGACGGGAGACAGTTAAAAGAAATGGGTGATAATGAGTTAGCAGAACAAAGGCTGAGATATGCTCTAGACCTTGCAACCGAGGCTGAAAATGTCATGGTTCAGAAACACTGTTTGAA
>CALLAW010000006.1 GCA_938001865.1 uncultured Saprospiraceae bacterium | reverse complement strand
ATACCAACTCTCTAAGGCATTCGCTGCAAGATAACTCGAAAATATTAGAGATAGAGTGCCTAACTTGACACATTCCACTCCAAGAGATCCAAGATAAAGATGCAAAGTCTCTTATCTAAGTGATGGGATTGGTGGCTAGATATGGAATATTCTCCACCATAAAACCTGAGTGTCAACACTTCTTAATATCACTAGATGATCATTTAATATCACTAGATGACCATCTCTACCAATTATCAATCAAGATGATAACCAGATATCTGCACCCTCTAGCCTATCAGATCGGTCAATACCTGGTGTGCCTTATAGTTAGCATAGCCATCTACTAGCGTATACTTCCAGTAAGGTTGGGTCTGTATATCATATCTGTGACCGCCTTTGGCACCATCAATCTTGGTAATCTGAGACTTACTCATATTGGCTACACCCTTCCATCTCTGTTTACTGATCTCCTGATCGTCTAGTGTGACCCGCCCTACATAATCAGGACTCTCTTGGATTGATTGGATGATGTCGTCTGGAGACAAGCTCGAGTCTACCACTGTCGTAAATCTCGTCTGCTGGTAGTCCTTATGATCTTGAGTGATCCCGAGATCATCTGCAGTCTTCTTCTGCCTCCGATAGGCCAGTCCTGTGAAGATCAACGTGAACACCGTCCAGAAGATCAAATCTATCCCTCCAGGAGCAATTAACTGTGCAATAATAGCAACAACAAGCACAACACCAAACTGTGCTATGAATATCCTGAAGAGGAGATTAATGTCCATACTCTAAGAGGTCTTTAAAGTGTCAAATAATGATCAAATCAGCAGTCCCTTGCGAAGCCTTTGTCTAACTTTTTACAATTAATCCTAAACAAGATGCAGCGTTCGCCACTTTTACTCATAGTACAGAGTATAGCATGCTGATTATCATCAAATTTAATCAATTCTCTTTTAAACTTGAATTCCTATGAAGCCTCAATACATTATAATGACATTCATCACATTGGCAATCCTCATCGTAGGGTGTCGCAAAGATGATTTCACCACTCAGATTAACCAAACTCCACCTACACCAATAGATCACTTCCCGACTACGATAGAGGGATTTGTAGTGGGAGAGGATGGCTCCGGTCTCCACGATGCTACAGTGACACTTGGCACTGAATCTACTGTCACTAATGAACTCGGTTACTTCACTCTCTCAGGAGTCGGCAAGAGTACACATACACTCATCTCAGTCAGTAAGGATGGTTACTTTGACAACTTCAAGTCTTATGTCCCGAGCAAAAACCTCAATGCTACAAGTCAGACAAGAGTACAACTCAATAAGAGACTAGCCGTAGGCACCATGGATGCATCATCTGGTGGGACATTCCTGATAGGTGATAACTCTCAAGTAACATTCCAGCCGGACAACCTCGTCGATGCATCAGGTAATCCTTACAATGGGATGGCTATCATCTATGCACACTACATCGATCCCTCCCTCGACAATATCGATCAAGTCATGCCAGGTAATCTGACAGCGATTAATGCAGACGGCGAGATGAATGTCCTCCAAAGTTTTGGGATGCTCAATATCCAAATAGAAGCGACATCAGGCGAACCTCTCAATATCAGTGCTCCAGCTACTCTTGAGGTAGCCGTACCAAGTGCATTGATGGACAAGGCTCCAGCTCAACTTCCACTCTGGTACTTTGACGAATCTGACGGACTCTGGAAGGAAGAAGGAAGTGCAGCCTACCAAGGAGGAAAGTATATCGGCGAAGTCAATCACTTCACTACGTGGAATTGTGATGTACCATTCGAGACAGCATTCATCGAGGGTCAAGTCATTGATGATCAAGGAGTATCCGCAATCAAGGTACATCTCGAAGATCAGACGACGGGAGCTATCTATACACTCTGGACCGACTCTGATGGATTTTTCTATGGATTCGTCCCGATCGATATTGAATTTACATTGTCGATCAAGGGGCTATGTGAGTCAGAGGATGCGATCTACACACAAGAGATTGGACCATACCCAGATGGAATCTTTGATCTAGGAGTCATCGATATCTCTAACAATAATGGATTCACCTTAGTATCAGGCATCTTGGTTGATTGCGATATGACACCTATTCCCAATGGAGAAGTCTACTTTGATTATCCAACATTTAACTACACCGTCCAGACAGAGACCAATGCACAAGGTAACTTCAGAGTATTCATCCCATCATGCGAAGGTGAAGATGTCGAGATGAGAGGTATCAATCCTGAGACTAGCCTAGTCAGTGATATCATTACAGTCAATATTGACGGAGAGCTGCAAGATGTAGGTACTCTCTCTGTCTGTATCGATATCAGTCCGACACTCGGCGCAGTCAAGTTGATCTATAATGGTACGGAGAAGGACTTTGACAACTGCACCGTCGATCTCCAAGAGAATAACATGGGAGCTACCTCTTATGTATTTACCTACTCCGAGTTACTCCCTCCGCTCAATGATCCGATCTCCTATATCATGATCCTCTCTGAGAGCAACAATAGCTTGGTCAATCCAAGCTGGAGCTATGACTACGTCTTCTGGTCTCCACCGACGAGTGCAGAAGATGAAGAGTACGAGTACTTTGTGCCCAACTTCAACACTAATGTGCAAAATATCTCAACAGTTGTACTCCAAGCTGCTGATAGCCCTGGTGAAATCCTCAAGCTCAATCTCCGCGATATAACTATCGGGTATCGAATCAAAAATGTTGCTAACTCGTGGGTAAATTATGTCGGAGATATCGAGATAGAAGCAGTCGTACTCCAGTAATTGCTAATCTACAGACACTTACTTTCACTGAGGTAAAACCAAAAATAAAAATTGGACTTAAGTCAAATCATATCACGCATAAAGCAAAAGGATAGCAAGGCAGAGAAAGCACTCTTTCTCCGCTTTGCACCCAAAGTGCTGACAATCTGTAGAAGATATGCTTCGCAGAATGTCGAAGCTCAAGACTATCTGCAAGAGTGCTTTATCTTGATTTTTACTAAGATCAATCAGTTCAATCCAGACAAAGGATCATTTGAAGGATGGATGCACAGAGTCTGCACTAATCGAATCCTAGAATTGATGCGGAAGAGTGCTACTCAGGTAAAAATGAGCTACCCAGAACAGCTCCCTGAACCTCAATTGACCAAAGAAGACCTCGTCGCTATACCACGTAACGTCATCCTCAATGTCATCCAACAATTGCCTTCTGGCTATCGAGAAGTCTTCAACCTGTATGTCTTCGAAGGATGGTCACATAAGCAGATAGGAGAACAATTGAATATCGCAGAAACTACCTCACGATCTCAACTCACTAGAGCAAAGAAATTACTTCAACACCTCCTTTCCAAAAAAAACTATAATCACAGATATGAGAGACAATTGGCTTGACGAAGGACTCAATGAAAAATTTCAAGATTTTGACTCAGAGATGAATCTTGAACAAGAGTGGGCTGCCCTCCAAGAGAGACGGAAAGCAACTCCCCAGAGACCCAACAGACTCTGGTTGCTCTGTGCTGGATTAGCTGCAGTAGGTGCATCATGGTACCTCTACTCTACCTCGCTTACGCAAAATGAGATCACTGAAACTCAACTATCAGAAACTAAAGTTGAGTATAAACAAGTGGCGCAATACAACAAAGCCAAGACAGATGAAGTAACAATAGAAACCCTCAATCTACAGATCGATAATACCCAATCACAAACTGGAAAATCAGACATCACATCAACGATACAAAAACTGCAGACAAATGTCTCACAAGATCTAGTCCTGCCAGCTGAGTCTATCCAGGCAATACATAGATACACTCTCATTGAAGATGTTCAACAAGATACCCCCACTACTGTAAAACAGGAGACTCCAAACAATACTCAATCAACTCGATCAGGCAACGAATTACAGATCTCGACTGACCAATCAATGATCAGTCAAATCACTCAGGTAAGCCAACTCTCACACACCCTCAATAATCAATTGACAGTATCCACAGGCAACCTTATAGAATTAGATCCACGTAAGAGAAGTAAGGCAAATAAGGCAGGAGCACAATCTCTCAGTATTGACATCGGTTACAGTGCTTTCACAACTGGAACCACATACAATGATGAGAAGGCAGTTGACGGTACTTCTGCTTCACTCCATTACAAGAAATACCTTTCACCAAAGAGTTATCTAAAGACTGGTCTCAATATAGACAAGTATACGACTCGCCTTGAAGGAGTAAGTACTCAGAGTTACACCCAAATCGAAGATGGTCAAATCATCGAACGTTATTTCAATTCTGATGGCACCTTTGACGCTGTATTAGGAGAAGCCGAAGTGAGTATTGAAGAAACGACAGAGTATCACCTCTACAATCGGTACCAATTTGTCAGCATTCCAGTCATCTTTGGATTAGAAGTTTTAGAAAGACAACGGAGTTACTTTGCTGTAGAAGGCGGGATCTCAGCCTCTCTATTTAGCACCTACGACATCAAAGAATTCGATGGAGTCAATACATTTAATTCAATAGAAAATCTTCAACTCCGTAAGGCTGGTCTCTTGAGTGGTCTTGCTGCCATCTCTTGGCACTACCAACCATTGCAAAGTGACAAACTTGATGTCTTCTGCAGAGTAGCATCGAGATTTCAACTCAATGACTTGAGTGACGATGGAAGTTACGATGTTCAAAGATTTAATACTCTCAATGTTGGCTTGGGGGTACAGTATAGGATGTAATATCAGTCTTTATCCTATATAACACCCCTACCCCTTCATCGTCAACCCAATCCGCTTCCGATCCACATCAACACTGATGACCTTGACATCGACAGCTTGGTTGATACTCAATACTTCTGCTGGATCACTGATGAAGCGATCTACAATCTGAGAGATGTGCAGTAAAGCTCCTTCCTTGATCCCTATATCGACAAAGGCTCCAAACTTAGTGAGGTTGGTCACAGTACCTTTGAGTTGCATGCCTTCGTGGAGGTCGCTGATCGATTGGAGACGTGTGTCGAACTGTACTGCCTCAGCCTCTCCTCTTGGATCAAGACCTGGCTTGCTGAGTTCTTTGATGATATCCTTGAGAGTTGGCATCCCTACTTCATCGCTGATATAGTTGTTGAGTTTGATCTGGTTGAGGGCTTCTCGGTTTCCGATGAGAGTATCGAGTTTGATACCTTCTTGCTTGGCGATCTTGTTGACGAGCTTATATCTCTCTGGGTGGACAGCTGTATCATCTAGTAGGTTATCTCCATCCTTCACTCTGAGAAATCCTGCTGCTTGTTCGTAAGCTTTCTTACCGAGTTTGGAGACATCCATCAATTGCTTTCGAGATTCAAAACTCCCAATCTCTTCTCTGTATTTAACAATATTACTTGCAAGTCCTGGACCAAGACCAGAGACGTAAGTGAGGAGGTGCTTACTCGCAGTATTGAGATTGATACCAACTGCATTCACCGCTCGTGAGACCGTTTGATCAAGTTCAGTTTTGAGTTGAGATTGGTTGACATCGTGCTGATACTGTCCGACACCAATTGACTTTGGATCGATCTTGACTAACTCTGCTAAGGGGTCCATCAATCGACGACCGATAGAGACTGCACCTCTCACAGTGACATCCTGATTGGGAAACTCTTCTCTCGCTACTTCAGATGCAGAATAGATCGATGCTCCATCTTCATTGACGAGGTAAGTTTGTACTTCATCCCCTAGTCTGAGACTCTGAATCCACTGGTAGGATTCCTTGCCTGCAGTCCCGTTCCCAATGGCAATCACTTCCACCTTATATTTGCTGACAAGCTCATAGATGACTTGCTCGGCCTCTGTCACTGATCGCTGGGGAGGATGTGGGTAGATCGCAGTATTGCCAAGTAAGGCCCCAGTCTCTGACAAGACTACTACCTTACATCCAGTCCTGAATCCTGGGTCAAGTGCCAATGTCACCTTACCTCCTACAGGTGGTGCTAGGAGGAGCTGATAGGCATTCTTACTGAAGACTGAGATGGCCTCCGTATCAGCTACCGCCTTTGCAGCCTTTCTAGTTTCGTTCTCTATCGATGGGCAGAGGAGTCGCTTGAGAGCATCTTGGATAGCCAATTGGATTTGGTCTCCACACTCATGATTCCCTACATAATAATAGCGCAGGATGGCATCCTCTAATCTCTCCTGATCTATCACGAGCTTCACCCTGAGGAGTCCTTCTTCTTCAGCACGATTGATCGCTAAGATTCTGTGTGATGGACACTTCTTTAATGGCTGACTGAAGTCAAAGTAATCCTTGTACTTAACTGCTTCATCTTTCTTTGACTTGACCACTTTTGATTCGATCGTTGCGTAGCCATATGCCTTACGAGTGATCTCTCTTGTACCAGTATTTTCGCTTACCCACTCAGAGATGATGTGTCTTGCTCCCTCTAGGGCTGCTGCCGGATTGGGGACATCTTTTGAGATGTAAGCTCTTGCCTTGATGGGGAGGTCATATGACTTCTGAGCCATGATCAGTCTAGCTAAAGGATCTAGACCTCTGTCTCTAGCCACAGTCGCCTTAGTCTTACGCTTCTGCTTGTATGGAAGGTAGAGATCTTCGAGTAAGGTCTCTTCCCAACAGTCTTCGATTGATCGTCTCAGCTTATCAGTCAGCTTTCCTTGACTGCTGATTGCCTCTAAGATTGTTTCCTTCCGCTTGATCAGAGTTTTCAGCTTTGCATTTTCCGAAAGGATCTGCCCTATTGCAACCTCATCGAGAGAGCCAGTCATCTCCTTCCGATATCTTGCGATAAATGGCAAACTAGCACCTTCGTCTGCGAGCTTGATGACATTGGTAATTGCTTGTGGCGAGTATTGCAGCCTTGCCTTGAGTATTGAGAGTATTGGGGTCAACATAAGCACAAAACTAGAGAAGTCTAAGCTGAAGACTTAATTTATATTGAGATATTTTATCATCTAGACGGATGATTCTACAGTACAATCTGAGACTACCTTCGATTACACCACTTTGACCTCTTCTACTCTGATATACTATTCTCGGTCTATTGATTACAGCACAGTCTTGATATCAATATACAAGTCTTCGAGAGTGGTGAGTTTTTCTTTCTTGTAGAGTACATTGCCGTCTTGGCTGAGAAGCATGAATGTTGGGAAGTTTGTCACTTTGAGTTCTTTAGTGAGCTTAGCTCCCTCTGGGCAATCTTGTGTAACAAAGAAGAGGTCACACTTCTTGGACACCATGTCTCTGAAGTCTTTCTGAGAGAGTATCTCTGTCTTGATCTTATAGCTTGGTGATGTAGCATAGAGATTCTCTGGAAAGATTCCCGTAGGATCAAAGATCAATAACTTGGGTCTCTGTGATACTGCGATATACTTCTGATAGTCACAGTCTAGTGCTGTAGCGACATAGATTGGAGCAGCCTGCTTGGTTGCCTTAGAGTTGGCAGCTGATTGATCTCCGTTGCAACTGACCGAGCAGCATACTACGGTGCATGCCAGTAAGCATGTGAGCATTGTATTACTTAAGATATTCATTTTCTATTCGTTTTTCTTTGAAAAAATCTTTTAACAATTTTACGCAAGTGTCATGGAGTACTCCATACTGCAGTTGTGTCTTACCATGTATCATCTCCTTGCCATATCTCATAAATCCACCCTTGTCGTCACTGGCACCATATACGACCTTGTCAGGCCTAGCCCAGGCGAGAGCTCCTGCACACATAGGGCATGGCTCTAGTGTCACATAGACAGTACACCCCTCTAGATACTTACTGCCTAGGTGGTTGGCTGCGGCAGTGATGGCGACCATTTCCGCATGAGCGGTGACATCTCCGAGTACCTCAGTCTGATTATGAGCTCTGGCGATTACTCTATTCCCTGATACCACTACTGCACCGACAGGTACCTCACCAGCTTCCTTGGCACGATATGCTTCCTTGAGTGCCTCCTTCATGAAAAATTCGTCAGTATAGATTTCTATCATTTGCTACGCTATAATTATTTTTTCCTTGCAAGGTAAGAGTTTTGTTTTACCAATTGGATTTGGTTTTATACTTTTGTAAATGGAATCAAATCACACACCATTCACATTCACAGAGTCACTCACATTCGATGACGTACTCTTAGTCCCAGATTACTCAGAAGTCCTCCCAAGAGAAGTCAGTCTAGAGACTCAACTTACACGTAACATCAGACTCAAAGTCCCGATCGTATCAGCGGCCATGGATACTGTGACCGAGTATGGCCTCGCTATCGCTATTGCAAGGCAAGGTGGACTAGGGATCATCCATAAGAATATGTCAGTCGAAGACCAAGCGGAGCATGTCCGTATGGTCAAGAGATCAGAGAGTGGGATGATCATAGACCCTGTCACTGTCAGTGCAGATGCCAGTCTCAATGATGCACTCAATCTCATGCGAAACCATAAGATCGGTGGCATCCCCATCGTAGATACAGCAGGTAAGCTCATTGGTATCTTGACTAATAGAGATCTCAGATTCGAAAATCGACTCGATCGGAAGGTGTCTGAGATCATGACCAAGGAACATCTCATCACAGCGCCAGAAGGGACTACTCTCGAAGAAGCTCAATCAATCCTCCAAAAACATAAAATAGAAAAACTCCCTGTAGTAACAAAGGATAATACCCTCGTAGGTCTCATCACTTACAAGGATATCATGAAGGTCGAGTCATACCCTCATAGCGCCAAGGATACTCATGGTCGTCTCCTCGTAGGAGCAGCTGTAGGAGTATCAGGTGACTACATGGATAGGTTAGCAGCACTCACCGAGGTAGGTGTGGATGTCGTCTGCGTAGATACTGCACACGGTCACTCTAAGTACGTCATCGATACTGTCAAGAAGATCAAAAAAGCATATCCAGACCTCGATATCATCGCAGGAAATATCGCAACGGGTGCAGCTGCTAAGGCACTTATCGAGGCAGGTGCCGATGCCGTCAAAGTAGGGATCGGACCAGGATCTATCTGTACTACTCGGATAGTAGCTGGAGTCGGTGTCCCACAGCTATCAGCCATCATGAATGTATACGCTGAGGCCAAAAAAGCAAACATCCCAATCATCGGTGATGGAGGTATCCGGTATACAGGAGATATCGCCAAAGCACTCGCAGCAGGTGCTAGCTGTATCATGGCGGGATCACTCTTCGCAGGGACAGAAGAGGCACCCGGCGAGACGATTATCTTCCAAGGTCGTAAGTTCAAGATCTATAGAGGGATGGGATCGATCGGTGCGATGCAACTTGGGTCTAAGGATAGGTACTTCCAAGGTGCAGAGAACAATGCCAAAAAACTCGTCCCCGAAGGGATCGAAGGTCGTATCCCTTACAAAGGAACAGTAGCAGAGGTCATGCTCCAATATACTGGTGGACTCAGAGCTAGTATGGGATATGTCGGTGCTGATGGGATAGCAAATCTCCAAGGCGCTAAGATGACACGAATCACCAATGCAGGGATCATAGAGAGTCATCCACACAATATCACCATCACTAAGGAATCTCCTAACTACCACGCCAGGTCATAGTATGGAGACCAATCTTTCTTTGGTCAGCTTAGTCATCCCAGATTATGACGATGCCATTGCTTACTACACCGAGGTCTTTGGATTTGTACTCATCGAGGATACTCACATCTCTCCTGGTAAGCGATGGGTCAGGGTCAAGCCCAAAGGATCAGGGACTACTGCCCTACTCCTAGCTCAAGCCAAAAACTCAAAAGAAAATAGTCGAATCGGCAACCAAACTGGTGGTCGAGTATTCCTCTTCTTGTACACCGATGATATTATGAGAGAGAGTGACATGCTCAAGGCAAATGGTGTGGAATTCGCCAGACCACTCGTCTCTGAGACTTGGGGTAAGGTCATTGTACTCCGAGACAAGTACGGCAATCTCTGGGACTTGATCCAGAGGGAAGAAGATTAGATAGGTTACTCTCTAGACCTTTAGTGAGACTCTACCTCTCTCCCATTGATGACTTACTTAATCCACATTATTATCTGACTCTACAATCATGACTGATGTGTCTCGATCCATCTGTACTCTCTTGGCTCTACTTAATCAGACAATCTGCTTTCTCTGGGTAACAGGCATAAAAAAAAAGGACAACAGATGTTCACTGTTGCCCTTTTGTATCGGTACTTAACTTGTGCTAAGATATCCCGCTTACGCCTGTACTGCTTCTAGCTTCTGTGCCTTAGGGAAGTCAATCTCAAAGTCTACAAGATTGTGGATATAATTACTAATCGTCTTCTCTCCGATCACCATTGCGACATCGATAAGGTCAGCCTCTGTATACCCTGCTGCGAGGAAGGCATCTCTGTCTTCTGATCTTACCTTACCCTTATGCGATACTGTATTGAGAGTAAATTTTGCGAGAGCATTCAACTTCCCATCAAATGGTGCTTCGCCACTTCGGACCTGAAGGATTTCATCATTAGAGAACCCATTGAGTCCAGCGATGACTGTGTGTGCTGACTGGCAGTAGTAGCAACCATTGTACTCACTGACTACAAGATTTACGATTTCTTTTTCTCTATTAGAGAGAGTAGATTTTCTGTTTTGGAATGTCAGGTAGTCTCCTAGAGCATTCTCATTCTTACTATAATATGCGTAGAGATTAGGTACGAAACCCAATCCAGCTTTGAGCTTGTCAAAGATTGCTTGGTTAGCACTTGATACGTCTTCTCTTGTTGGAATTTTGAATAAAGCCATTGTAATTTGATTTTGAAATGTTTAAATAAATAATTATGATACAAATATCAACTACAATATGCCTTGGCTAATCATCGGTACTTCCCTGTAGATTTGCAATTGTTCCTGAGGGCATTAGCGACACTTCCTCTTGAGTGAGCAATAGTTCCTATATTACAATTACAGCGACTATTTATCAGCTAACAATGAGGGAGAGAGGTCAAGGTACTAGCTTTACGATCCTGAATTCGGTCGGTGATTCTCCTTGGTTTTTCTTGAAGAATCTACTGAATGATTGGATGTCATTGAATCCGAGTTCGTACCCGACTTCTGAGATTGACAATTCAGTGTATCGGAGTAATCGTCTCGCCTCTAGCATGACCCTATCCTGTATCATCTTGAGTGGAGACTTGTCATGGAGCTTACCAAAGAGGTTGGACAGTGTCTTGGGTGACTTATTGAGTAGAGAGGCATACTCTGAGACTGCATGCTTCTCCTTGAAGTGCTGCTCCACAAGGAAGTTAAATTCTCTGATGATATCAGTTTCGCCTTTGGGTAACTTATCGATATTTTCTTGGGTCTTATATATCCGAGTGCAGAGGATAAGAAGTCTCTTGAGCAGCATCTGCAACATCTCTTGTTGGAGTTCATCCCTTGATTGCATCTCTAACTGTACCATCTGAGTCAATCCGTCTATGGCTTTGATATCGTCTAGATTAGGGTACAATACTGGCAAGCTTCTCGATCCAAAGAAGAGTATGCCCTTGCAACCTACTTCACTATCATGATTGACGATACAGTAGAATGGTGAGTTGAACCTGAGTACTTTGGCTGTACCGATTGAGAGGATCTCTACTTTGTGGAAGCTCGTCACACAGATGATTTGGTCTTTGCCAAAGGTCGACTCTACACTATCGATCTTGAGAGTATTGTTCTCCTCAAGAAACCACACGACTGAGAGTTGACCTTCGATCGGTTGTGTCAATATCGAGTGATCCGACTGAGTCAAAGTGGTGATTTCAAAATATTCGTCTGTATTGCCTACGTATTTCATTGGTAATTATAAGATTAGTACTCATCTATTGACTGATATTATGCTGCATCTCTGTCTCGGTTGTCCAAAGGTATGACCATTCAGACAGAAAAACTGAGGAAATACTCTCTGAGTAATCGCTAGTAATGCTCTACACTTGTAAAAAATAACATCTCCGCTTACTTCCTGCAAGTGAGATCTCATCGTCCTCTAGTGATCCACTTTAGAGTCATCTCACCATCACTTGAGTCATGAGAGTAATGCATTTACCTAGAGTACCTCTACCTCAAAGAATACGAATGGAGCAACATTGCGGACACCATCATGAGCTCCAAGAGAGTATCTATATGTCCTAGAGACGAGAGTCTGAGGGATTACATATTCAAAGTCAAAGGAGTATATCGCATCACTCACTAATTCAAAACCAAATGCTTGGTCTGTAGCAAATGTATTGCCAGAGGATAAGTCAGTATATGCGAGATAGAGCAGACCATTACCTCCCATATTCAATGCTCTATTGTCTGTCACCTGACCTCGGAATCGGATCGTTTCGCCTTTGTTGATCTCGATGCTCTGCATCGATGGCTCTTCGACAATGATCTCTGGAGCGACAGTATCCTGTAAGTTCTGTATCTTCAGTGCATTGAAGTTAGCAAATGGACTATCATTCCCTGACTCGTCAATGACTTGTATCTGGAAGTGATAATTGCCTGCTGTGACATTGTCAGGGACGGTCAATGTCCTCATGACCGGTGCTGACTCACCACTGATATCTTGGATGTCTAGTACTGACCAATCGACTGTCAGATTATCTACATTGACTACAGGAATATTAGGAGCACTGCCTCCTCCATGCCCATGACAGTCAAAGTTGTTGTGGATGTCTATCTTATATTGTGAGAGTGCCTCGTCATCATTGAATACGACATCAATCTGGAGATCTTGTCCATTATTCAATCTGAATACTTGAGGTGCTAATGTACCGCAGATCTCGTCTTCGACTGGCTGAGGTGTATAGCTCACCACATCCATCGTCGGCGGTGTGATATCCACTTGAGTATCACCACATCCTACGAGGAAGATGAGCATCGTTAATGCCGCAAGCATAGGATTATGTACTTTCATCTTGAGGATATTTGTTTTTGCAATAGTGTTGCAAATATAGCGGATTTTTTGCTATTGCACCTGAGTTGCATTACATTTGTATCCATGGGAACACTCAGAAATACCAAATCTCTCCAAGCGATCAGGGATGCATTTGACGAGGTTGAGACTGCACTCTCAGGTGTAGAGCTTGCCAAGCGATTCCAATCAATCATGAATAAGACGACAGTCTACCGTATCCTAGACAGATTAGAGAGAGACGATATCCTGCATTCATTTACTGATACGCATGGTCTGAGGTGGTATGCCAAGTCTCTAATCAATCATGTTGAATCTGGACGTCATTCGCATTTTCAATGTGGAGACTGTGGCCTCTCTAAGTGCTTACCTATCATGATTCCAGTCCCCTCTGTACCCAATCACCGCATAGATTCTGCTAGTCTGATCCTTGTAGGGCAGTGTGACGACTGTAGGGTATCACTGACTGTATCTTGATCATCTCACTCCTCTATCATCATCTAATAATAGAATATATCAATACTTATCAATTCATATCAAGGAGAGTATTCCTGCTGAGCATAGTCTCTGTCATCCATCTCGCCGCTGCGGCACAGATCAGTGGCGTAGTATTGGAGGAGCATAAGCACTCACTGCCACATGCTACCATCCTCTTACTGCCCGATAGTATCATGACAGTTGCTGACGAAGATGGGAGATTTTCGTTTGGTCAGATAAGTGCTGGCACCTATGAGTTACAGACCTCCTTCATAGGTTACAAGACGGATACCACTGATGTAAATGTGAAGCTCGGTACACCTACGACAGTGAGACTCATCCTTGATCATGACTATGAGATGCTAGAGACTGTCATCGTCCATGAGGAGCATGCTAAGCAAGAGGTGACTCTCCAGACCGATCATCTTCAAGAAGAGTTTTTTCAAAAAAACTTTGAAGGAACATTTGCTCAGACTATCGAAAAACTGCCTGGCATCAGTGCTATCAATGTCGGAGTAGGGATCGCCAAGCCTGTCATCAGAGGGCTCTCCTCTAATCGGATTATCGTCAACAATCAAGGGATCAAACAAGAGAGCCAACAGTGGGGCAGCGATCATGGATTGGAGATCGATCAGTTTGATCTCCAACGTGTAGAGATCATCAAAGGTCCTGGATCACTCCAATATGGATCAGATGGTCTAGGTGGTGTGATCAATATCATGCCAGCTAAGATCCTCCCAGAAGATAGCTATGCAGGCAGTATCATGGGCCTATACAAGACGAATAATGCTCATTGGGGTGGATCTGCCAAGTTGGGTTTCAATCTCGACAATTGGTTTCTGTCGGCTCGCTATTCGCAGCAAGACTTCGCTGATTATACTGTACCAAGCAACACATTTACATACAATGACTTCGACTTACCCATCCTCGACAATCGCTTGAAGAATACGGCAGGAAATGAAGCGAATGTAAGCGTCACCGCTGGAGTCAATAAGCCTTGGGGGATTACACGACTCCACTATAGTCATTACTCACTCGATGCAGGCCTCTTCAGTGGAGCAGTGGGTGTCCCTCGATCATATGCTCTGACTCACGATGGGAATTATCGTGATATCGATGTGCCTCAGCAGCAGGTAGATCACTATAGACTTTCATTTAATCAGATTATCTATCTCCAAGACAGCCACATCGCAGTAGATATTGGTTTGCAACGTAATCTCAGGCGAGAATTTTCGGAACCCGAGTTCCATAGCATCCCTCTGTCACAACTCCAAGATCCCAATGACAAGCTGGCCATAGAGCTTCTCTTAGAGACGATGAGCCTCGCTAGTCATTACGAACATCACTTCGCCTCTGATTGGAAAAATATCGTAGGTCTCAATGCACAGTGGCAACGCAATACTCGAGGTGGATTTGAGTATTTACTCCCAGATTTCAAGACATTTAGAGGTGGTGTGTACTCTATAGTCGAATCAGAGATAAGCGACACTTGGCTAGTCAATGGTGGCTTACGATTAGATATCGGGCAGAATACATCTGATCGCAATAGACAATACATCTGGAACAGTAACGAAGTGATCATAGACTCACTCGTCTCATTCGCAACGGATGACTTATTCTACAACTGGTCAGCCTCTCTGGGGACCAATCTAGACCTTCCTGGTGATCGCTGGACGCTAAAGGCTAATCTCGGGAAGAGCTTCAGAGTACCTTACCCTGCAGAGACTGTATCCAATGGGATCCATCACGGTACGTTCCGTCATGAAGTAGGGACGCCAGATCTCGAGACAGAGCACGGTTATCAGTTGGATATTGGAGCCTATTGCCAATTGGACAATTTGAGTGGAAGCATCTCCTATTACTTCAACTACTTTGACAATTATATCTACTTAGGTCCTACTTTCCCTGCACAGTTTTCTAGATTACCAGAGGCTGGACAGATATTTCAATACCGACAAGATGATGCGATCTATACAGGATTGGAGGTGCAATGGGATTGGACATTGACACACAAGTTAGAGATAAACCAAGCAGCTGACTTCGTACAGAGTTACAATCCAAAGACTAGACTAGCTCTCCCATTCACTCCTCAACCATCGATCAAGACTGACATAGTCTACACTCCGCTGGAGCTAAAGAGCATCCAAGATTGCTATCTAGAACTCGGCCATGAATATCACTTCGCTGCTGAAGGTAATCTGAGGATTGATCGATCAGAGGAACCTACTCCTGCATACCAATTGTGGAACTTTGGGATGGGAGGAGACATCATCCTAGGTAATCAGAGAATGAGCATCAAGTTGCAAGTAGATAATCTGATGAATGCCAAGTATCTAGCTCACTTGAGTCGATACAGGATTATCAATATCCCTGAGCAAGGTCGCAATTTTATCCTTTCGGTAAAGGTTCCATTTAGCGGAAGCCTGAGAGGTAACAATTCGTAATAGTATAAAATATTGCAATCTCATCTGCGCAGAGGTGAGTGTATTAGAGTGAACATTCTGTGATTACTTAACGCAAACTCTTTTTCATTTTCTCTGCTTGAGGTTACCAAGACTCACGGTTGGGCAAAAAAAAATAGGAGTACATTGCTGCTCTGCAATGTACTCCTATTAATTAAGTGTTAGTGTTATTGTTTTTTACTGAATACAGAATTCTGCTTCTGCAAATTGTTTCTCTTCACAATCGTGATCGATACAAGCCTCTACCTCTAAGTGGAAGCATGTCCCTGATGGATAACTACAGAGATCGACCTCTTGCTCTATCGTAATCTCCTTATCGTGATCGTGCTCATCTATATCTAAGATCCTATCTGATACATCTCCTTCGGGATGAAGGACTACCTCTACATTGTGATTTTCATCCGATGCTACGACATCAATATGGATATGTACATCCGAGCAGTCCATCACTGTCTCCCCATCGATAGGTTCGTCGATCGTGATTGTAATAGTATTGCCTTGATCCTCTCCTTCATCGTCATCGTTACAGCTTGTAGTGAGTAATCCTAGACAGAGCAAAGGAAGGATGTAAAAGAATTGTAATTTTTTCATTATTAGTTATTGAGTTATGGAAAGTCATGCTTCCCGTAATAGATTATTTCACTACAAAGATAACCAATATTCTCCACTCATGCAACAGTGTTGCATAAAAGAACAGTTACACCATTTGGTCGACTTGAGTGGATAAGGAGGCCTTGATTAGTACATTACCTGACTGCATCTCAAAGAATCCCTTTGACATCAAGATGGGCAACTGCCACTCTCAGCAAGATCAGTGCTCATTGAAGTAGCCGTAGAGTTGAAATATAAAAAGTGCTATCCCTGCAAATACAAGGAACCAGTTAACTGCCTTGTAAAATAGCGGAAACTGCTTGTGCTTCCTAGAGAGTAGGATGATTGACACTATCGGGATCAATGCAATCACTTGACCTACTTCGACACCAAGATTGAAGCATAATATCTTCGCTAAGAACTGATCTTGTCCGATATCAAAGGATTGAAATCGAGTAGACAATCCAAAACCATGAATCAAACCAAAGATACCTACCATAAGGAGCAGATGTGGTGACTTCATGCCGATCTGATCAAAACCCCCCAAATTCTCAAATCCCTTGTACAATACACTTAATGCAATCACAGCATCTACGAGATGCTCATTGGCAGTGATGCCTGCATATGTAGCTCCTACTAAGGTGATGATGTGCCCCAACGTAAAGACCGTGATAAACTTCAAGATATCTCTGAAGTTATTAAGGTAAAAAACCACTCCTGCCAAAAATAGTAAGTGATCATAACCAGTAAGCATATGGGTAGCACCAACTCTGATGTAAGCTCCGAGTCCTCCGTTACGCAATATTTCTTGGTCTGCAACCGACACATCATGGCCATAACTCACCAGAGGTACTGAGATTATAAGCATTGCCAATGCAAGCTTCATATTATTTTGTTTCATCATCATACTGTATTGATTCAAAGATATGATGGTAGAATGATATCCTCTGAATGACAATTCCAAAAGTTACGTATAAAGTAATACAATTCTCAGCAACGCTTATCTAAGTGGAATGATCCTTAGTGACTTACATACCAAGACATCCCTTGTAACTGAGGATTAAAGGGAATACTTAGAAGTCAGTCCACGATCAGCGCTTAGCAAATCTTTAATGGATACTTAGATTTTCATTTCAGCTTGACTGATGAGATCATGACAGGCCTTCTCTATCATGCGATAGACTCCCTCGAAGCCTCCTTCGTAATAAGGGTCAGGGACACCTCGATTCATCCCAGGATAAGTGGCATTGAGTAGGAGTGAGACCTTGGATCGATGGTCATCTGATGTAGCAAGCCTGATGACATCTTGATAATTATTGCTGTCCATCACATAGATCTGATCATATCTCTCAAAGTCCTCAAAGACAAACTTCCGAGATCTCTGATCGGTGATATCTATCCCATATGCTTTGGCAATCTCAATAGATCTCAGATCAGGTAAGCCGCCATTATGGAATCCACTCGTACCTGCGGAGTCTACAGTCCAGTCGAGTCCTTTCTGATTGATTAAGTGTCGCATCACACCTTCTGCAAGAGGTGATCTGCAGATATTGCCGAGGCAAACCATCAGTATGTTCATAGGTGTCACATTTTATAAGTCTGTGTAAGACTGCTCTACTTGGGTTTCAAACAAGTAAGTAGCACAGCCTCATCATAAAGTTAGTCCAACTTATCATGACATGCAATACCACTGTAAGGTCTTAGAGAATACTTAGACTGTAAGTATGTCTATTGACTATCTCAACCTCAAAAGACTCTAGAACGGTCAAAGTGAGGTGATTGATTCCACTCGGGTAATCAAAATGATCGTTGGGACAATTCGAGGTACATACAGCTCAATCACACTCTACTTTAGACACACAATTAATCAAATAATACAAAAATCATGATAGCCCTTAACTCCAAAACTGAAACAGAAATTAATAGAAGAAAAAAGATTAGTGTTCATCTTTTTAAAGGTAAAGAAGACGTCAAAACTCTTAAAAAAATTGGAAAAGCAAGAGTAATCGCATTTGAGAATTACCTCGATCCAAGTGTCACAGAAGACTTAGATCAGTATGATTTAGACTACTATCATATCTACCTCCTTGATGAAGAAAATAATGAAATCATTGGTGCCTACAGGCTTGGCTATGGTCCAGAACTTTATAGACTATCTGGCATAGATTCATTTTCTATTTCTAATAATTTTGACTTTAGCGAAAGACCTGACCTCTTACAAAATTCATTAGAGTTGGGTAGAGCATTCATAATTCCAAAACATCAAAAAAACTATAGTCACTTGCTATTGTTGCTTAACACTATCTACAAGATATATGCGTATAATACAAATATTACTTCAACGATTGGGGCGGTAAGTATTCCTGGCAGTTTTGATGAAGAGTCCAAACAAATGATTTGTAATTATATCTATAAAAAATATCAGACATCAGAGGGTTTATTATCAGGCTCCAATAACTATTCTTTACAAAATTATCATCATTTTGAATCTTGCAATGAGCTTAAACATGCACTTCAGACCAGAGGAACCTACTATCCAGTACTTCTCAGAAAGTACTTCTCATTTAACTGTGAAGTCCTTGGGTTCAATATAGATTTAGATTTTGGATCATCGATTGATGTTTTAACTTTTAATCGAAAAAACCAAATCAAGAGTCAAAATTTTAAATTATTCACAAGAATGAGTGTTTAAGAATTAAATTTCTTTTTGAGCAACGGATACAGAAATACTACAGATACAATAATGGCAGCACCGATGTAAAATGTCAATGTTAACTCATCATATTCCTTCAGTATAAGTGCTGCAAGTAAGATGCCATAGACTGGTTCGAGATTGACAATCAAGACGGAGTTGAATGCTGAAATGTGACGGAGTGATGACATAGCTAAGTACTGTGCCAATGTCGTGCATAGGAGAGCAAGGATGATCAGATAGACCCAATCACTCTGCGTAGGCAAGATACTCTCAGGCACGGCGTACCAATACAACACAACCCCCGTCAGAAAGAGAGCAGAACTGACCATCTCTATAAATGTGATCCGAAGAGGAGTAGCATCTTCGATATACTTCTTATTGAGAGTGACGAATGTAGCCGCAAGCAATGCTGAGATGAGACCAAGATAGACCCCAGTCAACATTCCCCCCTCTAGATTGCTCACGATAAGTAACATACCCGGAAAGATGACAACTCCTATGCCGACATCTAACCACTGCACTCGTCGTCGCAGTAAGAGTGGCTCTATCAAAGACACAAAGAATGAAGTCGTCGCGAGACATACCAGGGCAATCGAGGCATTAGCGTACTTGATACTTGCGTAAAATGTGACCCAGTGCAGAGCCGTAATCACTCCTATCCCAGCGAATCTAATAATAGGGACTATACCGACATCCCGTATCAGAGAGGGTAACTTGACCATCAAGAGCATACTCCCTCCCGCTAAGATGACCCTCCACCAGACAAGTGGCACTGCATCCAATGTGATCAAGTCACCAAGTATCGCAGTGAAGCCAAAGAGCACAACAGCGATATGCAACTGGAGATAGGCTGTGGACTTGGCGGAATGTGATTTGATATGCAATTACATTTTTTTTACAAAAGAAAGAGTAAATGTAGCAAATAAGAACCTACTTTTGGTTTTTGTTGTTAAGTTAGAGTTTGTGACAATAGAATCACGATATAATCACTGACAACTCACCTAAAACACTACACCATTATGGCATTATCGATTGGAGACAAGGCACCGACATTTAGCTTGACTAGCGATACTAAGGAGACAGTTAACCTTACAGATTATCAAGGTAAGAATGTTGTGTTATTATTCTTTCCTCTAGCATTTACAGGAGTATGCACTACTGAGCTCTGTACGATTAGAGATGAGAAGAGTGAGTATGATGCTCTCGATGCTGAAGTAATTGGTATCTCTATCGACTCTCCATTCGTCTTGGAGGAATTCAAGAAGCAGCAATCTTACAATATGCCGCTACTCTCTGACTTCAACAGAGACGTGTCTGTCGCTTATGATACTCTCTACGACACATTTGTCTTAGGTATGAACAAAGTCTCTAAGAGAAGTGCCTTTGTCATAGACAAAAAGGGAGTCATAAAATATGCTGAGGTATTGGAGAGTGCAGGTGATTTGCCTAACTTTGCAGCGATCAAGGAAACACTCAGTAAACTCGGATAAACTAAGATTAGCTATGTCAACACTATTCGAAGAATTAACAGCAATAGAAGAAACTGTAACAACGGGGTCAATCTCCCAGGTCCTCGTCTACAATGATGATGTCAATACATTCGATTGGGTCATTGAATGCTTGATGGATATCTGTCACCATACATTTGAGCAATCAGAGCAGCTCTCTCTGATCGTCCACTATAAGGGCAAAGCTACTGTGAAGACTGGACCATTTGACAAACTCAAGCCTATCAAAGATGCTCTAGTAGAGAGAGGACTCTCTGCTGTCATAGAGACTGCGGTTACTGATTAGACTGCACTCGTGTTAGTCATACCACCTCATCCACTCTACTTTCCACATCCATATAATGTCGACGAACATGGTATCGTAGCCATTGGAGGTCAGCCTGATCCCAATACACTGATACTTAGCTATACAGCAGGGATATTTCCATGGTCTGACGAAGACAATCCACTCCTCTGGTGGTACACATATCCAAGGCTCGTCCTCTACCCTAGTCAGGTCAAGATAAGTAAGAGCATGAAACAGCTCATCAAGAAGAAAACTTATCGATGTACGATCAATACAGCATTTGACCAAGTAATCAATGCTTGCCAGCAAATACCAAGAAAGCTACAAGTAGGGACTTGGCTCTTCGATGCTCTCAAAGAATCAATGATCACTCTCCACCATCAAGGCTATACCCACTCTGTAGAAGTATGGGAAGGTGACGAACTCGTAGGTGGACTCTACGGGGTCAGCATCGGTAAGATCTTCTGCGGAGAATCAATGTTTGCCCACAAATCTAATACTTCTAAACTGGCCCTCATCTACCTCTGCGATCTCTTGGATACTTTAGGATTTACCCTTGTGGATTGTCAGCAAGAGACAGAGCATCTACTCAGCATGGGAGCTGAGACGATAGGTGGAGGCACCTACATGGACTTGATCAGAAAGAATGCATTTGAGTCTAGACTCTACCTCAGTGAATGCTTAGCAGCAAATGACAATCAACCTGACACTAGAGTCTAAATATCTGTACATACTTCCTTGACACTGGCACCATCGCATCCGTCTCATCGAAGTAGAGTTTTTATTCTACTCTAGAGATTAGTGATTCTAATGGTAAAGGTCACCAGATAATATCAAACCCTCAATCGTCACCCAAGATTGACGTCAGCCATTTACCATAAGGGACCTCTCTCATCCATGTGAGAGATGACAACAAAACAATTATTGTAACTGAAAAAATCTTGAAAGTAAAATAATTGAGCTGTCACAAGCAACATCTATAGAATAATTATCTTCCTGATTCTAGTTACCTTTGTGTTGCTAAAAAATGATATTCCTATGATACCGAACGAACAACTGAGAGAGTTAGCTGATAAGTATGGTAGCCCTCTGTATGTCTATGATGCTGATCAGATTATCGACAATTACAACCGCTTCGTGTCTGCATTTGATGTGGAGCAGTTACAGGTCCACTATGCATGTAAGGCCCTTACTAACCTCTCTATCTTGAAGCTCTTCAAGGAGATGGGGTCGGGGCTAGATTGTGTCTCAGAGCAAGAGGTACAGCTTGGACTTCACGCGGGATTTGACCCGAAGGATATTATCTACACACCTAATGGAGTGAGCTTTGACGAGTACCGCAGAGTACTCAAGTATAAGACTCGGATCACAGTAGACAATCTCTCATTACTAGAGAAGGTGGGAGTCAATTATCCTGATCATCCAATCCATATCAGGATCAATCCACACCTCATGGCTGGTGGCAATCAGAAGATCTCTGTGGGGCATATCGATAGCAAATTTGGGATCTCTATCCACCAACTCCCACATATCCTTAGACTCGTCAAGAATCTCAAGATCAATGTAGAGGGGATCCATGTACATACTGGGTCAGATATCATAGATACAGATGTCTTCATCAGAGTGGCTGATCTCATCTTTGGTATTGCTGATCAGTTTGATGATATCACCTCTATCGACCTCGGTAGTGGGTTCAAGATAGCCTACAAAGAAGGTGATATGTCTACTGATATTGAAAAACTCGGGAAGGCATTCTCAGATAGATTCAATGCTTACTGCAAGGAAAAAAACACCAAAATCACGCTACGATTTGAGCCAGGCAAGTTCATGGTAAGTAATGCTGGACACTTTCTCACTCAGGTAAATGTGGTAAAGCAAACGACCTCATGCACCTTCGCAGGGATCAACTCTGGACTCAATCACTTGATTAGACCGATGTTCTACAATGCACATCATCATATCGATAATATCTCTAACCAAAGTGGAGAGAAGAAACTCTACTCTATCGTCGGCAACATCTGTGAGACCGATACCTTTGCCGATAATAGACTCCTCAATGAGGTCAGAGAGGGTGACACCTTAGTCTTCAGGAATGCTGGGGCATATTGCTATACGATGGCATCTAACTACAACTCTAGACTCAGACCGCCTGAGGTCATGGTATTGCATGGTCGTGACTATCTTATCAGAGAGCGGGAGACATTCCAAGATATCATCAAAGGGCAGTTGGAGGCAGAGTTTTCGCTTACTCCTAGTGTAGGATCGTAATTGACTCCAAGCGGTACAAATTAAATCAACCAAGAATTTATTTTAGAAAAAAGTCGGCATTCTCACTGCCAGTCTAAGCTCTATTGTGTTAATTTTAGATAGAATGTCTATTTCATGACTGTTGAAGTCTCATGACTTAGGACAATCTTTACGAAAAAACAGAGCTTAAACACAGACATGAAGAGATTAGACAAAGCGAAAAAATATTTGCTCAATAGCAAAGGAAACCAAAAGTCTTCGTTGTTATTACTGATTCAAGGGTACTTGTTCTTGACCCTAGCTTGTCTATTACTGTTGATGCTTCCGTGGAGCAAGACTGTAAGTATCTCATTCGTTGATCAAGTAATGCTTGCTACCTCTATGGTCAGCACTACTGGTCTGTCTCCAATAGACTTTGGAGCATCATTGACATTCTTTGGTCAGCTCTCTTCACTCTTTTTTATACAATTGGGCGGAGTCGGATATATGGCACTTGGAAGTTTTTTTATCCTCAAGGATACAGAAGAATTGCCAAGGCTATCAGTGTCTTTACTGCGATTAGAATTTAACTTGCCCGAGAGATACCCATTATTATCATTTATCCAGAGTGTACTGATCTTTACGATACTTATCGAAGCAATTGGTGCCTTTTTACTCTATCTAGGTTTCAAAGAGTTAGGAGTTGACCAGCCTGTCTGGTCTGCAATATTCCATAGTGTTTCTGCTTTTTGCACTGCAGGTTTCAGTCTTTACTCAGATTCCATGTCATCATTTGCAGATAATCCACTTATTACGAATACGATATTGGGATTAAGCATTTTGGGGTCTGTTGGATTTATCGTGCTGCTAGACTTCTGGTTGAAATTGATCAGAAGGCGAAAACATGTTACCCTGACTTCTAAGATTATACTCTCAAGCACCATCATCTACATCGTGATAGGTACTTTACTTCTTTACTTTTCTGATGGGTTGTTAGTCTCGGATGGATTCTCTGGTATGAAGTCAGCATTCTTTCAGCTCGTCTCAGCTCACACGACTGTAGGGTTTAACAATTATCCTATAGAGAATATGAAGCAAGGGGGTATACTGATATTGATAATCATCATGGTCATTGGCGCTTCGCCAGCGGGGACTGGTGGTGGTATCAAGACTACGTCTGTGACTGCATTGATAGGTCTACTCTATGCAATACTCAAACGAAAAAAACATATCACATTCTTCAAAAAAGAGATTCCTGCTGAAAAAATCTACCTTGCAATTTCCTCAAGTATATTCTATACAGTGATCCTTCTCTTAGGAGCTTGGATTATCGTTCAGTTGGATGGGGCTCAATTTTCATTTGAAAGAGTCTTATTTGAGTGTGCCTCAGCCTTGAGTACGGTAGGCTTATCGACTGGCATCACTGCAGATCTCACCCCGATGAGTAAGATTATGGTCTCTATCCTGATGTTCATAGGCAGACTTGGGGTTATGACGTTTGGATTTACGTTGATTAGCCAATCTCCATTAATGAGAGAAAAACCTCAAATAGAAGATATTGCTCTCTAGTAACTCTTGATAAGGAGTGCATGGATTTTGACGGAAGTTGTATTCAAGAGTTTCTTTCTGGTATCGGACAGGTCATCTTGAAAGACTCCATCCATTTTGGCTGCGACCAGCTACTCTACTTGGAGGATGCTTAGTCACGCCTAGAGTAAGGCATCTTATCCTCTCGATCTCTACATCCAGTATGCCCTCGACTTCCAAGATTGTTTGCAGAAAAATCTGTTGTCAAAAGTCTTGTAAATCAGGTAAATCTCATTTTTTACTTTTTGTTTTGAATCAGTTGTGTGTTAATTTCTTAATTTCACTCTACTTTGATACTAATCGATCAAGACATAAACTCACCTCTATCACTTACCTGTATGAAGAGTCTAAGCATAATTACCATCTTCGCTCTATTGACAATGGCATATTGTCAACAAGACAAAACACAGACATCTCTATCAATTGATGCGACTTATCTCAACCAAAGATTAGACTATCTAACACAAAAGATGGAAAAGTATCTCGAGGAGTTACCTGTAGACTCTCTCAAGATCCCAAGATCTATAGATATCGATGGTAGCTTGATCGCTACTAAGAGCAGACAGTGGACGAGTGGCTTCTTCCCGGGGACTCTCTGGCAGTTAGCCTCACACAGTAAGAGCCAAGCCATCATCTCCAACGCTACTGCTTGGTCACAATTCGTCGAAAAAGAAAAGTGGGATACACATACTCATGATGTGGGCTTCAAAGTTAATTCTGCTTTTGGCAAATGGAATACGGTCCAAAAGAGACAAAAAAATGATGAGATCATCATCCAAGCATCTCAGACTCTTATCCGTAGATATCAAGACACAGTCGGAGCAATCAGATCTTGGGACTTTGGCAAAGAGAGATGGCAATTCCCAGTAATCATAGATAATATGATGAACCTAGAGATGCTCTTTGATGCCACCGACTTGACTGGTGACTCTATCTACTATCATATCGCTAGACAGCATGCAGTCACAACTCTCAACAATCACTTCAGACCTGATCACAGTAGTTATCATGTCATAGACTATGACACACTTACTGGAGAGATCAGAAACAAACATACCCATCAAGGTACTCATCATGAGTCAGCGTGGTCTAGAGGTCAGGCATGGGGACTCTATGGATTTGCCATGGCATATGATCGTACCGGTGACGAGAGATTTTTAGCGAAAGCGAAAGCCATCGCCAATTACATCTTTACGCATCCTCGTCTTCCCGCTGATATGATCCCATACTGGGACTATGATGCCCCCAATATCCCCAACGAACCAAGAGATGTATCAGCTGCAGTCGTCGCTGCAAATGGCCTGATGAAACTAGCAAAACACGACCATACTCACCAAACTCAGATGATCGAATGGGTCGATAAGATAATAGCTTCTCTCGATGCAGAAGAGTACCAAACTGATAAGATTCCATATCTACTAGATCATAGCACAGGGAGTGTACCTGGCAACTTTGAAGTAGACAAACCTCTCGCTTATGCCGATTACTACTACATAGAAGCATTGCTCCAGAGACTCGAATGGACCAAAGGAAATCACGCTAAATCAAATCACTCAGATGACTAGAATACTCATAATTGCACTCACTCTGCTATCCATCGTGGCTTGTAATACGACCAAGCAACTCCCAAGTCAGGCAAGTACCAGCACGGAGAGAGTCATCCTCAATATCAATAATGATTGGCAATATCTAGAAAGTAATACCAAGAGTTACACTACTGCAACCTCAGAGGATGATAGGACGGCAGTCACTCTCCCACATACTTGGAATCAATGGGATGCTGTAGACCAAGTCCCTGGATATCGACGAGACGCAAGCTGGTACTTTAGAGACCTAGACCTCTCTCCATCCAATGATCAAAACTATCTCATCTCATTCGAAGGGGCCAATATTACTACTGATGTCTACTGTAATGGCCAACTCGTAGGTACGCATGTCGGAGGGTATGTTGGATTTGAGCTTGACATAACTCCATATCTGTCTGATGATGGCAACAACGAACTTGCAGTAAGAGTGGACAATAGTTATAACCCTGATGTCATCCCATCTCAGAAGGCTGACTTCTTCATCTATGGAGGTATCGTGAGAGACGTCTGGTTGAAGACTTTGCCTAAGCACTATATCGCCAAGGTGGCAATCTCCACACCGCAAGTCACAGACAATACTGCACAGACAGTAGCTCATGTCCATCTCAATAGTGACTGTGATAACTGTAAGATCATCTCTGAGATCTCTGAGTCAAGCTCAAATGATCGTGTACTCCAGAGTACTGTATCAGTCACAGAGCAAAATCATCTCATCAACTTTGACCAATTGTCTAACCCTAGACTATGGTCTCCTCAATCACCGACACTCTATCAAGTCACCACCAAGCTCTACAAAGACGAATCACTCATCGATACAGTAACTGAGACGATTGGTTATCGATACTATTCCTTTGACGAGTATGGACCATTCTACCTCAATGGCGAACGACTCCTCCTCCGAGGTACTCACCGACACGAAGAACATGCAGGATACGGGGCTGCGATGCCCAATGAACTGCACCGCTCAGATATCGCATTGATGAAGGAGATGGGGGTCAACTTCCTCAGATTGGGTCACTATCCGCAAGATCCAGAAGTCTATAGAGCATGCAATGAGCTAGGTATCATCGTCTGGGACGAACTGCCATGGTGTAGAGGAGGTATCGGTAAGTCAGTATGGAAGTCTCATACCAAGAGACTATTGACTGAACAGATCCATCAGAATTACAATCATCCGTCGATCTTTTTCTGGTCATTGGGAAATGAAATCTACTGGCTACCTGACTTCGATAATGGGGATGATACTCAGCAGATAAACACTTTCCTCTCTGAACTCAACTCTACAGCTCATGAGATCGATCCATATCGTCTCACTGCCATCAGAAAATATTATGATGGGGCCGATCTCGTTGATGTCTTCTCTCCATCGATCTGGTCAGGATGGTATGCAGGTGTCTATACCAACTACGAAAAAACTATTAAAGAAAATCAAAAAAAGTACAAGCGTTTTCTACACATGGAGTATGGTGGTTCTAGTCATGTCGGTAGACACACCGAAAATCCAATTACCGGCGCCGGTACAGTAGACGCTGATGACTGGGAAGAAGCCTCTAATCAGGTAAATATCGACAACATCGCCAAGAATGGAGATTGGACCGAAAACTATATCGTAGATCTCTTTGATTGGCATCTCGGTGTCACAGAGCAGAATCCTGACTTCGGTGGTAATGCACAGTGGGCATTCAAAGACTTTGGTACACCTCTGAGACCAGAAAATGCAATCCCATATATCAATCAAAAAGGTCTAGTAGATAGAGAAGGTAAACCCAAAGATGCATTCTATGTATTCCAAAGCTATTGGTCAGATACCCCAATGGTCTACATCGAATCTCATACTTGGACAGAAAGGACAGGTCCTCCAAACAAAGAACGAGAACTCTCCGTCTATAGCAATTGCACCTCAGTAGAGCTCTTTCATAATGGGAAATCCCTCGGTGTAAAACATCGGGATATTACACAATTTCCGGCTTGTGGACTCTCATGGTCCATCCTCTTCGACGAAGGGGACAATCAGCTCGTAGCCAAAGGTTACAAGGATGATAAAGAGGTCAGCAAAGACGAACTTACAGTCAACTATACATACAATAAAGCTACACAGCCAGACCATATCCATCTCTATCATGAACAACTCGATAATGGTAACATCATGATACATGCAGTCGTCAGAGACAAGGACCACAATACAATACTTGACTACGAAGACAGAGTCTATTTCACTGTAGATGGCTCGGGCCAATTGCTCAAGCACTACGGTACACCGGGCAAATCTGACGTCATCGAGATGGCTAATGGCAAAGCATCGATAGAGATGATTCCTGGCAGTGGTAAAGCATTTATAGAAGTCCGAAATCAAAGTTTTAAAGGAAGCTATCACACCATAGATTTCTCCACACTCCAATCTAAACCAAAGTAAGATGAAAGCAAATCAGATAGTAGGACTCTCAAGATTGGGCCAAGGAGTCGCAGTCACACTTATCTGCCTCTCGCTTATCGCTTGTAAGCAAAATGGTGAGTCACAAGCCAACCAAGCATCAGATCCTCCAAGAGGTACGCAAGCGATACTCAAGACTCAGCAGTCATATGATGTCACAACACAAAATCAAATCCTTGGCGACTATACTCGGCAGTCCAAAGTCGAAGTGCCACCCACACTCTCTGGACAAAACAAATGGCTAATGTTTGAAGGTCCGGTCTTAGAGAATGATAAGGTCGCATACCGATACTATGCCGACAAACGACACCGATTTGATATCTATGGTAAGAAGGTAAGTAACCTAGTCATGGATACCGTCTCATGGGACTATCACAACATCATGGACTGGGGAAGCGATATCCTCAAGGTGGGCAACTCTCTAGGCATTGGTAGCCCCGCAATCCTCTACCAAGACTCAGTCTATTGCCTCGAGTCATGGGACAGTAAAGAGATCGAAGTAATCACATCTGGTGGGCCTACCTCGACCGTCCGGACGACATTCTATGGACTCACAATCGGAGACGAAAAAATGACTATCCAACAAGACTGGTCACTCTCTACAGGTGACTATGCCTCCACGATCAAGATCAAACGATTAGATGGCAATCTGCCTGACGATATGCTCTTAGCGACCGGGATAGTCAAGCACTTAGATGACTTCGATATCAAGGTAATAGACGGTAAATCCATCGGTTACAATTGGGGAACACAGAGTTATCATCAGCAAGACTTAGGGATGGCCATCATCAGCGATCTCGCATATAGTCCAAGGCTATATCTTGACGATCTCAGTCACGTCATCGCATTTGACAAGAGTCAGACAGGAGTAGAGTATCAGTTCCTGTCAGTATGGGCAGATGGTATCGGAGGGATAGATACCAAAGAAAAATTTGTCTCCGAAATAAAAAATACGATCAACAAAATGATCAACTAATGATCTAGATCAGATCCTTGCAGCTCATCTGTATCGATCACCTCTAGTATCATCCATATATCAATAACTATACTCACACCATGAAAGGAAAAATAGTAGCAATAACAGGTGGAAGCGGCACTCTAGGGACAGCCATCTCACTTGGTCTAGCAGAAGAAGGGGCACATGTATACCTCCTCAATAGGAATGCCGAGACTGCCAAGGCTCTCTCTGTAAGCGCAAAGGCTAAAGGGCTTAACATAGACTATGTCATCTGCGATGTGCTAGACGAGCAATCAGTACAAGATGCAGCGAATACTATCGTAGATCAGTCAGGCAAAGTAGATGTACTAATCAATGGCGCTGGAGGCAATATGTCTGGAGCTACGATCATGCCCGACCAGAGTATCTTTGACTTAGATGTTGCACATTTCCGCAAGGTCAATGACCTCAACTTACTAGGTACTGTCATCCCAACCAAAGCATTCGCAGCAAGTATGGTTGCCCAGAAGAAAGGGTGTATCATTAACATCTCATCAATGGCTGCAATAGTCCCATTGACAAGAGTGATAGGCTACTCTGCATCCAAGGCCGCAGTTGACAACTTTACGCGATCGATGGCAGTAGAGCTCATCAGTAAGTATGGTGAAGGAATCAGAGTCAATGCAATAGCTCCAGGATTCCTAGTCGCAGAACAGAATAGAACCCTACTACTCAACGATGATGGCACCCTCACAGCAAGAGGACAGACCATCATCAATAATACTCCGATGAAACGATTTGGCAAACCCGAAGAACTCGTCAGTACTGTCCTGTGGCTCTGCGACGAGAGATCATCATTTATCACAGGAATCGTAGTACCGATAGATGGAGGATTTTCGGCATTCAGTGGTGTCTAATCTAACCAGAGTATAATCAGATAACAACCAATATAACAGAGATGAGAAGATTGGAACAAACTTGGAGATGGTATGGACCCGGTGATCCCGTAAGTCTATCAGATATCAAGCAGTCAGGTGCTACAGGAGTCGTCAATGCACTCCATGAGATACCAAGTGGAGAGGTATGGACAGTCGATGATATCCAAGCAAGGATAGACCTCATCTCTCAGGCAGACCTGACCTGGTCAGTCGTAGAGAGTATCCCAGTCCACGAAGATATCAAGCGGAGATCAGGAGATTACATCAAGTATATTGACAACTATAAGCAGAGTATCCGCAACCTCGCTACATGTGGTGTACATATCGTAACTTACAATTTCATGCCAGTACTGGATTGGTCTCGTACAGACTTGGACAGAGTCATGCCAGATGGATCCACAGCCTTATACTTCGAACGAGTAGCATTCGCAGCATTCGATATCTGTATCCTGGCTCGTCCCAATGCAGCAGCAGATTATACTCAGATCGAAGTCCAACAAGCCCAAGAGTATTATAGCAAGATGAGTCAAGCTCAAATACAGAAGCTGACAAAAAATATCATTGCAGGACTGCCAGGTGGTACGACTGAAGGGGTACTCACTCTGAGTGCATTCCAAAAGATCCTCGATACCTATCAAGAGATCGATGCAGCTACATTGAGAGAGCATCTCATCTTATTCCTCCAAGAGATCATCCCCGTAGCTGCTACATCACAGGTCAAAATGGCAATCCACCCCGATGATCCCCCCTACCCACTCTTGGGATTACCAAGAGTAGTCAGTACCCTCCATGATGTCAAAGAGATACTCGATGCAAATCCTAGTAGTTACAATGGGGTCTGCTTCTGCACGGGATCGTTCGGTGTAAGACCAGACAATGATCTGACTGAGATGATAACCCAGCTCGCAGGCAGGATCAACTTCGTCCATCTCAGATCAACCAAACGAGATGAGCTCGGTAACTTCTACGAAGCAGATCATCTCGATGGAGATGTAGATATGTATGCAGTCATGAAATTACTCCTCAAAGAGACTAATGATGCTGGTTGGTCGATCCCATTCAGGCCAGACCATGGTCATCAGATGCTTGATGATCTCCACAAGCGTACCAATCCAGGATACTCCGCGATCGGAAGACTCCGAGGACTAGCCGAGCTCCGAGGACTCGAAGAGGGCATCATCAGATCACTCCAATCCACAGAGCTCAACCCATCCATGTAATCAAATAGATAAGATGAAACCATTCCTAGATCACAATTTTCTCCTGCAATCGGATATTGCCATCAAGCTCTATCATCAATACGCTAAAGATCTACCAATCATAGATTATCATAATCACCTGCCACCTGAAGAAATCTCAAGTGACAAGCAGTATCAAACCATCACAGAGGTATGGCTCAAAGGTGATCACTACAAGTGGAGGGCAATGCGTGCCCACGGAATAGACGAAAAATACATCACAGGAGATGCTACAGACAAAGAGAAATTTCTGATGTGGGCAGATACTGTACCCTATACTCTGCGGAATCCACTCTACCACTGGACTCACTTAGAGCTCCAAAGGTACTTCGGTATCAAAGAGCTCTTGTCACCTGCCAATGCAGAAGACATTTACCTAGAGTGCAATAGACAACTGAGTCAAGAGTCTCACTCTGCACTCGGATTGCTCCATCAGATGAAGGTGGAGGTAGTATGTACCACTGATAGCCCGACTGATGACCTTAGCTCTCACAAGGCACACCTTGCAAGTAAGAGTCCTCTCCAGATGTTGCCAACATTCAGACCAGATAAGCTCATCCAACTCGAGAGTGATAACTTCCAGATAGAACTTAGCAAACTAGAGAGATGTATAGGCTCGGAGATCACATCTTATGACTCATTCATCGCCGGTCTAGAGGCCAGAGTAGACTACTTTGATTCGCTAGGATGTAAGTTAGCAGATCATGGTCTCAATCACCTCTACATCGCATCATCGGACAAGATCAATCTAGATCAGGTCCTCCTTGATGCTAAGCAAGGTCGCATGATTGACCCAGTCGCATCAGATACCTTCAAGCGGAGTGTCCTCAATCATCTCGGTGAGTGCTATGCTCAGAGAGATTGGACGATGCAGCTCCACTTAGGAGCAATCAGGAATAATAATGATAGACTCCAGCAACTCGTAGGTGCAGATATCGGCTGTGACAGTATTGGCGATTACAACCAGATGGAAGCCTTAGCATCATATCTCAATGAATTAGACGCAAAACAGTCACTCCCCAAGACGATACTCTACAATCTCAACCCAAGAGATAACGCAGCATTCGCCGCGATGGCGGGCAACTTCAATGATGGGATCACTCAGGGTAAAATGCAATGGGGATCAGCTTGGTGGTTCTTAGATCAAAAAGATGGAATAGAGAAACAACTCGATACACTCTCCAACCTAGGACTCCTGAGCCACTTCGTCGGAATGCTTACTGATAGTCGCAGTTTTCTCTCGTTTCCAAGACACGAATACTTCCGCAGGATACTCTGCAATCTCATCGGCAATGATGTGATCAATGGAGAGTTGCCTTACGACGAAGACTTACTTGGCACATTTGTCTCCAATATCTGCTATTATAATTCAAAAAAATATTTCAACTTTAATCACTAATGCTGCAACTCAATAATCTTATCTACTTGCTCATACTGGTAATGTGTACAGTCAGTGCATGTGAGTCAACGGTGCAGCAGACAGTGTACCTAGCACATACTCTACCTGTGTCACATCCCGTCCATCAAGGCATCGAAGTATTCGCCGAAGAGGTCAAGAGGTTGTCATCAGATGAGATGGCAATCAAGATCTTCCCTGATGCTCAGTTAGGCACAGAGAGAGAAGTACTCGAACTCTTGCAGATAGGGAGTATCAGTATGACCAAAGTGAGTGCAGCCACCATGTCCAACTTTGCACCTGAGTACAAGGTCTTGGGCATCCCCTACCTATTCAGAGATAAGGATCACCTCTTCAATGTCTTAGAGGGTCCAATCGGTCAAGATCTCTTAGATAAAGGTCAAGACTACCTCCTCAAGGGAATGGCATTCTATGATGCAGGCAGTCGGAGCTTCTACACTAAGGAGAAGCCCATCAGTACTCCAGCTGATCTGAAAGGACTCAAGATAAGAGTCATGAATGATCAGATGTCGGTAGATATGGTCAATACTCTTGGAGGCTCAGCCACTCCTATGTCATATGGTGAGCTCTATACAGCACTCCAACAAGGCGTCGTAGACGGTGCTGAGAATAATCCACCCTCATTCGTCACCTCACGGCACTATGAGGTCTGTAAGTACTACTCTCTAGATGAGCATAGCTCCCTACCTGATGTCTTAGTGATCAGTGCCAAGTACTGGAATACTCTCAATGCACAACAACAAGCATGGTTGAGTGAAGCAGCTGCCAATTCTGTAGTAGCTCAGAAGCAATACTGGAAGGAAAATGTAGCCGAATGTATGCAGATACTCAAAGATGCCAATGTAGAAATCATCAAACCTGACAAAACAACATTTGCCATTAAGGTTAATCCAATCCTTGAGGAATATGTCAAGCAACCAGGGATGAAGTCGCTAATCGAAAAAATTCAAAATCAATAGAGATGGAAGCAAGTTATCGGATTCTGAATAAAACAATAGAACTTATCCTGATTGTCATCTTCGCCTTACTGGTCATCGATGTCGTCGGACAAGTGTTCAGTAGATATATACTTGGCAAGTCATTTTCCTTCACTGAGGAGTTTGCTCGATTTGCACTGATCTGGTTGTCTCTCTTGGGTGCTGCCTATCTCAATGGTAAGCAAGCACACCTCTCCATGGACTACTTACTCAAGCAACTCTCACCACAAGACTATCAGAGAAGATTGAAGATCATAGAAGCCATGATGTTTGTATTTGCACTCTTGGTACTCGTCATAGGTGGCGGCAATCTAGTCTACTTGACATTTTTGCTCGGTCAGAAATCTCCAGCGATGCATATCTCTCTCGGATATGTCTATAGCATCATACCGATCAGTGGACTGATCATCATGTACTTTTCACTCTATCATATCACTCACAAAACAGCTTAAATTATGTCGATAGAATTGATCAGTATTCTCTTATTATTTTTGAGTTTTTTCAGTCTCCTTGCTTACGGTGTACCTGTAGCCTATAGTATCGGACTGTCTACGACTATGGCGCTATTGCTCAATATTGCATTTCTCCCTGGTCTTACAACGATAGCACAGCGTATTACGACTGGGATTGATAGTTTTGCTCTATTAGCGATTCCATTTTTTGTCCTAGCTGGCGAACTGATGAATAAGGGAGGCATTGCCAATCGGCTAGTCAACTTTGCAAAGTCCGCAGTTGGCAGTCTGCCAGGCGGACTGGGCTATGTCAATATCTTAGCCTCTATGCTCTTCGGGGCCATCTCAGGATCAGCAGTGGCTGCAGCATCGGCGATCGGCAGTGTCATGACAGATCGGATGGAAGACGAAGGCTATCCAGTGCCCTTCAGTGCTGCGATCAATATCACATCATCTACTACTGGATTGCTCATCCCACCGAGCAATGTCCTGATCGTATATGCACTAGCGAGTGGAGGTGCAGCATCAGTAGCCGCTCTCTTTATTGCAGGATATCTACCTGGGATACTTGTAGGTATTGCTCTTATGGTCGTGGCAGCCATCACAGCACACAAAAAAAATATCAAAAGAGGAGACAAGGTTAAAGTCACTCAACTGTGGTCAGATTTCAGAAAATCATTCTTCAGTTTGTTGATGCTGGTCATCATTGTGGGAGGTATCGTCGCCGGTGTCTTCACAGCAACTGAGGCTGCCGCCATAGCTGTAATCTATGCAGGTATCCTGGGATTTGCTTATAGAGATATCACCCCATCTGACCTTCCTGAGATATTGCTTAGTAGTGCTAAGACGACTGCCGTAGTGATGTTTCTCATCTGTACATCCATGGCGATGTCTTGGTTGTTTTCGTTCCAGAGTATCCCTCAGATGATGACAAGTTTCCTACTAGAGACTGTCAGTAATCCGATCGCAATATTCCTCTTGATCAATCTGACATTACTCGTCGTAGGGACATTTATGGATATGACTCCAGCTGTACTAATCTTCACACCGATCTTCTTACCAGTAGTCACTGCACTCGGTATGCATCCTGTACACTTTGGCATCATCATGGTACTCAATCTCTGTATAGGCTTATGCACACCTCCAGTCGGTACGATCCTCTTCGTAGGGGCGGGAGTCGCAAAAATATCAGTCTCGCAGGTTATCAAACCAATCTTACCATTCCTACTTGCAATGGTACTGGCACTTATCTTGGTTACATTTATCCCTGAGATATCACTCTTACTCCCTAATCTATTTGGGATATAACGACACATTATAGATGAGTACAATTTGCATAAATTTAAATCAAAGAATAAACTATGAAAAACATATTTGACCTGAGCGGTAAGACAGCGGTAGTCACAGGATGCAAGAGAGGTATTGGCATGGGCATGGCCATCGGACTGGCAGAAGCAGGAGCAGATATCATCGGTGTCTCTGCAACTCTAGAGAGTAGCAATAGCGCTATCGAAAATGCCGTCACTCAACTTGGAAGAAAATTTACCCCATACCAAGCTGACTTCGCTAATCGAGACTCACTCTATCAGTTTATCTCCGACATCAAAGCTCTCCCTATCGACATCCTTGTCAATAATGCTGGTACCATCAAGAGAGCCCCAGCAGCAGAGCATTCTGACGAGTACTGGGATACGGTGATAGATGTCAACCTCAATGCTCAGTTTATCCTAGCCAGAGAACTCGGGCAGCAGATGATTGGGAGAGGTAAGGGTAAGATCATATTCACAGCATCATTACTGACATTCCAAGGAGGAATCACCGTGCCTGGATATGCGGCGAGTAAGGGAGCGATAGGTAGCTTGGTCAAAGCTCTCAGCAATGAGTGGTCAGGCAAAGGTGTACAGGTCAATGCGATAGCTCCTGGATACATAGCCACTGATAATACCAAAGCTCTTATCGAAAACCCTGAAAGAAACCAAGCGATCCTGAGTCGGATACCAGCTGGTCGATGGGGTCATCCAGATGACTTCAAAGGTCCTACAGTCTTCCTCGCATCACAAGCATCAGATTACGTATCAGGTGAGATCTTAGTAGTAGATGGAGGCTGGATGGGTAGGTAGACACTCTTGTAAATAAATCACTAAAAAAAAATCACTAAAAATAAAAATCTATAACATGCAACAGAGATACGAATCAAGCCCTAGAGAAGTCATGCGAATGAATACTGCTGAACTTCGAGAAAATTTCCTCATGCCTAGTCTCTTTGAAGAAGGCAAAGCTCACTTTGTCTATAGTCACTATGACAGGATGGTCTCAGGTGGTATCATCCCTACACAAGGCAGTATTGCACTTGGCAACTTTGATGAATTGAGAAGTGATTACTTCCTCCATCGAAGAGAGATGGGTGTTCTCAATACTGGAGGTCTAGGAACCATTACTGTTGATGGTCAGGCATATGAGTTAAGCAAGCTGAGCTGTCTATATCTCTCCAAAGGAAGTAAAGAAGTGAGCTTTAGTTCGTCTGATGCAGCTGATCCTGCAAAGTTTTTTGTGTTTTCAGCACCTGCTCATACGGCATATCCGACTACACTCTACACTAAGGAAGATGCATTGCCATTCACTCTAGGGAGCAAAGAGACATCTAACCTCAGAACGATCTATAAGTACATCCACAATGATGGCATCAAGAGTTGTCAGGTAGTCATGGGTCTTACTGTACTCGCTGATGGCTGTGTCTGGAATACTATGCCATCACATACTCATGATCGACGAAGTGAAGTCTACCTCTACTTCGATATCCCACAGGACCAAGGTGTAATGCACTTCATGGGGCAACCCAAAGAGACAAGGCATCTCTGGGTACGAGATAGACAAGCAATCATCTCTCCTCCATGGTCAATCCACTCAGGATCAGGTACCTCTAGTTATTCATTTGTCTGGGCAATGGCGGGAGAGAATCAAGACTTTGGTGATATGGATCAGCTCACGATGGACGACATTCTCTAAGAGTTAAGAGATGTGGAAACTGATGGACCAAAGACCACTCCATCGTTCATTTCTGTATCAGTATGACAGCACTCTATGCTCTTCGACATGGTTATCGGGAGATAGACAGTCTGGTTTTTTTATGCCAACTCCTTGATATTGGAGATGCTACGTGTAGGATATGGTGATCTATTGACTGTAATCATACTCCTCTACACATCAGAGAGTAATCGAGTGGCTAAGAGTGGCACTCCGATACTTGCAGGCTCTTGGATATACTCTACCTTACTGTCGAGTCCGGTGGGCTTATGGACATCTATGAGATAAGTCTTGCAATGAGGCTGAGCATATTGCAGCAGCCCAGCGGCGGGATACACTTGGAGGGATGTCCCTATTACTATCACGATGTCTGCGTCGTATACCATCTCAGCTGCTCTCGTGATGAGAGGGACATCTTCTCCAAACCATACGATATGAGGCCTGAGTTGACTCCCATCAGGAGCTTTGTCTCCGATCATGATATCTTTGTCCCATGGTATGATGAGAGTAGGGTCATCACAACTCCTCGCTTTGAGGAGTTCGCCATGGAGGTGGAGTACATGATGAGATCCAGCAGCTTCGTGGAGATTATCGACATTCTGCGTGACGATCATGACATCATATCCAGATTCTAACTCTACGAGTGCTTTATGACCAGCATTTGGCTTGACCGTTAATAGCTGAGCTCGACGTTGATTGTAGAAGTCTAGCACCAACTCTGGATCTGCTGCAAATCCTTCGGGAGATGCTACTTGCATGACATCATGACCTTCCCAGAGTCCATCTGCATCTCTGAATGTCTGGATACCACTCTCTGCGCTGATCCCCGCACCTGTGAGTACTGTAATTATTTTTCTCATCGTATCAGACTTTGATTGATCTATTTATTTTTGCCTAGAGCATACTGCCCTTACTATCTGAGATAAAGCTAGTGATTATTATCATCTTATCCGATAGACTTCTAGTCATTTGCTATCTTGTGTATTGGAGTAACCAACTGAATCACTAAGTTAAAAGATTTGAATAATTACAGACTGATATCTCAAGGCCGATTGATAACTAGACTGATCAGCGTAGTGCTGCTCTTGTCCATTGCAATGTCAGGTTACACTCAAGGTAAAAGGATATTTCACAATGTCTCTGATGGACTCTCTCAGAATACTGTAACATCAATTGTGCAAGATGATGATGGTTATCTATGGATAGGCACTCGATACGGGCTCAATAAGTATGATGGCAATACCTATACTCACTATCTGCATAATCCACTAGATAGTAACAGCCTCAGTACCAATACGATAGAGAGCCTTGCAATAGGATCAGATAATACTCTCTGGGTAGGCACTAACGATGGTGGACTCAATAAGATTCACATCCCCACTCAGACCATAGAGCACTATACGATGTCTAACTCTGCTCTCAGTAACAATTATGTCAGGTCTCTCTACATAGATAATGAAGGATTGCTCTATCTCGCAGGCGAAGAGACTGGCCTAGATATCTATGATACGGCAAGTGGCAAGTTTCTGACAGGAGTAGATCATCCTCTCATCGACAGACTGAGTGGTCAAGATGTGACTACCATCAGTGGCAATCAGGCTGGCAGGCTCATCTTCGGTACTGCCGACAATACAGTCTATCACTATGATACTGCTCTCGAGTCTTTGCTAACTCAGCCTGTAGATAGCCCTGTCCGGTCAGTCTACTACTCAGGTGACAAAGAGGTCTATATCGGTACTCATACCCAACTCTATCACTCTACAATCATCAAAAACTCTTTTGACCTGCAACACTATCCTATACAGAACCTAGACCCTTCGATCATCCTCTCTATCTCTCTAGATAGTCAATCAACTCTCTGGGTAGGTACAGAGAATAATGGGCTCTATGCCATAGGCAATGATGGTACACAGACCAGATATCGCAACGATGCTACTGACACAAGTATCAGTAGCAATTCGATCTGGAACATCTACGAAGATAGTTTTGGGATTCTCTGGTTTGGTCTATACCTCAAAGGGCTCAATAAGCTAGATAGATTTGAAAAAAACTTTAATGAAATTAAAAATGTACCAACATCCAAAGGTGAAGTGAGACTCAATCTCGTCAATACCACAACTCCAATAGACCAAAATACAATCTATATTGGCCTAGATGGTGGTGGCCTCATCAAGTGGGATACTCGGACCAATGTATTTGAAGAAATCGATAATATCTGGCCTGCTCAATCTAATAAGGTAGTCACATCACTCTACCATGAAGGGGATTATCTCTATATCACTACTTGGCTTGATGGCCTCATCACTTATGATCTCAGACGACAAGTACCAGTCAATACTGGAATCAATAGTACTGATATCTGCTCAAGGATGCATGCTGTCATTATCGACAAAAATAAACATATCTGGACTGCTTGCTACAAAGATGGACTGAAGCAAATCAGACCTGACCTCTCTGTCATAGATCATCTAGATAATACGAGTATCAGGACACTTGTAATAGACTGTAATGAAAATCTCCTCATCGGTACTGATCGGAGTGGACTCATCGCTCTCAACCTAGACTCTCCCAATGTCGATCCGGTCTCAATCCCGCAGATCAAAACCAATATTACCATCAACTCGCTTCTCATCGACTCTAATTGCAATACATGGGTCGGCTCAGAAGGACTTGGTCTCTACAAGATCAACTTCGATGGTACCAATATCCAACATTATACAATCGATGATCGACTCAATAGCAATATGATCTATAGTCTCCAAGAGGATAACAATGGTAATATCTGGGGGAGTACCAATAATGGCATATTTATGTATAATACTCAGAGTGATCAATTCACTCCATATACGAAGAGTGATGGTATTGTCTCCGACGAGTATAGCATAGGATCATCAGGCATCATGACAGATGGTACACTCCTCTTTGGAGGGATAGATGGAGTCAATTACTTCCATCCTGATCATATCAAATTCAACGAGGTCGTCCCCAATACGTATATCTCAAGCGTCATCGTCTCAGGACATCATGGTAAGACCTCCGCTCAGGGTGAAGACATCTACCACTATAATGATACCAACCTTACGACTAAGCATACCGAAAACGATATCACATTTCACTATACTGCAATCAATTTCACTCAAGGAGAACGCAATAAGTTTCAACACCAACTTGAAGGGTATGACACCGAATGGCAAAAACCTTCACTCAATAGAACAGCCCAATACAATAATCTCCCGCCTGGGGATTATCTCTTCAAAGTAAAGGCGGCGAACAATGATGGTATCTGGAGTGATGAGGAAGTCTCTGTTGCAATTACCATCACCAAACCCTGGTATAAACACTGGATCGCATGGCTACTCTATCTCTGTACTCTACTCGGTATCCTCTCTATCGCTAGACAGATGATATATAACAGGATAAAACTGCAAAATGAACTCAAACTAGAACACATCGAAGTACAAAAGCTCAAAGAAGTAGACAAAATCAAATCAAGCTTCTTCGATAATATCTCTCATGAATTCTTGACGCCACTCACTCTCATCCTGACACCACTCAAAAACATCCAGAGTAAAGGTGATAACAGTATTAGCGACACCACTGTGAACAATATGATGAACAATGCGAATAGACTTCAAAAATTTATAAAACAAATATTGGCACTTGCCAAATTAGAATCAGGTAATGTCAAATTGAGAGTAGAAAAGCACAATATCATTCCTTGGCTCACCTCAATCGCCGATAACTTCAGAAGTATAGCACTTGACAAGCAGATCACATTTACTCTCAATATCTCTGCAACATCTCTACTCGCCTACTATGACGAAGATAGACTAGAGCAGGTGATCGTCAACCTACTCAGCAATGCATATAAGTATACACCTGATCATGGCAATATCTCGCTGTCGCTAAATGAGACACCGACGCATATCGAAATCATGATCAGCGATGATGGACCAGGAATCAGCAAAGATGCCGTAGAGCAAATCTTCAATAGATTCTATAGACAAAAAGATGAAAATCTCATCGGCGGTACTGGTATCGGGCTCTCAATCACCAAGCAGATTATAGACCAACACGATGGAGAGATAGATGTCAAGAGCAAGGTAGGCAAAGGATCATCATTCACCATCAAGATCAAGAAAGGTAAAGAACACTTCGTAGGGAATCCACTCGTAGATATCCTGATAGATCATACTGCGAATAGTAATACTCCCCAACTGGGCCAATCCCAATCAGCACCCACTCAAGACATGAGTGATACTCTCTCTCCGTCAAGTCATCTCCCAATAATCTTGGTCGTAGAAGATAATCCTGACATTAGACAATTACTGACAGCATCTCTGAGCAGTAGATATGAAGTACATACTGCTGATAACGGCATCACTGGGATAGCCATGGCTCAGCAACTCCTCCCCGACCTTATCATCACAGATCTCATGATGCCTGGTAAGACTGGCTACGAACTCTGTGCCGAAATCAAAGAAAATAAATACACAAGTCATATCTTCATCATCATGCTGACAGTCAAATCATCAGAAGAAAGCACATTAGAAGGATTTGCCAAAGGTGCAGACTATTACATGACTAAGCCATTTAGCCTCGAGCTACTCAATGCCAGAATACAGAATATCCTCAAACACCGACAAATCGTAGCCAGATCAGTCATCGAAGAGAAGAAGTTACAACCAATCGAGCAATCATCTGATCATGACCCAATCGTACAGCTCTCAGACTTAGATAAAGAATTCCTCGAACGACTCAATCAAACAATTGATGAGAATATAGCAAATTCTGAATTTTCAGTCGTTGATCTTACTCATCAACTAGGCTTCTCTAAGAGCCAACTCTATCGTAAGCTCAAAGCTATCCTTGGCATGTCGGCCAATGCTTATATTCGAACAAAAAGACTCAACAAAGCAGCAGAGTATATCAGCACTAACAGCTACACCATTGCAGAAGTAACTTATAAGGTTGGATTCAATGACTTGCAGTACTTCAGATCATGTTTCAAGAATCAATTTGGTGTCAACCCTTCTGAGTATCAAGAACAATGAAGGATGCAAAGTAGCTAAATAAAAAAAGCGATATCACATCTCTGTAATATCGCTTCTAGTTAATTTTTTGCTTTTCTGATTGATGTCTTACATGTCTCCGTCCATCTTCTCTGCAGACATTACACTATCTTTCCTACCGATGTCGAATCTGACAGATAGCTCATGTGATCCATTGTTATAGTTCTGGAATTGATGTCTTGAGACATTGTACGAGTAGAAGAAGTTAAATGCATTGACTCTAGCTCCTATCAAGAATCCGAGTCTCTCATCTGCCCCTACCGTATAAGTCACTCCACCACTTAATTTCTCATCAAGGAATCTCCCCATCATGTTGATATCGACATGGAGAGGGACATACCTCAGACTCTTCACTATGATAGATGGCTCTGCGATGATATCATAAGATTCTACATCGAGTCTATATCCTAGGTGAAGTATATAGCCAAACTCGTTCTCTACGCTACTCTCTGGGCCTTCGTCAAGCATCGTACTCAAGAGACCAGGAAGAGTGATACCATAGATAAACTTGTCATTGTAGACACCATGTGCTCCGAGAGAGATATCAAAGAAGTTACGTCCATCTAACCTATTGAGGATCAATACATCTGTACCATCGATAGTCTCATCATTGATCACTCCAGCATCTATATTATGTCCTACAAACTCAGTAGTCAGTCCGACTCCAATCTTATTATTAGCAGATTTGATAGTATAGTTGACTCCGAGCTGACCTTTGAGTGTCTCTAAGGCAGCATTATTGTCAGAGACAATCATAGCGCCGATACCGATATTGTTGCCTACGGATCCATCGTAACTCCCTATGAAACTCTTAGGACTGTCATCAAATGATGCCCACTTGTTACGATAGTTTATTAGGATTTGGTGATATTCTGTTTGGCCGATTGCTCCTGGATTGAAGAGCACTGGGTTGACATACCCTTGTGTAGTGATATACCTCTCATCGAAGTATCTAGCTTGGCCAGACAATGATGATGCAATACTCATACAGATGAGCAAGACAATTCCACAGAATATTGCTTGTAATTTGATTGAAATATTATTCATAATCACTTTTTAGTGTTTAAGTTTTTTTAAGGTATTCTTGGTTAATTAGTCTCTCAAGAGTGTGACTGATCCTTTGAATATTCTTTGGTCGCCATTAGCAAAGTCCCCAGTGAAGACATAGTAGTATCCACCCTCTTGGAGCAGAGTACCATCCATATCAGTACCTCCCCACATGTTATCATAATCGTCAGTCTCCATTACTACCCTTCCCCATCTATCAAAGATCATAAGGTTATGCCCTTCTAAGTCATTGCTATCAAGACATGATATCATGAATAGATCATTGACCCCATCACCATTAGGTGTGATTACTGAGGTACCTTCGTAGCATACTGAATCTGGCCCAGACTTATCTTCTACGATAATATCAGGAAGGATTGCTTCACAACCGTTAGCATCCAATACTTGCACTGAGTAACTCCCAGCTGCCAGATCTGTACATGTCAATCCATCGCAATCGCTTGGCGTCCATGCATATGTATATCCTCCTGCACCACCATCTACGAAGAGGAGTACTGCACCATTGTCCATACCGTTAGTAGCACAGACTACTGTATCTACTTCCATCTCAAGTTGAGTAGGCTCCGTCACGATGATGAAATCTGGGTGAGTGTAGACTCCACCGAACTCATCAGTAACTGTCATCGTATATGTCCCTGCACAGACACCCTCTAATGGGAATGTCATGAATCCTTCGATATCGCCGTCTGTATCTGTCAACTCGATAGACGCTACAGATCCTCCACTTACCTGTGTACCACTAATCACCGCATCACATATCCCGAAGCATGATACTCCGAATCCTGAGTTATCATTAATCGAAGTCACTTCAACTCCTTCAAAAGTCGGAAGACTCGTGATCGTGACACAGTATACTCCACCACTTGCTGGGCATCCGTTAGTATCAAGGACTTCTAAGCAATACTCACCAGGACAAAGGTCCGTGATATCTTCTGTATCAGCGAATGCGTCCCCATTATACGTCCATGCATAGAGATAACTCCCGCTCCCTCCAGCTACAGACACATCTATCGAAGATGCACATGTCACATCACTTATATTAAGCGCTTCCTCTGTAAGGACTACAGCATCTGGCTCTGTTATTGTAAAGTCTGCAGTTGCTTCATTGTCGTTATCATCTGATACTATTACAGTATAATCTCCAGCACCGAGTAAGATATCATCTACCTCACTACATGGAACGATTGTACCGTTGATCTCACATGTATACTCTCCATTCCCGTTGGGACAACCACCTGAGACATTGACTCCTGCGAGTCCTCCTGTCTCGTCTCCATTACAGAGTGGATTGTTTGTTTGGAGGTTGTTACCACCGATTATCATCAGAGGATCCACTGATCCACTTATTGTAAATGTTGTAGTAGTTGTCTGATCTTGATTATCTCTTACTACTATAGTATGTGATCCAGCTGTCAGTCCAGTGACCACACCAGTAGCCGCCATGAATGGTCCCCCATCGAGACTGACCTCGTATGCTCCATTGACAGGACAGCCACCACTCACTGAGTAGGTGTATGATCCAGTATCACTTTCACAACCGATATCTGTTGTATTACCGCTAGTCAAGGTTAATGGTGTAACCATATTAGAGATTACAAATGTTGCCATATCACTACATCCAGTATCACCATCTTTGACAGTGACCGTATATGAGCCAGGGCTGAGACCTACTCTTGATTCGAGATTGAATGGTCCCGTAGCTGGTAGATCAGACCAACAGTAAGTATAATTTCCACTTCCTCCGCTATAGACAGGGGTAATAGTACCACCGCCGTCGCAGTCAGCATCAGTCGATGATCCAGTCACTGTGACCTCACTCGATGATCCTACTGTTACACTTGTAGATGCAGTACAGTCATTAGCATCACTTACGACTACCGTATATGTCCCAGCTGGTACATTGTCAGGGTTAGCACCAGTAAGGCCACCCGTCCAAGTATAGTTAACCATGCCTACAGAGTTACTTACCTGAGTAGCGATCGCTCCACCCGTAGTGCATGATGCATCTGTCGCAGATGCCGTCACGCTGATAGCTACAGAGGGTTCACTGATTGTAAATGTATTGCTCGCTGTACAGTCATTGCTATCTACTACATCTACAGTATAAGTACCGGCACTAAGATTTTGAATATTACAGTTCCCGTTTGATTGGATGACCATACCTGCTGCATTAGTCCAAGTACAACTATACGGAGCAGCTCCACCGGATGGAGTCGCTATGATTGCACCATTAGATCCACCAAGGCAACCTACATCCGTAGTCTCACTAGAGAAGACTATTGTTGTCGATTCGCAGATCGGTGTACCAGCACAATCTATCGTCACTACACTCTCACTTATCGTAAATGGCACTACTACGATCCCTTCATTTGTCTCAGCTGCTATTTCGATATCTGGATTACCGACGATCTCCACTGTACTCGTAATTGGGTTCTCGTCTGTACAATTTGCGTTGACATCTAGACAGACTTCAAATAAGATAGATCCATCATCGATCGTAATCCCTCCTGCCGTTGGAGAAGTCCATGAACAGATGAGAAGATTCCCATTATTATTGAGGTGTTGACCATCAACAATCTGAATGTCAGTGTTGAGATTCTGAACTCCAGTGTATGTATATATTTCTTGATCCCACTCTATTGCAAACTGCAGTGTTGAGATATCAATAAAGTTTTCTGTTTGTAGTGGGAAGCAGACATTTTCTCCGTTGACTACGGTTTGATCAAGGAGGTCAAGCGTGATAGTCTCTATCGGCTCCTCTACTACTGTGGCACATCCGTCTTCTACACAGATATCCAAGAACCCCATTGAAGAGTTAACTTCCATGATGACATTACCTGCATCTCCCATCGTGAGTGTAGTCTTTGCTCCTATATCTCCGACTACATTGAAATTTAGCTTGAGTAAATCAGAGCCATCATCCAATGTGATATTATCGACTACAGCCAAGAAACTCAGCACTCCAGGCTCTACAAGAGAGACACCATCAAATTCCGTATTAACAAGAAAATCGAATCCATCATACTCGATGACTGTCTCATCAAAGTAGATTCCACCTTGGAAGCTTTCGATATTGACAAAGTCATCTGCTGAGAGGAATACACAGACTGTACCACCCTCTTCAGCCATCTCCTCAGATAGGATGTAGGTAAACTCACAGACTGGATCTACAACATCACCACAGTTACCTGGGATCATAAAGTTAGATCCATCCGATACCGCTCCGATATTGCCCTCTGGAGAGAAATCAAAATTTTGATACACTTCAATTTCTCCGAAAGGAGGATTATCACCAATTATCATATTGGTACTATCACACTCCATACCGACGGCGTCAAGTGTGATCGTAAAGAGTACATCTCCATCATCGAGTGTCTGTGTATTGACACCATCCTGCCACGATACTCCAATCTTCCCATCAGGAAACTGTGTCATCATCCCATTTACAGATATCGGATTGCCAGGATAGTTAAATCCCTCGAGCTTCATATCGATATCGGTATTGAGATTAGTGATCGTATCAAATGCTAATACGGTAGAATCCCAATACACCCAATACTGTAAGTTGACAATGTCAACAAAGTTTCCAACTGTGACATCAACGTTGATTGTTGACCCAGGTGTAGGCATTGTGTCAGCTGACTCAAAGTTAATCTCCAGTTGGGCAGATACGCCTATACTTAGGATCAAAAACAAGAAAATCGAAATAGTATGCTTCATAATGTTAAACTCTATATCTAATTATAGACAAAGGTAATATAATAAATATTCCTAATATAATAAATTAAGGATTGCTTGATTGATTGGCTATTTGGAATAAGCCTCGTACTCAATGGGTTAAGTCACACTAAAGTAACGTATGAGAATACAAAAAAAGCACCTCCACAGCTATATTTAGCCACAAAAGGTACTTTTTTCGATATACTTAGTATTTTTTGCCTTGATTAATCAAGCAATATCATTTTTTTAGTCTGTACACTTCCTTCGTAATCTAGTCTATAATAGAGGAGTCCAGCAGAAGGCAATAAGTCAGAGTGAATAGTCTGTACATGACTCCCTGCTTGGTAATTCTGAGTAATACTATAGAGCATACTACCAGTAATATCCATTATCTCAAGAGTAGCACTCCCTGCTTTTGGTAGAGTAAACTCTATCTGAGTTGATCCAGAGAATGGATTTGGTCTATTCTGGTGAAGTGCAAAGCCATCTTCAGAAGTACCTTGACTAGATATCTCTATCGTCATGATCTCTAGATTAGCATCATACGCCTCTGCTGCGATAGCATCGCCAAGTATCCAATCATCCACATCAGTAGCATCTATGTGGAAGAGTACTGATCCTTCGCTGAGTGATACTGGGTCAAGTTGATTATAACTCATCCCGAATTGGTTACCCTCTATTACTGTATGCTCTTGCGTCAATTGGAGGACGTCTGATGTAATTGATGCTACTCTTGCACCTGATAATTGCATCTGCAATCCTGTAAGCGTCGTTGCATGAGTTACTATTGCATCATAGCCTCCTGATGGTGACTCTTGCATTGTGATCTGTAGCTTATCAGCACTTCTCACTTCAGTATCTCCTCCGATCAATCCACTCAATTGGACAGACCCGTTGACATCTCCTACCTTGATCCCCGTCCAGTTGACATCCATATTGTCATCTAAGATATTTTGGAGTAAGATATCTTCTCTCAACGGCCATGGACGAGTGATGTCAGTGTAAGACTTCTCAGAGTCTACAAATCTCCAATTCTTATTATTTGGAAATTGGTCATAGATCTCTAGGATGAGCTTTCTTATCTCTACCATATCTGCTGCAGTGATAGACTCACTGTTATTTGCATCAGCAGCGATGATCTTATATGGACTATCCAACTGCTCAATATTCAATAAGTGTCTTTGTATCAATAAGATATCAAGTGTTGATATTCCATTCAGAGGATCACCTAACTTATCAGCAGTCAAGTGATAATCTTCTAGAGAGAGGATATCATCGAATGCATAGTGACCATCTATAAGTGTAGTCTCGTATGTCATCGTGTGATCAGTCATATGCTCTAGTGAGACAGATACATCTTCGATGCCTCCACTCCCTTCTGTCATGATATTACCAGCGATCATGATTCTTGATGCGTCACTACATGCACCATTATTAGCTTGGATAGTTACTGTAGTCGTACAGATATCAGAGTTACCCGATGGATCTGTGATCACAATAGATACTTCGTTATTACCTAAGTCATCACAAGTGAATGTCATACTCGAGCTACCATCTTCAAATGTAATGGTCACTGGATTATCACACTGATCAGCACTCCCGAAATCTAAGTCATTAGCCCAGATCGTTACTGACTGCTCACCAGGTAAGATCACTGTTGTGATACCACCAAGACAGTATGGTGTAGGCGCTTGACAATCATTGACATCAAATGTTGACGTACAAGTCTCTGTCACATCACATGCACCAGTCACAGTCCAAGTGATTGTATATCTTCCACGTTCTAATCTTGCATTATCGCTGAGTCCTGTACCACTCTCTACTATAGCACCATTGCTCCCTCTTAGAGTCCATGTGTAACTGCTCTGATCTGTGATCACGTCTCCTGTACATCCATCATTAGCAAGCGCTGCGAAGTTAACAGTCATCTCACAAGCTCCGACAGGGAGGCAATACTCTGTTTCATCAGGTCCACAAGTAGTAAACTCTGGTGACTCATCATTATTCAACATGATAGTCTGATTGCCTACATAGAGACCTCCACCGTTAGGGTTAGAAGTATCATAGACACACCAGTCTATTACTGTCCAAGTCCTGAAGACCTTGAAGCAAGCATCTGTTACATTTGAGAAGATCTGGTCAGTATGTGTCACTGCGATATTACCGCACCCTGGAGCATTCTCTATCAATGTACCAGTAGACCTATAGAGAGGAAATCCAGTATCATCAGGAGAGATGACATCCTGCATACATCCCATGATAGATGCATCTCCTACCAAGTCAGCTGGGAATCTGATGTCACTCAGACTGATAGATTGGAAGTTAAATGTTATCGTTTGGCTACAGCCTATTGAAGAGAGTGAACCATCAGGATTTTCAATAAACCAATTTCTTGTTACGGTTCCTGCTCCACACTCATCTCTATTGTCGGTATCAACAGGGACGATATTACCAACACCACAGTTATCTGCTACGGTAGGTCCAAATGCATTAGGATCATTTAAAGTAAATGCAGCGTCACAATTCAAAGAGAAATTACCTGGACATGATAACAGGACTGGCTCATTTTTATCTTGAGGTCTGACCTTAACCATACAGCTACTCGTATTACCTTGCTCATCTGATACGAGGAGCTCCACCATCACATCTGTACCTAAGTCAGCACAGCAGACTTGTACAAAGTCATTGTACTCTAAGTCGTTATGACCATCGGCAGCAAGTGACTGATCTGTACAGTCAGTTGCTTCTATTCGTCTTACTTGGAATGAGACATCTCCACAGTAATCATATGATCCATCATCGAGTGATTCGCCATAGATCCTTCCCCAACCATCAGCACTAAGTGTCACTGCTGTGAACTCATCGCAAACAGCTACAGGTGGAGTAGTATCGATGATATCTACTTCAAGGAAGCATGTAGAGACTTGATTGCCACTATCTGCAACTGGGAAGCTCACACTATTACCACAACCATCCTCTAAGATATATTGGATCCATACTCTTGGACCTTCAAGATCTACTAGAGTATATGTACCATTACCATTATTAATTATCGACTGAGTAAACTCAAATGGCTCACTTGCATCTGGCTCTGAACCATCAGGGTTAGCCTCCTTGTACCCTACTCCGATGACGCTATAGTCAGCACTACAGTCTGAAATAAACTCAACAACTGAGAGGTTGTCATCTCCTAACACACCAAGAGGATCAACTGTAAATGTCGCCGTACAACCAGCTCCATCATTATTGACTTCCATTACTTGTGTCTCAGCACATACTACTACAGGTGGCACATCATCGACTTGCTCTATGATCTGAGTGATCTCTCTGATCTCAGCATTACACCAATCATAGATCGCAAATGTTCTTAATATCTTGAAGTTGGACATACATGTCTCAAATGTCTGATCATCTACCGCTACATTGAACTTACAAGCATTATCAAATGCAAGTGGGAAGATTGGGCTTCCATCAAGAGTTGGAACACCAGTCTCTGATGGATCAAATACACCATCACCGTCGGCATCAAAGAGATCAAATATCTCATCAAAGACAGCATCATTATTACTATCATCACCGCATGATACTCTGATATTATCCGGTGCTACGATATCTGCTAGTGCAGCCTTCTCATAGTTGATCGTGAGTGTACACTCAGCACCTCCATCGTCAGTACCGTATGTGAGTTCTCTTCGCATTGTGTATGGCTGAGCTTCATCTCTACAATCATAGTCGAGATAGACATCTCTGATAATCGTAATCTCTCCATC
>CALLAW010000005.1 GCA_938001865.1 uncultured Saprospiraceae bacterium | reverse complement strand
AGACTGTTGGTGTTTTGAGAGTACTATTTATTGAGTGATTACCTGATAAAGTATAGAGAATAGATTACATTCGATTAAAATATGGAGGTGAAAGAATAGATTCACTTCACAAATAACAAAGTAAGATGCTTAAGCAGAATTTGAGTCAAAAGATGATGCAAAAATTGTCTCCTCAGCAGATACAGCTGATGAAACTTTTGCAAATACCTACGTCTACTTTGGACCAACGAATCAAGGAGGAGCTCGAGGCTAATCCAGCACTCGATGAGGGAGAGGTAGAGAATCAGGAGGTCTTTGACCTTACAGAAGAGGAGTACGAAAAAAACGATCAAGAAGATTATGAGCTCGATGACTACCTCAAAGAGTACATGGAAGACGATCCAATTACCTACAAGACTAAGTCATCTGAGGACTTCTCTACAGATAATGAGCAGAAAGCGATACCAATCGCTGTAGAATCATCATTCCATGATCATCTCACTAATCAGGTGGGTATGATGCAACATGATGATGAGAGGATACATAAGATAGCAATGCAAGTCATCGGAAGTATAGATAATGATGGATATCTCCGCAGAGAGAATATTGCGATCAAGGATGACCTCTTATTCTCTCAGAATCTGGATGTAGAAGAAGACGAGATAGAGCAAGTCATCCATCTTGTCCAGAAATTTGAACCCCAAGGTCTCGGTGCTAGGAACCTCCAAGAGTGTCTCATCATCCAGATGGAAAGTAAGATTGACTACGAAGGCGAGAAGGCGAGGAGACGGTCACAACAGCTTGCAGTCAAGATCCTCAAAAACCACTTCGAAGAATTCTCAAAAAAGCACTACACGAAGCTCCAAAAAAATCTGTTTATCTCAGAGTCAGAATTGAGAGATGCCATCAATGAAATCCTCAAACTCAACCCGAAGCCAGCAAGTAACTTCTCTGGAGCCGGACAGAGATCTCAGCAATATATAGTACCAGACTTCTTGATCCATAATCGCGATGGTGAGCTAGACTTGACTCTCAATAATCGGAATGCTCCAGATCTTAGAGTCAATGATCATTATCAAGATATGCTCAAGTCTTATAAGGTCAATACAGAAGGTAGACGAGCTAATAAGAAAGAAAAAGAGGCAGTAATGTTTATCAAGCAGAAGATAGACAGTGCTAAGTGGTTTATCGATGCGATCAAGCAACGTCAAGAGACACTCTATAATACGATGTACTCCATCATGCAGTTTCAATATGACTACTTCATGACTGGCGATGAGAAACGACTCAAACCGATGATACTCAAAGATATCTCTGAGGTTACGGGATTAGATATCTCGACGATCTCAAGAGTAGCGAATAGCAAGTTTGTACAGACAGAATTTGGTACCAAAAAACTCAAGAAGTTCTTCTCCGAGTCTCTACAGACTCAAGATGGTACTCTAGTCTCTACACTCGAGGTAAAAAACATCCTAGGCGACATCATCGCAGCCGAAGATAAGCGTAAGCCACACTCTGATGAGAAGCTCAAAGTTACTCTCGAAAAACGTGGTTACTCTATCGCAAGAAGGACAGTTGCCAAGTACCGAGAACAACTCAATATCCCAGTCGCAAGATTGCGTAAGGAGCTCTAGGGCAAATGACATAAAACCCTTATCAATCATCACTCTATCTGACATAGGGAGTAAGTAAGTCTTGCTGATCGTTAGATGCTCATCATTTCTGGTGTTTTTCTCTACGATTCACCATTTTTGGACACTACCTTGTGCCACTGTTCATTACTATGGCTAGTGGCTGAATCTCTCATAAGCGGAGCTCCTTGAGGAGTACTGTTTAAGTTTATAAAAAAAAATCATCATCCTATCGCAAGAGGCAGAGTAACACTGATATCGTTGTTGTACATCATAGTCGCTGTCTGTGGATTACTGCAGTATTGGCTACTCCCTGCTGTGGTCTGGAAGATTGGGTTTCCTTACTTACAGATAGTACTCTTCGTCTTTGCTATATACTCTTGGAGTCAAAGTAGATGGATAAGATACGCCACTTCATTGATTGCTCTTATCTGTATAGTCCAGATAGGTCTCTCTGCATACTCTAGGAGTCAACTCAATCAAGGGAGTACAGATGATACTACAGAGCTGAGAGTGATGACATACAATCTCCTCTTCAAGAATCCAGATCCAACTCGATCCATAGCTCTCATTACAGCGAATGATCCAGATATACTCCTCGTCCAAGAGCTCACACCACAGTGGTCGATCTTGCTAGATCAGACTCTCAGACAGTCGCATCCTTATAGAGTATCTGAGCCTCACATCGACTACCATGGGATAGCGATATATTCCAAATACTTGATAGAGAACCCTGTACTCTTGGGGGGTCAATCTACCAGCCCATTTGCCCTGAGTGCAGATCTTACCATCGAAGATCACAGTATCCAACTCATCAATGTACATCTCGCCTCTCCGGGTATTGCACTAGAACACAAGCGTCAGTTCATACCACTCTATGCACAGAACTATCAAGTAAGAAAGCAACAAGTCCAAGCACTGCTCGATCTTGCTGATAATCAAAAGTACCATGCCCAAATCCTCGCAGGCGACCTCAATACATTGCAGTGTGAGCCCCTCTACAGTAGGCTGAGTATGAAGTGGATAGATACAGGCAATAAGCTATTGAGATGGCGACGATTTACATTTCCCAACTCCAGTACATGGATGTCTCTGATGACACTTGACTACATCATGGCACGAGGTACGATCAGACTTGAGAGATCTCAAGTGATTAGAGGTGGTACGAGTGATCACTATCCTGTAATCACGACGGTAGAGATACCGCACTAGACATTGCGACGACTTCTCAATGGAGCATCTATGTAGAATAAGTCTAAATAAGTTTCATCTTAGTCTCATGACAATACTGTGACAATATTTAGGCCACTGCGTTATACTTTTGTCTTATCAGATATGAGGCTACGGAATCTACAGATTATCACTATTACTCATCAGAATCTCTCAGTCGAGGAACTGAAGCACTTCGTCATCCAACCTAGTGAGAGTAATCCTGTGCATACGACTCTATCGAGGCTCAAGGATCTATTTGATATCGATGAGATCTTGTACCTCAATACTTGCAATAGGATTAGCTTCGTAGTAGTCAGAGATCAAGCGATAGATGAGCATTGGGTTCAACGGTTTTTTTCACAGATCAATCCGAGTCTTCCTCAAGAGATACTAGATCGACTCCATAAGTACGTTGATACATTCACCGGATTGAAGGCAATCAAACATCTCTATCAAGTCGCCTCATCAGTAGACTCTCTAGTAGTAGGCGAACGAGAGATATTCAGACAATTCAGAGAGGCATACAGATATGCTGTGCAATATCAACTCTGTGGTGATTATCTCAGACTCGTAGAGCAAGCGACAGTCAATACCGCTAAGTATATCTATACCCATACCAAGATAGGAGAGAGACCAGTCTCAGTTGCTTCCTTGACATTCAAGAAGATGTTAGACTCTGAGGTAAATCCAGAATCAAAAGTCCTCCTGATAGGTGCAGGCGAAACGAATAGAAACGTTGCTAGATTCATGAAGAAGCAAGGCTTCTCAGATGTAACAGTCTTCAATAGATCACTGAATAATGCAAGCAATGTAGCTGAGTTACTGAAGGCACCGGCATATCATCTTTCAGATTTGGCAGATTACAAGAGTGGATTTGATTGTATCATAGTCTGTACTGCATCGACTAAGCCTATCGTAGATATCGAGATCTACAAGGGGCTCCTCCAAGGTGATGAGTCCCACAAGGTAATTGTAGACCTCTCAGTCCCGCGAAATGTTGATCCTCTTGTCATCGACCAGTATGATAATACTTACATCGATATCGAGAGTATCAGAAGTCTAGCAGATGAGAATATGCAGTTTCGTAAGACTGAGATGCAGCATGCCTTATTGATCATAGATGAGAAGGCAGAAGAGTTTGATACTGCTCTACAGATGCGTCGGCTCGAGAAAGCCCTCAAGAGTGTACCATCAGAGATCAAATCAATCAAAGAAACAGCAATCGAGCAAGTCTTCAAAAAGGAGATCGATCGCTTAGACGATGACTCTAAATCCCTCGTCTTAAAGATGCTAGATTACATGGAGAAGAAGTGTATCGCTGCACCGATCAAAGTAGCAAAGCAGACTCTCGGATAGACAGACCATTTACATCTATTCTACCTTACGTACACTCCAATATCACTTATTTTTTCAAGAGATCCCTTACATTCTGCCAAGAACCTCCATTGGTAATATTGAGGATACCCTTAGATTCGAGGATGGCTTTTGCTTTACCACTTCTATTGCCACTCCGGCAGAAGAGTACGATATCTTCTTTGTCATCGAAGAGGTGCAAGGAGTCGCCGATAGAGGAGAGAGGAACATTGATAGCTCCGGGTACACTTCCACTCGCATACTCACTCTCAGTCCTGACATCTACGAGATAAGGATTGTCAGGGAGAGTTACAGCTGTCCGATTGTTCAATTTGCTACTCACAATATAGATTACGCCTATTAAGAGTAGAATGGTAATTATGATTTTCATCACTTCAAGATTAAATTATTTGCTTGATGTTATTGCCGAGATCTAAGGGGCACACTTAGATTCCGATGGTATGGATAATCACACTATGAGATCCTGTGATAAGCATATCGTTGATCAAAAAACTTTAGAATCAGTCGATGGATATCTATCAAAACCAACCACCTCCGAGTGCCTCTCTGAATGGCCAAGGAATCGCTGATAAGATGATCACAAGACCAAGCGTGTAGAAGATAAGAATCTTAGTAAACTTTGACTTGTCAGTCTTAGCTCGCTTTGATGTACTATAGCCTATCGTGATCACAACTGCTGCGATCAGCATCATCGTGATATGTTCCATCCCGTAGAATCTATAGATCGCCTCTTTCATCCATCCTTCATGCATACTGACTTTGGGACTGATCGCATAGAGTACGATCCCTAAGATGATCTGGATATGGGTAAACATCATCCCGAAGAGAGTTTTCTTCTTATCTGATGGAGTCCATGATCCACTTACTCTCTTGGTCAGTGCATTGAAGATAGCCATGATAAGGAAGACGAGTACGAGCCATCTGAGTCCAGAGTGGGCATGTTGGAGGATTGAGTACATAATTTGCGAATGTTTTGATTATTGAGGATATAGAGACTTTACTGGTAAGATCTGTATACTGTACAGTATCTCCATCACAGACTGAGAGCAATCAGAGGTAGATAGGGGAGGTTACTTTTTACCTTCGTCTACTTCTTTGATACTGTCTTTGACCTCTTGTTCGATATTGGCTTTGGCACTGTTGAATTCTCTGATTCCTTGACCTAGACCTCTCATGAGCTCTGGGATCTTCTTACCACCGAATAACAGGAGTATAGCACAAGCAATAAAAATGATTTCTTGCGGTCCGATTGCGACTAATGTCTGTATGAAATTCATGCTTTCGTATTTTGGATCAAAGTTACTACTTTTTCAGACCAATTTCTCTGAGTCTTTCGTCGAGATAATCACCGGCAGTGATTGGCTCATAGGCGAGAGGTCTCTCATCAGTGATACAACTCTCTAGACAGGTCAGATCCATATTACCCTTAGGATGAAGAAAAAACGGAATAGAGAGTCTAGGTACATGCCATTCCTCTTTAGGAGGATTGATTACTCTATGGGTAGTAGACTTGAGATAGTTATTGGTCAGTCTTTGCAGCATATCACCTACGTTGATGACTATCTCGTCTTCTTCGGGAGTGATATCTTGCCAGACTCCATCATTATTGAGCAGTTGGAGCCCACCAGCAGATGCTCCCACTAGGAGTGTGATGAGATTGATATCTTCGTGTTGTTCGGCTCTGATTGCTGTCCGAGGCTCTTCTGTAATTGGTGGATAATGAATAGTACGGAGGATACTATTTCCTTCTTCGATTTTCTCTGAGAAGTAATCTTCGCCAAGGTCTAGATAGATTGCAATTGCCTTGAGGAGTTGAGCTCCGGAGGATTCAAATGACTTGTAGAGTCTCTTGCCTAGATCATAGAACTCTGGTACCTTATCTACGTTGACGTTGTCAGGGTAGAGTGATTTCATCGGGTGATCTGATGGGACGAACTGTCCAATCTGAAAAAACTCCTTGAGGTCTGCGACATTAGATTGCTTAGCATGCTCTGTGCCAAATGATGTATAACCACGCTGTCCTGCAAGTCCCTCTAGCTTATATGCAGTCTTATCAGAGACAGGCAGAGAGAAGAAATCCTTACTACTTGCGTAAAAATCTTCTACTAACGACTTGTCGATGCCATGATTGATGACACCGACGAATCCTACTTCGTTGAATGCCTTTCCAAGTTTAGCGACGAATGCTGATCGTTGTTCTGCTGTTCCATTTACAAAAGTGGAAAGATCCACTACTGGTATTGCTCTTGCCATGGTCTAATGTTATATTCGATGTAATAATTTTTTGCAAAAAAAAATATTGACTGCCTAAAGATAGGCGATGTCTCACGGTTTTGACTCTAATTTAACTCTGTTATGTGTCTTTAATTCCTCTTGGGTTTATATTTTGATTTTCGGAATATTGCTTCGCTATCCTTGTTAGCAATCAAGTCACTTAGAGTACTTTGGGTCTTATCCATATAAGCTTTCACTATTTGGTATCCCAAAAAATGTGCCGTTCGTCCTGGTGATGCATCGGGCATCCCTTTGGCTCTAGGTGCTTCGTTGATATAGGAGTTTATTTTTTGTTGATTCGTTTCGTAGATAAGTTCTTGATCTAGGAATAGGTCCCAGATCCCTAGTTGACTCTTGACACACCAATCATACTCAGCTTCTGTATACTCTAAGAGCTCAGCTGGTGACCTCTTGGGAAATAGCTTGCTGAGGAGATATTGCTTCTTCCCTTCATAGATTGCATAGTCGATAAGTCGCTTGCCTGAGAGTGGGCCGAGGAGATCTTCTGCCAGCACTCCTACTACCTTGAGAGGGATGTAAGACCTCGTATAGCGCCTTGTAATGTAGTCAGAGAAGATTGGATTCTGTGGATCAAGCGCCTTGTAAGGATAGTCTTGCCCTAGAAACATCTCAAGTGCAATGCCTATCGCATCGCGACCATCTGCCTCCTCAAAGATGAACGCTTGATAGCTAAAGTCTCCATAGAGTGTGTAGAGCTGTGGTATCTCACTCTCAGGTAAATAGTACTTGAGATAAGCGAAAGCCTGACCGAGTTCTTCATATTCTCTATCTAGATTAGTATAAGTCTCTGAGATCAGAGATCCTACCTTACGGACATGCGGATTGGTCACGAAGTCGGTAAGCTTGGTAACATCTATAGAATCTCGTGGAGTGATCGGGATGAGTTGTTCAAAGTAGACCTTAAACATGGCAGGATATCGCTGTCTGAGCTCTGTGAGTTGTGATTGCATCTGAGTAGTATCCAATTGCATCACAGCTTGGTCATATCTTATAATGTCAACTTTGCTTACAAGCGAATCTACATCAGGAGTAGAGTCACTGGTACACCCAATCAGAGTCATGAGCAGAATGCAAATAGCGAGGGATGTAGCGAGATGAGTAATTTTTTTAATAATATTAGATGTTTAGTCCAATTAATTATCGAAATAATAGATCGGATTAGTATGATTATGTAAATAAATCTCCAATTTTGTTCTTAGAAGTTAAATCAAGAGAAGTAATTACATGAACGGTATAGATATCCAACAATTAGACCAGTTTATCATCGATGCACTCCACGAAGATGTCCAAGATGGTGATCATACATCACTTGCCTGTATTGATCCCAATGATACGAGTAAGGCAAGACTCTTAGTCAAGGATGTGGGTGTCATAGCAGGAGTACAGATTGCAGAGTACATTTTCCGTAAGGTAGATCCCCAGATGACGTTCACTACTCATATCGCGGATGGGAGTGATGTCAAGTATGGTGATATCGCATTTGAGGTAGAGTGTAATAGTCAGGCCTTACTCAAGGGTGAGAGACTTGTGCTCAATACGATGCAGAGACTGAGTGGGATCTCTACTCTTGCGAGTCGATTTGCAATAGAGGTCGAGGACTTACCGGTCAAGATACTAGATACTCGTAAGACGACTCCCCTGCTGAGATTCCTAGAGAAGTGGGCAGTGAGGATAGGTGGATGTACTAACTATCGAGATGGTCTCTATGATTGGATCATGATCAAGGATAATCATATCGATGCGAGTGGAGGAATCAGTGAAGCCATCAAAAGTGTCAACAAATACCTCAAGGAAAAGGATACTGCGATGGGGATTACTGTCGAGGTCCGTAACTTAGTGGAGCTACACAATGTCCTCAATACGGGTGGAGTGACTCGGATCATGCTAGATAACTTTGAGCTACCGATACTCAGAGAAGCAGTCGCCACTATTGGCAATAAGTATGAGACAGAGGCATCTGGTGGAGTGACACTCAAGACTGTACGTAAGATTGCAGAGACAGGAGTTGACTATATCTCGGTAGGTGCTTTGACACATAGTGCAGGGTCACTTGATCTAAGTCTCAAGGTTGCCAAAGAAGTGTAGACGACAACACATCTTACATTTCTTTGTTAAAGCAATGTTAACAGAGTCTGATTTTGGTCTATCTTGTGGTTAACGACTGTTAATCTTACAAAGGTATTTCATCACTTAACCGTACACTTGAGCATGAATAGATTTAATTCCCTACTCGTCCTTTTTGGTATTTTATTGCCGAGTTTTCTTCTTGCTCAGGATGACAATCCACAGTTGAGATATATTCAGTTCTCAGGGGTAGTAGTGACCGAGGGTAAGACTGACGAGCCTCAACCGCTTCCCTATACCAACATATCTATCCTTAATTCATCTCGAGGGACTATCTCAGAGTTTGATGGATTCTTCTCATTGGTGGCAGAGGTAGGAGATACCATTGTATTCAGTAGAGTGGGATTTGCAACTACTCAGCATATTATCGCTGACACACTGAGCCATGACTATTATTCATGGTATCAGGTGATGAGTAAGGACGATGTACTCTTGCCAGAGGCTGTTATCTACCCATGGCCAAGTAAGATGCACTACAAGCAAGAGTTCCTCGCGATCGATGTGACCAATGATATGAGAGAACGGATGCAAGAGAATCTCGCCGAGCAAGTCCTCAAGGAGATGAGACAAGAACTCCCATATGATGGCGGTGAGGCCTACAGCCATGTCCTCCAAGATCAGATCTACGAAGCGAGATATTCTGGTCAATATAAGCCGATGAATATCTTCAACCCAATCTCTTGGGCACAGTTCGTCAAAGCATGGAAGAATGGTGATTTCAAGAAGAAGGACGATGCTAAGAAATAGTGATTAGCAGGGATTGAGTCCAAATCCCATCATTGGTAATTTGTCACCAATTTCCATAAGTAGATCTTCTCTATTGGTGCATCTCGTGCTGATCAGTCTAAGTGCAATCCTATTGACCAGTCTTGTTATAGATACAGGCTAGACAGTAATCGTGTAGCTATAGCCTTTGGAGGGTTTGGAGATTTTCTCTTTGGTGAGATTCTGACTGGAAGTTACTTGATATGTGATCTGCCGTTGAGTTTTAGGCAGCTTAGGTTTGACTTTCTTTGGCTTAGCTTTAGGAAGTTTGAAGTGGATTCTAATCGTCTTTGTAAATTTCAATCTGAGTTTTCGAGGAATTTTTGGCATCTCAAATTTGAGGAGCTTGACGAGTCGTTGTGCTTCTTCGTCGCATCCATGACCAAGCGATGAGATGACTTTACTCTTAGTCACTGCACCTTTGTAATTGACTTCATACCGGAGATGTACAGTCCCTTCAATCTTGTGGTCGAGTGCTTCTTGAGGATACTTCATCTTAGACTTGATGAACTGTCCTAGAGCTTTATTACCACCAGGGTAGATTGGCTTCTTTACGAATGAGTCATCAGATCTTTGCTTCTTCATACTGGTGTAAACGAAGATTAATCGACATAGATTACTTCTCTGAGAAATTTCAATCCAAGTGTCACCTCTAGTGAAATGTTCCTTACTGTTCGTGCAGGGATAGTCCTGATAGTATTAGTGAATGGGTCATTGATCTCTACACTCTGAAACTGATCATACTGGGCACTGAGATCTGGCATGAAGTTAAACTCTATGAATGGCTGGAATTGTCGTCCTAAGTCAAACTCAAACCCACCACCAACAGTAATCCCATAATTGAACTTTCGTACAAATGGCTCAAGGGGAAAAGTACCTGAGATGTTGATCGCTTCGAATTCACTCAAATTATTTGCTACAGTATACTCTCCTCTGATCCCAGCCTGGTAATAGATGACAGGTGATCGGTCAAGATCGAGCCTTTTCTTGATCCCTGCACCAAGCGAGATATTCTGATATTTGAAGCTCGTACGACCTAGAGAATTGTTGAAGATATTACGTACCTGAGTACTACTACCTCTCGTATGTAGACCGAGCTGAGCATAGATGGCTCCCTTGCCATCGTCATCTAATGTCTCTATAAACATGTCTCCATGGAGAGGGATGATTGGTGATCTATCACTCCCGTTCCATTGCTGGTATGAGATCCCAGTGCCACCCTTAGGACCGAAATGGAAGCTCTGAGATGAGAGTGTCAAGGCTGAAAGTAGAAAAAAGACTGTGAGTATTTGGCGATTAATCATATGAGTTAAATTCTCGATTTGGAAGAGTAAAAATAAGGATTCTTTTGGTCTCGGTCATTTTTTATAGCATTGTGCTGAGGCTATGGAGTTGAGTTACTCATTGTCGCAGCAAAATGGGAATTTCAATTACAGAAGATCCAACCTTTCTCAACAATTTCCTATCCAAGCTATTATAAGTATTAATTACTTTTACGGAACTTCACTTGATAGAATCACGATAGATTATGAGCATGGATACTTACGCGTTACTTGACAAGGCAGTCAACCTCGACTTTCTCTCTATAGAAGAAGGGGTACACCTCTTCGAGCAGGCACCGACAGCTCTGTTAATGGAAGTCGGACAAGCTATCAGACGTCACCATGTACCACATGATAAGGTCACATGGATCATAGACCGTAATAGTAATACGACGAACGTCTGCATTGCCAATTGTAAGTTTTGCAATTTCTATAGAAGACCAGGGCACGAAGAAGCATACATCACTACCATCGAAGAGTACAAAACTAAGATCGATGAGACATTTGCCCTCGGAGGCGAACAACTCTTACTCCAAGGTGGTCATCATCCAGATCTCGGACTCCAGTACTATGTAGACCTCTTCAAAGAACTCAAGTCTCTCTACCCCAATCTCAAGTTGCATGCCCTTGGCCCACCAGAGATAGCACACATCACCAAGCTCGAGCAATCAACTCACCATGAAGTCTTAGCAGCACTCAAGGAATCAGGTCTTGATTCACTGCCGGGAGCAGGAGCAGAGATACTTAATAATAGGGTAAGGCGATTGATATCCAAAGGTAAGTGTACAGGCGAAGAGTGGTTAGAGATCATGCGAGTAGCACATACACTAGATATCACTACATCAGCAACAATGATGTTTGGCCATATCGAGACTAACTACGAACGGATGGAACACCTCGTCTGGCTCAGAGACATCCAAGCTCAGAAGCCAGCACATGCTAAGGGATTCTTAGCTTTCATACCTTGGCCATTTATGGATGAGGAGACAATCCTCAAGAAGATCAAACGAGCTCGGAATACCTGCACACCTGATGAGTATATCCGTATGATAGCAATGAGCCGTATCATGCTGCCTAATATCGTCAACATCCAAGCGAGTTGGCTCACAGTAGGGAAGAAGACAGCACAACTGTGTCTCCATGCAGGTGCCAATGACTTCGGGAGTATCATGATAGAGGAGAATGTCGTCTCAGCAGCTGGAGCAGCCTATCGATTCACAGCAGATGGCATCCAAGAAGCAATCAAAGATGCGGGTTACGTGCCACAACTCCGTAACCAACAATATGGATATCGCGACCTTCCGGCAAATATCAAACAGCAAGAGTTAGATACTGCTACCATGATTGTTGATTAGGAGATTGAATATCCTTCAGATTACGGACGTGTGAGTTGCGAGTAAGTAGCAGAGCACTCACTCCAATCCTTGGAAATGATGTTAACCTGTATACAATCATCCGTTGAGGGATGACCTTTGCTACTTGGTTTTGTATGTGAGTGGGGTATCTCTAAGGCTTCTCGCTGAGGAGTACTCTATTATCAATCAATCTTACACCTCCAATCCAGACAGCAACTACACCTACAAGGTAGGTATGATGCCTTACATTCTTGATAGGGTCAAGAGTATGCCCATCTATGATCTCAAAGTATTCGAGGTCAGTCCACTCCCATGTCAATCGTTGTCTAGCACGGTTGAGTAATGCTTCTAGACTGAGGGTAGTGATGTCTTCTTTGGCTTCGAGCAGAGTCTGATTGATTATGCAGCCTCTAGCTCGATCTAGAGGGGAGAGTCTTACATTGCGACTGCTCCTTGCTAGTCCACTTTCTTCTCGCGATATAGGACAGACTACAAGGTCTACAGGCATCTTCAGCTCATCTATCATCTTGCCGATGATGGTAAATTGTTGGAAGTCTTTCTGCCCCATATAGAGCTTATCTGGCTTGACGATATCGAGCAATCGATGCACCACCTGGACGACCCCAGCGAAGTGACCAGGACGATGCTCTCCTTCGAGTTTTTCGTCGAGTCCATCGAGATTGACGTCTACAGTCTGCTGTGTACCGTCAGGATATACTTCAGCGTTAGTCGGTGCAAAGCAGTAGTCCACACCGATACTCTCCAAGAGAGCTACATCAGCCTCGAGTACTTGCGGATACTTCTCTAGATCATCCTTATTGTCAAATTGTGTAGGATTGACATAGATGCTGCAGACTGTTACTTCATTCTGTGCTAAGGACTGTTGCATCAGAGTGAGATGACCTTGATGCAATGCACCCATCGTAGGGACGAAGCCAACGGACTTCCCCTCTGACTTATGCTGAGAGATGAGAGCCTGCAATGCTTCGACTGTATTGATCGTTTTGGTTACCATTGACTATAATATTTATCGAGTACTTGGATTGATTGTTTACCTTGAGGTGTATAGTCACGAGGGATGTAACCTTCGTGGCCCATACCATTGGGAAACCACTTCCAGAGAAATCCCCCAGCCCACCAATCTTGCTTGCCAAAGGTCTCTAAGAGTGCTTCGATTGCATTCGCCTGACATTCCTCATTGATAGTTCTAGATTTGACAGATTTCTCTAAGACCCAAGTCTTACCGCCACATCCATCTACTGATAGATAGCCATACTCTGTGAATAGCACTTTCTTATCATACCTCTTACTGACTTCTGACATTGCTTTGACATTTGGCTTCCAAGCCTTGAGGAGATCATCTACTTGAGGTGTGTCATCCTCCAATAGCGGATAGTAGGCACTCACTCCGATATAATCTACTTCACCCCAAAATGGTATGTCATCGTACTCGTCCCAATTCGCAGAATAGGTCAATTCGCCGCAGTAGACTGCTCTGACCTCTTGAATCAGGTCAAGCCAAAATTGCGGCCTCTTGAGAGTACTTATTTTGAACTCAGTACCGATACAAAATACTTCAACATTGTAACTATTAGCCAATCTAGCCCAGTGTAAGATGAATGCTGTGTAGGACGCTTCCCACTCCGCCCATTCTGCGTCAGTATCAAATGTCAAGTCACCTGGCCAACTCCCAGGAATATAGATCTGAGGCTTGAGCATGATATTGATGCCATGCGACTGAGCCATCTCTATACTCGTCTTGATCCCATCTGTCCTCTCTCCCCACCACTGTCTATCGCTATCATAGTGTACTTTACTCTGACCTCGGAGGGTAAATCCATAGGGCACAAAAGCAACCCACTCACTACCGACGCTATCAATCTCTACAAACGGGTCTGTCGTAAATGCTCTGGGTGGGGCTACCACTGTCAATCCATCAATAGTTGGACCCTGACTGATGCCATGCGTAACTCCCAATCCTAAGAGCATGGAGATCGTCAAATACTGTAATAATCTGTAAGCCATATCCTCAAAAATATCACTTCCATCAGTCATCTACTCCTAATATCGGTGATAAAATGTGCTGTGACTACAAAAAGAATTTCTCGTTACTGATATCCAGGTAGCTGCGATCGACCACTATCCTATCACTAATGATGAAATCTTCGTCACTCTAATCGTCCATGTTAGCAATGATCTACCTCCCTCATGAGTTGTGTATCCATATCAGTGATATCTCCTCAGTCTGATATCTTACAGATCAAGATGATACATGTTGACGATAAATTATCATACCTTACAGGATTACTCCGAGACTATCACTAAGAATAAATAACACTATCCAATGCCAGAATATGACCTCCAAGATCCCACTGATGTCGACATCCTCAGAGGACAGTTCGACATGTTGACAGCTGACGAATGGCAAGAATACATCGATCTAGCAGAAGCCAATAACAAACATTACAAGACTGTCAATATCCTCAAAACTGCACAGCGCAAAGCTGGAATCGGCAAATACCTCAGTCCTAAGGTGCTCAATTGGATCATGTCTGTTGTAGATGAGCTAGATACAGAGGAGGAAGAAGACGGAGATGATGATCAATAGTCTAAAAAAATAAGTAACTGATCCCCAGCGTGAAATACCCTGGACTCTGAGCAAATCCAGATTGTGCTCGCTTGAATACTACAAAGTCTGCCACTTTGTTGAAGTGCAGCTCATAGTTGACATCGATATGGAGTCGATAGACCTTTAACCCCACATTCATGCTGACACCAGTCTCTAGATTTTTTCGTCTCTCGGTAAACTCTGGAATCGCATCGAAGAGTGAGTTCTGATCCAAGATAAATGAGAAGATAGGGCCCATGCCCAACTTGAAACTCTCGAGTCTATAACCAGCAAGACACGGGACCACTAGGAAGTGAGTCACCTTGGTCTCATCATAGGTAGTCCGATCGGGTGTAGACCAGTCTATCGCTTTGAATCGAGATCTCGTCTGCTTATACATCGTCTCCATCTGTACGAATACCTTCCCTTGTTCGTAATAACCCATCAGTCCATACATCGGTCGGATATCTTCCTCAAAGAAGATGATCTCATAATTGAGCAAGTCATTGCTGTCCTCAAATAATAGAAATGATGATCTCGCAAAAGATAAGGAATAGGCAGCCTTCACTCCAGCTTGGAACTGTGCCTGAGCTCCAAACTGACAGACAGTGAGGAGTAGGGCGACTAAGCTACTTATGGTAAAGACTTTACGATCCATGATCATCTAAATGTAAGCAAAATCATGCAATACATACTGAGAGCTCTGACCAATATTAGCCTGAGTGTTGCCTCTAAGACTCAAAATTAGAACTCAGCATTGCCTGGATATCTTGGAAATGGTATGACATCTCTAATATTAGTCATCCCAGTAATGAATAAGACAAGTCTCTCAAAACCTAGTCCAAACCCTGAGTGTGGACAAGTGCCATACCTCCGAGTATCGAGGAACCACTCCATCTCCTCTTCGGGGATGTCCATCTCCTTCATCCGCTTGAGGAGCATGTCTAGTCTCTCTTCTCTCTGGGATCCACCGATAATCTCTCCTATCCCTGGGAAGAGGATATCCATTGCTCTTACGGTAGTGTTGTCGTCATTCATCCGCATATAGAATGCCTTGATATCTTTGGGGTAATCTGTCAAGATTACGGGCTTCTTGAAGTGCTTCTCTACGAGATATCTCTCGTGCTCTGATTGCAGATCAGCACCGAATCCTTCGATCGGAAATTGGAATTTCCCTTTTTTATTAGGCTTACTATTCCGAAGGATATTGATTGCTTCTGTGTATGTCAATCTGACGAATTCGTTGTCTACACAGAATTGGAGTTTCTCCTTGAGAGGTAGAGGTGACCTCTCTTTCTGTGGTTTGTCTTTCTCTTCATTGATCAGGCGATTCTCAAGGAAGTCTAAGTCTTCGCTACTCTTCTCCATGACATACTTCACGACGTACTTGAGCATCTCTTCTGCGAGATCCATATTATCATCGAGATCATTGAATGCTACCTCTGGCTCTATCATCCAGAACTCCGCAAGGTGCCTCGATGTATTAGAGTTCTCAGCTCTGAAGGTCGGGCCAAAGGTATAGACCTTACTGAGTGCCAGTGCCGCTAGCTCTGCTTCTAGCTGTCCTGATACAGTCAGATTAGTCTCCTTGCCAAAGAAGTCCTTTGAGTAATCGATCTTACCCTCATCACTCATGGGTACACTCTCTAGGTCAAATCCCGTAACTCTAAACATCTCTCCTGCTCCCTCCGCATCTGAGCCTGTGATGATCGGACTATGGATATAATTGAATCCTCTATCATTGAAAAATTGGTGGATCGCAAATGCAATGTTGTGCCTAATCCTAAAGATTGCTCCAAATGTGTTGGTACGGAATCGTAAGTGTGCAATCTCTCTGAGAAATTCTAAGCTGTGTTTTTTTGGTTGGAGTGGATACTTCTCTGGATCAGAATCACCAAGGATCTCCAGAGTATCTGCAACTACCTCATACCTTTGGCCGCGACCTTGTGACTCTATGACTCTACCTGTGGCAGAGATACATGCTCCAGTAGTGATCCGCTTGAGTATCGACTCATCGAGAGTCTCTCTATCTACGACTACTTGGAGTGTTGAGAGTGTCGATCCATCGTTAAGAGCAATGAATTGGTTGTTTCTAAATGTCCTAACCCATCCATTCACCTTGACAGGATAATCTACCTTGTCTGATTGCTGGATAGTTTTTATTTCTGTTCTTCGCATAGTTGACTTTCTTCTCGATTAAGGATCGTGCAAAGGTAAGTCTATAATGCTTACTCGGACAACAGTTGAGTCGGAAAATACTCCTCTCTCTTGCTCGGAAATATCTATGACATATGATTAACCACTGATGATATGTCGACGATTGAAAAAAACTTGAGAGTATCAAGATAAATAGCCCTAATCTGAATCCAGATTAGGGCTATTTTCTTCGTAAATGTGGGAATTTCTTTAGAGGGTAGAGATGTTATTTTTTCTCTAATTCTATGATTGTTGGTACTGTCTTACCTTTGACCATAATGTGTAGCTCGTAGTTGCCTTCCTCATAGTTCTCCATGCTTACTCTCAGATTCTGAGAGAAAACTGGCATACGAGTAAGGTAGAACTCTCCATCCTTAGTCAATGAGATAAACTGAATCTCATCAAGTGCATCGAGTGTTAGTTTCTGATCAGCAGTCGAGTAATTGACTTTAGTGAATCTGACATTTGTGTCTGCATCTACTACTGAGTAAGATAACTGGTGTGCCACTGTTACAGTGTTGTAAGAGTTGTAGTCTGTTGCCGTGTTGATTGATGCTACTACTTGGCCAAAGCCTAGAGTCGCCATTAATAAAAAGAAGGCAGTTGTAAGTAATCTTGTTTCCATTGGGCAAAATTTTAATGATTAGAAAATAGGAATTTTTGAGACCGTTGTTCTAGTTGTTAAATGATTGTTTAAATTATTATAATTGGTCGTTGTTATCTTAGAGACACAGCAATTTGGGGCTACCCCTATTTTATTTTGAAATTTATTTCGCTGACAGTATTTTATTTGTTTTAGTTGCATCTGCAACTAATTATAATTTTTTGCATATGTATGAGTCTCAGTATCTTGGGTCTGAGACATATGGGAGCTTCTCCATCCTCTCTACTTCTAGGCTTGGGAAGTTAAAGTCGGAGACCACCTTGCCTGTAAGGACATAGATTCCCTTCCCTCTGAATGGATAGCGAGCAAGACATGGCGGGAAGTGGACCGAGTCAAAGAAGAGACCTTCTTCGTCAAGCCATGTACCAAAGTTCATGAGCCTCTTATTCTTAGTACGGACATTCTTCCTGACTACATAGTAACCTACCATCCTTACTTGCTTACCTACATATGCTTGGAGATGCTGAGTAGTGATCCGATTGGGCAGGTCCGCATCCACCAAGTCAAATGGCGAACACAATGGAAATCCCAGTAACTCTATCTCATCAAAGGCTTGCTCATGGATTGCCTCGTCCAAGATGGGCAGCTCATACCTCTCTACCTCTAGATCAAAGAGCCGGTGAGTTGTCACTGTCTTGACTGCTGGATTGTGTACAGCATTCTTCTCCCACATGAGAGCATACTTACTCATCCCAGTGAACCTAAATGCCCCGATTCTGATCAACAACTCTAGTTGCTCACGTGAGATCTTGACCCGAGAGACGAACTCATCTAGGCTCTTGTAGTCACCATTGTCCTCTCTCTCTTGTACGATAGCCCTAACTACCTGCCTCTCCAACTCTGAGATATGGATATAACCAATATAGACGACATCACCATCAATCGTAGTGAGGTTACTACTCCTATTGATACATGGAGCCTCGATCTGTGCTCCTGCCATCCTCGCCTCGTGTACATACAGTTCCGTACTATAGAATCCTCCAAAGTTGTTGATCACTGCGACCATGAACTCTAGAGGGTAATAGGTCTTGAGGTAAAGACTCTGAAATGACTCCACCGCAAAGCTAGCCGAGTGAGCCTTACAGAATGAATATCCGCTGAAGCTCGCTATCTGCCTCCAGACCTCATCGATCAACTTCTCAGGATAGCCTCTCTCGCGACAGTTGCGGAGATACTTCTCTTCCAATCGTCTAAATGTATCGGAGGACTTCTTCTTACCAGTCATGATGCGTCGGAGCACATCCGACTCATCTAAGTCTAATCCTGCGAAGTGATGGACGATCTTCATTACATCCTCCTGGTAGACCATCACTCCAAATGTCTCTCCCAGATGCCTCTCAAAGATCGGATGGATATACGTGAAGGACTCTGGATCATGGTAGCGCTGGATATACTCTCGCATCATCCCTGACTGAGCCACACCCGGTCTGATGATGGAGCTGGCCGCTACCAGATGGACATAATTGTCACAGCCTAGCTTGGTCAGAAGACCTCGCATCGCTGGTGACTCGATATAGAAGCAACCAATGCAGCGGCCCGCCTTGAGCTTGGCCCTCACATTGGGGTCTGACTTGATCTCCTCCACCCGATGGACATCTACCGCAGCACCCTTATTACGAGCTATGAGCTTCACTGCGTCCTTGATATGACCGAGACCCCTCTGACTGAGTACATCGTACTTATGAAACTGCAAATCCTCAGCTCCATACATGTCAAAGTGGACAATCGGAAATCCCTTGGGCATCATCTGGAGTGCCGTATGATAGTTGAGAGGTCTCTCGCTGATCAGTACACCACCAGCATGGATGCCTAGATAATTGGGAAATCCTTCGATCGACTTACCGTACTTAAAGATATGCTTGGCATACGGATGATGCTTCTCCACCGCCTGTGGCTCATTGACGATCAGGTCGATATCTTTCTTTGGGAGCCCTAGCACCTTGCCAAGTTCGCGGATGATCGACTTGCCCTTGAAGGTATTGTACGTGGCAAGCAGGGCTGTATACTCTCTGCCATACCGCTTGAAGATGTAGTCCGTCACATCATCTCTCTCGTCCCAGGAGAAGTCAATATCAAAGTCAGGTGGCGAACTCCGATGCGGATTGATAAATCTCTCAAAGTAAAGATCCAACTCTAATGGATCCACATCAGTAATCTCAAGATTAAAGGCCACAATAGAGTTGGCACCACTCCCACGACCCACATGGTGATAGCCAGCAGTACGTGCATAGCGGATGATATCCCACGTGATCAAGAAGTAAGGAGAGTAGCCAAGATCACTGATTACCTTCAGCTCTCTCAGTGTCCTCTCCATCGCCTTGCGATCACGATCTCCATACCGCCTGCGACAACCACTGATCGCAAGCTTACGGAGCAGAGCCATGTCTCCATCTACACTCCCGGTAAATGTCTTACGATTGTTACTCTTATGGCTTGGCATCTCTACTTGACAGTCGTCCAACAGTCGCTGAGTATTGGCGATGATCTGTGGATATTGCTGGTATAGCTCATGGAGCTGGGCAGTGGTATACATCATCTCGGAGGCATTGGCACATTGCTTCGTATCTAGCTTGCCAAGTACTGTATTAGTATCGATACATCTGAGTAACTTATGTGTCCTCTGACCCTCTTCATCCTTGAAGGTAAATGGTGCAAAGATCACCAACTTGTCTAAGTGATCCTGAAGATAGGAGCTGTACAGCTTATTGACCTCTGTTGGTCTGACACCGATATACTCATTTTCACGTAAGTGATGGACTCCCTTGGGTAATGCTCGGTAGATAATATATGCATGCTCGAGTGGTGGCGCCTCGGTGGGCAGATATTCACCGTCCAAAGAGGCCTGTGTAAGCAGAGCATTGAGCTCTCGGATACCCTCGGCATTCTTCGCAATACCTGTATAGAGATATTGACTGTGATCAACCTTGGCACTCCTAGCGTCAGACACTTGTCGATACTCTATGCCAAGGATCGGCTTGATACCATACTTATGGCACTCTTGTGCAAATGTGTAACCACACGAAGTATTATTGATATCTGTCAGTGTAAGCGTGGTAATACCCATCTCGTGTCCATAGGCTACAAGATCCTTAGGCGAGAGAGTTCCATACTTGAGTGAATAGTAACTATGACAATTAAGATGCATTAAGTCGAATTATTCGACTAATTTATGTTGTTTTATTCGTCTTTATGCCATTGTATTCCATTTTTATGCAAATAATGAGGAAAAAAAGTGGGATCACGCAGCACATCCGAGCATCAGTGACCTATAGATACCGTACGTACACCTTATGACTATAATATTTTTACATTTTATTTTTAATTAGTAAACGAACGTAGAAAATAGATTCTACTCACAATAGACACAATTATGACAAAGTATAATCTCATACTCCTCATCGTACTGTTACTCGCAGTCACAGGATGCCGCAAAGACATCAATGGTCTTGGCCCAGAGGATACAATCATCACATCACCAATCAAGAATAGTACGATCGCCAATGTGGACGGACTCGTAGCTGACCTCAACGGTGCTCCGATCTCCAATGCAAGCATAGAGCTCAATGGGCAGACAGTGACTACAGACAAGTACGGATACTTCAGGATGACAGATAAGATCATCCCCAATGATGGTGGTCTCATCACTATTACCAAAGACGGATACTTCGACTCTTACAAATTCGTACATCCGACATCGGCGGGTGACTACTCACACATCAAGATCACACTCCCTACTAAGTCTCTCTCTGGTACATTCAACTCCAGTAATGGAGGTGCCGTAGAGACAAGCGATGGAGCCAAGGTAGACTTCCAAGCTAACACCATCATGAATGCTGACGGTACAGCATATACAGGTGGTGTCAATGTCTACACATACTGGTACAACCCCACAGCCAATGACCTCCAGCGTACAATGCCTGGAGACCTCAGAGCAAGAGATACAGAAGGCAACGAAGTACAGCTAGCTACCTATGGTATGCTCGCTGTCGAACTCCAATCCCCTAACGGCCAAGAGCTAAATATCAGCGAAGGCAACACAGCTACACTTACATTTCCACTCGTAGACTTGGCAGATGGTGCACCGAGTGAGATCCCTCTCTGGTCACTAGACGAAGAGACAGGAATCTGGAGAGAAGAAGGCACAGCCACTAAGACAGGTGATACTTACGTCGGTGAGGTAAGTCACTTCTCATTCTGGAACTGTGATGCACCATTCCCACTGGTCACGATCAACGGTATTATCAAGGATACTGATGGAAGACTCCTCCCCAACACATCACTCTGTATAGAGATCTTAGATGCAGGTCAGTCGAGCTGGTTCAATACGAGCTATGGATGGACAGATGCCAATGGCGAATATCGAGGTAAGGTGCCTAAAGACAAACCACTACTACTCTCTGTCAAAGACGAGTGTGGCAATGTCATCTATGAGCAAGAGATCGGACCATTCGGTGTAGATACTACTCTCGACCCGATCATCGTACCGACATCTGGACAGTCTATCATCACAGGCATGGTCGCAGACTGTGAGGGCAATCTTATCTCTGATGGATATGTGGTATTTACCACTGCACCATATGATGAATGGCCTGATTATACCCTGACTACAGTAGTCCAAGTAGATGAGAATGGAAGCTTCGAATATCTTGGTGGTCTTTGCTCTAGCCTTGATGCTTCAGTCCAAGCATTCGACTATGCAACAGCGACTTATAGTGAAGTAATCGAAATCTCAGTAAACTCTGGCGAACCACTCAATATGGGCATCATCAACCTTTGCGAAAGCTCAGACGAGTATGTTAGTTATACGATAGATGGAGTACCTACTCTACAAGTAGACGCAGAGCTTTGTATCATCGATGGCAATGCTATGCTGAATGGATTAAATCCTGGAGGTTCGACAGCTTCTACAATCAACATAGCTAATATTATACTTGGAGACAATACGGCGACTACTTATACACTTCTTAATAGTACTTACTTCGTCAGTTGTAATAGTAATTGTGAGTCAGTTGTCTGGGATGTTGAAATCCTTGGAACTAGCACTGGACAATATGTAGAAGGAACATTTGAAGGAGAAGTGATGATAGATTCAACAGGTCAAGGTGGTTCGCTTGTGCCTATCTCAGGAAGTTTCAGAGCTCAGATTGACTTCATCGGTGCAGGAGCATCTGTCTCAGGGATGGCTTGGGAAGATATCAATGGCAATGGAATCAGAGAATCAGGAGAACCACCACTCGAAGGTGTCTACATTGGTACTGATAACCAGTTTCAGATTACTGATGCTGACGGACAATATACTCTCACAGGTCTCAAGCCCGGTGAGCACTCACTCTTCGTGGAGACTAACTACACATTCAGCCCACTCAATCAAGGATCAGATCCTACCATAGATAGTGACTTCGTCTGGGATGTAATCATAACTCTATCAGAAGGACAAGCCTTGGAGAACTTTGATGCTGGACTGATTATTAACAACTTGAGCCTCTCATGTCTCGCCGAAGTAGAGTATTGCTCTCTCGACCAATCAGGCTGGTTATATGTGGAGGTCGACGGAGGAGCAGGATCCTATAGCGTAGAGTTTAATGGTGTAGTATACAATACCACCACTGGGATTCTAATCTCCAATTTACAAGAAGGCACCTATACTGTCACAGTATTTGATAGTTCAGGTCAAACTTGTCAATCTACAGTAGATATCTTTGATACGGGCAATTATCCACTCGTAGACCTCTATCTGTGGGAAGATGAGAATAATGACGGTCTGTATGATGAGACCGAGACTCTTGATATCGTCGTCGAGTATGAGTTAATAGACCAGAATGGCAATGTCTATCTGGATGGTGCATCTGAGATGATAGCAAACTCTCTCTACCTCGCAGCGATACCACAAGGAGATTACTACATCCGAATCACACCACCAGATGGATACAAGGTTGCAGATCTACCCAATGATCCTAACCCAGATGTATTGTCATCCAATATCTTCCCAGATGACGACCCTCTGAATAGTGGTCAGTCAGAAGTATTTCCGATCTATTCTTGTGACGATTATTATCTGTTAGCGGCAGCTATCGTACCAGAGTAGGCTCTAATACCCTATGAGAGTTACACTGATGAGTAAAGGTCATAATCAGTGTAACTCTCACTTTTGTAAATATTAACACTTATCTTGAAGACTTAATAATTGAACACTTAGTGCAAAAATCGTCCAACATTCAATCAATTATGACTCGCTGTAAGCATGGTGATACCACTGCTCAGAGAGCTCTAGTGATGCAATGTTCGGAGGTGCTCTATACTGTTGCTCTGAGATATATGAAGTATCCAGCCGATGCTCAAGATGTCCTCCAAGAGTCCCTAATCAAGGTCTTCAAATCAATCCATACCTATGATCCCGAACGTGGGAATCCAATGGCTTGGATGCGTAAGATCGTAATTAACACTGCTCTCAAGCAGATCAAAAAACGACCGTATACAAGTGAGATCGAAGACTATCATGATTACGAATCTATTGATCCTACAGTGGTAAGTAAGTTACAAGCCAAGGATCTGCTAGAGGTAGTCAAATCTCTCCCTCCAATGTATCGCAAGGTATTTAACCTCTCAGTTATTGATGGATACTGTCACAAAGATATCGCTGATCTGCTTGGTATCAATGAGTCAACATCCAGATCTAACCTCACAAGAGCTAAGAGCCTCCTAAGAAAACAATTATTAAAACTTGAAAAACAAGAATTATGGGTAAGAGCAATATAGACCCGATCATCCAAAATAAGCTTCAAAATTTCAAGTCAGAACTTGATACAGAGGCACTCTGGAATACAATCAGCGGGAGCATCCCTGCTACGCCTATGTCCCCAGTCACGTCTCCGAGTACAAGCGTAGCGAGCTCTGCCACTCAAGTAATCAAGGCAACCACACTCTTGCTCGCATTGAGCATAACAGCAGGAGTAATCTACTCTCTGTATACTCCTAGTCAACATACCACTGATCAGGTCGTCTACTCAGATCAGACAACAACCAACTCCAACAATACGAATGCCAATGATGCAAGTACTCCCATAAGTAATCATGACCAATCAGATAACGCTAAGACTCCCAATGCTAAGAGGTCCACTGAGCCAGCGATAACGACTCAAAACCTAGAGACACAAGCATCAGTAACTCTACCAACTGACAATCCACTCCCTACACATCTCTCTCCTACACAGAGCAATGCAAGTAATGCATTTACCTCGAGTGAAGAGCCTCTCTCTCCACACCGATACACTGATAACTCACTCATCTCCTCTCCCGATAACACTCTAACTCAGCAAGCTACTTCCGTAAATGCACAACAAGGACTCCAAACAATATTACATCCTCTCTCACAGTCGACTACAGGAAGTAAGCAAGCTCACCAACTACTGTCTCAAGCACCAAGGCTCAATCAGAGGATGGGATACCTCGACGACACTCGTCAAGAGATGATCGGAATCTCACTCTCAGATCTAGCACCCATTAAGGACAAAATCAACTGCTATGATTACTCGAGCAATAAACCTCAAATCAGCTTGGTCGCTTACTACGGTCCGGGTATGAGTAGCAGATCTCTACAAGCGAATACTACAGATATGACTAACTATAAGTCGGCAAGAGAAGACACCGAAGTCATGCTAGAAAATCACAGAGCAGGTCTCCAACTCAAAGTAAATCATAAGAGTGGTCTATACGGCAAGGTGGGGCTAGAGTCAAGTGTAATCAATGAAAAGTTTAGCCAATACACGGAGACTAGGCGAGAGGAAGTACAGTATGGACTGATCGAGACGATCACCTACCCAGACGGAGAGATAGAGGAGATCTATGGTGATCGCATCGTTACGATTATCTCCAAGAAGGAATGGAAAAATTACAATAAATTTGAGACCATTGACTTATCTGCATACCTCGGTTACGAAGTGTCAATCAACAAGTGGAAGTACCATGCAGAGGCTGGAATATTATACAATCTTGGTACTCGATTTGAGGGGACATTCCTAGATGCGACAACTCTGCTTCCCGAAGAGGCTGACCCTAATTATTACAAATCTAAGACTGGGATAGATCTTCACTTCGCTGGTGGTATCGGATATGATCTGACACGTCACTCTACAGTATGGTTGAGTCCTTCGGTAAGGTACGACTTGAATAGTGTCAACCAATCGTCATTTCCACTTGACCAAAAATATCTAATGGGGAGCCTATTAGCGAGTCTAGAGTACCGATTCTAAGACTTAGCTACGCTGCGGATATCGAGCTCTTAGAGAGCCATGAGAGACACCATGACTCCTCATACAACTCTCAGTATCTGTATTGCCATTAGACATGATTGCAGCTGATTGGATGAGTACTGAGTCAGTGAGTGATCTACTTTAACTCTTCTGGTGAGGTGATTTATCAAAGTTGGCACAGCATTTGAATATATTACAACAGAACCTAATATAACCAAGAATGCGTCTATACTTCCCAATCATAGTCTTACTCTCATTGATGACATTATCAGCATTCATCAGTACACCTTCGACACTGTCGACACCAAGACCAGCTGGCTATGAATATATCAATCAATATAAGGAATTAGCAATCGCTGAGATGCATCGGACAGGGATACCGGCGAGTATCACACTAGCTCAAGGGATGCATGAGTCTAACTACGGTGGCAGCTCACTTGCGACCCAGGCACATAATCACTTCGGTATCAAGTGTAAGTCGTACTGGAGAGGGCAGACATACTATCACAAGGATGATGACTATGATAAGAAAGGCAAACTCCTCGAATCATGCTTCAGGGCATACAACGATGCAGTAGAGTCATATATCGATCATAGTAACTTCCTCAAGTTCTCTGCTAACTACACTTGGATGTTCAAGTTGGATAAGACTAATTATAAGGCGTGGGCATTTGGATTGAAAAATTCTGGATATGCCACTGATCCAAAATATGCAGAAAAACTCATAAAGATCATCAGTACTTATCAGCTCCACAAATTTGACCAAATAACAGTCGAAAGTCTTAATAATTACTAAAAATTTAAATATGTACTTGCATCATAATCAGAAAGCAAGTACTTTTATGGCCAAGCCAAGGCAAAGATTACAAGATCGTAGATCATCAACCAATCTGAGTAGGATGTATGATAGAACCTTATACAACAACCTAACCTACTTTTCGAGAATGTAATGGAAGCTTTGGCTTATTTATTTCCCCCTCACATCTCTCTCTTCACGTATTTCTTCTGGTTTGTTATTCTCTCTCCTTGTCACTCGATGAGAGGACGTAGTAATGTCTTATGATTACTTTTTCAGTGGATTCGCATTCATCTCTTTGTGGTTTTCTCTCGTTCTGAAGATATCTATCGCAGCATAGAGTGCCTGTCTAAATGAGTTGGGGCTTGCTTGATCTTTACCTGCGAGTGCATATGCTGTACCATGATCGGGAGATGTCCTCACGACGCTGAGACCAGCAGTATAGTTAACTCCCTTGTTGAATGAGAGTGCCTTGAATGGTATGAGGCCTTGGTCATGATACATCGCAAGGGTAGCATCGACCTTGGCGAATTGGCTACTCCCAAAGAATCCATCAGCTGGATATGGTCCAGAGACTAGCATGCTTTTTTTCTTCAGTTCCATGATGAGTGGTGTGATCATCTCTTCTTCTTCGTTTCCGATAGCGCCGCCATCGCCTGCATGTGGATTGAGACCAAGTACTCCGATTTTTGGTTTTTCGATCCCGAAGTCTTGGACAAGGGAAGTATTCAGAAGGTTGATCTTGTTGACGATATTTTCTTTTGTGAGTTTTTTGCCAATCTGTGTGAGGGGGATATGGCCTGTTACTGTAGCTACCTTCAGACTATCTGAGATCATAAACATCAACTGGTCCTCTGCGCCTAGTGCTCTACCTAGATACTCAGTGTGACCCGGATATCCCCAGCCTGCTAATTGCATAGCATGCTTATTGATCGGAGCAGTAACTATCGCGTCTAGCACCCCTTCTTTGGCATCTTTGACCATCGCATTGAGGGAGTCTATTGCAAACTGTCCAGCTGCTTTAGTGACTTTGCCGAGAGTAACCTCAATATTCTCATCACCACTCGCGATGACATTGATCTTACCCGATACTGCATTGGCAACATCCTTCGTATTGACAAACTGAGTCTCGACTCGAGTCATATTTTTGTGGTGGGTAAGCACCTTAGTACTCCCATAGACGATGGGTATGATGTCCTTGAGGATCGATCTATTGTCAAATGCCTTGAGGATCACTTCTGGACCGATCCCATTGATGTCTCCTATTGAGATACCTATTTTATATTTTCTCATTTGTTAGTATTGTTAGTCTTATGGATATCCTCATTGAGAGGAATGGATGGGGGATACGTACGCGTAATCCCTCAGAATAGTGACAAAGATAAGAATAAATCCATCGAAGGATTTTACTGCTTACCACTGTTGCAAAAAGCGTACTTTTACACTGTGAAATTTGCAAAAAAGAAATACGGTCAACACTTTTTGACGAATCTGTCACTTGTAGAGCAGATCGCGAGTTATGTACAGAGTGCTACAGAAAGTTACACACTCAATGTCATAGAAGTCGGACCCGGTAGAGGTGTACTCACTCGGTATTTGATGCAAATCCCCGAGATCAATCTCAAGGTAGTAGAGATCGATGAAGACATGATACAGGTCATCACAAGTGAAGGTATCGTCACTCACGACCAAGTAATCCAAGCGGATATCCTCAAGACCGATATTCGCGATCTGTTTGGAGGGGAGGAGTTTTTAGTCGTGGGTAACTTTCCATACAATATTTCTTCTCAGATTGTCATCAAAATGCTGGTCAATCATCAACTGATACCTGCTCTGGTAGGGATGTTTCAGAAAGAAATGGCTGACAGAGTACTCTCTGATTACAAAAGTAAGTCCTATAGCAGATTGACTGTACTGACTGGGGGACTCTACACTGGCAAAAAACTCGTAAAAATCTCTCCTGGATCATTCAACCCTCCACCCAAGGTCGACTCTATGGTCATCAGACTGGATCGTAAGTCCGTGATCCAACCCATCTATAAGGAGAAAATATTTAGGACAGTAGTAGCTCTAGCCTTCGGCAAACGGAGAAAAATGATCCGTAATACACTCAAAAGTCTCATCCAAGACGAAACTCTATTGGACAATCCATACTTTACTATGAGACCAGAACAACTTAGAATTGAAGACTTTGCTAAACTAGCACTCTTGATACAAAATCAAAAAAATAATACATGAGCTTAGAACAAAAAATAACGGCAGACATGAAGACTGCCATGAAGGCAAAAGATAAAGTAGCTCTCAGAGGAATCAGAGCCATAAAATCAGCAATCTTACTTGCTAAGACGGATGGTACTGGTAATGAACTCGATGAGGCCGGAGAAATCAAAATGCTCCAAAAACTTGCTAAGCAAAGAGAAGACTCGCTGACGATCTATATCGAACAAAATAGAGAAGATCTCGCCGCTGTCGAACGAGAAGAACTTGCCATCATCAAAAAGTATCTCCCAGAACAGATGCCTATCGAAAAGCTCAAACCAATTATCGCTGAGATCATCGCCGACACTGGTGCATCGGGAATGAAAGATATGGGCAAAGTCATGGGTATGGCAAGTGCTAAGCTAGCTGGTAAGGCAGATGGTAAGACGATATCTGCTCTCGTCAAGGAACTCCTCATGAGTTAACGACTAATCTCAGATCTTCCGATCTCATGAAGCAGAGTTACTTCCTTACTACCAGAGACCAGTATAGACTGTATAATGTCATCTGGGACGTTCCAGAGTCCAAGGGCACCATACTCATGGTACACGGATACGCAGAGCACATCGAAAGATATCATACTGAGGCTAAGGCCTTCAATGCAGCTGGATATCGAGTCGTAGGTTACGATCACAGAGCACATGGGAGATCTGACGGGAAGGATGGATATATGGCAGACTTCAATGAGCTCTGTCTAGACCTGCAGGAGGTCATCAATTACCTCAATGCTGATACACCGTTTTTCATCTACGGGCATAGTGTCGGAGCACTCGTTACTCTCAAGTATCTCCTAGATACTGCAATCTCTACTGATCCCAAAGTGAGTGGATTACTCTTCACTGGCGCAGCTCTCAAAGTATCCGAGGATCTCTCACCCATGCTGCAGAAGTTTTCTGCCTTGCTCGGTAGGCTGACTCCAAGACTCAAGACCATCAAGCTCCCTATCGATGGTATCTCTAAGGTCCCAGCAGTCCAAGCTGACTACGAAGCAGATCAGTATAACTATCGAGGTGGCATCTATGCGTCATCTGGATATCATATCCTCAAGACGACAAAGGAAGTTGCTGCCAGACTCTCCGACGTCACTCTTCCATTCCTGGCGATGCATGGTGGTGATGATACTCTGATAGACAAGCAAGGTACGATCAATCTCTATGAAGAAGCCAGCTCCGATGACAAGCAACTCAAAATCTGGGATGATCTCGGCCATGAAATCACTCGATCCTACGCTAAAGCAAGCGTCCTCAATCACATGATCAATTGGCTAGATCAGCGAGTCTGACTTGAGCACCAAATCTCACATCTAGTACACTCTCAATCAGCCTCATCTCATCAAATTATCAAGATCAATAATAATACAAAATACTCTCTATGAATCCTAAGACTATAGAACTATCAGCTCCCTCAGGACCTCTCAAAGGGCTCGTATCCCTGCCTACATCCAAGAGTATCTCTAATCGATACTTAATCCTCTCAGCACTCTCTCAAGGAAGATTGACTATCAATCATTTGTCTGAGAGCGATGATACTCAGATCTTGCATAGACTCCTCTCTCATCCTCCAGAGGACAATATCTTTGATGCACATCATGCAGGTACGACATCAAGATTTCTCCTAGCTTACTTTGCACTTCAGTCTGGGACACAAGTCATCACAGGATCGGAGAGACTCAAGACAAGACCAATCAAAGAGCTTGCTGATGCGCTGACGAGTATGGGTGCTAGCCTGACATACTTAGAGGAAGACGGATGCCTACCCATCAGAGTAGATAGTCCATCGAGCCTCTCAAGTGAGGTAACACTATCAGGAAGTGTAAGTAGTCAGTTCGTCACTGCTCTCTTGCTCAATGCTGCGAGTCTCCCACAAGGCTTGACAGTCCATATCGAAGGAGAGTGGATCTCTAGACCTTATATCGAGATGACTCTTGCCATCCTAGATCAAGTAGGCATCCAATATACACTGACTGATACAAGTATTACTATCCGACCACACACAATCTCGGAGACCACGCTGAGTGTCGAATCAGACTGGTCAGCTGCCAGTTATTTCATCGCCTTAGTCTGCTCGCGACCAGGGAGTGAGCTGACACTACCAAGATTGTACAAAGACTCCATCCAAGGAGACTCTAAGATACTTCCATATCTCAAGGCTTATGGGTGTGAGTATGCCTTCGATGCGAATGGCCTCAAAGTATGGAATACCAAATCAGACCAATCTGATTACCCATCGATGCTAGAGATGAACCTTGAGGATACACCAGATATCTTCCAGACACTTGCTACATTACACAGTATGCTCGGGATCTCCTGTATGTATAGTGGCCTGTCGACACTCCCTGGCAAAGAGACCAATCGCATCACCGCCATGCAAGCAGAACTCCAAAAAGGGATGACATTCCTCAGTGAACTGCCAAGTAGGTTTACATCTAAGTCCAAGGAACAATACTACCTCCAAGAAGGGAAGGCTACATTTGACTCTACACCGACCTATGACACTTACCAAGATCACAGAATGGCCATGTCTCTTGCTCTGATGGCAATGATACATCCCGTCAAGATCATAGACCCCGATGTAGTCACTAAGTCATTTCCAACTTATTGGGATGAACTCGGATCGATAGGGTTTACTGTCAAGGAAGTATAAGGGATTGGTGCTGATTAGCTTTTAAACTCAACTAATTTTTTGAACTTAGCGACTCTAGTGAGGATATCTTCCTTACTGATGCTCTTGAGTTTGTCGTTGCTGAAGTCTTCTACGCAGTATGATGCAGCGGCAGACCCATAGACTATTCCAGTCTTTATCGTCTCGAAGTCAACCTTGCCTTGGCTTGCGATATATCCTAGCATCCCACCTGCGAATGTATCACCTGCTCCAGTCGGATCGATAACCTCAGGGATAGGCATCGCAGGTACATAGAAGATATCGTCCTTATGGAAAAGCATGGCTCCATGCTCACCCTTCTTGATAATCAAGTACTTAGGGCCAGATTCCATGATGATCTTAGCAGACTTGACGAGTGATCTCTCTCCAGATAGCATCCGTGCCTCTTCATCATTGATCGTCAAGAGATCTACTCTAGAAATGACTTTGTCGAGCTCTTCTCTTGCGACATCTATCCAGAAGTTCATCGTATCCAGTACGATTAACTTGGGTGTGCCTTCGAGTTGATCGAGGACTGCATTTTGTACAGCAGGGGTAAGATTGCCGAGCAGTACATAGTCAGCTTGCTTGCCACTCTCAGGGATGACTGGATCAAAATCAGCAAGCACATTGAGATCTGTGACTAGGGTCTCTCGTGAGATCATATCATCATTGTACTTCCCAGCCCAGTAGAATGACTTCCCGCCAGGTACTCTCTCGATACCTTCTGTAGTTGCTCCTCTAGACTCAAGTGCCTTAAGCTCAGAGTCTGGAAAGTCTTCTCCGATAATAGAAATCATATGGACATTGTCAGCAAAGAATGTCGCTGCCCAACTGGCATAGAGTGATGCTCCTCCTACTACGTAATCCACCTTACCATAAGGTGTCTCGATTGTATCAAATGCTACAGTACCTACTGTCAATAGACTCATGTGATTATACTTTTATGTTAAGATGAGAGACCTCTGAGTGATGGTCTCAATTTCAGTGCAAATGTATCGATTTTTTTTAATGCACGCTGAGCTTATCTATCACATAAGTGTGATCCTTCAGCTGTAAGCTGACGATGTAGAGGCCTTTCGGCAAATGCGATACGTCTACTACTGTCTGAGTGGTCTGACTATCATCATAAGACTGATCATAGACTAGATGACCATCAGGAGTATAGAGAGAGAGATAGTCGAATGATGATCGACTCTGCTGTAGTCTTATCATCACATCATGACTGGCAGGATTGGGAGCTATCATTACTGATGGTAGCGGGGCTTCTTCGTGGGTCTTAGAGATAGCTCCTCCGAAGAATGTAATAGTCTCTGATATCCCTCTACAGTCTTTGAAGGCCGCAGAGTTGAGAGTCCTTGCATAATACTGTGTCTCAGGCTCCCAGTGGTAGTCTACTTCCATGATTGATGCAGCACCAAAGTCAGCAGAGTAGATGATCTCTGAGAAGTTTGGATCTAGTGATATCTGCAGCTCTGTACCCAATATCGGAGTTGTCATGACCTCAAACTGCAAGATGATATCTGTAGATGTCACATGATTGTACTGTGGAAATACGATAGGATTCACCTCTGCATCCTCTCCGGAGACCAGAGTGATATGAGTAGTAATCTCACCTGTTGACGATGATGCCTTGAGTAAGATGTTATCGCTACCAATGATGTCTGACTTATTGACTTTCATCTTATAGATACCGTGAGATGCACTCTGATTGCTCGCTGATGTCGTATATGGGATCTCTTGTTGATCACTATTGTGCATCGTGAGTGAGAGCTCTCCATTATGTGTGACATTGGAGTAGAGATCAAACTCTATCTCCTCATCACAGACAAAGATGACATTACTCGATGGTACTAATGCATCTCCATAGACTTCGTCAAAGCAGATTGTGAGCATAGCTTGCTCGATGGTACCTCCATCCTGTACTTCTTTGTCCTCTACTCTGATCTGCCAGAGTCCCTTAGCCTCTGTATCGAGCAATCCTTGATAAGTCTGTGCAGGTTTGTAGATCTTACCATCAGTGATCGGACATGATGCTGTCGCAGGTCTATCTATAGAGAATCCTATAGAGTAGTCCTGAGAACTGCCGCAACCGCCTCCCCAGAGAAAGACTTGTTGCAGTCCCTTCTTGACCCAGAAGTAGAGATCGCTGATATACTCATGCGTCCCTCTGATATTATCAATCTGGAGTGACTTGATATTGACATCGTGTGTACAGTCAAGAGGGTAGTAATAAGTATTGGCAGTGTCATCAATCTCTTGGCTCACCGTATTGACTATCCGGGTGCAGAATTCAAATCCTGTCTCAAATAAGTAAGTATCTGACCACTCACTTGTACCACAGGCGTTGACCGCTCGTACCTTCCAGTAGTATATCGAGTTAGGCTTTAGGTCTGAGACTAACAGATCTGGATCTGTGACATGAGTGTAATCTATCTGACCTAGGGTAAGATCTGTGTCATTGCCGACCTTGACTTCATAATAGAGTGTTGCTGGTACAGCACTCCACTCGAGCAAGATGTCGTCACTGACACCACTCAGCTCATCTACAGGCAGTATGAGCATAGGTTGGGTAGGGGCTTGATCTACTACATTGAGATTGACATCAAGATAGAGGTCAACTTGAGAGTTATTACCTTTTAGCTTGACTGTATAGTCGCCGATAGAGACCGATTGCAACTCATTTATCCGTAGAGTGGCACTACTATTATGATCTATCTGAGTCACAAGTAATGATACGTCCAACCCACCATCATCTATGATATCCAACATTGCTGTTTCGCTGAATGCGGCATTGGCAGTAATCACGATTTCGTGACTATTCTCTTGTTGGGAGTTACAGACTTTAGAGTCATCGGGATCATAGTCGAGCATATAGCTACAGTTATGTCCTGTGAGCTGGTCAGCACTTATCCCGTCGGGATCAAGCCAACTCTTCAAACTTGTCTGAGGAGAGTTACCAGCATCCCATGACTTATGGAACCACCCAAAGACATCCCACTCATTATTACTGCATGATGCAGTCCCACCGACGAGCTGTCCGATGATGAGCCCATCACTATTGTAAAGGGGACATCCAGAACTTCCTCCTTCTGTGGTGCCAATATCCCAATCATTGACCCTGATACGCTTACCTTGACCTGATGAGCTATAGTCAATCTGAGGAGCATCATAGTCGATGCTGATACGCTTCTCTTCTACGCCAGGATGATGGATAGCAATCGTACGACTTGGGAGTGCATCACTCTTATCCCATCCAGAGAGGTATACATTATATCTAGGATCTATGGGATCGTCTAGCTCTACAAGTGCAAAGTCACTCAAGACATCTTTGGCCTTGAAGTGAGCACCTACATTATACTGATTGAGCTGTCCGTCTCCTGCTTGGCCACTCTCTGGGCTATGAGGTTGACGACAGTAAGAGTTTTCGTAATTCCAGTAGACAATCATAGAGAGTGCTGTAGCCTCTGTGACTCCACAGTGATTAGCAGTCAAGAAGTATGGTGTGCAATCTCTCCGACTATTATTCACTGCTACTCCTGAGCAGATCTCTTGGCCATTGAAGTGATATGCACCTACTGATGAGATCTGCTGACGATAGAGATCTACATCGCTGTAGCCATCTGCCTGACCGCAGATGACGTCCAAGTTGCACTCTCCTGATATCCTCTCAAATGCATTGTTGAATCCGACAAAATCATGATACACGGATTGAAGAGTAATCTGCACTGCATCTAACGCTTGCTCTGTGGTTACGACCTCTAGCATGATGACATCTCCAAAGATGAGTGGTGTCCAGAGTTGGCGGTGAGCCTCCATATCTACTTGCGTAAATTGTCTGAGAGACTGACCAGTCAATGGATTGTAGATGCTCAACTGTGTCTGTGCAGGAAGATCAAACTCTGAAAAATGAAAATTGAGTGAATGAGCTGTCTTAGACTGAATTTTCAATTTGCCTACGAGCATACCATCATCGGTCATCTCCCATGCTGCCGACTCAGTATATCCTATCTCTAGAGATTGCCCTACTGCAAACCTCAGAGGTGTATCGGGTGACTGGACTCGTCTGTCTCTCTCTGCTTGATAGAGTTGTTGATTATCTAACGACTGGAGAGTGATCGGGACATGTGTCTCATCAGGTGATGATCCCGGATAACCATAGTAACGCTGACCCACAAGATGAGTAGCTAAGAATAGCAGTACTAATATGAACAAGTTGTTTTTCGTCAAATCTGCGTATTGTGGTTGGTTACGAGCAGCTAATTTTGTCTACAAAAAATAGGATACTATGACCGAGCACTAAAAAGGGAACGGCTGAGCATTGAAATCTGATGCTTGCACTTCTCGATTTTAAGACTTTGTGATTTTGCCAAGTCACAGACACAAACAATAATGTTCTGTTAAAGTCTGAAAATCAACAAATAGGAGCAATCCATAGCATTAGATACTTAGATTTGAAAAAGTTAGACTATATTGATGACACAACAATGAGATATGACCACTACCAAGCAGTCCAAAACAAACAAATTTACTCTGGTACTCGGAGCATCTAACAAGCCACAGAGATACTCTCACAAGGCAATCAAAGCACTCAGAGAGCATGATATCCTGACTGCTGGTATCGGACTCAGAGCTGGTACAGTCTCTGATGTAGAGATCTCGACAGTGATGGAAGAGTATCGCAATGTAGATACGATTACCGTCTATCTCAATGCAAAGAATCAAGAGCAATACGAAGAGTATATCCTGTCTCTCAAGCCAAATAGAGTCATCTTTAATCCAGGTGCTGAGAATCGACCATTAGCTCAGACATTAGAGCAACATGGCATAGAGACACTAGAAGCTTGTACTCTGGTCTTGCTAAGGACTGGTCAGTATTGAAGGAAGCGGAGCTTGATTAGCTCATTATGACTGGATGTCTACGGTATCTTCTATGCTATTGATACCTCGATGTGAGATGGCCTTGCCAATGGACTGATCTATGACCTTGATGCCTCCCCAAAGATCTCCACAATCATTGTGTAATCTGACTCCATCTAAGATGAGATGACCACCTTCCTCTACGATCAGACTAGAGTGTGCAGCCATAGAGATACGACAAGAGAGTCTCAGTGTTGCACCACTCTTTACTCTAATGTCTCGATTCAGATCTTTGTTACCTACCCAGTGCATATCCTCATTGATGATTATAGGATCGTTGGGTTTGTAGTGGCACCATCTCTCTTCGATCAATTTTCTCTTCTTTGATTTGAGATCATGAATCGTCCTGTGCCACCTGCCGAGTTGGCATGGAGTGATTGCCCTTTGATCATAATTGTAATCCATAAGATTATTAGAGACTACCTCACATGGCGGTGGTCCAGGAGAGAAGCAATTGGGATTGGGAGGTGTGTCATCACATCCGTCATACTTAGTCCATGCATGCGGCAAGCCGAAGATGTGTCCTACCTCATGGTTAAACATGGCAGCGTACTCCCACCACTTTGGATCTTCTTCGTAGAATCCTGAGATCTTGATACTTGTGCCTAAGGCGATACCTGCATTGTGCTGATTGTAGGTCTTAGATGCTACGCTATCTGGATGTACTTCCATGATGAACACATTGAGGATGTGATCATCATCGATTGCATACTTATTGATGACCTCCTTACTGTAGTTATTCTTTTCTTTTCCCTTGTTGAGGAAGTAGAAAAGGTCATCATCGATATGCTCGTACGTACCGTGGTCATCATATCTGCCCTCGCTAAGAGTCCGTCTATACCTGAGCATTGGTGGTAGAGCTGGTGTGGTATTGCCGATAGGGAGATTCATTTGAGGATTGTTCCAGAGACGGAGATCAGCATTTATGATCAATTCAGGAATCCAGAAACTCCGCATCTTTTTGATTGGTAAGAGTTTATCTCCTTTGGAGTCGTACATGCAGTGGAAGTTGAGCCTTATTGTCTCTTCTTCAAACCAGAGCTGATTTTCTGGATATGGTGCATAGTTTTCCCAAGCGTCACATGAGATACGATCTTCGTATGGAAGATCTGGAAGTGCCTCTATGACAGCAGTCACCTGTGTCAGATCAGTGATATGAACTGTAGATTCAGTCTTTGGCTTACAACTCGATAGAGCGATGATGCCTATGAGTGTAATGATGAGACTTTGGAGGCAAGCGTGACTTGATCGGATCATGGTGAGGTACATTTAATACTCTAGGTAAATGTAATGTAATCCAAGAATTAATACTAGTGTCAAAAGGTTAATGAGTTGTTTTTTTTAGTCGAAATTTTATTACCACATCTGAGACGACAAGCATTGTATGGTCAGTATCGCCTCCCAAGAGAGATGTCACAATTGAAGCAGGATATCGTATTGGGTACATCCAAGTCCATTCACAATTCTGTGCTTGCCCACAGCATGAATAGATCAAGCATTGGTTCTTGTTTGAGGATGAGATACTTGCTTCCACAGATATTGATCGGCAATGAGATTGCATTCATGGCTGCCCAAGTGATTTTGGCATTTGGATTATCAAGGCTTGCTTGAGTCTTTATATTCATTATCGTTGCAGAAGCTCCGTAGCCTGCGATGATAGGTCCAGAGTCAACATCCATATTATTTAGTCCATTATGGTACTCTTTGACGAGTTCGATCCCGAGATACTTATCGATTAACTGATCGTGGAAACTCTCATTATAAGACCTTATCTCCTTGTATCCCATTTTGCTTAGACAATATGTAATCAAAGCAGTAGAAGAGCCTCTGATATGCTGGGGTTGCCCTCCGACATGATGGATGAGTCCACTATTATGTTCTGAGGTCTGGAGTATGAGATCAGTCCATTGTCTCTGCAGTCGATTGTCCTTGATAGACAATATTCCTACTAGATTATCTGCTGGCCAATTTGATTCCGCATACGTATTGAGGATCTGTAGGCTATCCGACTGTATTTGGCTGAGTAAGTGTGTAATCTCCTGAGATGTTGTGAAGACTTCATCAGGGATTTCAGAGTATGCAATTAGGTCGCTTTGCAAGTATGTGGAGTACACTAGGTTAGACCACCCCAGATAGAACATCCCATACTCTGGATTCAGGTTTTGATCAAAGATCTCTACACTTTTTTTGGATTGGATTCTTGCTATGCAGTTGTCCACGATCTTTGAGTATTGAGGATCGATCTTGTTGGTCTTATTACAATACTCTATTGTCGATAGAGCAAGGAGGGCATTACTGAAGAGTTTGCCCTCTGGAAATCTCCGTTGAAGTTGATCATCATACCCACGATCAATTAGGTTGGATAGATAGTTGATTTGATTTTGAATTGATCTCTTCCTGAGTGTGCTATTGAAGGGGGTACTGAGGCATAGCATGAGATAGAAGACTAATGCTATGCCTAGATATTTGAGTATTTTCTTCATTATATTTGAGTAGAAGAGTGATCAGAAGATTTAACTCCATCCCAAGAGAAATAATTCTACACAAAAAGTAAATTTTCCTGTTTGGGCTACAACTCTCTTTAGTCAATGGGTTTTTTATTTTTAGCATCTTAGCTGCTGTCTCTACAGATATTGACTGAAAATGCGATTACATTCGTTGTTATCTCTGTGATTGAGTCATTCGGATCATTGAAGATTGCTTGAGTCTTTATGTTCATAATCATTGGAGTAGCTCTGTGCCGTCATTCTGAGGTTCGGATCGATATCAATGTCAGATTTTAAATCCATACACTCATCGTGAAAACTCTCACATATGCCCTTATCTCTTGGTAATCACACTTCACAATATGCATACTCCAATAAGCATAGAGCTGTGACATCTCTGCTCTGTATGCTTGTGATCTCGTGTGTCTCACTTATGGCTCAAGATCTGACAGAGGGGCTCCTAGTCAATGACCTTCAACTCCATCCCATGCAGCCAGTCGCTAAGCCTAGCTATCTAGGTACGATCACTGATCCAAGTTTCGGTACTACGATTAGAAGGATCACTGATGCCGGTGCTGGACACAAAATAGTGCCGATGTACAGTACTATCCAAGCTTGGAATACGGACGAGTCTAAGATGATACTCTATGATGTAGATAATGCTGTCCACCTCTTACTGGATGGTATGGAGTATACACATATCCGCAATCTTACAGATATCAATCCAGCCGATTTGGAGCAGATCTTTTGGGACTTTGAAGATCCAGATATTTTCTATTATCCTGAGGCTACGACTGATGATTTCATCAAGTATAATGTAGCACTACAGACCAAGACTATCGTTGTCAATATGGACGACATATCCGACTGTAGTGAAGACATTGCAATGGGTAATGATATCCAGATGATGTCATGGGATAGTGATGTATTTACCTGGAGATGTGGAAACAGTAGTGCTTATGCATACCGTATCTCGACTGGGGAGGTGACAGTCTTTGATATGAGTGATGTCGCTTACACAGCTCCGATGCCGAGTCCATCTGGTATCAGATATTATCACCAAACTCAAGGATATGATACTGATGGCAACCTCAGTGTCATGCTCAATGAGTCGAGCACTGAGCATGCTTGTGAGGGCCGTCTGAGCAATGGAAATGATGCTCACTTTGCTGTAGCATTTGCTGATGGGCCTGATGGAGGCTGCGGAGGTAATCTCGTAGCTCATGACATGACAGATGGCACTTGCTACTCTATGATCAGCGAAGATCTTGGATATGATTACTCTCAGTCGGGCACCCATATCAGTGCTCTTGCATACAAGAATGTCACTCCAGGCTGGCTCTGTGCCTCTCTGATAGGCTATGATCAAGATGGACAGCAACTCCTCGATCAGGAGTTGGTAATCGCCTTGGCAGATGCAGATAATATCCAAGTCTGTCGGATCGGACATCACAGGAGTGATGAGGATGAGTATGATTACTGGGGAGAGCCACATGCTGTGATCAGTCCTACTGGCACGAGAGTATTGTTTGGTTCAGATTGGAGTGGAGCAGATGATGGTCACTCAGTGGATAGCTATGTCGTAGAGTTACCAGCCTTCGCTACTGCTACAAGTCATGTCATCACTGAGGTAAATGCAATCAATATCTACCCCAATCCATTCACAGATCAGGTAGTGATAGGAGGTGAATTGGCTAATTATGAGATCAAGGTCGTAGATCTTGTAGGTAACATAGTCGTGGACTATACGGGAGTAGATGGTCCTCTCATCATAGATCTAGAGGCACTCGGAGTTGGATTATATTTCCTCTCGATACAGAGTACAGTCGATGCCCACCTCTCAGTCTACAAAATCATCAAAGAATGAGTTTACAGACGTTTTGCAAAAACGATATTTTCTGATTCTATTGCATTAGCATCTAGGTATGCAGAGGCTGAGCCAATCCGCTGTAAGCTCCCGTCTCTATTGATAATGGATGCTGAGTATCCAAGTGTCTTGAGGAGGTGCTCTGCTTGCTGGTGTCCACTATTGCCTCGATGAGTGTTGAGATACTCCATTACGAGAGTAGTAGAGTGAGCTGACAAGTAGTCCTGCATACCTTTGATGACTTGATACTCAGCTCCTTCGACATCGATTTTGATTATTTTTGGATCTATATGCAAGGACTCTATTTCTGATTGGAGCTGTACACAATTGACTTTGATCTGCTCAGGAGGGTATATCTGATACCAATCTTTATCGACAAATTGGGTGACATCGAAGGTATTATACTCGGAGTAGTAGTTGGGAAACTCATAGAATGTCAGAGAGTGATCACTGTCTGACACAGCCGAGTTGTAGCTCTTGATGTGAGCAATGTCTTTGACATTCTGGTGGAGTATGGAATATGTATTTGGAGATGGTTCATAGGAGATGACCGTCCCACCTTTACCTACGAGTGAAGAGGCTAAGAGTGTAAAGTATCCGTAGTGGGCACCTACATCGACGAATGTATCACCAAGATCAAGCTGATGGATCAGATAGGCTGCTAATCTGATTTCGGAATCATGGGGCTTACCTCCAGTCAAGTAGATATCGGTGCTAGACGGCAGTCGGAGGTGCATCTGCTCGCCAAAGAATGTTGAAGATTTCACTTGGATATCACTCTTTGTCCACCTGTAGAAGAGTTGACGATGAAGGATTGCTGTGAGATATCTAGCTGGATGATGCAGCATTCTTCTCAGCTTGGACACTGAGGCTCTTCGTTCTACAGATGCAAGGTTATCAAGGAGTTGGGATTTGGTCATCGGGCTATTGTGGTATCAGATCAGTGAGTATCCCTGGCATAGAGAGTGAGATGTCGAAGTATCGCTGTGTTGATGTGCTCAGAGTACTCCTGTTGACAGAGTGGGATAGATTGAGAGTACATGAGGATGATTCCAATCAGCGAGCTTAGATGTGCTGATCGATCAATATCATATTGCCATCAGGATCAGTGAGCATCATACTCGCTGGGCCACTCGTCTCTGGATCTGCTTCGCTGATAAGCGTGACGCCACTCGCCTTGAGTGAGGCTTGGATCTTCCTGATATCGTCAAAGTCTTCGATGTCAAGGCCGGATGTATCCCATCCAGGATTGAATGTCAAGATGTTCCCTTCAAACATTCCTTGGAAGAGGCCTATAAGAGAGTCTTCATTCTTCATGATGAGATAGTTCTTCTCCATACTGCCAGCTAACTGGGTGAAGCCCAACTTGGCATAGAAGGCTCTTGAAGTATTGAGGTCTTTGACTGATAGACTGACAGAAAATGCTCCGAGTTTCATAGTAATGTATTATTAAGAGACGATGACTGAGTGAGCTCCTATTATTTCACATCGCAAGATAGTGAATGTGATCTAATGATGTCAAACTTGGACTTAATTATCTAATCTATCTCTCTCTAAGGACACATCGGTTACCTTTGTAGTAACTCAAGTAAAAATTATGCAACACGACTAATCATCTATGGACACGAGCAAAATCAATATCAGGAAGTGCAGTCAGGATGAGTTGAAAGACATCATGAAAGACCTAGGCGAACCATCATTCAGAGCTAAGCAGGTCTACGAGTGGCTCTGGAAGAAAGGGGCAACACAGTTCGATGATATGACTAACCTCTCCAAGGCACTGCGTGAAAAACTCAATGCTAACTTTATCTTCAATGCACTGACACTAGACAGACAGCAAGTCTCTACTGATGGGACGATCAAGTCTAGGTATCGCCTCCATGATGATGCACTGATAGAGACTGTACTTATCCCGGTACCTGATGATAAGAGATTCACCGTATGTGTATCATCACAGGTAGGGTGTAGTCTGTCATGCAAGTTCTGTGCAACAGGACAGATGAAGCGAGTCAGAAATCTCGATGCCAGTGAGATCTATGATCAGATCAGTCTCACTAACCAACTGTGCCTCGACACCTATGGATTGCCCCTGACTAATATCGTCTATATGGGGATGGGTGAGCCCTTACTGGCGTATCGACCAGTCCTGCAGTCCATAGATTATATCACATCTGACAAGGGGCTAGCCATGTCACCAAGGAGGATTACCATAAGTACAGCTGGGATCGCTAAGATGATCACTAAGCTTGCTGACGAAGATATCAAGTGTAATCTAGCTCTCTCACTCCATGCTGCCGATGATCTCAAACGGAATGAAATCATGCCAATCAACGAACAGAATAATCTGGAGGTATTGATGGAGGCGATCGAGTACTTCTTCAGTAAGACGAAGAACATGATATTCTATGAGTACATCGCATTTGACAACTTCAACCTTACCCGAGAAGATGCGAATAATCTCATCAAACTCTGTAGGATATTTCCCGTCAAGGTCAATATCATAGAGTACAATCCGATAGATGGCATAGACTTCACTCGAGCTCCAGAGCAAGATGTAGACGCTTTCGCTAAAATGATAAGAGATGCTGGAATCATGGTTACAGTCAGGCGGAGCAGAGGTAAGGATATCGATGCAGCCTGCGGTCAGCTCGCTAATAAGGAGTAATACCTCATGACACAGTCACCGACTAACTCACTCGAGATCACTCTGATGGATGAGACCCTCTGGCTCCTCCCAGAGAAGGCGATCTACTGGCCGAAGCATCATCTGTGCATCATCGCTGACCTTCATATCGGCAAGTTGTCCACATTTAGGAAGGCAGGGATCGGTATCCCTCAAGCTGGTGAGTATCAGAATTGGCAAAATCTCACACATATCCTACTCAACTATAACATCCAGACATGCGTCTTTCTTGGTGACCTTATCCACTCAGACTACAATGCAGAGTGTAAGATACTAGAGGAGATTATGTCACAGTTTCCAGAGATACACTTCATCTTGACAGAGGGTAATCATGACATCCATAGCAGGCATCACTTAGATAAGATCTCAGCACTGACAATCTTAGATGAGTATCGGTTGGCACCATTTGCTCTGACACACATCCCACTCCCTCTGCCACTTACTGCGGAGTACGCTGGGTGGCACAATATCGCAGGTCATATCCATCCTGCCGTCCAACTCAGAGGTAAAGGAAGAGATAGAATGCGGCTTCCATGTTATTACTGTACCGATGAGCAGACCCTATTACCTGCTTTTGGGAGCTTTACTGGGAGTAAGACCATCAAACCTCGCAAGTCAGACTCAGTGTATGTGTGTACAGGGAATAAGGTGATGGCGATGTAAGCCCAAGTAATCAATAAGAGTAGATAATTGAGACTTCCTCTACTGAGTTTCTCTCATCTTAGCGTAGTCGTATCCTTCTTGCCACCACTGCTTCATCAGCTCTGGTTCAAAGATGAAGCTATGCTTAGTGAGTAGTCTAGGGGTAAAGAAAAATTTGGCCTTGACACTATTATTGTAGATGCTCTCCAGATGACCGATCAGGATATCTTGATAAGAGAGTTGATCTAGCGAAAACTCCATCGTCTTGAAAAACAAGTCAAATGCATTGGTCGTAGTAGTAATATCATGATTGCTCTGCCTAGGCTTGAGGATGACCACATCCACTTCGGTAGCACCGAGATTTACTGCTTCTTCGATCGGGACATAATTGCCAAATCCACCATCTGCATATTCGTATCCATTCTTCTCTACGAGTGACATGAATGGTACGAAACTCGTCGAAGCCCACATCCAATCACAGAAATCTTCATACTCAAAGTCCTTGAGATGCTTATAGACTACTCGATTAGTCGTCAGATTGCTGACAGTAACGACGACTTTCTTCTCAGTAGCACGGATCTTATCATAGTCTGCTTCAGTGAAGATTTTACTGATTACTTTACGTAAATTTTTGTGTTCGCCAAACGTTTTTTTTCGCTTGAGAAACATCCTGATAGAGTTCCAATGGTTGATCTTAGTCTTAAACTCACCCGTAGGCAATCGCTTGATGTGAAATGGTGAGATATTGAATATATCATCCTGACAGACATTGGTGAAGATCTCCTTGATCCTACCGACCTCTCCTATCGATAGGTGTGGGATCAGCAAGCTACCCGTGGAGCATGCTACGAAGATGTCATAATCACGCTTAGCGACATTGATTAAGTACTCAGCTACTCCTCCTGCAAATGCTCCTTTGCTTCCTCCTCCAGATATTACTAATGCCTTCATGCAGTCGACTTATTACGAATAATCTATTTGAATCTCGATTCCCATTATCATGTAATGTAATCAGATCAGTTAATCACTCAAAAATACTGAATAAAAAGATACTCTCTTAAGAGATGTGATGTAGAAGTATCTCTACCTTTGTGCTAATCTATCAAATCTTCAATAGTATGGCAAACTTCAGGACACTTGGCGAGCACATTATACAGAGCCAAGCTGCATCATCTAACTCTACTGGGGAGTTGACCAGTATCTTGAGTTGTATCAAACTTGCAACTAAGGTTGTCAATAGTGAGATCAATAAGGCAGGTCTTGTAGATGAGATCATGGGACAGATGGGCAATACGAACATCCAAGGCGAAGACCAACAAAAATTGGATGTCTACGCTAATGCTAAGTTTATCGCGGCATTCAAGGCAAGGGCTCAGATCTGTGGCGTTGCTAGCGAGGAAGAAGACTCTTTTATCGCATTCGAGTCTGAGTCTTGTCGCGGTGGTAAGTATGTAGTCCTGATAGATCCACTCGATGGCTCGAGCAATATCGATGTCAATGTCTCGATTGGAACCATCTTTTCTATTTACCGACGAGTGACACCTGTAGGTCAGAAGGCAGAGTTGAAAGACTTCCTCCAGAAGGGTACAGAAATCGTCGCAGCAGGCTATGTCATCTATGGATCATCTACGATGCTAGTCTTGTCAGTGGGTGACGGAGTACATGGATTTACATTTGATCCATCGATTGGAGTATTTTTCTTATCCAATGAATCTATCCAATTTCCACAGACAGGGAAGATCTACTCTACCAATGAAGGTAACTACCCATTCTTCTCTGATGGGATCAAGTCATATCTGCAGTATTGCAAAGCATCAGACCCAGCATCAGGACGTCCTATGACGAGCAGGTATATAGGGTCTATGGTGTCCGATTTTCATCGAAATATGATCAAAGGAGGTATCTATCTCTATCCATCTACGACTACTGCACCGAATGGTAAGTTGAGACTCTTGTATGAGTGTAAGCCGATGGCATTCTTAGCAGAGCAAGCGGGAGGTATCGCTACAGATGGGAAGAGACGTATCTTGGATATCGAGCCAACAGAACTCCATCAGAGGTCACCATTTATCGTCGGATCGCCTGACCTTGTCAATAAGGTACTTGAGTTTTTGGATGAGGGATAAGTCTCTCGTCTTCACTCCCATATCCAACTTATTCAATTCCCCGTATCCGCTTGAAGAGGGCCTCGAAGATCTCTGCTTCATTGCCAGGAGGTGGTCCGCCTTGAGACTCTAGCATTTCCACGTCAGTGGGTCCAAGTCTCCTCAGATTGAACTTAAAGATATAGTTGTCAGGAGAAGTGTTGTCATCAGTAAATCTTCCATAGCGCATATCATTGAACTGGATATAGTCTTGGCGATCGATGACATTGTAATATCCATCGCTGAACCACTTCAGTATCTGGATCGTTCGATGATTTTCGATTCCTGCGAGATTTGCATCTCCAAGTGGTTCTTCGTAGAATGTGATCTCTCTATCCGAGTCGAAGTATGAATACTTACCAAATATGATGGATGAGTCTGTCTTAGCAGCTCCATGCCAGAGGATATTGTTGAGGATCGTCGGAGAGGTCATATGGTCAGTATATTCATAGCCTTGTGCATCGAGACTCTCGACGAAGATTCTGTCAATGGCTTGCTTATTGAATACTGTAAAGAGGAGATAAGTGCAAGAGAGCCCAATCCCTAGCCAATTGACCGTCCTCCTCAACCGTGACTCCTTTGCTAAGAATGAAGCGATGATCAAGCAGAGCAAAAATGGAACCGTATAGAGTGGGTCTGCCACTGAGATGGTACTCCATGCCACCCGTGTCTTAGAGAATGGAGCAAAGAGCTGTGTCCCATAGACGGTGAAGCAGTCAAGTATCGGATGCGTAACTAATCCCCAGAAGAAGAGTAACATCCACTCCTGTAATGTAGCGTTGGGTTTGTCGATGGGATGGGTGACGTATCTTCGTTTCATCCAGAGATACCCACTTACACCAATCCCTATGGCACCCAATGCAGGGATCAACTTGGGAGGAGTAGTGATTGCTAAGGTGAGCAATCCACCAATCACAGACAAGAATAGGAGTGACCGCAGTAAGAGGGCGATGTGCTTATGATATGGAGAGGAATAGATCTTATCTACAATCCAGCCAAATGCTCCCGCCCCTAGTACAGAGAAGAGTAGGCTATGACTTATCCCTCGATGGGCTGCGAGTCCATCTACCTCACTCAACCAGAGATTGGAGATGATATCTAAGTCAGGGATAGTCCCAGCGATTGCTCCCCAAAGCATTGCTCGATTTCCGATTTTTTTACCAAGTACCACTTCTCCTACGGCAGCACCGAGGACAATTTGCGATAGAGAATCCATAAATTTCGTTTATACTGATACTGATTGGTTCAGTATATGGGATATAGCAATTTTTGCAGCTTTTTGTTCAGCGGCTTTCTTATTATAGTCTTCTGCGACGCTTTTTTGCTTACCATCGACATTGACTGCGATTTTAAATTTGTCTCTTTTATCTACTTTATATCGAGAGACCAGTTTAAATTCAACGTTGCTGCCCATCTTTTGGCAGTGTTCTAGGAGTTGGGATTTGTGATTATCCTCGACAGTCTCTAGAGTGTTGATATCGAGGTATTTTATAAGGATATTTTTGATGATATAATTTCGAGTTTTACGGTATCCTTGTTCGACATAGATAGCGCCGATGAGTGCTTCGAGTGCATTGCCCTTCATGGAGCTACTGATCCGAGTATCGACAAAGTGACTGAGCAATAGGTCTAAGCCCATCTCTGAGGCGACCTTATTGAGAGTATTTCTCTTTACTATTTTGGATCGCATCTTGGTGAGGAATCCTTCCTTCTTAGTTGGATACTTACGGAAGAGGTACTCAGCGACTACGGTTGAGAGTATTGCGTCACCAAGATACTCTAAGCGTTCGTTGTTGATGCCATTTTTATTGGCTCCTTGATTCATGGATTTATGAGAGAATGCAGTCTTGTAGAGTTGTACATTACTTGGAGTAAAACCAAGGACGTTGTGAATTTTTTTCACAAGCTCCTTTTCTTCACAGAGAAAGTAATTATACAATTTTACTACCATCTTAGTATCTTTTAAAGATCACAGTTGTATTGTGTCCTCCAAACCCAAATGTATTGGATAGAGCAATGTCTACCTTCTTCTCTTGTGCTTGATTGAATGTCAGATTGAGCTTAGGATCAATATCTGGATCAGGAGTGTGATGATTGATTGTCGGAGGTATGATGTTGTGTTGGATAGCTAAGATACCAGCGATCGCCTCCACAGCCCCAGCTGCACCCAGTAAGTGGCCAGTCATAGACTTAGTACTACTGATATTGAGATCATAGGCATCTGCTCCGAATACTTTGCCGATTGCTTTGGTCTCTGCGATATCTCCAAGGGGAGTAGATGTCCCATGGACATTGATATAATCTACATCGGCAGTACTGAGACCAGCATCTTTGAGTGCATACTTCATGACATTGCTAGCGCCGAGTCCTTCTGGGTGTGGCGCAGTGATGTGATGAGCATCGGCAGACATCCCGACACCGACGACTTCGGCGTAGATTTTGGCACCTCTTGCCTTGGCATGTTCGAGTTCTTCGAGGAGAATGGCTCCGCCTCCCTCTCCGAGCACAAATCCATCTCTCTCTGCATCAAATGGTCTAGAGGCTGCCTGTGGATCATCATTGCGAGAGCTAAGTGCCTTCATAGATGAGAATCCTCCGACACCTGCCTTAGTAATGGCTGCTTCGCTACCACCACTCATGATGAGATCTGCTCTCCCCATACGGATATAATCAGTTGCATTGATGATTGCATGAGATGCTGAGGCACACGCTGAGACGGTTGCATAGTTAAGACCTCGCAAGCCATACTTGATAGAGATATGTCCCGGAGCGATGTCAGTGATTAATTTTGGGATGAGGAATGGGCTATATTTAGGAATTTCTCTTGTCGTAGAGTCTTCTATGTCTTCTTCTATCGTCTTGAAGCCTCCGATACCACTGCCCCAGATCACCCCAAACCGATCTCGATCTACTGAGTCGAGGTCTATGCCAGAGTCTTTCATGGCTTCTTCGGCCACGATGAGTGCATATTGAGAGAATGGATCAATCCTTCTTGCTTCCTTCCGTCCGATATGTTCTTCGACATTGACTTCTTTTAGCTCGCAGGCAAATTGTGTCTTGAAGTGAGTCGGGTCGAACTTGGTAATCCTACCTGCACCACTCTTACCATTGAAGAGGCCTTCCTTGTAGCCATCTAGTGTATTGCCTATAGGGGTCAATGCACCCAAACCTGTAATTACTACTCTTCTCATTTGTCGATCAGATAATTCATATTTTTAGAATAAATATCACCTACTACTCAGAATGCAAAAGACTCTTCCATCGAGCTGGAATAGTCCTTAGTAGTGACTAATTTACAAGCTGTAAATGTAAGAAGATTTGGCGAATTACCACTTTTGATCTGGAATTAGAACATCTATTGAGTCAAGATGCTCGAGAGTTGATAGGGATTAAAAGCAAAGGGCCACACTCTTAGAGGTGACCCTTTGTTCATTTTTTGACCTAAGTCAGATGAGTTTTATCTACTGTAAAACTATCCAGCTTGGCTTGTGAGGTAGTCAATTGCTTGGCCTACCGTTGCGATGTTTTCTGCTTGATCATCAGGAATAGACACATCGAATTCCTTCTCAAACTCCATAATGAGCTCTACAGTATCCAGTGAGTCAGCTCCTAAGTCGTTAGTGAAACTTGCTTCATTCGAAACTTCAGCTTCATCAACTCCTAGCTTGTCAACAATAATTTTCTTTACTTTTTCTGCGATTTCAGACATAATTTTTAAAATTTTGGAATGCAAATAAAAACATAAACACTTGTATTTACAAGCACTTGGACATTTTTATCAATTTTAAATGCTCTTACATTCCATGAGTACAATAGTTGCAAATATTCAATATTCACCGCTTATCAATTCAAATAAGTGACTCAATACAATATTTGTTCCCGCAATTGAAGATTAATTCAAAATTATTAAAGCTTGAATTGAGGATATTCGGCAAATTAATCCACTAAGTTTAAATGTGATTAGCAGAAACCTTGGTATTATTTATGTAGTATTGTGATAGTACTAACACCTATCACTTATGAAAATCAAACACCAAAATACTAAGATTGTAGCTACCCTTGGACCAGCTTGCTCTGGAGAGGAACAACTCAAAGATCTCATCAGGGCTGGCGCAGATGTCCTTAGACTCAACTTTTCGCATGGTAACCATGCAGATAAGAAGGTAGTAGTCGATAGGATAATAAAGATCAATAAAGAACACAATCTGAATGTAGGTATCCTTGCAGACTTACAAGGTCCTAAGCTCAGAGTCGGTGAGATGAAGGATGGTGGACAGCCTGTCAAGTCTGGTGATATCATCACATTCACATCAGAGAAGTGTATCGGTACATCTGATAAGGCATATATGAGCTATACGAGCTTTGCTCAAGATGTCAATGTCGGAGAGAAGGTGCTCTGCGATGATGGCAAGCTAGTCTTCGAGGTAGTAGAGTCAGATGGCGATAAGAATGTCAAGCTCAAAGCTCTCTTTGGTGGCGTACTGAAGTCTAATAAGGGTGTCAACCTCCCAGATACTAATATCTCTCTCCCAAGTCTTACGAAGAAAGATAGAGAAGATCTCGACTTTATATTGACACTTCCGGTACACTGGATTGCCTTATCATTCGTCAGAGAAGCTCAAGATATCATCGAACTCAAAGAATTGATCGCTGAGGGTAATCATGGTGCTAAAGTAATCGCCAAGATCGAGAAGCCAGAGGCAGTTGCCAATATCAAAGAGATCATCAAAGTCACAGATGCGATCATGGTTGCAAGGGGAGACCTAGGTGTGGAGGTTCCTCTCGAAAAACTCCCATACATCCAGAAGCAGATCATCAGGAAGTGTATCCAGAAGGCTAAGCCCGTAATCGTGGCTACGCAGATGATGGAATCAATGATCACTAATCCATCTCCAACTCGAGCAGAGGTCGCTGATGTCGCTAATGCTGTACTAGATGGGACTGATGCTGTGATGCTCAGCGGAGAGACCTCAGTCGGTGATCACCCAGCACTCGTAGTAGAGACGATGAGTAAGATCATCGCCGATGCAGAGAAGCACTACGAGCTCCAGGATAAACGACCAAAACCCAATAGAGGATCAGAGACCTACTACAGTGATACGATCTGTATCAGCGCCTCTAAGATAGCCGAGGATGTCAAAGCTGATGCACTCTGTGGATTGACAGTGACGGGATATACTGCATTCAAGTTAGCAAGTTATAGACCAAGTGCAAGGATATTTATCTTCTCCTCAGTGAGAGAGTTGCTCCCCACTCTGAATCTCATCTGGGGTGTTAAGCCATTCTTTTACGATAAGTTTGAGTCTACAGATGGGACCATAGCTGATATCGAAGTGATCCTCAAAGAACGAGGTCACCTCAAAGTAGGAGATACGATGGTCAATACTGGATCAATGCCTCTCTACAAGAGATTTAGATCCAATATGTTAAAAATCACAATAATAGAATAAAAAAAGATGGCAGAGTGTTGTTAATTTTGAAGACCCTAAAATTACGATCGGCGTTGACCAAATTAACTATGAAGTATAGACTTATCTCACTTGTAACTTGCCTCGTCTTACAGATATCTGTGGCATTTGCACAAGCGATTACACAAGCTACTGTAGACCTTGAGACGACATTTATCGAAGCCGAAATCGATAAATACCTCAATAACTCAGATAAGCAAGAAGAGAAACTCCTCAAGTGCCTTGAAAAGGATCGCCGTAATCCAGAGATCAACTATCAACTCGCTAGACTCCACGTCACTCATAAGGACTATCGCAAGGCCATTGACTACGCTAATAAGGCCGTATCATTCAGCCCGCAGAATAAGTGGTATCACCTACTTACAGTAGATATCAACGAACTCATGATGGACTTCACTGCTGCTAATCAAGCACTGTTGACTGTCAGTCAAATGGAACCAGATAACTCTGTCTTCCTCTATCGTATCGCTAATAATGCATTGCAAAATGGGAACTGGAAAGAAAGTCTCCAAACTCTCGAGACTATCCAATCAAAATTTGGCGTGACCGATAAGGCTACATTCAAAATGTTAGAGATCGTAAATACGAGAGAAGATTACAGCAAAGGGCTAGAGATCCTCAATACCGCAGTAGCAGCAGCACCATATAATGTAGAGATCCTCAATGCACTCGCTAACCAGAATCTCTTACTCGGAAAAGAAAAGGCAGCAGAAAAAATCTATCGACAAGTGCTAGATATCGATGAAGGCAATGTGATTGCTAATCGCCAGATCGTAAGCAAAGACAGGCAAGCAGCTACCGATAGCGAATATCTCTACGCTATCACACCATTGATAGATAACCCTAACCTGCCATTTGACGCTAAGATCATGGAGCTCATCCCATACGTGGAGCAGCTCCAGACTGATCGAGATCCACAATTGATCTCAGCACTGCAGTCTCTCTCTGATAAGATCATCACACGCTATCCTGACGAAGCAAAGGCCTATGCCATCCGAGGTGACATTATGTATCTTACCGGTGAGCTCCTCCCCGCACTGAAGAGTTATGATAAGACTCTAGCACTCAATGATGCAGTCTATACAGTCTGGTCACAGAAGATGAACCTTCTCTATGACCTCAAGCAATACAAAGACCTTATCCAGTTTTCTGAAAAGTCAATCGACTATTACCCCAATCAATACGACGGATATTTCTGGCAGAGTATAGGACAGTATGAGTCTGGTGATCATGACGAAGCACAGGCATACGCTGATGAGATGAAGTTAGTCAGTGGAGGTAACCCTCGAGCTACAGTGATGAGTGATCTGATCGGACTACTCATAGGTAAATGCAATCCAGATCAAGTCAACTCTCTCGTGAAAAAATCCAACGCAGATGACTCTAACGATCCTCTGCTCTATCACCTCATAGGCAGAGCTTACGCAAAGGCAGGTGATGCAAGTCAAGCAAGCAGATATCATGAGATGGCTCAAGCTCTTGGCTATGTCTCACAGTAACATTACAGGCATACTCTTGCTCTTGGTGTGGAGTCTATCACCTGATCTCCTCACGGCACAATCTCAATACGAACGAGACCTCCAAGTGCAACAGCAAGAACTCAATCGGAAGATCGATCAATCTAATCAATACCTCCAATCTCTTCAGAAAACCCAAGATGCCTCTCTCAAAGAGTTGCAAGTCATCCGACAGACTATAGAAGATCGCCAAAGACTCGTAGCACTGCTCGAAGAGGAGATGACAATCTTAAAGGCTGATGCTGATCACATCTCTGCAGAGCTAGACTCTATCAATGCAATCAAAGACCAGCTCAACTCTGAGTACTATGCAATCGTAGCCGCTAACTACAAACGACAAAGACTCATCAGCCCACTGCATATGATGCTCTCTGCACACTCTATCAATCGGCTCCTTAGTCAGAATGTCTTGGCTGAGCAGTATCATACACATATCGAAGCCAAAAAAGCTGAATACGATCAAGTAGAAAAAGTCTCTAATGCCCTCTATAAAAGTTATCAAGCGGCTATCAGCCAAAATGCTAAGCAACAAATCACCGTCAATCAAGAGAAAGAATCAATCGATGCTCAACTCGTACTCCAAGAACAACTCTTAGCTGAGCTCAATGCTAAAGAGGAGACGATCAGAGCAGATCTCGCCGAATCAAGACGATATCGAGGCAATGTCAATCAAAGAATCGAGCTCTTCATCCAGAAGACAATCGATCAGACTCATACAGTACAATCCTCTCACTCACTGCCACCAGCCTCAGTGACTCCACCTACCAAGTCATTGATAGAGCTAAAAGGTAACCTGCCGAGACCAATAAGTGGTACCGTGGTCTCAAAGTTTGGGAGGCAGCGACACCCATCACTGCAAGACGTCTACGTCGTCAACAATGGAATCGATATCGGGACATCTCAGCCTCAGACAGTGAAGTCTATCGGATCTGGGAAGATTGTCAAAGTAGAGCAAATCAAAAATGGCAATCTAGTGCTCATCCAGAGTGATGGAGTCTACCACCTCTACTCGCCAGTGATCAATACGCAAGTCGTCGAAGGTCAAGTAGTCTCCCAAGGACAATCAATTGGTACTGTCAATGAAGTGCTGCACTTAGAGATCTGGGAAGGAAAGCGTAAGGTCGATCCTCAGTCATGGCTGAGGTAATCATGGATGCCTCGGATGATCATCTGCGGAGATATGCGGAGTAGAGATGCAGGGGAGAGGCTACTTGGATGCTCTTGCCACCTCTCTTACTTCCTAGCTCGAGCAACTCTCCAGAGATCAAAGTAGGGAAGCGAGATCAACCCAGTCAATAGCATGCCATAGACCGGCCAAAGACTCCCAAATACTAACGCAGAAATCCCAATTGTGATCAAGTACCAAGAGATTACAAAGACCAATAATGTCGCAACCCTGAGTGAGCTGTAAAATTCCTTCTTCCTGACGATGGAGTTAGTAACGCGTTGGCTCAGGGCGATAGGAATCATATGGAGAAGCTTGCCAACCCATGCTGGGATCGCAAGTAAGATCAAGATGAGCCAATGACCAAGGTGAAGTTGCTTGCTCAATACTTGATTTTCTAGATCAGTATCGACTGACTTAGTATCGGTAATGAGGCGTGCTTTGTCATCAGGAGTGAGGGAGTGTAATCTCGCCTCAGCATCTCTCCACTGCTGTGAAAATGGCTTGCCAAATTGTGCCTCCTCGTAGATAAGTTGCTCATAGATCAATTCTTCTTCACTTGTGAGAGATGGCAGTTCTGCACTTAGGCTTTGTTCGATGACAGCAGTGATCTGATTGTATGACTCGGCATTGGATGTAGTGCTGAGGTGCTGTCTGAGTGGTACTGCTTTGCCGATGGAGATATGGACATCTCTTCTGAGGAGGAGTGGAGCATTGAAGATAGCTCCGACAGGTACTAAGTAGACATCTTCGTCTGGGTTCTCTGTGAGGGCTTGATGGACGATCCTCGCTGTACCCTTCTTGAGGCTTCGGAGTCGTCTGACGAGCTGATGCGATCCTTCGGCGAATATGATGAGCAGTTTGTGATCCATAATGAGCTCTACACACCGATCAAATGTCTTCTTATTGGCATCGACTGAGCTATAGCCTTCACTCTTGCGGTAGACGGGTACGCCATGGATGGCATCGAGTAGCCACGCGAGTGCTTTCTTCTTCCACATGTCACCTCTTATCATGAAGTAGAGGGGTCGCCATGTCCAGCAAGCTAATAGGATAGGCTCCATGAAGGCACTTGGATGATTCCCTACGAAGATGACTGGTTTGTCCTTGGGGATATGATGATGACCAGTGATCTCAATGTTTTTGAAATACATCCTGAGGGTCAACTTGACAAGAGATCTTAAGAAGAAATATACCATGGTGCAAAGATAGAAATGTGCCTAACAATTCTGAATATAGCGGAGATCAGATTAGGAATTTACCTTTCTCATAGATGAGTTTGCCATCAGCATAGATTTGACCATCTTTACTCATATCTGTAATCATATCCCAGTGGATACTTGAGGTATTTTTTCCACCACATTGATAGTAGCTCTGACCTACGGCCATATGGATGGTTCCACCGATTTTCTCATCGAAGAGGATGTTTTTAGTGGCTCTTTGGATCTGATAGTTAGTCCCGATGGCTACTTCGCCAAAGTGATCAGCCCCTTCGATATTGAAGATGGTATCTAGCAGCTCTTGTCCCTTGGTCGCAGAGTAGGAGATGACTCTTCCTTGCTCTACGGTCAGTGTAATCCCCTCGACTTCTACACCTCGATAGACACTAGGATGTGTGAAGTGTATCTTCCCTTGGACGCTGTCTTCTATCGGAGCGGAGAATACCTCTCCACTTGGCATATTCGTCTTGCCATCAGAGTTAATCCAAGTACGGCCTTCGACACTGAATTGGATGTCTGTGTGACTTGCTTTGTACCGCATCCATGAGACATCATTGAGGTAGTCTACGATCCGTTGTTGAGTCTTGCTGAGTGCTTTCCAGTGTGCTGCTGGATCGTCTTCGGTGAGGTAGCATGCTTGCATGATGAAGTCAGTATAGTCGTCTAGTGACATGCCTGCCATCTGTGCATTGGCATTAGTGGGATATTGGCAGAGGCTACGCTTCATCTCACCATCACCTGTACGACGGAAGTAGATTTTGCTTGGTTCTGAGAGAGCTTGTTGTCTCATTTTTTGCCTAGAGGGGTCAGTCTCTTTAGTTTCCATCAGATTGTAAGGTGCTCTGATATAGAGGTAAGCATCGAAGTCTCTCATCGCATGATTATACAGTGTCGGAGTATGTCGGAGAGCAGCATCGCTTGCCTCTTGGAAGAAGATCTTGGAAGCATCCTGCATACTCAGCTCATACTCTACGATAGCTCCTAGCTTGAGAGCCTCTCTATAGACCTCTCTGACTAGAGGTTCGCCAAGCGTAGTACTCCTGATGAAGAGTTTTTCGCCAGGCTGGAGGTAGAGACAGTATCTGGTGAGGAGTTTGGCATATTTCTTTAGCATGAGTGATATCGTATTTTTTTTTATTCAATCAGGATGGATGAGTGGTTACAGCCACTTACGTGCAAATGTGTGATTTGGCTTTTTTCAGAGATCTCTTACCAAGTCTTTGTGATGTATGGATAACGTTCTTTGTAGAGGTCTTCGATCAGAGTTTGGAGGAGAGATTTCAGTTCGGGGAGGTTCTCTTTAGTCTTCGCTGAGATCATGATGGTCTGTACTCCATATTCATTGGAAAGTCTTTGCTTGAGAGTGTCAATGATCTCAACCTTGGTCTCCTTATCTAGCATCTCATCGAAGTACTTCTCTCTGTAGGCATCTATCTTGTTGAGTATCATGAGAGTAGGCTTGTCATCTGCTTGGAGGTCTTTGAGAGTATTGTTGACAGTGACGATCTGGTCTTCATATGTTGGATGAGAGATGTCTACGACGTGGAGTACGAGGTCACTTTCTTTAGCTTCGTCGAGAGTAGACTTGAAGCTCTCAATGAGGTGATGTGGGAGTTTCCTGATGAATCCTACGGTGTCTGACAAGAGGAATGGCATCCGATCTATCACTACTTTGCGTACAGTGGTGTCGAGAGTGGCGAAGAGTTTGTTCTCTGCAAATACTTCGGACTTACTCAGTGTATTCATCAGAGTAGACTTGCCTACATTGGTATATCCTACGAGTGATACTCTGATGAGGTCGCCGCGATTTTTTCTTTGGTTCTGTGATTGGCGGTCTATCTTTTCTAGTTTCTTTTTGAGATGAGAGATCTTATCTCTGACTATCCTCCTATCTGTCTCTATCTCCATCTCACCTGGTCCTCTCATACCGATACCACCACGCTGTCTCTCGAGGTGAGTCCAGAGTCCTCGGAGTCTTGGGAGCATATACTGCATCTGAGCTAGTTCTACTTGAGTCTTGGCTTGTGATGTCTGTGCTCTCTTGGCAAAGATGTCTAGGATCAGACTACTCCTATCGATGATTTTGACTTTGAGCTCTTCTTCTAAGATACTTGTCTGCTTCCCGGTAAGATCATCGTCAAAGATGACCATATTGATCTCTTCATTCTCTTCGATGTAGAGGGCTATTTCTTCTAATTTTCCTTTACCGACATATGTTCTCTTGTCAGGGTGTTGGAGATTTTGGATAAAGATTTTTTTGGTCTTAGCGCCGGCTGTCTCCGCGAGGAACTCTAGTTCGTCGATATGCTCTTGGACTTGCTCTGTCTTTTGACTCTTATCAGATACGGCTACTAATATAGTGTACTCAGTATCTTTTCGTATTCCCTTAGTTTTTTGCTTACCTACCTGCCAGTTATCAGACATATTATGTAATAGAGTTGAGAGTGAGAGAGTATTTAATAATTATAAGAAGTAGAGATTGCTACCACTTCCCTGTGATGTGTCGATGACTGATCAGTCGATGACTACAGTGTAAAGATATCAAAGTCTTCCAATCGGTACTGATACAAGTGCTAGAGATCACTGTCTATGTAGTGTGTGGATGCACTCCATATCTCCGATAATCGGTCTCTGATACTCCTAGTAAAGAGAAAGAGGGAGCCAATCGCTTGACACCCTCTATTCTCTTTTTTGTGTTATATCTCTTGTCTATAGGTAAGACTTGTCCTTAGATCCCGAGTTTGCTCTTGAGAGCAGCGGTGAGGTCATTAGCCTCTGCAGCATGTAGGATGCCACCAGTACTCGAGTCGAAGATCATAGTGTATCCACCATCATCACCCATCGCCTTGAGTACGTTGTTGACATTCTCTAGGATTGGTTGGTAGAGTTCTTCTCTTTTCTTGAGGATCTTATTTTGGATCTCTACTTCGTATGCTTGGATATTTTGTTGCTCCTGACCGAGTTCTTGTTCTTTTTGTTGCATCTGTACATTAGAGAGAGTACCTGCTTGTGCTTGTTCTGCTACGGTTTTGTATTTTGCTTCAAAGCTTTTCACCATTTGTTCGCCTTTAGCGATGAGTTGTTTCTGGTATGCCTCGAGTTCAGAGTCTGCAGATTTGATTGCTGGTAATTGTGCAAGTATCTCTGTGCTATTGACATACCCGAATTTCTGAGCATTAGCATTGAATGTCATCAAGCAGATGAGACAGAGGATGCTTCCGATGTTTGTTAGAGTTTTTCTCATATTGGACAATTTGTAATTGTAGATATTTTAGTTTCCGAAATTTGATATTAGTGTCATTACACCTAATCGTATATCAAGTATAACAACGGCGACAAAGATAGCATTTAGTTTAAATTCTATTTAACTATTGTTTAACCACACCACGGATTTTAGCGTAAGCGTCACTATTGCTCCCTCTAGTGGCATCTCAGGCCTCGGATCAAGTATCTGATAATCTATCGTGATGAGATGGCATGGATGGTGCTTGTCGGACTTAATTAGGTCGAGCATGAGTCTGATAATTACGAGACTTTAGTAACTTGCGACAAATTGAATATAGGAATGGCAGCATTTATTGAAATACTGAAATATACTCTCCCGGCATTGGTAGTACTTGCCTCATCGTACTTGCTTCTTAAGCAGTTTTTGACATCTAAGGAGAAGATTGCGATGCTCGACTACCAACAGTCTATGGCCAAGGATAAGTTGCCTCTCAAGCTCCAAGCTTACGAGAGACTTATGCTCTTCTGCGAACGGATAGAGATGAAGAATCTGATCTTTAGACTCTTGACCAAGGAGATCACTCCACAGAATCTCTCCAATGGGATGCTCGTCTCTATCCAGAAGGAATATGAGCACAATCTAGCACAGCAGGTCTATGTCAGTGATGCACTCTGGAAGATTATCTCTCAGGCTAAGACCAATATCCAAGCTCTCATCACTCAGTCGATCTCGGACCTGCCTGAGAGTGGTACATCTGAGGACTTACTAGAGATCCTCCAACAGAAAAGTGCCAAATCGACGCAATCATTAGAGATAGCGAAGAGTGCAATCCGAGAGGAGATAAAAAGCTACCTAGGATGATAAGAGTAATCAGCATCATTGCCATACTCAGTGTATTGGCAGTCGGTCAGAGTTGTAAGAGTGTCCAACATTTAGCGACAGCGGACAATGTCAATCTGAAGGTAGAAGATCATCAATCCTACGGAGACTCTCCGATGGAGGCAATGGTCAGGCCATATCGAGACGAACTCCAAGCCGAGATGAATGTCGTCATCGGATACAATGCTGCCGATCTCTCTAAGGGGAAGGTCAACTCTAGTATGGGCAACTTCGTGTCAGACCTCCTCTTATCGGAAGCCACTAAGCTGTCAGGGATCGCAGTGGACTTTGCCATCCAGAACTATGGAGGACTGCGGATCGTGAAGTTGCCAAAGGGAGATGTTACTAAGGGCAAACTCTTCGAGCTGATGCCATTTGACAATCTGCTCGTCATCGTCGAGATGAAGGCTCAAGACGTCAGAAATCTCTGTAACAGGATAGCCGATTACGGCGGATGGCCGATCAGTGAGGGTGTCACATTCAATATATCAGATGCTATGGCAGGTGATATCATGGTCGGAGGAGAGCCACTAGATGAGTCACGCATCTATCAAGTAGCGATGCCTGACTACGTCGCCAATGGAGGTGATGCTTGTCCGTTTATGATAGGATTGCCACAGACTGATACTGGTCAATATATCAGACATGTCCTGATCGCTGGGGTCGAAGAGATTACAGCACAAGGCAATCAGATCGAGCATAATCCAAGTATTAGAATAACAAAAAAGTAGGAGATGCAATCAAGACGTAACTTTATGAAAGCGATGGGCAAGGGTGGATTGTTGCTCGGGGTCAATCAGTTTCCATTCCATCTCTTCGATAGAGGTGAAGTGACTAAGATTACACTCCTGCATACTAATGATGTCCACAGCAGAGTCGATCCATTCCCCATGGACGGAGGTCGTAATCAAGGTCTCGGAGGGGTAGTGAGCAGAGCTAAGCTGATCGAGCAGATCCGAAGCGAAGAGGAGCATGTGCTCTTGATGGATAGCGGTGATATCTTCCAAGGTACTCCATACTTTAATTTTTTCGGAGGGGAGATAGAGATGAAGTGTATGAGTGAGATGTCATATGATGTAGCTACGATGGGCAATCATGACTTTGATGCAGGGATTGATGGCTTTGTCAAGCAAATGAAACATGCCAACTTCCCATTTGTGATGAGTAACTATCGAGTAGACGATACAGCTCTGAGTGAGCATCTCCAAGACTATCTGATCAAAGAAGTCGGAGGCATCAGGGTAGGATTCTTCGGGCTAGGTATCAAGCTAGACGGTTTGGTCCCTGAGTCACTCTGTAAGGGAGTCATCTATCAAGATCCCATCGTCCAAGCTCAGAGAGTAGCTAATACTCTCAAGCATGATGAGAAGTGTGATGTAGTCATCTGTCTCTCTCATCTTGGTTATCGCTATGATGAGGATTGGGTAAGTGATGTGGTCTTAGCTCGAGAGACAGAGAATATCGATCTTATCCTGGGTGGGCATACTCACACTTTTCTCAAAGCTATGCAGACTAAAAAGAATAAGAAGGGTGAAGCTGTCTTTGTAAATCAAGCAGGATTTGGTGGTATATTACTTGGAAGGGTAGATCTGTATTTTGAAAATAATAAAAAAGCGAAATGTCAATCTTGTAAAAATCTTTTGGTCAAATAGTCATATATTATATTCATTAATGTTAATTCTACTAGATTGAGGTAAGTTACATATAGAGATATTTGTTATCTTTTAATCCAGTTTTAGTTAAAATTTTATCTTTAAAATTAGATTTCAATTTCCTTTTTTGTTCCGATTATTTAGTGAATTTTTGTAGAGTTCGAACATCAAATCCCAAGTTGATTTTATCCCACGAACACGTATTCGAAAGTTTAATTTTTTGGTAAGCTCTTCATGTAAGAGAGAGTTTTTTTATTTTTTTTAGTAGAGAAGTTATATGACCAACAAACACGTAGCAGTCTGGGACCGATGTCTCGCTATCATAAAAGACAATATCAACGAACGAAAGTACAAAACATGGTTTGAGCCGATCATCCCCGTCAAGTTAGAAGACGAGATACTCACCATCCAAGTACCCAACAAATACTTCTACGAATGGCTCGAAGAGCACTATCTTTCACTCCTCAGGAAGTGTATCGTCACAGAGCTCGGAAGTAAGGCAAGATTAGAGTATATCATCCTCTTAGATAAGAAAAATCAATTCTCTAACTCTACCGAGAAGAAGCAAACAGCAATCGACTCGGAGCAGATCAAGAATCCGTTCATCATCCCTGGGATCAGAAAAGTAAAAATTGACTCTGGTCTGAATCCAAAGTATACATTTGACAAGCTCATAGAAGGGGACTGCAATAGACTTGCAAGGTCTGCAGGTAAGGCGATCTCTGACAATCCTGGGAAGACAGCATTTAACCCACTCTTCGTCTATGGTGGTGTGGGTATCGGTAAGACTCACTTAGCACACTCGATCGGCAATCAGATCAAGAAGCAACATCCCAAGAATAATGTGATGTATATCACGACGGATCGATTTACTAATCAGATCATCAATGCAATCAAGAAGGGGACTATAGATGACCTCCTCGCATACTACCAACATATCGACACTTTGATCTTGGATGATGTCCAGTTCCTTGCAGGGAGGGCTAAGACTCAGGAGATCCTCTTCAACCTCTTTAATCGATTGCACCAAAGTGGTAAGCAGATCATCTTGACCTCAGATAGAGCCCCTAAGGATCTTGCCAATATGGAAGATAGACTCATCAGTCGATTCAAGTGGGGACTATCAGCTGATATCCAACCGCCAACATTCGAGACTAGGATGGCAATCGTGCAAGATAAGCTAGAGGATGATATCGAGAAGATACCACTGAATGTACTCGAGTATGTCTGTCATAATGTAGTCAATAATATCAGAGAGCTAGAGGGTGTCATGATCTCTCTGATAGCTCAGTCTACACTCAACCTCAAAAAGATAGATGTAGATCTCGCTAAAGATATCATCAGAAGATATGTCGTCTCTGCTGATAAGGAAGTGGCTCTAGAAAAGATCAAAAAACTCGTAGCAGAGCACTACAAAGTCTCTGTCGAGAAAATCCAATCAAGTACACGTAAGAGAGAAGTAGTCATCGCGAGACAACTCTCAATGTACTTCGCTAAGAACTTTACCAATAAGTCTCTCAAGAGTATTGGAGATGACTTCGGAGGGAAGGATCATAGTACTGTCATCTACTCACTCAAGGCGGTGCAGGATATGATGGATACAGATGAAGTATTCAAAAATCAAGTCACAGAAATAGAAAGAAAGGTCCAGATGAGTATTGGCTCGGGATTCTAACTAGAGAGAGATGTAGCCAATATTGTATTGGCAAATAAGAGATATTTATTTAGATATTTGAGAATAGATATATGGGTAGAGGAGAGAGGCAATGAGTTGTCTCTCTTCTCTTTTTTTTATTGCATCCATCCTTCCTTTCGATTGGAATCGAAATTCGTTTGTTCCCTTAGTGAAAGGTAGGAGTGTAAGTGTAAGCTGTGACTAGATCTGTTGCAGGATTCGGTACTATAAAGAGTTCTGTAGAAGTAACAGTTGTAGTTTGTTTTCTACTCCGAGACTCCACTCTACCACAATCATCAATGAGGTCATATCTCAGATGCGTCCGATCAGAGACAATCCTCCTTGCGGAATAGATGACATGACCTACATGCGTTGGACACTTGAGTGCTATCGTCTCTAGGTCAGCAATTTGCCTCTGAGTGATCTCCTCTCCACTCCTCTCATCGATCAGTACATCATAGACCACCTCCCAATCAGTGATAATGTCACAGCTATCTCTACCAACTTGTGTGAGGAGACTGTCTGCATGGATCAGATTGTACTGCTGTATACTATCCATCTGAGCTAGTAGGTCAACATTATCAGTTAATACTTAATATTAGACTTAAACCTTCACCTTCTACCCAACCCTAGCCCTTCCCTAAATCTAGGGATGACTGACTGATCTGACAATATCAGAATCAAAGCATCCCAATGCTTTGATAAGGAAGGAACCAAGGTGAACACTTTGGACGGGCTAGCAGTTCTGACAACATCGGCATAAAGATTAATCCTCGCATTTACCTTCTACAGAACTGATAATCTGAGGTTTAACTTATGCTTCCATATTCTACCCAACCCTAGCCCTTCCCTAAATCTAGGGAAGGGTATGAATGTCGATTTATTAATCGGCAGAAAGGGATGGGTATGCTAATCTATCAACACCACCCTCTCCACATACCGCTCACCACTCTCACTCACAACTTCTATGACGTACATCCCTGCATAATACCCATACAAGTCTAGAGATACCTCCTCAGCATAGTTTAAGTCCAGTGTCATCACCACCTGACCTGTGACATCTCGGACCGACAGTCTCCCACTCATCACCTCTGGCAAGTCTATGGTCAATTCGCCTGATGTAGGATTGGGGTGGACATCGAGTCTCTTGACTACTTCTACTGGAAACCCGAAGACAGATGTCACCAAGTCAGGATCACAGACCTCCTCTTCATCGATACGAAAGTGGGGGAAGTTGGGCAGAGAGCCAGGTTGACAGACGTATGGCAACTCAAATCCTCGTTGCACAAAGTCACAAGCCTCACCCTTTTCATCAGGACTGTTAATGATGTGTAGGGTACGCGTTTGATTAGTACTATTCATATAGATACGGCAGTCTGGACCTAGTTGCATCTGATTAAAATTGGCTGTAAAACCTTCTCCAAGATTAGGATCATACTCATCAATCAATAAGAGACCAGATTCTAAGGTGGGTTCTTCAAGGTCTATTTGCCAGAATTTGTCCCCATTTGAGACATAAATGAACCTATTACTTGGCGAAAAGCAAACTCCGCTACTACGAATAGTAGAAGGTATATCTAAATGTCTGTAATTACTAATCATAGCTGTTTCTCGATCAAAATCATACAAATCAAGACCACTAAGAGGGCAATACATCGCCAAGGTGCTGCCATCAGTTGAAAAAGCAGACTGACCTGCTGAACTGCACCAAGTATCAAGGATTGCAGCATTGCTAACCTTCTGCTCGTGATGAAAGTATAGTGAGTCACTATCTAACTTGAACACATACATCATCGTATCATCTACAGTATGTGCTAGACTGTCCCATTCTGAAAAATCTAAAATCCACCAATCCTTACCATTCGAGTGCTGAATGGCTTCAGTAAATCCGCTAATATGGCGTATTGATTTATGAAGCGAAACATTTTTTTCTTTTACAGAATTGGATGCTATATCAATGTACGAGTACAATATATCAAAGACGGTTCCTATCCACTCAACATCAAAATATATTTCTAGTCGCTTGTGATAGTAGTAAATTCCTTGCCCACCTGGATCAGGCAGCATCAGAGAGTTTTGTTGACCTCCGTAAAATCCAATTGGACAATTCGCATCATGCCCTGTGCCCGGATTAATATCTTCCCCATTCTCCATTATCTGAAAGTCAGAGTTAAACACATCGCATGCATTGGAATATGCAATCAATTCACCATCTTCGCTGGAATATGAAATATTATTGATTCCAATTTTTTCTGGCATATCTTGGTAACGAGTTGATCTTTCACCTCCATTGAAATCTATAATACTGCCCTCAGCATTTTGCATCGTATCAACATCTCCCGCAAAGACCCATATATAGTCGTGCTTAGGTTGAGAGGATAGCAGATACGAAGTGTAACACAACAAAAAGACAATTGTAAATCTTGCAATATAGATATGGCTCATTTATCAAAATTTAAAAACTGCAGCAGCCCGATATTAGACTGCTGCGTTTAATTTATTTTACTATCATTAGTTTTGCTGTTTGGATATTACCCGTTTTACCTCTATAAGATACCATATAAATTCCACTTTTTAGATTATTTGTAATCAATTTTATTTGTGTAGACTTATTTATGTCAACATTCATAACATCAATACCATCCATTGTAGATATAGAGATTAACCCTGTCATCTCTTCACTTGAAGTAACGTATACTTCTCTAGAGGTTGGATTAGGTGATAATATCAAAGGTGTATTACTTGCACTTATAGTGTTATCTATGCTTCTATTATCAACTCGATGACAGTCGCCTATCAAGTCATATCTTAGACCATCTCTCTCTGAGACTATTCTTCGGGCTCTATAGATAACAGGTCCTACTTCCATTGGACACTTGAGAGCAAAATCATGGGGTTGGTCAGCTGCCTTATGAATCAGACAATAACACTACTGCTCATTTTACTTACCATGATGACTTTTTCATTTTTTCTTGATAAAAAACTGCCGGTCTTGAGCCTGTCGAAAGAAAACAAAAAATCAAGATGACCAAAGGAAATTTTCGCCTTCTTCTCAGAAGTCAAAACCGTAGCTGCCTCTTACCGTTCCATGCTTTTTTCCGATTGAAAATCGGTACGTAATTCCACTCGAGGCACTACATATTTCTGTAGGTCATCACTGACTTTAATTGAACAAATGCAGGTTTTTATGAAGAGATTACCAATTACACTATCACATTAAACTTGGTCTTAATTTTAATCTTCAAAAACCTCATTAAGCATTGTACATTAACCAATACACATTATCAGTAAGAAATTAATCTTAGTCTTAAACTTAGATTAGTCTTAATCGGCCACATTATCCATTTAGCCTTAACCATTATACATTAAAACACAACTACCCTCTCTACATACCGCTCTCCACTCTCACCCACCACCTCCACCACATACATCCCTGCATGATACCCATACAAGTCAAGCTCAACCTCCTCAGCATAGTCCAAGTCTAATGTCATCACCACCTGACCAGTCACATCCCTCATAGATAGTAGACCTGTGATCACCTCTGGAAGATCAATTGTCAAATCTCCTGATGTGGGATTGGGATGAACGTCGAGGCCTTTGACTACTTCTACAGGAAACTCAAAGACAGATGTCACCAAGTCAGGATTACAAACCTCGTCCTCATCGATGCGGAAGTGGGGGAAGTTTGGGAGAGATGCGGGTTGATGGTGGTGTGGAAGTTTGAATCCTTGTTGGATAAAGCCACAAGCTTCTCCCTTCTCATCTGGGTGGGTGATGAGGTGGAGTGTCGGTCGCTGGTTGGTGCTATTCATGTAGATACGGCAGTCGGGACCGAGTTGCATCTTAGCAAAGTTAGCTGAGAAGCCTCCTGTACTGAGTATCTCATCCTCTATCAATAGTAAGCCACTCGCAAGAGTCTCGGCCTCAAGGTCTACCTGCCAGAGCTTGTCTCCATTACTCACATAGACGAAGCGATTATTCGGTGAGAAGCAGAGTCCGCTGGTACGATAAGTCGATGGTATCTCTAAGTGACGATAGTTACTCAGCATCGCTGTCTCTCTATCAAAGTCATAGAGATCTAAACCGCTTAAAGGGCAGTACATTGCAAAGGTACCACCATCTGTAGAGAATGCTGATTGACCTCCAACAGAACATCTGTAATCTAATACTGAAGTATGCTCAATAACCTGTTTATGATTCAAATAAATAGAATCTATATTTATCTTGAAAACATACATCAGAGAATCATCTTGTGTCACTTCGAGACTATCCCATTGTGAAAACTCAAGGATCCACCAATCTTGCCCATTAGCATGTCTGATCGCCTCTGTAAAACCTGATGTATTCAGCAAATTACTTTGAATAGAGACATTCTTTTCAGTTACCTGATTAAGTGTAACATCTATATATGAATAAAGGACATTTGTGGCGCCTCCTACAAAGTCAGGACCAAAAAAAAAGTTCTCAATTAATTTATGGAAAAAATACACCCCTCCCCCAGCAGGGTCGGGTAACATCAATGAGTTCTGAGCTCCTGCATAATTACCATTCTCACATTGTTGATTGTGGACTTCTCCTGGGTTGATATCTTCTCCATTCTCCATCAGCTCAAAGTCACTATTGTACACATCGCAAGCATTGGAGTAGGCGATCAAGTCACCATCAACAGTGCTGATAGAGATGTTTTCTGTACCAATTTTACTAGGCAAAGGCTGATACAATGTATCAACACCAGCATCAGAAAATTGGATAACACTCCCTTCAACTCCAGGCATTGTTGACGTATTGGCTCCGAAAATCCACGTATAGTCATATTTGGCCTGAGCAGATCCATTTTGTAATCCTAAGAGTAGCATCATCACGACAAAACTTATCTGATAGTATTGCTGCATATTCTTGATCTTGTGATTTTAAAAATTTGGAGGCTACCTAATGGTAACCTCCATTTACATTCTGTTGTATTCAATACTCTAATCTTGGCTTGACTACTACTTGACAATGACCAGCTTCGAAACATAGTGTTCTCCATTGATCGAATCAAAAGATACAATATAGATTCCACTTCTATAAGTTGTAGTCATGACTTTGTGTGATTCTGTCCCATGAGTGTCATGTTCATACATGACTTGACCATTCAACGATTGGATAGTCAATGTCCCATTACTTGCTTCTGGTAGACCTATTGTGACTAGATCTGTTGAAGGATTCGGTACTATAGAGAGTCCTACAGAAGTAACAATTGTACCTTGTTTTCTACTTCGAGTCTCCACTCTACCACAATCATCAATGAGGTCATATCTCAGATGCGTCCGATCAGAGACAATCCTCCTTGCGGAATAAATGACATGGCCTACATGAGTCGGACACTTGAGTGCTATCGTTTCTAAGTCAGCAATTTGCCTCTGAGTGATCTCCTCTCCACTCCTCTCATCGATCAGTACATCATAGACCACTTCCCAATCAGTGATAATGTCACAGCTATCTCTACCAACTTGTGTGAGGAGACTGTCTACATGGACCAGATTATACTGCTGTAGACTATCCATCTGTGCTAGTAAGTCACTGATCTGAGATTGTAGGCTATCCAGTGAAAGATCACGGTTATCGTCATTCGTCATCACATTGTCCAATGCTGTACTCGTTGTAATGAGTGAATCAACTAATAAACTATCTTGTACAGTCAGAAGAGAATCAATGGTGTAGAAAGTAGTAATAGGACTATCTGATATGTCTACTAAAAATTGGGATAGACAATCATATTCTCTTAGATCATCCAATGTATCGAGGCCCTGACCTTTGATCATACTATACAGCTGGTAGTCTTGTACCCATTGTTCTTCGCAAGAGAGTGTATCTGATCTCCCTTCATTCCACTCACAGAGCAACTCTAGCTCATCTTCTGGTGATGTGAGACCATCATAGCCGATATTGCCTTCACAACCATTTGCTTGACAAACGACATCACCATCAGGATCATACTCAAACCATTCATCCCCTATGATCTCACATGGGAATAGGTGAGTAGCTTGATCAGGGCAGTCATCCATCGGGTCAGGGTCTGCAACGGTAAATTGCATTTGTTGGTTTTCAAAGAATTCAAAAATACTCTCGGCATCCACTTGATAGGCGCCATCCGCCCATGCGTTGACACCATTTGGTTGTGGGCCGATGAAGGATTCTACTTTGAGGCCTGTGTGGCCTCCTTGAAATTGGGTGCAGTTAATGTCGATGTCGTTAGCATTAAATCTAGTCCTTATGCCAGTCGTAAGGTTATCTAGTATATTGTTAGATAGTCTGTGATCTCCAGACATTTGTATTACAATTCCATTACTTACACCCGAAGAACCATTAGAATTGTCGCTAAATATGTTATTACATTCAATTTCGTAATCAACTTTACCAGACACAAGTATTCCTGTTGTATTGATTGGATTTTGAATATCAACAGAGTTTTCTAGAATCTGAACTGTTTCTGAATTTTGAGATAGAATTCCAGCCCATGTAGTATTTGATGCTTTAATAGAATTATTTTCTATTCTTACAGTAGAATGGCCATGCTCAGCTCCATCATTAATTATTCCTCCCTCAGAAGCATATATATGAATTCCTGCTCCATTTTCAAAATCTGTACTGTTTTCTAATTCTATACTGTTATCAGAGATTGTACAATGGACACCATTGGCAGAAATTCCTTTGTACTTTGAAGTTATTGTATTATTCCTTGCTGTAATGTTAGATGCTAGTATCCCAGTCTCAAAAACATCTATATTAGGTGATCCATAAATGCTGGAGCTTCTATTTTGCATCCAAAACCCTCTTGTACAGTTTTCAATTCTACAGTATCTAATATAATTGTAAGATGAGTTTCCAATACTTCTAATTGCCGACCTCGGAGCAAAAACATTATTATTGATCTGAACACCCTCAAATTCATCGTTATTTCCAATATTTCTGAAAGTTGTATTTTCTATCCAAAAACTAGAGTTATTTGCAAAAACACCATAAAAAAGATTGCTTTCAAAAGTATTAGGTCCATTGACTCCAATCGTACTTTGGTAAACATTAGTATTATTAAATCTTAAACCTGAAGGAAGGTAATATTGACCGGTTAACCAATCGTTTGCTGGTGTACCTAATTCAGGACCAGTAAAATCTGAATTATCTAAATAAATTTCATGATTGCCATTAAGAGAAATACCTGTGTAATTTTGAATAAAATTACACTCGTCTATTGTCATGTTAGAATACACATCATCATTCGCTTGAATCCCAATGAATGCAAATGAAACGGTCGAGTTTTCAAGATTAAGAGAGGTACCATTAAGCTCAACACCCTCCCAAGTATCATTGCATGCGGTGAGTAAGCAATAATCAAGTGATATAGTATTCTGAAGCATTTCTATTCTTGAACCATCCTTAAAATAGAACTTACAATCTTCAAATTGAGCATCTACATTAAAGATTATGCTTCCATTTACGTGAAACTCTTGGCCAACTATTGGCATACTTAGCTCATTTTCTAATATTAGATCTGATAAAGTTTTAATGTCTTCGTTTTCGGCATTGCCAATAGAAATCACATCCCCATTATCAGTGCACTCTAAAGGTAATATACAATCATTATTAATTGTTGCATCATTGATTTCATCCAAATCTACGGGACATTGATCATTTCCCCACCGTGACCAAACATCATAACTTCCATCTGGAAGATCATAACATACTTGACCTGAATTATCAGGTATTTTTTGTTCATATGTCATACCACCATCAAAACTAAACTCTATTGCAGTTCGATCTTCATTATCCGTAATATCTAAGCAGATCTTCCCTAAATTGTTACAGTCACTATCTACTGTGGAAATAGTAACAATTGGAATTGACCTAAGAGTAAAAGGGTTAGTAGTTGCACTGATAGTACATCCGTTTTTATCACTAACAATCACAGTGTAACTTGGACTAATAAATTCTGTCTGTATGTCGATGACTTGTTGTGAAGTAAGCATAGACTCATTGAGATCAAATGATTCTTGTGTACTTAATACCATGTTTGGTTCGGCATCATTTATCCACTCATACGTGTATGGCACTGATCCATCTGTTACTGAAACAGTAATATCATGTTCCTCATCTTCAAGGTAGCATTGATTATCAATATTTAGCAGATTTATTGTAGGCTGATCTATAGGGGACACAGTAACATTATCAATGATTAAAGTTGATTGAGTAGCATCATCAAAGTAAACTTCGATAAATAAGTAATTTCCCATCATATCAGAGTCGTATTCAAACTCAATATTTTCCAATTTTTGATCAAGGACAACATCACATACATAAGCATTTGGAATACTTATTGATTCCACTCCGTTGGATTGAACTATCGCTTCATCATGAATGATAAAATCATTTTGCACACCATTGGAAACAAATGAATCAGATAGCCCAATGACGAAACCACCCATATTCATATTTTGACCAGCAATTTCAGATATTGCTGTGGTAAAATCTAAAGACAAACTGTATGATTTACCATCCTCTAAGTTTAACATGTGAGTTGTTGAAATACCTTGCACATCTTGTCCTAAAAAGAAAGAATTTAAACAATATAATCCTACCCTTCCAGATTGTGTACAAATAGTTGGACTACCTATTCTATTAATCCAATTACACAATAAACTTGGGTCTGGAACCGACGTATAGTTCTCAACACCTGAATTAAGATTAAAACTTGAATTTAAAACAAAATTACAATTCGGAAAAGACAGATCAATACAATCAGCAGGACTATTCAAAACATATATTTCAATACAGTAGGACCTTAAACAATTTCCGTTGTTCAAAATCACACAAACATCATACAATCCGGATTCATTGAACGTAATAATAGTTGATGCATCACTTGCTACAAAATTCCCATCTAAAAACCATTCATAACTTTGATACTCTCCTGATACTGAATAATTAGAGACATCACCAGCATTAAGTACGAAATTACCTACAATATCATCATCAATTTCAGTACACGGAAGCTCGCAACCTAAAGAATTATGAAGTTCTGGTCTAAACATAATAATTGCATCACGCATTCTGTCAACCTGTCCATGAGTGAATTCGCTAATGCATGAGCTGTAGTTCATGAAATTATTATTGTATGTATCTGCATCTGTGCCTACAGAAAAATCTCCACCACAGAAATCCCCACTATAGTCACAAAGAGGCTCTCCAAATTCACCAGTGCAACAAGAGTTTATCATAGTACTTTGATAACATGGAAATGAACCTGTGCTTTCATCTAACACTGACCTTTCGTGAGGCGCAGTATCGCATACTCTATCACCTAATTGACAACAAGCTACGTTCAACCCTTGAGAATATAAATCACATTGAATTTCATAGCTTTCAAAAGTATGCAATAGATCCAAAAAATGTCCTACTTCATGAGTTAACACACCAGACTCTATATGATCTGCTGTTATTACAACTCCATCCCAGGTGTCATCAGCCATGTTTGGTGGAGTAGCAGAGCCAAAAGCTATTCCTTCATTTACAACCCAAATATTTAAGTAATCAATTGGCCAAACAGAAAGTCCATTCACATAGGATGAAATACCTCCAACATTGAAATAAAGCCCATTTTCAGAATAAGAGCCGCAACCACTATTACAGTCAAATCTTATGATTCCATTAGAAGAATTCCCTTCTGGATCACGTGTTGCTAGACAAAATTCAATATTTGTGTTCACAGAATCATCATCATTATCATTAAATCCAGAGAAATTGTCGTTGAGTAACTTAAGTGCATCTACAATTTCTGAATCAGTAAGTAATGGAGTACTACCCCATTCCATAACATGGAATACTACAGGAATGGTTATTAGGACATCAGGTGGAACCCTTTGAAGATCTTGGCTGTAAAGCTCCTGCATGGACTCATACAATGAATCTAGACCTGGGTTCCCAGTTGGATTAATTTCAAAACCACAATATGTGTCCTGAGTATTGCCACTTAATGATTGAAAAATAAATAGGAATAATAAAAATTTTTTCATAAAAAAAAATTTGTCATCCACCGTCTCTACTCCCTAGAACAAAAGCCATACATTTGCAGTCTCGATGCGGATCGAGTTGAGTCTGCGTGATACATTTCGATGTGTTCGTGGGCTCTTTCTTTTTAGGTAAGGTCGGTTTCTGGGTTAAAAAAAATAAATAAATCGGTTGAGATCTTACACTTTGGGGATATGCAACATCTCTTTTGTCAAAGTTAATCTATATTCTTCTGCCAAGAAAGGGACACTTTTATACTAAAATTTGAGGGGTTCATTCTTTTTGAAATTGCCCTAAAAGCCCTAAAAGCCCTAAAAGCCAATGAGTTATGTTGTCAGTAATGGTTTTTTGATATGAGTTAAAAAGGCACTATGTATTTGCCAATTATTCTTTGGAGTGGTTGCATTGTGGACTTTATGATAGAGATGAGATAGCAGAGAATACTATTTGTTACTAGAGAGATGATGCTTGCTCAATAGTCGAGCAAGCTATTCGGGTTGATATGAGTCAGAAGTTGTAAACTTCTGAACAGCGGTGAAGCTGCAATCATCTGACAGTCGTGGTATTGTAAAGCCTTGCTTAGGCACTCTCTCTATATCGCTTGTAAAACTTTGTAGCTCCATAGAGAAAGACCATCAAGAGTAATAGACTTCCTATCGCATAGATGGCATTGATTCCATTCTTAAAGACTGCTAGAGGGATGATCGCAAAGAGAAAAAGAGTAGGGACCTCATTGAGTAATCTGAATCTGAATGAGGAAGTCCTGATGTCACCTTTAGCTAGACTGTTAATCGTCCTAGCGAGAGAGAGGTGGTGGAGTGTAAGTAGTCCGAGTAGTGCCAACTTAGCTTGCATCCAACCATTCTCCATGAGCCAGTCTAGACCATTAGTGTAGAGCATGATAAGTCCGCAGATCCATGTGATGACCATAGCAGGATGACAGATAATGCCATAGGCTCGCTTCTCCATCAGTGTGTGATCCGTATCCACTTGACCTCGATCGATGGCCTCTCTGTGATAGACAAAGATTCGTCCTAAGTAGAAGAGTCCCGAAAACCAAGCAGTGAATCCTATGATGTGAAGTGACTTAGCGAGTAAATACAACATCCGGTAAAGGTAGGGAGTCCATTGATACCCATGATGAGATGTAATAATTTTATTTTAGCGGAAGCGACCAAAGAAATCTTACAGAACCCACGTAACAGTGAGTGAAGTCACAATAATCAGATGACCTTACGACCAAATAATCTAACTATGAAACTCAATATCTTACATCTCACTATCCTGATCGGTGTCATCATCATGGCGATAGGGTGTACTCAGCAGATCTCAGTCACTAGTGCTGAGGGCCTCAGACCGATCTATGCGAGTGGAGATGACCTCAATATCTCACTCCAAGAGCCTAGGTCATATGAGCAGCTCGGTCAGATCGTCTATGTCGAGCCGTACATCCTGATCGGAGAGGTCTACAGAGGTATCCATGTGGTCGACAATAGAGATCCCAACTTCCCTACCAAGTTGAGCTTCATCAATATCCCAGGTGCTAGTACATTCACAGTCGGCAATGGAGTGATCTATGCTACATCTGGTAAAGACTTGGTGACAGTTACCTATGACGGGGAGCTGCTGAGTGAGCAGAGTAGGATAGCCAATTACTTCAATGGAAATGATGCGATAGATCAAATCTCACCTATCAACTATAGTGGCTACTTCGAGTGTGTCGACCCTACTCAAGGCACAGTCATCGGATGGAGAGAAGATATCATCGATAATCCAGAGTGCAGGACTGACTAGGATTGCTCTCCTCTCTCTCAACCCTTATCAGCTAACACTCAAGTCATCTCCACTCCTAATATCACAACTATGAAACAGAATAATATCAGCAATAAACTCACACTCTATAGTCTCATCTGCATCATCCTGTTGGGGATAAGTAGCTGTAGTAGTGATATCGGGATAGCAGATAGTAATAATGCTGTCCTGTCGGGCTCATATGCCCGTATGCTTACGATCGGCAACAAGCTCTATGTACTCGGATCGACCAATCTGAGGATCTTAGATGTCGCTAACCCATCGGTACCTATCCATGTCACATCGATTGATATCCAAGCAGATGTGGAGTCATTATTCTTCAACAATGGCAACTTATTCGTAGGATCTCCGCAAGGGATGTATATCTATACGCTTGATGGTAGTGGCATCCCACAGCTCGCAAGTGTCACTCCATACGAACAATTCGCAGATATCCTTCCCTGTGATCCTATCGTGGCAAATGACACCTTGGCATTTAGCACACTGAGTACCTCATTTGATCAAGAGGATAATTGTTGGAGAGCTCTAGATCTCAATGAACTGCATGTCTATGATATCAAAGACGTCTCTGCTCCCAATAATCTCGCAAGAGTACCTATGGAAGAACCTAAAGGGCTCGGATTGGCTGATGATCATCTCTTCGTCTGCGAACGGAATAACGGGATAAAGGCATTCGATATCAGCTCACCTACTGATCCACAACTCGTCTATAGTTCTGCCCCTTTCCAGGCAGTAGATCTGATCCCAGCTAATGGGACACTGTTAGTAGTAGGAGTGGATACGATCCATCAATTTGACTATACAGACATCGATAACATCGTCAAAATCTCTACTATTGCAACCGCTGACTAGTACTCTCATCATAGCTCTCATGAGTCTGATGACATTGGGATACGGCCAATCTCTCCAGACTGACACTCTTGTAAATGAGAGGATACACCGAGATACTGTCGTAAATAGCACACAACATTACACAGAGCAACGATTTGCAGATAAGCCAATCCGTTATTTTGAATATTCACAGTTTGGTACGTTTTCTCTGAGTGCCTTTATCAATACGACACCTGGATTGCAGGGCGGATATGAGTACCTACTGATCGATCGACTCTCTGTTGCTGGTGAGTTGGGGTTACTCTACTTCCAACAGCAAGGGATCCAACCACGCTATGGAGTCAGGCTCAAAGGTGATCTACGCTATTACATCAGACCTAAGTTCTTCTTGGCATTGGAGATCGTATATAAGCGTACGGTCAGTCAGGTGAGAGATTGGGTAGATGTAGGCACTCACCAACAACTCTTAACCTATCGGGGCAAGCGGAGATTTATCTATGGTGGGCCAAAGTTGGGATTTGTACTGCCGCTGGATAGAGACAGACGATTCTACTTAGAGATCGCTACTACTGTGGGTATCGGCGAGTATCAAGTCTCTAATGGACTACCACCACAATTTTCTCTCATAGATCGGAGAGGGTTCTTCTGGGATAACTCATATCGTAGCAGGACAGAGATCTATCCAATTATGACCACATCGATTAAGATTAAGTACAATTTTGGTAAGCGAGAGTAAGTCTCGTCATCAGAGCCTATCATCAGGGTCAAGTTATCAGAGTCACAGAGTTAGAGTCACAGCATCTACTTGCTATATCCATTCATTTGGTTTGCTAATTATATATCCCGTTTTAGTTTCAACTGACTAAGGTAGCTGTGATGCTAATATTATTTGACACTCAATATCTAACCACTTGAGTTTAGGACAACTGCTTGTCATGCCAAAATAAAGATTAAAACCATCGATATATACACAGACTCTTTCGTCTAAAGCCATAAGGAACTTTTATTTTAAAATAAATGTGACTATCTTTAAAGCACAAAGAACATCCCTTAGGATAGTATCCTGAGGTCGACGCATCCTTTTTAGGATGCGTTTCTTTTTTTAATCATTTTTATTCTACGCATTTTATTTTTCTCGTTGTCTTAAGAGCATGCTCTTTTGGTTTTTAAGCCTGGCATTTGTGGGAGGATAAAACCAAATGTGCCTTATTTGCGTGATGGCTATATTTATTTCTCGCTTGTTGGTACCCTCATCTCTCATCAGAGTACCATCCATCGAGTACTTCTGAGGTAGATGATGGTCGGTATCAGGAGTTGATTATCAGTCTTAGTATGCCTTGGCGTACAATACTCTGTACTTCCCTTCTGCTCCGCTATACATACATGGTCCCGTCGGCTGATGATTATCATCTGGGATACATCTGATCGTAGCACCAGTCTCATCCTTGATCGCTTGCTCAGTCTCTGGAGTCCCATCCCAATTAGCATAGATAAATCCACCTTTCTTCTCCAAGACTTCTTTGAACTCATCATAGGTATTGACCTCATGAGAATTCTCAGCTCTGAATGCTTTAGCACGTGCAAAGAGGTTGTCTTGTATCTCATCTAAGAGGTTAGCGACATACTCTTCGATACCATCTATAGCGATAGACATCTTCTCTTTGGTATCTCTCCGTGCTACCTCGACCACGTTGTTTTCTAAGTCTCTCTTGCCGATGCCGAGTCTGACTGGTATCCCCTTCATCTCATGCTCTGCAAACTTGTATCCAGGTCGAGTCTTCTTATCTGAGTCGTACATGACTGAGATGCCTTTTGCCTTGAGCTTGACCATGATCTGCTCTGCTGCGGCAGTTATCTCACCATTGGGCTTAGGGATCGGTACGATGACGACCTGAGTAGCTGCTAACTTAGGAGGGATGATGAGTCCATCATCATCAGAGTGACACATAATCAGGGCACCTACGAGACGAGTAGAGACTCCCCATGAGGTAGCCCATACGTATGCTTCTTTATTGTTATTATCTAGGTATTTGACATCAAATGCCTTAGCAAAGTTCTGTCCAAGGAAGTGAGAGGTCCCTGCCTGAAGAGCCTTACCGTCTTGCATCATCGCCTCTATGGTATAGGTATCCTCTGCACCAGCGAATCGTTCGTTAGCTGATTTGGCACCCTTGATGACAGGCATTGCCATGTAGTCTTCCGCAAATCTCGCATAGACCTCATGCATCTTCTTCGCTTCGTCGATAGCCTCTCTCTTGAGAGCATGGGCAGTATGACCCTCTTGCCAGAGGAACTCTGCAGTCCGCAGGAATGGTCTGGTACGCATCTCCCATCGGACGACATTGGCCCATTGATTGATGAGGAGAGGAAGGTCTCGATATGAGTGGATCCAGTTGCGATAAGTATCCCAGATGATCGTCTCTGAGGTAGGTCTCACGATGAGTTCCTCCTCGAGCTTGGCACTCGGATCGACGACGACTCCAGGGCCATCGGGATTATTCATCAGTCTGTGGTGTGTGACTACGGCACACTCCTTGGCAAATCCCTCTACATGCTCGGCTTCCTTAGAGAGGAATGACTTAGGGATGAACAGAGGGAAGTAGGCATTGACATGACCAGTGTCCTTAAACATCTTGTCAAGGACAGCTTTCATATTTTCCCAGATCGCGAAGCCGTGTGGTTTGATGACCATGCAGCCTCTTACTGGACTGTTTTCTGCTAATCCAGCCTTCTTTACGATATCATTATACCATTGAGAGTAGTTCTCTTCCCTTGGTGTTATTTCTTTAGCCATCTTTTTATGTTGTTTTTTGCCCTATTTGACATTTACCTAGAGTGAATACGGCTGTTAATAGAAAATTAACGTATCCAGAACACAGTATTAAGTCCATTTTAACTACAATATTGGCACAAAAGTAATAATTTGGTGTTGTAAGTAATAGATAGAGTGGATTAACTCTATCAACTCTAACATCAAAAAAATTTTCAATTATGAAATTCTATTCCTTTTTAACACTAATCCTACTGACAGGGTCGATGACTTTGTCAGCACAGTTTGACGATCTCTACTATACTCCTGAGTACGATAGAGAGGTCATTGTAGATGTTACCGAAGCATCAGTCAATGGCAATGAATACACATACAGAGACAATGACTCCGATCGATCAGGTGACTACGACGATTATGAGTACTACAGCGACTATGACAACTATTATGCATCTCGTATCAGACGATTCAATAGAGTCAATAGATGTGGGTTCGACTATTTTCACCCATTCTATGGATACAATGTCTATGGAACTCCCAATGCTTACTATGCAGCATTCAATGATCCTTACTTCCATAACTTCAATCCGTACGGGTTCAATAGACGAGTGACTATCATCGTAGGGAATGGCTGGAATAATCCATACCGATGGAATCGCTATAACAACTTCTATGCGTACAACGGCTGGAATAACTTCTACGGGTACAATGGATGGAACAACTATTACGGTTATAATAACTGGAACAATGGCTGGGGTAACAATTATGGATGTCCGTCAGGATTCAACAATGGTTGGAATGGTAACAACAATGGTTGGAGCAATAATAATAGAAACAATACCTACGATGATGGATCAGTCTATGGATCGAGAGGTGGAGGGTCTACGAGTAGCTCTACGGCTGGATTGCGTAACACACCAAGATCTGCAAGCCCTAGAAGCCCTAAGACAGCTGAGACTAATCTGACGAGTCAGAGTGGTGTAAGGAGTGATGCATCAGGCAGAGTCCTACAGAATGAGAATGGCCCAGTAAGAGGGACGTCACAGACTGCAGCTCCGACGAGAACTGATAAAGGTACGTACAACAAAGATACTCAGACTCAACAGTCATCGCCAAGAGTATACAATAGAACTACCAAACCAAGTAGATCATATGAGGGTAACAATAGCTCTGGCTCTACTACAACTCAGCAAAGCACGAGACCTACCAATAGATCGACAGCACCTACATCTAGAGGTACATCTAGATCAAGTAGCACAAGGTCGACGAGCCCGAGCAGTGGCTCTAGATCATACAGATCTACATCACCGAGTAGGAAGTCATCTAGTACAAGGAGCTCATCGAGATCAAGCTCTACAAGATCAAGTAGTCCGAGCAGCTCATCGAGATCATTCAGAAGTAGTGGATCATCTAGTAGAAGCAGCTCTACGAGGAGCTCGTCTACAAGATCATCAAGTCCACGTACATCTACGAGATCGAGTTCTTCATCATCTAGATCTTCGTCTAGGAGAGGAGGTGAGTAAGATCACTCTGGTAACTGTCTAAGCTCCCAGACACTAAACAGGGAGCAGCACAAGACTTATAGTCAAATAGGATAGAATTTTTTTTTGAGAGGAGGGTAATGTTCAACGATTACCCTCCTTTTTTTATGCCCAAAAATCCAGCCATAGTGTTGAATAGAAATGTCCAATCCCTCAGATGAAGCAGAGATGTGAGTCTCCTCTAGACACAAGTTTCAGGATTACATGAAGATTTAATACCTTGGTCTCAAGATTTTTTAATTTTGATTAGAGAGTTACACTAAAAAATAGATCACAATATGAAACAAATAATAACAGCAATATTACTCATCTCAGCGAGTCTACTCACTGCACAGAACCTCTCGGAGGCAGTGAGATACTCATTTCTCAATCAGAATAGTACAGCTAGAGTATCCGGTGTGGCTGGAGCATTCGGAGCGATGGGTGGAGATATCGGAGTGATTCCTATCAATCCAGCGGGACTCGGCGACTTTCGTAAATCCGAGCTGACATTTACACCGACAGTGTTCTCCATAGAGACTGATGCTGTCATCAATGGTACTGATACACCACAAACTACAGCACTTAACTCCAATCTCGGACTGGCATCAATTGGTGTAGTATTCAATAGTAGTCCAAGGGGTGATGCATTCCAGACAAGTAATATCGCCATCACGATCAACAAGCAATCCACATATAGACAGCGATACACTTACGAGGGGACGACCAAGGGGAGTATCACCACGAGATTTGCAGAGGTAGCTAACAATAATAGTCCAGAGACCCTTGATGAGTTCGAAGGGGGACTCGCTTTTGATACGGGTGCTATCTTTGACTTTGACAATGATCGATTCTATGACACAGACTTCAAGCCAACGACTGTAGTCAGGAAGGGACAAGAGGTCATCAAGTATGGCAGGATGAATGATATCAACCTTGCATGGGGAGCCAAACTCAAAGATAATATCAATGTAGGTCTGGGGATCGGTATCCCTGTAGTCAATTATGAAGAGCTCAAGGTCTACAGAGAAGTAGACGAGGAGGAAGACTTCATCCCAGACTTCAACTCACTGAGTTATACAGAGAATCTGATTACTAGCGGGATAGGGTTCAATGTCAGTGGTGGTGTACAAGCACTCGTAGCAGAGATCGTAAGAGTAGGAGTCGCTATCAAGTCCCCTACATGGATGACACTCAATGATGACTTCAATACTTCGCTTACATATAGCTTTACTGATCCGAGTACGCAAGAGGTACAGACATTTACAGCTGATTCACCCAATGGAGTATTTAGATATGGATTGACTACACCATGGACGGCTACTGGAAGTGCAGGTGTGATCATCAAGTCAGAGACACTCAATGGATTTGTCAATCTTGATGTAGAGTATGTAGATTATACAACCACTCTCTTTGATTTTGAAAAATTTGGGGGATCACTCAATGATATCCAGCGACAACAAGAAGTCAACAATGCAATCTTCAACGAACTGGACAATGGAGTTAATATCAGACTTGGTGGTGAGGTTGCATATCGTAAGGTGAGAGGAAGAGCAGGAGTGGCGATGATTAAGAGTCCTTATGCTATCCAGTCTGAGAGAGATATTGCTCTCTCATTAGGACTTGGATTTAGATTTGATTCGGTATACTTTGACCTTGGATGGTCGCAGCGTCGTCAGTCAGAAGGTTACCTCCCATATGTCGTCTTGGAGAATGACGACAATCAAGTGGTGAGCTTAGATCAGAAGATAAGTAATATAGACTTGACGGTAGGGTTTAAGTTTTGATCGGAGAGGTATTCCTATTCCACAACAGATCTGAAGTAAAAGAGCAAAATCATCTTTGATTTTGCTCTTTTATTATTTTTAGCCGGGAAGAGTTGGCGGAGTATATAATTCTAATTATCAATATTGCCATCCATGATGGTATGTTGGTAATCTCTCAACAGTGATCATTGCAGGAATTATCTGCATGGGAGAGCTTATTAGTAATATACCAATCTCAGTTCCTGAGCTCCACCATTATTGATCTCATGGTAACTGACTACTTCATCATACGACTTGATGAGGTTGATGACTTCGAGCTTGAGCTGCCCTGTACCTTTGCCGTGTATAATGATAGCGCTGAGTTTGCGTTGGTCGATTGTAAAGTCGAGGAATGACTTACACTTCCTCACTTGGTAATCGACGATGTGGACTGGATTAGAGTTTGCTAGAGTGGGATTGAGTCGTTCGATGTGGAGGTCGATCGTATCGCCAAAGTTCTCCACTTCTTTGTACTTGGTACGTTTGTTTTGGACGATTGACTTGATTGCCTTCTCTTCGTATTTGACAATCTGCTTAGGGTCGATCAAGTAGATCTTCCCATTGGAGAGGAGTCGGACTTTGCCACCAGCATGCACACCTTCAAAGGTGCCGCTCTTGCCTGACTTGCGACTCATGATTGGGTCGCCTATCCAGAGTTCGTTGATATCCATTGTGAGATTAATATTGTTGGTGTAAGCGTAACAGTTATGAGATCAATCTGGTTTTGCGAGATTACACAAGATAGAAGAATACTGAATTTTTATTAAATCTTCTATTTCGTGAGACGTATCTTCCAACATACCCATTCTTTACAAGAAGTCCAGATGAATTATAAATTGAATACTGACTTTCTAATAATTCTGAGGATAGAGAAAAGGGAGGATGAGCTAGATTTCATGGAAAATGCAGAGATGATCAATCCATGTGAGATCAGTTTGCAACGAAAAAAGAAAACCATTCACTCGTAAAGTTATATATTTGTTATTGTTCTAATATTAAACTATTGAGGTCCAAAGTAGAATCAGATGAGTAAAGAGATCGAAGAAGGAAAAAGTCAATTGTCAGGAGGTAAAATTGTCCCACTTGAGGGCATGTATCAGGATTACTTTTTGGACTATGCATCTTATGTGATACTCACTAGGGCAGTACCTGGGATCAGAGATGGTCTCAAGCCAGTACAGCGTCGGATACTCTATAGTATGAAGGAGAAAGACGATGGCAGATATCACAAGGTAGCTAATCTGATCGGTCATACGATGCAGTACCATCCACATGGTGATGCTGCCATCGGTGATGCTCTTGTCAATCTTGGACAGAAAGACCTCCTCATAGACTGTCAAGGTAACTGGGGAGACTATCGGACAGGTGACTCAGCGGCAGCAGCGAGATATATCGAAGCAAGACTCACAAAGTTTGCCCTAGATGTGGCATTCAACCCACAGACTACTGAGTGGCAGATGTCTTATGATGGACGGAATAAGGAGCCTATCGATCTCCCGATGAAATTTCCTCTTGTACTAGCTCAAGGGGTAGAGGGGATCGCAGTCGGACTATCGACTAAGATAATGCCGCATAACTTCTGCGAGCTCATCAAGGCATCAATAGCTCACCTCAAGGGTAAAAAAATGAAGATCTATCCAGACTTTATGCAAGGTGGTAGCGTCGATGTCACTGATTACAATGGAGGTAAGCGAGGCGGTAAGATTAAGGTCAGAGCCAAAATAGAAATCGTAGACAAGAATACATTGGCGATCAAAGAATTGCCATTTGGAGTGACCACCAATAATATCATCGACTCGATACTCAAGGCAAATGACAAGGGGAAGATCAAGATCAAAAAAGTCATCGATAATACAGCAAAGGATGTAGAGATATTACTCGAGTTGCAGAATGGAGTCTCTCCTGATCTCACACTTGATGCCCTCTATGCATTTACCAACTGTCAAGTGAGTATCTCTCCTAATGCATGTGTGATCATCGACAACAAACCACACTTCCTTACAGTAGAGGAGATCCTCAGAACAGTTACAGATAATACGAAAGCACTCCTCGGACTAGAGTTAGAGATCAAGAAGAAGGCACTCGAGGAGAAATGGCACATGGCTAGTCTCGAGAAGATCTTCATCGAAAACCGTATCTATCGTGATATCGAAGAGTGTGAGTCATGGGAAGAAGTACTCACGACTATCGATGCAGGGCTCAAAAAATATGTGAGTACACCATCGGATAGAGGGAGCAAGAGTGACTCAAGGATCAAGCTCAATAGAGATATCACTGAGGATGACCTTACAAGATTGACAGAGATCAAGATCAAGAGGATCTCAAAGTACAACAAGTTCAAAGCAACAGAACTCATCCAACAGATAGAGGCTGATCTAGATGAGGTGAATCATAACATTGCTCACCTCACAGAATTTGCCATAGACTATTATCAGAGGCTCTTGGATAAGTATGGCAAGGGAAGAGAGCGGAAGACACAGATCATGCAGATGGAAGATGTCACAGCCGTAGCCGTAGTCGCTAATAATGCCAAACTCTACGCTAATCTTCAAGATGGATTTATCGGTACAGGTCTCAAGAAGGACACATTTATCAAGGAATGTAGCGATATCGATGATATCATCGCATTCACCAAGAAGGGGATCTACAAAGTGGTCAAGATAGAAGATAAGGTCTTTATCGGTAAGTCACTCGTACATGTAGATGTGTGGAACAAAGGTGACAAGCGGACTACCTATGATATGATCTATACCGACGGTAAGACTGGAGTGACTCGGGCCAAACGGTTCAATGTTGGCGCTGTTACCCGCAACAAGGATTATGATCTGACACTAGGCACTCCAGGCACTAAGGTCCACTACTTCACAGCCAATGCCAATGGAGAGACGGATAGAGTCCAGATTCAACTCTCGCAAGGCTGTAAGGCAAAGAAAAAAATCTTAGAATTTGACTTCGCAGAGTTAGCAATAAAGGGCAGTAAATCGCAAGGGAACACTGTGACAAAATACCCGGTCAGGAAGGTAACTGTCCTCGAGTCAGGTACGAGTAGTCTCGGTGCTATCGACATCTATATGGACGAGGTAAGTGGTCGACTCAATAAGGAGAGTAGAGGTGTAAAGCTAGGAGCATTTGACTCAGGGGATCTGATCATCCAAGTGCTTAAGAATGGCTCATATGAACT
>CALLAW010000004.1 GCA_938001865.1 uncultured Saprospiraceae bacterium | reverse complement strand
TGTAAAGAATTAAAGCAATAATGTATGCCTCTGGAATTGGTCTTTACTTCCTTCAATTTTCTAATACATATACAAGTCAACCATTATGGACTACCAAGATTATAAAGGAATAAGACTGATGTCCTCTCTTGTGCTCGTTTTGCATCTTAGCTCTGAGTCACACAACTCATGCTCAGAAGTATGACTACCAGTGGGCATTTGGATACGGCGGGACGACTGGTAGTTTAGATGGATTTGGTGTGAATCTATTTGACTGGAATAATGGTGAATTCTCAATTATTGATAACGGTGGATTTATTCTAGATAAATCCGCTATTATCGTTCAACCATTCTACAGCAAGCTGACGGCTCTTATTCAGTCTTAAAGAAAAATGAAAAACTCCTAGAACTTTCTTCAGTAAATGGTCGTGTCATTGGTATCCCTACAGAAGACGAACTAGGCTGGTGGGTCTTCACCCAACAGCATGAAACTAATGCTTTCTACTTTCAACGGATTAACGGTGACGGCTCTTTCTCAGACCCAGTCATCTCAGAGACAGGACCAGTCAATCGATGGGATATCAATGGAGATAATGCCCTCAACATCTCCAATGATGGAAGGACGATTGCACTTTCATCAGAAGAATTTGGAACCTTACTCTATAGATTTGATCGGAGTACTGGAGAGCTAGTCTATGAGACCAATCTGCCACCAACTGATGACAGTGGTAATTCTTGGTCAGATGGCTTTTGTTGGTCGCCCAGTAATCGATTCCTCTATGTTGCAGAAGGTTGGAAAATCATCCAATATGACTTAGAGTCTAGTGCCGAAGACCTTGACTCCATACATTTGGTGAATACACAGGGTATGCTGGATTCAAGTAATTGGTTTGTCTCGCTTGGCAGTGGCTACCTTGGCCCAGACTGCCGGATCTACTTCTCATCTGGCTCTACATCTCAAGCCTTCCATGTCATCCACTATCCTGATCGCAAAGGAAAAGCCTGCACAGTGCAAGCAAATATCCCACTCCCTAATAATATGGCTTGGAACTTCCCGATGATTACAAAGTTCCGGATGGGCTCGTCTGAGGAGAGGTCTGCGACTCAAGTATTGAGTGGTTTGGTGCTATTCCGTCATCAGTCGAGGAAGCTATTGAAGTCTCACAATCTCTCCAAGCCTTTCCAAATCCCTCATCCGGTGATGTGATGCTTGGTCTCAATGGCAATTCGCAGTTTGATCAGATTCGCATCTTTGATGCGGTTGGGCACCTTGTCTATTCTCTTGATGATTGGTATGGACAAGGGTATCTCGATCTCTCAACACTCAGCAGCGGCATCTATGTGATCAAAGCTCAGAGAGATGGTCAATGGCACAAGAGTATGGTCGTACTTCAGACTCATTAAAACTACCAAGTCAATCAGGGATGTGAACAGACTCAGTGGGAGCAAATCTGATTAATATCAACTGTTCCTGATAACCTTTTTTATATCGTGATTGATTCCTGCCTTTAAAGTTGACAGTTGACTTAAATGCATTAAAGACTTTAAGGATTGTTCCAATTGTTACGTTGGACGTATTATCCTCAAGTTTTGATATTTGTGATCTTTGCGACCCGCTTCAGTCTTTTCAAAAGCAAAAAGCAGTTTCTTTTGTACTTTCTCATTTTGGTCATAGAAGTAATCTGATGCTTGCTTTAGTAAAGTAAATGGGTACACACTTTAAATGCATACAATCATTTATTACTTCAACCAAGGTTTATTAATCTACTGAAAGTAGACTTTGCAAATATTAGTCTTGCCCAGTGGAAAGCTGCATAGTTTCAGAGTCAAAGTAATAGGTTAACCCAGAATTTACACTTAGATTACTGATTGCAAAAATTTTAGGAATATATACAATGTAAAAAAGCTCTCCTTTTTCCACTTTTGAATATGGTTCTCCAAAAACAGCAACAAAATTGTTATAATCTTGTAAATAAGGAGAATTGTAGATCCTCCTTTCGTTTCTTTGAAGATGAAGATAGAGACCATTAGAGATCATTAACCTAGATGTGCTTGAGTCTACCTTACATCTTACCAAATGTCCTTTCGCAAGATATTGATACAATATTGGCCATTCTTTTTTCAAAGGCGATATACCTTTTTTGTTAATTTTATAGGAACAAACATTATCTTCTTGAAGTTTACTCTTTTCTATCCTCTTAATCTTTGAAGTTACACAACTTGAAAGAAAAGAAAAAAAAAGTATACATATTGTAATTAACTTAAAGATAAAACTGTTCATTTCTTAACAAATTTTGAGCTTACAGTTTTCGTTCCATTATTGACAACCAAAAAGTAAGTGCCTTTATCCAAAGACGTAACATCTAAGTTCATAATCTTCTTACTCCAGATGTCATACACTTCAACTTCAAAATAAGAGCCCTCAGAAATCAAATTAACATCTAATAAACTCGAAACAGGATTTGGATTAATAAGTATTTCCTTATAGACCTGAATCTCATTTACTGGAAAGAGGCAACTACTTATAGAGCCTTGTAATAAATGAGAGTTACAACTCAATCCTTAATCTCACCTTTATAGGATTTTTTTATATATAAGCCAAAATACAATGTTTCCATATATGGTACGATCGTTTTCCTAAAAAAATTTCACCAATTTAATAAATGGTCTTCAAATTCAAGTTTCAATAAAGGTGTAGAATTTCTACTCCATGTAAGCTGAGTACTTGCTGATGCTTCCGCATCAGTTCCTTCCTTATTCTTTTACTTTCGTAAAAGAATTTCTACTACGTGGAACCTATCAGTCTTCCAGCACTTGCAACTTAGCATACTGCAGCATGATCCGCTTCTCTGGATTATCTGAGATCTGGTCAAATCTGATAGTTGCCACCTTGCGCTGGTCGATACTAACTACAGTCCCTCTACCAAACTTGAGATGCATCACGGAGACACCTTCCTTGATAGCAGTAATCGGACTTGCTACAAACTTACCAGCATCAACCTGAGGCAGAGCTCCTCTCCCTGCTCCTACCTTCTTGAAGTTACCAAGTATCTTAGGTTGAGGGAAATCTTTCTTTACAGTTAAGATTGTAGAGTCTGTAGCTGACTCTGGGATCTCTTCTAAGAATCGACTCACATCGTTGAATCGCATATTACCAAACTGATATCTACTATTCGCATAAGTGAGAGTCAGCATTTCTTCGGCACGCGTAATCGCCACATAGAATAGGCGACGTTCTTCTTCTATCTGTTCAGGGAGTGAGAGTGACATATATGATGGGAAGAGATTTTCTTCGAGTCCAACTACGAATACAGACTTATACTCAAGACCCTTGGCACTATGCACAGACATCAGAGTGACAACATCTACCTGCTCAGTATCTTGATCAGCATCTGTCATCAGTGAGATACTCTGTAGGAATCGTGCAAGTGACTTATCCTCTGGTGCTTCTTCTCCAGGAGAGATCTCATCATCTTCTACGAATTCTTTGATCGCATCCAGAAGGGCAGTGATATTTTCAATCCTACTCTTACCTTCAGGAGTATTATCAGCTTTGAGGAGTTCTATGATTCCAGACTTCTGAGAGATATAGAGTGATGCTTTGTATGCATCTTCTACCATGACTCTCTTTTGCATCTCTTTGATATCATTGATAAATCCTCCGATGGTACGCTTATGACTTCCTTTGAGTTCTATCTGAGTAATGACTTGCCAGATACTGATTTCATTATCATCAGCTACCTTAGTCAGTTTCTCCATGGTAGTCTTCCCGATTCCACGCTTAGGATAGTTGATGATCCGCTTGAGAGCTTCATCATCCTTGTGATTGACACACAGTCTGATATAGGCAATCATATCTTTGATTTCCTTTCGTTGATAGAAGGAAAGTCCTCCATAGATTCGGTAGGCAATATTGTGTCTACGCAAATGTTCTTCAAATACCCTTGACTGAGCATTGGTTCTATAGAGGATGGCGATGTCTTTATTGGCATAGTGCCATCGATTCTTCTGTTCGATGATTGAGTCGGCTACTCTCCTCCCTTCTTCACTATCGGTCATTGTTTTGATGACTTTGATCTTTCTACCATCTCCATTGTCAGTCCAGATTTTCTTTTGGATTTGCTTCTTGTTGAATCCAATCACTTCATTGGCAGCATCTACGATAAAGTTTGTAGATCGATAGTTTTGCTCAAGCTTGTAGACTTGGACTGCTGGAAAATCAGCTTCAAACTGCAGAATATTTTCTATCGTTGCTCCTCTAAATGAATAGATGCTCTGAGCATCATCACCGACTATACAGACATTATGTGGACTTCCGTCAAATACGGTGAGCAATTTCAGTATTTCGTATTGGAGTGAGTTAGTATCCTGGAACTCATCCACCATCACATAGGAGAATTGGCTTTGGTACTTTGCCCTGACATTGTCTGGATTCTTGTAGAGCAGGTTGAACATTTGCAAGAGCAAATCATCAAAGTCCATAGCGCCTGCACGCTTACACTTCTTTACATAGAGTTCGTAGATCTTAAAGATCATTGGACGTCTATTCATCTTATCCAAGGACAATAAATCATCATTCTGAGCATAGGCTTGCGGAGACATCAGATTGGACTTGGCAGTAGAGATGCGAGATCTCACTGCACCGACATTATACACCTTACTATCTAAGTTGAGAGATTTGATAATCTCCCTGATGAGACTTTTAGAGTCATCGGTATCATAGATAGAGAAGTCATTTGGGTAACCGATCCGATGTGCTTCTACTCTGAGTATCCGACTAAACAGAGAGTGAAACGTCCCTGCCCACACCTTATGAGCTCCTGATCCGATCACTTTCTCGATCCTATCTTTCATCTCCCGAGCTGCCTTATTGGTAAAGGTCAGAGCTAAGATATTCCAAGGGGCTACACCAATATTGATTAGGTGTGCAATCCGATATGTCAGCACTCTAGTCTTACCAGATCCAGGTCCGGCAATCACCATGACTGGTCCTTCAGTCGCTTCGACTGCTCCTCTTTGGATATCATTGAGCTCAGAGAGATATGAGTGTCCGACGTTTTGCATAGTATCTATTGGTGGTTAAAAATGGTGGATATAGAAAAGAATGAAATGTGTATGTCAGTCAGAATTAGGGAGTGGCACAAAAATAGCAGAAAAATACCGATCGGACTGCAAAGTGAGAAGAGAACCGATACAACTCTTTATATCGAAGATGCATCTAAATAAATATGAATGTGATACAAAAGTTTGGAATAAAGAAAATAAGACAGAATCAAATTTTGATAGAGCTATAGTTTGGTCTTGTAAGGTAGGAAAGTTAACTTTGACCAAATTCTTTGGTGTAAAAAGAAGTTAAACTCAAATATTTCTTTCTACATTAGTCATTCAATTAAAAACCTAACATAAACTGTTAATCAAATTTAGAAAACCAAAATAATCATGCGAAAATTACTTGTTTTATTTGTGTTATTAGGCGTCCTATCAACTGTAGGAGCATTAGACTTATTTGCTCAAGCTGAAACTGCTGAAGCTGGATCAATCTTTCAGGTATTGAAAGAGAAATTTATCGAAGGTGGATGGGAGTTCATGAGTGTTGTACTTGTATGTCTTATCCTCGGATTGGCATTCTGTATCGAAAGAATCATCACACTTAATATCGCGACGACTAACACTGATAAATTAGTCAGCAAAATAGACGAAAGACTCTCAGAAGGAGACTTGGAAGGTGCAAAAGAAGTAGCAAGGTCTACTCCTGGCCCTACAGCAAGTATCTTATATGAAGGTCTACGTAATGCACCTAATGGCCCAGAAGCGGTAGAGAAAGCAATCGTATCATATGGTTCTGTGCAGATGGGTCTCTTAGAGAAAGGTCTTGTATGGATCTCTCTCTTCATTGCTATTGCGCCGATGCTCGGGTTTATGGGTACCGTTATCGGTATGATTGGAGCATTCGATAAGATCGAGGCGGTAGGAGATATCTCTCCATCAATCGTTGCCGGTGGTATCAAGGTAGCCTTATTGACTACGGTATTCGGTCTTGTAGTAGCGATTATCTTACAAATATTTTACAATTACATCATCTCTAAGATCGATGGTATTGTTAACAAAATGGAAGATGCATCTATTGGCTTAGTAGAAGTAATGTCTAGAAACGGTGTCTGGAAGTAATTCCAACATGTTTTTATTTCATTTACAAAACCTAAATACCTAATATTATGACATCTATATATAATTTCTTTTTAAAACGAGGTCAACTTTTCGCCTTTCTGCTTGGTATCATTACTGTTGCCATCGTATTCGGTACTGCAGTGAGTGGTATGAATGCAGCAGGATTTGAGGCAGGGTCTGACCTGAATAGTGTGCTTAAAAATGGTGGTGGAGACGGATTCAATTTCTTCAATCTTGCCATCTACTTACCTATATTATTGACTTTTTTGGCTGGTGGACTTTGGTTGTTTTTCGGGCTGGGAAGATTAGTGACTAATCCTAAAGGTTCGTTGATCGTCTTGATAGGCGCTGTAGTACTTATCGGATTGTTTTTCTTACTCTATTCATCATCTGCTGCAGAGACTTCTGGTAAGCTCGGTCTGCTCGCAGAGAAATTCAACGTAAGTAATGGCGTAAGCAAGTTTATCAGTGGAGGGATCAAGTGTACAGCAATACTAGCACTCATCGCTCTAGTCTCTATGGTAGTCATGGAAATCGTAAACCTCTTTAAATAATCTAAGTATGGCACGAGATAAGTTAAATAATGAAATCAATGCTGGGTCGATGGCTGATATAGCCTTCCTCCTATTGATCTTCTTCTTGGTGACTACTACGATAGATGTAGATAAGGGTGTACTCGTCAAGTTGCCGCCTTGGTCTGAAGACGAACCAGAAACATTGACTCTCAATAAGAGAAACGTGTTCTCAGTACTCGTCAATGCAGATAATGCACTCCTCGTAAGAGGTGAACCAACAGATGTAGGTGATCTCAGAGAACGAGCTAAGGACTTTATCCGCAATCCACAGAACAAAAGTGACCTTGCAGAAAGACCAGATAAAGCAATTATCTCTCTAAGGAATGATAGAGGTACCAAATACTCGACATACTTAGAAGTCTATAATGAGCTCAAAGCGGCGTACAGAGAGCTGAGAGAAGATGAGTCACAGAAGAAGTATAACAAAAGCTACGAATTCTTACCAAGAGATCGAAAGAAAGAAATCAATGCAATCATACCTCTTGTACTCTCAGAAGCTGAACCGACTAACTTCGGTGAAGAGTAATCTTATTGAATCCTAAAATCAGAAAGTAATATGTCAAAGTTTCAGAAAAAAAGAGGGAAGTCAAAACCGGCAATATCCACGGCTTCATTACCTGATATTATCTTTATGCTTTTGTTCTTCTTTATGGTTGTTACGGTCATGAGAGACTCTACACTCAAGGTAGAAGTCAATGTGCCCCAGGCTACCGAGTTGACAAAACTCGAAAAGAAATCTCTAGTCAACTACCTCTATATCGGAAAGCCTACAGATCAATATGCAGAAACATATGGTACGAGTCCAAGACTCCAGCTCGGAGATAAGATCTCAGCGATAGGTGATATCCCACTCTTCTTAGAACAGCATAGAAGTGGCGTACCTGAGAAGCAAAGAACAGGGATCAGTTCATCTCTAAGAGTAGATGGTGAAGTGACAATGGGATTTGTCAGTGATATCAAGACTGAACTCCGTAAGGCTAATCAGTTGAAGATTAACTATTCAGCAAAACCAAGAGTAGAGTAATAGTAAAAATCAATACAATATTTATAATACCAAAGAGAGACAGAAATGTCTCTCTTTTTTTTTTGATCAATAATTGCGACAACTCTGTCAATGTCCGATCTTACTCCTAACTGCTAATTGATGATTGAACCATCTCATTGTCCACATCTCTCACATTAGTCTCTAGAGTATACGCTTACCTCAGTCGATCTGAACTCCTGACCAACTTCTCGTCCTTGTTAATGAATCTTGCAGCTAATGCGAGCAATAGAATACTTACAAGTGGGACATAGATCCCAGCACTATCATTGATCCTATTGGCATCATCCAACTTATAGCCTGTACTGAAGAACAGAAAGAGGGCCAATGCTGGAACGATAACTGCGAGTACGATGCCGATATATGCAATCCTTAACTGGAGTGGTCGATTATTATAGAGAAAGATCGCAACTAAGGATACTAAGCCTCCCAGAATAGTCAACACGAGGAGACCGATATGATCATGGATCGTATACGCTAAGTCAGCAAAGAAGCCAGACTCACTCTCTGTGCTCCTCGCAAATGCTAATCCAAACTGACTGAAGAAACTCCCACTTGCAAGTGCTAAAAATATCGTCTGTATACGTTGTATCATAGTAAAAAAGTTAAAATTGAGGTCTGATTAATCACATTATGAATAAGATGCCAAGGTAAGAAAGAAATAAAATCAAACCACAAAAATTAATTATCAAAGTCATGAAATATTCACACCAAGAGAGTGAATAGATAATATTACCTTAGAGTAACGATAAATACACTTAGTCGAAATAATATATGATAAATACACTAGCTCGTGCCCTGATCTTACTCTTAGCGTCTCTCGTCTTACTTCTGAGCAATTGTAAGTCTGATACCCAATCTTCCTATACTGACCTCATGCAGTATGGCATGCCCATCAAAATCAAAGCTCCCGCTGATGCTGTGTATACCTCTGATGATCTTGGATTTATGAAGGATATCACAGTCAAGTCTGGCAATGATTATTCTATACAGATACTTAGTGGCCAAGCCATAGATCGCGATGTCTCCAATCTGGTAATGAAGCAAAAATTCTTAGTACAAATCGAAGACTATTTCGACTCAATCACTGAGGAGTATGATGGTGGATTTATCTACAAAAAGAATATTGATGGTACAGAAGACTACGACTTCCGATATATCAAGGTAGTAGGAGATAACGAATATCTCTTTCAGACAGGTCTCGTCGGGACATACACTCTAGAGCAGGTCAAAACAATGCTAGAGAGTGTAAAATGATTATTAGGCAAGCCACATGATCTCATAAAAAATGCCGGCTGTTGACACCGGCATCTCGCTTTATTTTAGATTAAGCTTTCTTGAGTATCTTCTCACCAAAACTGAGCAAGAAGAATACTGCTAAACTGAAAATAATCATGGGATTAAAAATTTTCGGTTAAAAAAGTGGTCTAAAAGCACATAATACTAATGCAATAACGCTAAAAATTAGTGAATGGCTTAAAAATAGACTCGACAATTTAAATAATTTTCATATGGTAAATATATGACATATATAAACACCTAGTAAACAGTTACTCAAATCATTTTCAATTCGGAACTATTTTTGCCCACTTTATTACGGGAACTCTCTCATCTCTCTCAATGTTAACTCACTTATGTTCAAAGCAGTCGAAATCACTAATAAAAAAGCAAAGTACGAGTACTCATTCTTACAAGAGTTTGAGGCAGGACTAATGCTCCTAGGTACTGAGGTAAAATCTCTGAGAGCAGGTAATGCAAATCTCACTGATGCCTACTGCTTCATCAAAGACAATGAACTCTATGTGAAGAGTCTCTACATCGCAGAGTATGAGTATGGCAATCAAAACAACCACGAGACTCGTAGAGATAGAAAGATCTTACTCAAAAAAACTGAGCTAAAAAAAATCATCAAAAAAGTGGAGCAAAAAGGTGTTACCATAGTACCATATAAGCTCTACAGTACTGAGAGGGGGTTCTTCAAGCTAGCTATAGCTCTTGCATCAGGTAAGAAGAATTACGATAAGAGAAACTCTATAAAAGACCGAGAAAACAAACGAGAAATGGATAGGCTCAATAAGATCAAGTTATAATCCCTATTCCTTATTGATCATCTATAAGAATACTAATTCTTAGAGGACAATCTCAACTTGAAGCCAGCTTGTAAAGTTAGACTGTTGAATCTATCCTCATTGAGGCCGATCCCTGTCGTAGAGTTGAACTGTCCACGATACAGTGCCTGCCCATAGATATCAACGAGAGGATTTATCGACTTGATTAGTCCCAGTCCAGCTGTATAGTTCATAGAGTGATCATTTACTACCCTTGCATTTTCTTTGTACTCTATAATACCGACGACTTCTAAGTCCTGGCCGACTTCGCCTATCGCTGTGCTTTTCTCTTCTACATTGTATTGCTCACTTGAGACATAGAGGTACTCGATACCCATCATCCCATAGATCGACAGATTCTCTCTGATTGGTATTGATCTCTTGATAGTGAGAGGCACTGATACGAACTCTAAGTCAATAGATTCTAAGCTTTGGACTACGGCCTGATTCTGAACTCTTATCGTATCTTGGATATACTTAGGCTTATACCCCTTGTGTAATAATGAGATTCCTGTCTCTATACTCCAGTCTTTAATATCATAGGAGAGTCTCAGTCCTACATCAGAGTTACTCGCATAATGCTGATATCCCGAAAATTCAAAAACTTCATCGCCTGGAGTATTTATCTGATCTATACCTACACCTGCTATTGTATGGATGGCAAACCTTCCTGGAGTCGATTTTGTCTCACTCTGATCTTTGATGATACTCATGCGATTTGCATAAGTACTACTCATATCAACAGCTGTACTACTTATACTTTGTAGATTTCGATCTATCCTATCGATTGAGCTAGAGCTACTCTGTCCTTGACTTGCAAGTAAAGGTATTGTGCTTGACTGAATAGTATTATCTAGACCATCATCACTCTTAGTGTGGATATAAGTATTGCTGGTATTACTCTCCTTAGCATTGAATGCTGCATTATCGGATATCTGCCTAGAGTCAGAGTTACTGACTAATGACACCATTTGGCTACGACCAGTGGTAGAGAGTGAGGTATCAGTAACTCCTGATCGACTCTGGGTTACTTGAGGAGATTGGGTATGGAGAGGGAGATGTCTCACTGCCACTTGCGTTGATGTCACCTGATCATTTGAGTTAAGACTCGAGATGTCTTGCTCTACTATCGGACTTTGCTTCGTATCTTTTGAGGCATTATTTGGCTTGACCAGCATACTCTCACCTCTCTCAGACTGAGATAATAGAGCCACATGCTTATAGTCTGTAGGCAGATCTGGAGACAACCAGTATTGCGACAATCCGACAAAACACAGAAGCAAACTCATCATGAGTAATGACTCTCCAAACTTGAGTTTCAGGATGGATTCCTTGAGATCTCTTATCTTTTGGAGTCTCTCTTGGAGGAGTAGCCAATGCTCAGATACTTTCGTAGCTGGGATGTTATTAAGTTTTTGCTTGACTCTTAGATCAAACTCTTCTGTCTGATGCAACTTCTGAGCAAAAGTCTCCCAATCTGGAATAGATGATATCCCAGCTGTGGACAATTGGGTCAATTTATCGGAGATGGATGAGTCAAACTCTGCTTCTGACTGAAGATCCGAATCTATCTTAGACTGGAGTACTTCCCAATCAGATTGGATGTCACTAGCTCTCAGCGAGCTTAGCTTGGCGTGGATGATATGATCAAACTGCTTATCCTTCATATCTCTGGATATTCATCTTTGCTATGATTGACTTCAACTTTGTCCTAGCCTTTACGAGGTTAGATCGAGATGTACTTTCAGTAATCCCGAGCTTGTCCCCGATCTCTCTATGGTTGTATCCTTCGATCACATAGAGGTTAAAGACAGCACAGTAACCAGGAGAGAGTTGTTGCAGACAGATCAAGACATCTTGTGCAGATAAGTCGCTGACTACGTCGGGTGATAGATCACAGACACCTATGGCAGTATCTATCTCCTCTACCCTTCTCTTAGTATTCTTCCGATATTGGTCTATAGCAGTATTCACCATAATCGTCCTGATCCAAGCAGCGATCGACGTCCCTACCTTGTATCGTTTGATATTTTTGAATACTTTGATGAATCCATCGTGGAGGATATCGAGTGCTTGTTCCTCATCTATTGCGTATCTGCAACAGACAGGAAACATCATACCATAATGCTCCTCATACAATATCTTCTGAGCCCATGACTCATAGTTAGCACACGCTTCTATGAACTGCTCTTCAGTGACATTATATTGTAATGTAAATTCCATAGACCTAAATTACAGACCTTTAGATTAAGGTAATAAGGTTCTGCTTCAATTATAACGTGACATTAACTCTATTGCTGCCTGCTCTAAAAAGAATTAACACATTCACATCGCTTTTCTATGTTGCTATCAGTGACACTCCAGCTTGCTCAAGCTGGTCTATTAAGTCATCTGTGCTGGTATAGTGAATGGACTCGATGCCAAGATCTCTTGCTGCTAGGACGTTGCGTAAGTTGTCATCAATAAATATTGATTCCTTGCGATTGACGCCGTATCTCTTGAGTATGAGCTCGTAGATAGCAGGATCTGGCTTCTTCAGGCCCTCTTCTCCTGAGACTAAGATTCCTTCAAACCAGTTGAGAAAATCATAGCGTCTTAGGGCGATAGGGAATGTCTCAGCTGACCAATTAGTCAGTGCAAGGAGTCGATACTTATCTTGGCTTTTGAGCTGCTCGAGGAGAGCTACTGTACGATGTATCGGACCTACTAACATCTCTTCCCATCTTGAGTAGTATGCTTGGATCTCTTGTTGCCATTGTGGATACTGATCTACGAGGATCTGGGTAGCGACATCTAGGGATCGACCTGCATCTTGCTGTTCGTTCCAATCCATCGTCGCTATCTCCTTGAGAAAGTTGTCTACCTCTACCTCAGTAGAGAAGATCTGTCGATACAGCTGTCTTGGATCCCAATCTATCAAAACTCCTCCAAGGTCAAAGATGATCGTAGTTAACTCTTGCTTCATGATGTGATGAGAGTGACTATGCTTTTGCTAAATGGATATTGACTAGGATATCGTTACCGAGATCTACTTCTTCTCCATTGACTATCTGCTGGAGAGTGACACTACTTGCAAGGACCTCATCACTGATATAATCTCTGAACTGCTCTACAGCACTATCCACTTGATCATGACTAGACAAGGTGACATTAATCTTATCAGTCACTTCGAAGTCTTTGCCTTTTCTTAAGTTCTGTATTCTGTTGACAAGTTCACGAGCCATGCCCTCCTGAGACAGTTCTTCTGTAATCGTAATATCTAGAGCCACGGTGATATCTCTATCGTTAGCCACTTGCCAACCTGGTATCTCCTCTGCTACGATCTCAAAGTCCTCCAAAGTCAATTCATAACTTGTGTCATCACTCATCTTGAGGCTGTAGTTGCCTGATTTTTCAATCATACTGATCTCCTCTTGGCCAAGTGTATTGATGATACCCACTGACTCCTTCATGTGCTTGCCAAGTTTCTTACCGAGAGTCTTGAAGTTTGGTTTAATCTTTTTGTTGATTACACCTTCTGTATCAGTGATGTAGTCAATAGATTTGATATTCACCTCTGAGAGTATGAGGTCTTCTACTGCTTTGACTTGAGATTGGAATTTATCATCAAGTATTGGCAACATGACCTTGGAGAGTGGTTGTCTTACTCTGATTTTTTCTTTCTTTCGTAGTGATAAGACCAATGACGAAATTCTCTGAGCATAGTCCATCTGAGTCTCTAGATCTGTATTGATTACAGATGTATCAGCAACTGGAAAGTCAGTCAAGTGGACAGACTCATGACTCTGCAGACCTGAGACACCATTGAGATTGCGATACATCCAATCTGCGAAGAATGGAGAGATTGGAGCCATCAACTTATTGATCGTTATCAGACACGTGTAGAGAGTCTGATATGCTGCTATCTTATCTTGAGAGTATTCGCCTTTCCAGAATCTTCTCCTACACAGTCTGACATACCAATTGCTCAAGTTTTTCTCTACGAAGGATTGTATTAGTCGTCCCGCCTTGGTAGGTTCGTAGTCTGCATACTCGCTATCTACCTCTGCGACTAGCGTATTGAGCAGAGAGAGTATCCATCGATCTATCCGAGGTCTCTCTGCGAGTGGGACTTGGTCTTCGCCAAATGTAAATCGATCAATATTAGCATAGAGTGCAAAGAAGGAATATGTATTGTAGAGTGTGCCAAAGAACTTACGTTTGACCTCTTCTATCCCTTCTAGGTCAAATTTTAGATTATCCCATGGATTACTATTGGTCATCATGTACCATCGAGTAGCATCTGCTCCGTACTTATCCAGTGTAGTGAATGGATCGACTACATTACCCTTGGACTTAGACATTTTCATCCCATTCTTATCTAGGACGAGTCCATTACTCACCACAGTCTTATAAGCGACTTGATCGAAGCATAGCGTAGCGATTGCATGGAGAGTGTAGAACCATCCACGAGTCTGATCTACTCCTTCTGCGATAAAGTCCGCTGGAAAGTTATTTTGAAATACCTCTTGATTTTCGAATGGATAGTGCCACTGAGCATAAGGCATCGATCCGCTATCAAACCACACATCTATGAGGTCCAATTCTCTTTTCATTTCGTTGCCATTGCCATCTACGAGTATCACATCATCGATGTATGGCCTATGGAGATCAGCTGGTACCGATTGGTCGAGGCCAAATGCGGCATTCGCCTTCTTGATTTCTGTAGCTAATTCCTCTATTGATCCTATGCACTTTTCTGTCTGACCATCTTCTGTCCTCCAGATAGGTAATGGGATTCCCCAAAATCTAGATCTCGACAAGTTCCAGTCTTGAAGATTATCAAGCCAAGCCCCAAATCTTCCAGTACCAGTACTTTCTGGTTTCCATTTGATCGTTTTATTGAGATCACTCATTCTCTCTTTGGCAGCAGATGCTTTGACGAACCAACTATCGAGTGGATAGTAGAGGATTGGCTTATCTGTACGCCAACAGTGTGGATAATTGTGGTTATACTTCTCTACATTGAATGCCTTATTCTCTAATTTTAACCTTACTGAGATGTCGATATTTACATCGACATAATCTTCCTCCTCCTTATAGTTTTTGACATATCGTCCAGAGAATTCCCCGACATTATCCATAAACTTTCCAGTATCATCCACTAGTGTCAATGCACCGATTCCATTCATCTTGGCGACTTTCTGATCATCTGCACCGAATGATGGTGCTGTATGTACGATACCAGTACCATCTTCGGTCGTTACGAAGTCACCTATGATTACCTTGAATGCATCAGTACCTCCTAGGAGTTCCTCTATCGGGTTGCCAAAGTCAAATAATGGCTCATAAGTCATCCCTGCTAAGTCTGCACCTTTACCGACTGAGACTTCTTCGATGATCTCTGGCTGCTTATTACCACCAAACCACTTAGAGACGAGTTCTTTAGCTAAGATTACGCTGATTGGTTTATCATTGTATTTATTGAGGGTTTTGACTTTGACATATTCTATCTTCTTCCCTACAGTCAGAGCAGTGTTAGATGGAAGAGTCCATGGAGTAGTCGTCCACGCCATGATCCTGACATCTTCACTTTCATCATCAAAGAGTGCTGCTGATTTCTCATTTTTGTCGACGACAAACATTGCGACTACAGTTGTATCCTTTACTTCCTTGTAGCACCCAGGTAGGTTGAGCTCATGACTACTCAGTCCAGTACCTGCTGCAGGAGAGTACGGTTGTATTGTATATCCCTTATAGAGATACCCCTTCTTGTATAGTGTCTGGATCAGATGCCATACTGACTCGATATATGAGTTTTCGAAGGTGATATATGGGTTGTCGAGATCTACCCAATATCCCATCTTTCGTGTGACATCATCCCACATATCTTTGAACTGCATGACAGTCTCTCGACATGCTTTATTGTAATCGTCTACAGAGATTTTAGACCCGATATCTTCTTTTGTGATACCTAGAGTCTTTTCTACATTTAGCTCGACTGGTAGACCGTGAGTATCCCATCCACCTTTACGTAAGACTCTCTTGCCTTTCATCGTGTGGTATCTACAGAAGAGATCCTTGACTGTCCGACCCATTACATGGTGTATGCCAGGTTTTCCATTTGCAGAAGGTGGACCTTCGTAGAATACAAAGCTATTCTGCTCAGGTTTGGTATCGATACTCTTCTTGAAGATATCATTTGCTTCCCAATAATCTCTAATTTCGTTATCGATTGCAGGGAGGTTAAGACCTTTGAATACTGGATATTGCTTATCTGACATAGACGTTGTAATGTTTATTATATTTCACTCAATGAGAGTCCTTATCCATTGAGCTGACAAAGGTAATTGTATTTTCACTTATGACTAGGATCATTAAGGAGTATCTCCTGCTTTGGATTTAGGCTAAATGAAAAAAAGGGAAGTTGAACGAATCAACTTCCCTTTATAATAGGTGTCTGTATTTATTCTATAACTCTAGGCTTAGTAACCTGAGTTTTTATTTCCATTGTAGTAATCTCTAATTACTTCTCCTGACTGGACATTAGTATTAGTCGGTGAAGATGAAGAACCTACAGGTGCAGACATATTAAAGTCAGCAGCCTCACATGTTCTGAATTCTACTCTTCTGTTCATATAGTGATCAGCTTCGTTAGTAGGTGAAGGGATGAGAGGTCTTTCTTCTCCTCCATACATCACTTTGATTCTACTTCTGTCGATACCATACTCAGTCACTAAGTAGTTAGCAGCATTATTTGCTCTATCATATGAGAGTTTAGTATTGTAATCATTGTTATTTCTGTTATCAGTGTGTCCATGTGCTACTACACAGAGTTCTGGACACTTCTTCATTACAGTAGCTACATGGTGCATGTGGCTTGTGTACTCAGATTTGATATCTGACTTAGCGAGATCGTAGTGAATCATCGGTAAGTACCAGTCACCACATCCTGACTTGATTATAGTATTAGTTGTAGCTCTTGGAGCAGGTGCAGTTGTCGTAACTGTCTTGAATGATCTTGCTTCGTCCTTGACGATACTTCTTACAGTTGACTCATCCATACAACACTCTACAGGTACATCTGCTTTACCGCATTCGCTAACCTCATATCCTGGAGGAGAGAATGGCTCACAATCTTTACAATCTACGATTCCGTCACCATCGCTATCGAGAGTGATTCCTCTCGTATCTACATCACAGCCTGGCTCAGAGTCAAGTTGTTGATCGAGCATATCGATTACTCCATCACCATCTTCATCAGAGAGGTCTAGTTCTGGTCTTTGCTTGAGGTTAGAGATATCATTCATCACACCATCTATAGGATTCAACCAATAGAGTGGCTCTGTCACTTTATCAAAGTTACCTAGATTGATCCCTACTCTTAAGTTAGTATAGTGACTGATATCTACGTTGTTAGTTTGATCTTCAGAAGTACGGAATTTGATTCCATCTAGGTAATCATTATCAGATACCATCACTTGGTGTTCAAATCCGATATTTAATCTCTTTCCGATTTTTCGAGATACACCCATTGATGATACGAATACTACGTGGATATTGACATCATCACCGATTCTGAAGATACCTTTCTTCTTGAATCCTTCAGTCTCGTATACACCATCATAAGTAGCTTTGATATCCTTTCTGATTTGGACTCTACCTGCTTTTGTATCAAATTTTTCTCTTGTCCAGCCTATTCTGCTCTTCAAGTTAGTATAGATACCACCATCTGCATCCAAGAGATCTAACATCGTAGTGTGATGATCGAGACCAGGACCAGCTGCAATATTTAAGTTCCACTTATTTCTTTCTTTATGGAAGAGTAGGTTACCTATGTTGACAACTCCCTGTAGTGCTCCATAGATATACGTTGTTCTATGTCTTGGGAACCACTCCTCATAAGTACCATCAGGTCTCGGAGCATATGGATCAAACACCTCTTCGACAAGACCACCACCGTTATCTATATTAGGGTTAACTACTCCACCGCCTCCAGTAGAGAGTCTGTGCTTCCAAGTCTGTACTTCGATACCAGTAGCTCGTCCGTAAAACAAATCACCTCTTACTGAAAATACATAATTGACAGCTTTACGTAGGTGTAGTCCAGCTCCCCATCCTCCAGGTACTGTCCTATCTACATCGCCATCAATAAAAAAGTGACCACCATGCAGACCTAACTCCCAAGCATTCTTTGGTTTAGCAGAATACTTGTATTCTCCCATTCTCCATTTTTTGTTTTGCTCAGAGTCGATAGTCATGTCATCAGTAACTCTCGCTGCTTGCCATGTATCGTTAACCTTATCAATAGCACCATCTAGACCGATGGTATCTGATTCAAAGAAAATATCTTCATCTTCTATCTGGGCTACAGTCTGACCTATACCCAAACCAAAAAGTGAAAATACTAACATACACCTCAAGCCTTGACCTAAAAGACTTCTCAAAGAAATAGTTTTCATAATTAAATAACAGTTTATAACCTTAAAGCTTCAACGAACTTTACTAATTTGTTTCTATATACATTAAGACCATTACCTATAATAGGATGGTCACTATTAACTCATAAATTAAAAGGTGCTAATATCAAGTAAGCTTTAGATAGGATCTAATGGTGAAAGCAGAGCTTATCACTACTACAATATGACCCTAATCGATGAGGATACCCCTATCGAAAATCCAAATTATTATCTAGGTAGGTTAATTCAATTACAAATCTAATGAAATTATTTGAAATACAAACAAATAAGGAAAAAATATTATTCGTAATTAACTTCTAAACAGCTATCTTTACATTATAATAAATCATTATTTAATAAATTCTTCAATATGTTAAAGAGTAAAATGATCTCCTTCTCGGACGAACATTTATCTAAATCTTCTCTCGCCGCATACTTTATCAACTGTATCAAGCACAATAATCACCTCGATAAGAGTGTAGGGATAATCACTCTAAGCGAATCTCTCTACTCTAAATATTTCATTGCAGCTATGCCTCTTGAGCAGCATTTTGGTGAGTTCTATGCACTAGCTGGTCACCTCCCTGATGAAGAAATCAACCAATATCAGACATTACGTAATAGTATGAGCTCCATAGAGACTGCTGTAGTTGTTGGGAGTAGTCAGGCACATATCGATCCGTTACTAGATCAGACAGTAAGTGGCAAGACGAGCAGTCACCGTGCTGTCAATGTGAGTAGTACAGCCCTATTACATGACAGTCATACTCTCTTCAATATCGGTTATACTCGACACAATACTCCACTAGACATTTTGAACGCTTTGAATTCGAATCTTTCGATGCCACTCGGAACAGCTAAGCAAGATATTACATTAGTCGAACCCCTCGTGAGAGACTGCAGGGTGGCAGCAATAGACTTAGCTATCATCTCAAGTGAGTCAGTAGGATTCAATATTTTCGAATTATGTAGTATCGTGAGATATCTTGGCTATTCTAATACATTAGATACTCTCTATCTCTACCATAGTGAGATGTTATCTAAGAGTTATCCTGTAGAGCAAGCTGCTCTCTTGACTTGGTACTTCCTCGAAGGAAGGCAGCATAGGCAAGATGACTATCCAACCAATCCATCTAATCAGATCTACCTTGTACACTCATCACTACTCGACACAGATTTGCAGTTTGCCAAGAGTCAGTTGACAGGAAGATGGTGGTTACAGCATCCTACTCAACAGAGCAATTACATTCCTGTAAGCTTTGCGGAGTACACCTCAGTGATTAATAATGATGTACCAAGTAGACTTATAGATCTCATAGGGTAAGATCGACAACCTTTATTGCAAGATTAATCTCTCGAGCTTGACTCCTCGTGATGCTTTGATGAGGTAGACTTTATCTGACTTATTCTCCTTGACCCATACCGGCAAGTACTCGTCCACAGATGCGTATGTCGTAACCGAGGCAGATGAGTCTTTGAGAGTCTTAGAGGCTGCATACATCAGTGAGCCGATGAGTATGAGCTCTTGATATCCAATGTTGATTGCGTACTCAAGTATCTCTCGATGCATCTCGATGGATTGACTGCCAAGTTCATACATATCACCTATGATTGCTACAGTTTGATGGTTACTTGGTGTGACGCTTATTGCATTTTTGATTGCTTCTTTCATGCTCGATGGATTGGCATTATATGCATCGAGGATAATGATATAATCATCTTCTTTGATGATTTGTGATCGTTGATTTGTTGGGAAATACTGCTCGAGGGCAAATGCAATCTGATCCATCTCCACGTCGAATATCCTTCCGACGGTAAGAGCTGCATTGATATTGTGGAGATTATATGCACCAGTCAACTGAGTATCTATCACTCTACCCAGATAATTAAAACTAAGTTGCATGGAGTCTCGGTTTATTATCTCCAAGCTATCTTGTAAGTAATGTGTCTTATCCGACGAGAGAGGGTAATCTACGAGATAAGGGTCATATTGATTGATTATACACATCGTCCCACTGGCACCTATGTATCTGAAGAGTGCTGTCTTCCCTCTATATACACCCTTGATATCTCCAAATCCTTCGAGATGTGCTGACCCGATATTGGTGATATATCCATAATCGGGTAATGCTATCTCGCAAAGTTCTTGGATATCATCTGGATGATTAGCACCCATCTCCACGATAGAGTACTCTATGTCAGGTGTGACAGATAAGAGAGTCAGAGGCACTCCGATATGATTATTGAGGTTACCCTTGGTCGCATGGACCTGATATGTAGTGCTAAGCACAGCTGACATGAGTTCTTTCGTTGTGGTCTTTCCATTGCTTCCGGTAATACCTATCACTATAGCGTCGCAGTACTTGCGGTGTGCTGTGGCGAGCTCTTGGAGACATACCAAGGAGTCTCTGACTAATATGTAACGCTGATCATTAGGAATTACGACAGTACTATCATCTACGATGACATACTTTGCTCCTTTGTCTATCGCTTGCTCAGCATACAGATTTCCATCAAAATTTTGCCCCTTGAGGGCCACATAGATTTGACCCGTCTGTAATGATCGTGTATCCGTAGAGACACCTTCTGAGTCTAAAAACAATTGATGGAGCTTACTAATCTTCATTGAGAGTCTTGTGTGTTGAAAGTAACTAAAAAAGATCTAACAAAAATAGCCTTCAAAATTTTCATTTGAAGGCTATTACTAACTCTTTATTTAGTCTTTGATTTGAGACTAAGTGGGAAATTTTTTAGTATCTCCTCTTACTCTTAGACCCTTCTCTAAATGTGTTACCACCTGTATCTTCATTACCAGAAGATCCTCCAACTCTTATCATTGCACATCTGAATCCAATAGTTCGATCTGACTTGTCTTGATCTTTAAACCTCCGAGTACCTGGAGATAACCAATAGAGTCTATCAGCCCATGATCCACCTTTGATTACTCTTGCTTTATCGCTAATCAGAGAGTACTCACCATACCCATATTGGACACTTTCTTCATCATCACCATCTGCGAAGTTTCTTACGTCACCTTTTCTGTAATTTTCTCTGACACCAAGAGTATCATCTTCTACAGGTCTAGTCTGTAATCTTCCTAGACTATCTTTTTCGATAGGCTTGCCCTCTTCATCAAGGATCAACTCTTCGAATTGATTCCCTCTGAAAGGGTTAAGATCATGATTCTCTGAATCTCTCAGTGTTGTACTTGTCATAGGTCTGTACACATCTTGGCACCACTCGTTGACATTACCTGCCATATTGTAAAGGCCAAAATCATTAGGCAAGAATGTTCTAACTGGTGCGGTAGTAGAGGCTTTATCATTGAGATTACCTGCCATACCCATGTAGTCACCTGCACCTCTCTTGAAGTTAGCGAGGATTCTTCCTTGATCTTTATTGTTGATTTGATACCTTGCTGTGTTACCATCCCAAGGGAAGTATCTTCTGTCTGTGATATTCTCATCACCAGTAGATGAGAGATTTCCTTGGAGTGCATATGCTGCATACTCCCACTCAGCTTCTGTTGGTAATCTGTAGTCAGGCAGCATGATCCCATCTTCAAATCTTACTCTTCTTTCACCGCCTGTAGAGACATCCTCTAGATTTTTTCTCACACTCCCTTCGTACTGTCCTGCTAAGTATGCCTCGGAGTTGAAGTTTTCTGAATCTACTTGCTCTAGTGAGTTATTATTCAGTATTCCTCTTTCGATTAGGAGACCTTCGTTGGCTCTATCTGATCTCCACTTACAGAACTCTTGTACCTGATCCCATGAGACTCCAACTACTGGATAGTTGTCATATGATGGGTGTCTGAAGTATGTCTGGATGAGTGGCTCATTATAAGACAACTCTTCTCTCCATACCAATGTATCAGGAAGGGCATCTAGATAGACTTGCGGATAAGTCTTATATACCCTTTTAGTCCAGAAGAGGTATTCTTTCCAATCGATGTTAGCCACCTCTGACTCATCCATGTAGAATGAGGAGACAGTTACTCTACGTGGGACATTGTTCCACTCAAATGAGACATCTTCCATGGTAAGCCCCATATCAAAGGTTCCACCTTCTATAAGCACAAGGTTGGGTCCATTGATTTGACCTTCGTAATCTAATTTTTCGAAGCCACCGTTCTCGGGATCATTGTAAGCCCATCCTGTGGCAGATGATTTCTCTCCTGAGTTACTTTTACAAGAGATTGCTACTAGCACAACGCATACTAATAACAGTAATTGATTAATTCTACTAAACATTTTCCTTAATTTGATAGCTAACAAAGATATCTTTTTTTAGCTAATTATAAAATCAAAAATAATTTTCCTTCGTCTTTCTTTCCTATCTAAACAGTTTCAGACAGTCATTGAGTTTTGATTTGGGTGGCAATACTACTTCTAGGTCAAAAACTACACCAATTTCGTGGCTACCACCACTCCCTGGTGCTAATTGTGACACAGTAATATCATAACTATATGTAAGTTCCACAATATCAAGTTTGTATCCCAAGTAGAAGATTGCGGCATCTGGATTATTAATAGTGTGTCTATAGAAGACCCCTCCTAATGCTCTTCCAAATTGTGCTCCCAGACCAAAGTTTACCTGTGTAAACTGTGCTTGTCTTGTAACCAAAACTGTTGGTTGAATAAACGATGGATATTTACTTTTAGTATCCCATAAATCTACTTGATATCCAGCATGAGCTGATATTCTAAGCGGTATACCGATATCATTGGGCCCATTGAGTCTAAATCCTACACTTGGATTATTGAGGTGAAACAATCCTACGCCTACGTAAAATCTCTTATTATAAAACAAGAATCCAGAGCTAATATCGAAGTATTGACTTGCGAGGTTTCCTGGTTGGATCTCCGCTGAGTTGACAGTTGGATCGTAACCAGCAGTCTGATCGAGTTGATCACCGAAGATCAATCTGCTCCAATCCACTCGGGACTGTCCCATCGTACCTGAGAGCCCGATCTTGAGATAATTATCATCGGCAAACTCTAAAGTATAGGAATAGTAGACTCCTACAGAATTATTGGTCAAGATACCATCAGCTTCTCTGTCAGAAGTGATCTGCAATCCCAATCCACTCCTCGTCTTAGCAAAGTACTGATTGTAAGACCCAGCGTAACTGATGTACGCATCATTGAGTGATGGCCATTGATTGCGATAGTTAAGTGTAAATGTTGGGTACTGAGTCACTCCCGTAAATGCCGGATTGAGTAACAGAGGTGCATTATAGAATTGGCTAAATACTAAATCTTGAGCTTTCAGTCCAATAGACGAAAACAAAATTAAAAGGAAAAGTGAAATTCTATAAGGTTGACACATGTACGACAATTCTCACGTTTTAAACAAATAAATGACAAACTTATTTATACTTACGACACTATCATAACGTTTCTATAACAATAAAATTTTAGTGGTGCTATTTACTGCTATTTTCTTTAGATGATCTCTAAGTAAATCTACTCTATCACCTACCCGCTTGATTATGCCACGTATCAATCTCTTCTTGACTTCGATCTTTGCATTTACCTTGAGTATCACTGGCTCTGCCCAGTATACAAATCAATCTATACTCTCATCGGGAGATATCTATAAGCTGAGTGTGAGCCAGTCGGGGATACATAAGATAGACAGGAGTATGATCGACGAGCTCGGTCTCTCAGCATCTGAGGCAGCGAATCTAGGAGTATATGGTCACCAAGGAGGCACACTCCCTCAGGGCAACTCTGATCCAGAGACGGTTGATGATCTGAGGCAACTTCACATTTACACAAGTGGACTAGATGATGGGAGTTGGGACCAAAACGACTATATCCTCTACTACGCCGAAGGTGCCTCTACCTGGAAGACAGATCCGAATAATGGTGTCTACTATGACCTTAATCCTTACTCTGATAAAAGCTATTACTACCTTAAATCCACAAATCAGCGGTTAGAAATTCCAATGACTCCAATATCACAAGGAGGGCAGATCTACAATCAGTACACTAAATATCAGCGATTCGAAGAGAACAAAATCAACTTGTTAGATGATCACAGTAGTCATCAAGGAAGTGGTAGAGAATGGTACGGAGACACCTTTAACAATACAAGATCAAGGACCTATAGCAGTCAATTTGATTGGAAGGATATCATCACTGATACTCCTCTCAATATCAAGCTTGATGGTGCTACACGGTCAGAAAATCCATCTGTAGTAACACTCTTGGCAAATGGAATACCTCAAAGCAGAACTATCGGCAGCCTGTCTCTGAGCAATAATAATGCTAACTATGCCCTCGATACTAGAATCTCTCTTCAAGCATTGGCTCAGACTAATAATACACTTGAAATCAGTTATCCATTTAATGGTGATTCAGAATCAACATTTTGGCTCAATTACTTGGAGATGAGTAGTACCCACGCTATCAACTATCAATCGACGCCGCTTATCCTTACGCATGAGGAGATGGATGCATATCCAACTATAGGGTTTGAGATCAATACAGAGACGAGCCTTACTATCTGGAACATCTCGGACCACCACACTATCATGGAAGTACCCAGCACAGTCTCTAACGGCGTGCTGTCGTTCAGAGATGACAATGCTGGTGAGAGTCGATCTTATGTCGCATTTGACCCGAATAGCATTGGACTCAAGCCTGTGATCGTCGGTCAAGTAGACAATCAAAATCTCCATCAAATAGATCGAGCTGATCTGATTATAGTCTACGCTGACAAGTTTAGATCCCAAGCAGAAAGACTCGCTGAGCATCGAAGATTACACAACGAATATGAGGTAGCTATCGTAGAGATTAGCGACATCTGGAATGAATACTCAGCAGGGAAGGTTGATCCTTCGGCGATTCGCAACTTCTTCAAGATGGTCTATGAGAGAGATCCTGCCTTCAGGTATGCAATATTGATGGGTGATGGCAGTTTTGATTATCAAAATATCAGGGACCTCGCAGAACCTAACAATTACATCCCTGTATATGAGACAGTAGAGTCACTCAATCCAATACTCTCCTATCCTACTGATGACTACTATGGACTACTAGATGATGACGAAGGCGAAGAGGAACAAGAGCTCTTAGAGGGAGATCTCGATATCGCTTTAGGGAGATTTCCCGTCAATACAGTGTCAGATGCTGAGGCTATGGTTACCAAGACAATAGCATATGAGACTTCGCCAGATCGATTTGGGCCTTGGAGGACTGAAGTACTCTTCGCTGCAGATGATGGTAACGGGACACTCCACATCGCTGATAGTAATGGCATCGCCGATGAAGTCGAAGAAAATGCCCCCTACCTCCATCAAAATAAGGTCTTCTTTGACGCTTATAAGCAAATCTCGACTCCAGGTGGCGAACGCTATCCCGAGGCATCTGAAGCCATTACTAATGGAGTGCAGAGAGGTCAACTCGTGACATGTTACCTCGGGCACGGTGGTCCCAAAGGTTGGGCTCAAGAGAGAGTCCTTCAAGTGGATGACATCCAGAGTTGGGACAATATGGATAAGATGACAGTAATGATCACTGCGACTTGTTCGTTTGCTGGATATGATGACCCAGGAATAGTCTCAGCAGGTGAGCATGCCATCCTTAACCCCAATGGAGGAGTAGTAGCCTTACTGACTACGGTCAGATCAGTCTTCACGAGTAGCAATAGAGTGTTGACTAGTCTGTCATGGCAAAATCTCTTAGATAATGTGGTCTCTGACAGGACGATTGGCGAAGCACTCAATATCTCTAAGAACTCTATCACCTCTGACAATACCCTCGAAAACTCAAGGAAGTATATCATCCTTGGCGATCCAGCACTGCGACTTGCTAGACCAAAGTATCAAGTCATCCCGACAAAGCTCAATGGCATAGGACTAGAAGAGAGCAATCTAGATACTCTCTTATCAGCCTTAGAGACTGGTACTCTCAGTGGTAAAGTAGTGAAGGATCAAGATATCTTGACAGACTTCAATGGTGAGATCTTTGTGACACTCTATGATAAGGTATCATCTATTAAGACTCTAGTCAATGACAATGACTCTAACGAATACACATTTGACTCTAGATCGACACTACTATTCAGAGGCAAAGCAGAGGTGGTCAATGGAGAGTTTACCATTGACTTTGTATTACCGAAGAATATCAAATTTGAGGTAGGCAAGGGACTCTTCTACTTCTATGCAGTAGATTACTCTCAAGAGCAAGACGCTGCCGGACAGTATGCTCACAACATTGGTGGTTCTCTGGAGGACGACCTCTCAGATAATGAAGGACCAATCATCGATCTCTACATGAATGATACTCACTTCAAAGATGGTGGCATTACCAATAGTGAGCCAGTATTACTTGCTGTGCTGTCCGATGAGAATGGGATCAACCTGAGCAATACAAGTATCGGTCATGATCTCAAAGCAACTCTTGATCAAGACGATAACCAATCCTATATCGTCAACGACTTTTACATCAGTAATATCGGAGACTATAAGAGTGGTGAAGTGAGATACCAATTGAATAATCTAGATCTAGGACTCCATACTGTGGAATTTATCGCCTGGGACATCTTGAATAATAGCAGTACTGCAGAGTTGAGTTTTGTAGTGAGTGATGGGAGCCTAGAGACCTTGGTCAATGTCATCAACTACCCAAATCCCTCGAGTGAAAGGACATATTTTTCATTTGAACACATCGGTACTTTAGGAGAACAAAAGGTCACGATAAATATCTTCGATTCGTCAGGAAAAAATATAGAAAACTTACAATATATAAGGCCAAGTAGTGGTTTTAGAGAGGTTGATATAGAATGGTCACATGGTAAGCGTGATATCTTACCAGGAGTCTACTTCTACAAGATAGAACTCTTAGACCTAGAAACGAATACAACTCAAACCAGCGACTTACAAAAATTACTTATTTCAAACTAAGAAAACTCTAGTTTTAATTTATTTCCAATTCCATGAAAATCTTTAAAATTTCTCTTCTCGTACTCCTTTGTAGTGCTCTATCTCCGAAGGCTTTTGCCCAATTTGCATATGATCCAGTCAAAGGATGTAATATAGATGGTAATGGAGACTGTATCCCTAATACAGTACTCTCAGCGATGCCATTCCTCAGGATTGTTCCTGATGCAAGATCGGGAGCGATGGGTGATGCAGGTATTGCAATCTCACCTACAAGTGATGCGATGCACTTCAATGCAAGTAACCTTGTATTTAGCGAAAACGACTTTGGACTCTCGATGACATTTACTCCATGGTTGACTAATCTGGGTCTCAATGATGTCTATCTAGCTTATCTCTCTGGGTACAAGTCTATAGATGACTTGTCTACAGTAGGTGCTAGTTTTAGGTTCTTCTCATTGGGAGAGATCAACTTTACTGACAAGGAGGGAATCACTACAGGTACTGGTAGACCGAGAGAGCTCGAAGCAGCAGTAGCCTACTCTCGTAAGTTAGCTCCAGGATTCTCCGCAGGTATTACAGCAAAATATATCTATAGTAACCTCGCAGGTGGACAACAAACTGAATTAGGTAATACGATTAGTGCAGCCAATGCATTTGCAACTGACATCAGCATTACTTGGGATAGAGAATTGGACATTACTAGCTATGATAGCAATCTAAGAGTCGGTGCTGTGATCAGTAATCTCGGATCTAAAGTGTCATATACTAGAGATCAAGTCAAAGATTTCTTGCCAGGCAACTTGGGTATCGGAGCAGCATTAGATCTAGAGTTTGATGATTATAATATGCTTACAGTTGCCCTAGACTTCAATAAACTCTTACTCCCAACTCCCGTAGCCCAGAACATCCTTGATGAAGATGGTATCATGATAGAAAATCCTGAATACGATGAAGATATGAATGATATCGCTGACTATAGAGAGAAGAGTCTCTTTGGAGGTGTATTTGGCTCATTCGCAGATTCTCAAGGAGGATTTGGAGAAGAGATGTCAGAGGTAAATATCTCAGCTGCAATCGAGTATTGGTATGCAAGACAGTTTGCAATTAGAGCAGGATACTTCTTTGAGCATCCATTGAAGGGTGACAGACAATTCCTCACTGTAGGATTTGGATTGAAGTATAATGTATATGGATTCAACCTCTCATACCTCGTACCGACGAACAATCAAAGAGGACCACTTGACAATACATTGAGATTTACATTGAATCTCGATATCGAATAGAAGATCAAGTAACGTGATAAACAACTAAAGGTGCCAAAAGCCTTCGCAGTAATAATTTACTCCGAAGGCTTTTTTTATTTTACATCACATTGAACTCACCTGCCCCATTTCAGACCACATGAAATATCAACTGAGACCCATCTTATCAGATATCAAGGCAATCTATGCGTTGCCTTTATCCTCTCGATTCCAAGCATATCTCTCACTACTCCAAGGTGGTAATCCTGGAGATCTAGCTCTACCTATCAGTGGATACAATCCCATGGCTAAGGAGCACATAATCCAAGTAATAGACACCCTTGAAAAGCTCAATGCAGAAGAGATCATGGCTGAGACGATAGCTGACTTCAACTCTAATCTCAACCTATCTCACACGGATCAAGGCGATATCATCGTAGTCCTCAACATTGCTGATGATCTCCATGGTGCATGGACTAATCGCTATACAACTGACTATGAGAGTAAGTTCAAGATCAATGCCTTGGTTACTCGACGATTTTGTGCTCCCTACTTTTGGTCAAGTGAGTCATTTACAAGAGTGATAATTGCAACTCGTACACGAGAGTATCTCAGTAGGACTCAGTATAGACTCCAACATCCTCACCTCTACTCCTTAGCAGATCATCTCCATCAAGAAATCTATGTTGCCCAGACTATCAATAATCAAGCCCACAATCTTGACAAGGAGAGACTCAGACAGATATGGCAATACTATCATGCCCATAAGACCTCAACTGAGTATGATCTTATTTTCAACTTTTATTATGGTGACGAGGCGTCTCGGAGTCTTGGTTATCAGAGATATGGTATCGGGCAGACTCACGGATATGACTTGGCTAGAGCAGTGGCTAGTGGAGTGATTCCTCTCAGCTAAATAATCTGGAGATTATAGATCCACGTCTTGAGGATGACGTCATCCAGTCTTGGAGGAGGTGTCTATCGATGACTCCTTGGACTTCACCTTGAGTATCTACAACTGCCACAATGGCTATTCCATGCTTTTGCATTAGCTCGAAGAGGTCATAGAGAGTCGTATCAATCCTCGTCTTGGTTACATTGGCTACGTAAAGATCTCTTACCTGAGTCAATGTTCTCTCTTTAGCATAGTCTGCTAAGAATTGATAGGGGATATTCCCAATCGGTGTATTCTGCTCATCGAAGATTAAGAAGTTATTCTCTCCAGTCTGTTGATACAAAGAGATCAGGTCACTATAATCCATCTGGGTAGAGACTTTGGAGTATTGGACATTCATAATGCTCTCCGCGGTTGTCGTCTGCAACAATCGTTTCAACTTGAGATTTTGGTACTCAGCTTGGGCAGAATAAAACACAAATACACCAATAAAAGCAAGGATAAACTCAAGGTTGTAAACTCCATAGACCACTAACCCAATCGCTATGGCCTTCCCGATATACATGGCTATCCGTGTAGCTAGCAATCTATCCAGTCGCATACTTAGCAATGCCCTCAGTATCCGACCACCATCCATAGGAAGTGCAGGGATAAGATTGAATACAAACAGTACAATATTCATCCAGAACGTAAGTAATACCAAACCCTGTAAATTGTACAACTCAGTGATAGCATTGACATCAGGAAGTAATGATTGCCGAGAAATTAAGAAAATCACTCCGATGACACTTGAGATGACTAGATTGACAGCCGGCCCTGCGATAGCTATCAGCAGCTCTTTGATAGGGACTTCTGGAATCTCTTCCAATCGTGCAATACCTCCGATAGGACTCAAGATGATATCTCTTGTCTTGATCCCATAATATCTTGCCATCATGGCATGACCATACTCATGCAGTACGACACATGCAAATAGGATACTGATATACGCTGACAAATAGAGTATGCCTATCAGAGACCCATGATCCTGATATTCGATGAATATCAATGTCAACACCAATAAGCCAAATGACCAATGCAACTTGACTGGGATATCAGCAAATCTCGCAATCGTATATGACTTACCTAGCACTCTGATCCTAAGCGTATGAGTAGAGCTGTCCCTTCATGATATTCCTTGCAATGACTAACTTCTGTATCTCTGATGTCCCTTCGTAGATCTGTGTAATCTTAGCATCTCTCATCAGCCTCTCTACATGATACTCCTTGACGAAACCATAACCACCATGCACCTGTACGGCCTCTACTGTATGCTTCATCGCTGCACTCGATGCAAAGAGCTTAGCCTGGCATGCTGCCATATCATAGTCTAGGTGATTATCCTTGAGTGTAGCTGCTCGATGTACGAGATGTCGTGCCGCATCGATATCTGTAGCCATCTCCGCTAGCTTGAATGAGATCGCTTGGTGCTTGATGATGGGTTTACCAAATGCCTCTCTCTCATGAGCATACTTCACAGCTAACTCATACCCACCGGCTGCGATTCCAAGAGCTTGTGCTGCGATACCTATCCGGCCACCAGAGAGTACCTTCATTGCAAACTTGAATCCAAAGCCATCCTCGCCTATTCTATTTTCTTTTGGGACTTTGACATCGGTATACATCAGTGTGTGAGTATCCGACGATCTGATCCCCAACTTATCTTCTTTGGCTCCGACCTTGACTCCATCCCAGCCAGCCTCGACAATGAATGCATTGATGCCACGGTGTCCCTTGTCCTTATCAGTCTGAGCTATGACAAGATGGATCTTCGACGAACCACCATTGGTAATCCAGTTCTTAGTCCCATTGAGTAGGTAATGATCTCCCTTATCTATGGCGGTAGTCCTCTGGCTTGTCGCATCACTTCCTGCCTCTGGCTCACTAAGACAGAAAGCCCCGATAGTCTCTCCAGAAGCAATCCGAGGTAAGTACTTCTCTTTCTGTGCTTCAGTACCGAAGGTCTCAAGACCCCAACAGACGAGAGAGTTGTTAACTGACATGATTACTGAGCAAGAGTTATCGACTTTGGAGAGTTCCTCCATGGCGATGACATATGATAGAGTGTCCATGCCGCCACCACCATACTTCTCCGATACCATCATGCCTAAGAATCCAAGATCACCCATCATTTTGACTTGATCTGTAGGATAGGTCATATGAGTGTCTCTCTCGATTACACCAGGCAAGAGTTCGTTCTGAGCAAAATCTCGTGCAGCATCTCTTACAGCTAAGTGCTCTTCAGTAAATTGGATCATATTCTATATTTATTTATTTTTAAGCTAATATGGTTGGATAGGAGTCGATACTCACACAAAAATAAAGGGAAACCTGAATAAGTACTCACTCCTGCCGTACAATTATGACATTGCGTCACTTTTATACTCTATCTCATAGAAAACATAACTCCCCAACCACCATAAATGTTGCTTTTTCTCATATTTTGAGAATATATTTCTGCAAATGAGATTAAAGTCCTTATCTTAACTCCAAATAGAGGACTTCACCATCGTAAGAGGCAAGGATCAACGCTTGATCCAAACTCACTAAATATCATATGGAAACACTTCAAGAAAAAATCATCGGTTACGTCTCAGGACTCTACCCTAAGCGTCAAAAATTGATCACTGCGTTGATGGAAGACCTAGATATAAGTAAGAGCACCGCCTACAAAAAACTCTCTGGCCAAGTTGGGCTCAGCATGGATGATCTCGAGCTATTAGCTCTCAAGTACAACATCCCACTCAGTACATACTTAGGTAGACCAAGCGACAATGTCTTCCACCTTGATGCGATAGAGAAGATACCTCGGCACCCAGTAGAGTACCTTCAAAATATCTCACTCCACTTTGGTAAATATGTCCAATATGATGACATTGAATTTATCTTTATCTCTAATGAGATTGCGATGTTTCATCTCTTACAATTCCCAGCTCTCATTACTCTCAAACTCTATATCTGGGACATCACTAATTGGAAGTCAGAATATAGTGATGATCGAGCATTCAGCATCAGGATGTACAATGAACGACTGAAAGAGTTTGAAGAAGCTAGGGAGGGCATCCTTGATAGCTATCTCCAAATCAAAGGAATAGAAATCTGGAATATTAGATTTTTGGACTCCTTAATCGAGCAGATAAAGTACGTGCTAGTCAACAATCTCCTTACTGACTTATCTGAGATAAATATCCTCAAAGAACAGCTCAGACAACTCTTCAATTATCTTGAACGAAGTGCTGAAGAAGGTCTCAAGTATAGTGCTAAGAAACAAAAGGAAACAGTGAAAAATGAAATAAGCATCTATAATAATCAGGTCATTGACAGTGCCAATCTGATCTATGGTCAGTCTGTTCACTTCTCATCAGTCTACTCGATGATGGATAGTCCCAATTATATGAATTGCATCTCCCCTACTGTGGCCAAGTTAGTCAAGAAGTGGCTCGATCAAGTACTCATCCATTCTTTCAAGATCTCGAGAGAGGGGAAGTCAGAGAGGCTCCGCTTCTTCAGAGAGCTGAGGAGTAGACTTGACTATAGTATCGGAGAGATAGATAAGTTACTCTTATGATCGTCATGCTGACACACCCATTTACGCAAGTGTACTCGTAGGTAAATGTAATCGCCTCATAAGAAAAAAAATGAAGTCAGACGCCAGTCGAACTCTCAGCTGTTAACTGCACGTACATCAACGATCACAATTGCCAATCACCTACTGGACAGTGTCACCTCTAAGCCGTCGGAAATGTTTCCTCGCATCTATCGCGAAGGTACTATTAGAGTAATCTATGAATATTGTTTCATAGAGTTCTTTGGCCTTCTCTGGATTGTCTAATTGGTGCTCATACAGCTCTGCTAACTCGTACAGAGCATTGTCACATCTAATGTCTTCTGGGAAGTCACTGATGATGGTCTTGTAAGCATCTACAGCCTCTTGATATTTCATTTGTTGTCTATATGACTTTGCTTTGACATATAGGATATCGTCCTTCAGTCCATGCTCTGGCCAGGCAAGTAAGATGCTATCTAACTTGGCAAATGATGCAGTATGTCGATTCTGAAATGCCAATAGCTCTGCCTCTGCATAGAGCTCCATCGGTACTGTAGTGGTATCTAAGCCTAGATTATCCATAATGAAGACCGACCGATCTATTGCATCGTTAGAGATCAGCTTAGATGTAGATGACTTGAGGATGTCAAATTGCTCTTGAGACCATTCAAAGTCACCTGTGTAATAGGAAAACATTGCATTGCGATATCTTGCTAGCTCTCCGACATACTCTTCTTTATGGGCCTTATCTATCTGACTATAGAGGAGAGTTGCCTCCCAGATATCTCCACTAATCAAGTAATAATCAGCAAGATCAAGTTTGATATATGCTTTTTGTTCTGATGGTAATCCGTTGATTTGTTTGAGTTGTTCGAGGAGTTGGATGGACTTATTGGTCTTCCCTCTATGGAGAGCAAGGAACTCGGCGTACTCTACGATGATCGTAGCTGTACTCGTATTGACCCCAAATCGATCCACGAAGGCTGCATATTCATTGTCCAAGGTGTCTAAGTCAGTATCAGTATAGACAAAGTCCCCCATAATCATTGCTTGTTTGCACTGCAGGATAGACTTATTAGCATTGACGTAGTAGGTAGAGTTAGGACCTTTATCTTCTACGATATAAGAGTATGCCTTGATTGCTGCAGGATAGTCTTCGTCATCTTTCGCTAGATTCCCGAGGTTGAATACTCGGATACCATTTTCTTCTAGCTTACGATCTAGAGATCTTGCCTGTCTGTATGCACTTGCATAGTCTTGCTCTTGGACGAATGTCCACTGCAGGAGCTCTACATATCCGATCTGATCTGGATAGTCCTTGATGTTGACATAGAGTTGTTTTTTGAGCTCTGTGTAACCATCCTCTGTAATATACCTGTGCAGAGCATTCTTTATGGTATTATAGTTCTTAGGATTATAGCGTATCCCACTGAGGTAATATTGGATCATCTTAGGGTGATCATCCTTACGTCTGTAGAGATCAGCTAAGTTCATTGCAAAGATCTTCTCGTCCCCCATGAGTTGCACTCCCTTCTGATAAGTCTCTTCTGCAAGATCATACTTGGCACTCCGGACAAATGCCGAACCGAGTCGCATGATATTACTCACATCTGGACCAAGGACATTGATCCCTTCGAGATATTGCTCTTTGGCTCTCTCTGGCTCATTCAATGCCTCTAGCATATCACCATATGAGACGTAGAGTTCAGAATTAGATTTATTTTTTTTGATTGCCGCTTTGAGTTCTTTTTCAGCAGTTTCACTCTCCTTGGCTGCGATCAGAGATTTGATATAGCTATTGAAGTAGTAATTAGTCTTTCCTTTGTAATTGTCACTAAGTTTTTTGTAGAGGGCTGCTGCCTTTTGGTATTCGCCATCCCTGTAGTACTGTGTTGCCAATTGTGACTCCTGTGCAATCAGGCTACCACCCACGAGGACGAGTATGGCTACCATTGCAATTGTGATCGATCTGACACCTGATAAGATACTCTTCATTTTTCATTTAGTTTACTCACACCATTATAACAGTCAGAGATAGATTTTATGTTTCAATTTGATCAAAAATTAAATGTTAGATTAGAATCAGAGTGAGTATCGCAGCATGTATAGCTGTTGAATTCAGATCTTATTGCATCTGTGCTTCTCACTTTTTGCCTTTAAGTTAGATCAATAATCTTCATGACAGGTCGCGGACATGACTGAATGGTTTTGCCCCAGCAAAATCTGAATGCCAACAGGCATGAAGAAATGAAGAAACTGTGAACCACCGTTCACAGAATGCAACAACACACGAGTCCGGATGGGACAAAAAAAAGGGCTGTCTCTTTGGAGACAACCCTTTTTGGAGGTCGCGGACGGACTCGAACCGCCGTACGAGGTTTTGCAGACCTCTGCCTAGCCACTCGGCCACGCGACCAATTTTTCCTTAAATTGGAATGCAAATATAGGAGAATTCTCTAAAACTTATCTTTTCAGTATCAAAATA
>CALLAW010000003.1 GCA_938001865.1 uncultured Saprospiraceae bacterium | reverse complement strand
CAGAGTTTGTTGAAGTTTCCGATGAAGTAGGGATATGGCAGAGTGGAATTAATACTCTGATTACTACAAACTGTAGCTAGCTGATAGAGTCAATCTACTTACAATATCTGTATCCGAAGTGATATCCTCTGATGATCGCTGCTTGACTCCATCAATATAATCATTATCAGAGAATATAAAATCACTAGACAATCCTATACTCAACTGAGAGGTAATTGCATATCCTACTCGTAATGAAAGATTATGAGACAATATAAAATTCACATCATTAACTCTAAATATTCCGTTTTTTATAAAACCTCCAGTCTCGTATGTAGCGTCAAGAGATTGGCTAGCATCTTGATAGGGTTGTCCAGCTGCATCGAGATAGTTAGCAGATGTAGAGTGAGTATATAATCCGATTCCATATTGTGCCCTGATTTCAACTCTCTCCATTACCGTTTTGTGGATGCCAGCTAAGAGATCTAATTGGTGCAACTTGTACTGGTGATTGGGTCTCCATGGAGCACCGTTATAGATGTTTTCACCAATATTTACATCATCTACTCCCCTCCCTATCGAATAAATGTATCCAGCTTCGAGACTTAAGAATCGATTAAGTAGTCGCTGATATGCTATTCCGATGGTCTTACCATCTAATAGCTTAGAACCTACATCACCTCTTACCTTGACAATACCAGTCTCGATACTTATGGTATTGGGATTGAATCTGGTATTGGGACTGAATCCTGCAGCAGTGGTCTGAGAGATACCAACGATAGGAAGCAATAAGACGATTCCAAAGAGCAAAGATTTTACTTGATTCATGATGAGTGATTTTAATTTTATCAATGATCACTGACATAAGATAATGACCTGCTTCTATATAACACAGTATCTCCTATTGACCCATCTGATTGTTATCAATAAGTATAAAGTTACCAAAAAAATTAATTGTCAACGAATATTTACTCAAAAGCAGTGACATCAGACAGATACTCAGAGAGAAGTGAATAGCTTAATGAACGAGAATGGAGAAATGACTTAAGGACATGAATCTCAAAAATTCGTATGTTTATCACATCACAGCCTGAGACTCACTTACGTAAATGCAAAACATCAAACAAGCTAAGATACTTCTCATCGCCATCGGTAGTCGAGGTGACATCGAGCCATTCCTTGCAGTAGGAGCCTTACTCAAGCAGAGTGGGTTTGATAATCTTAGATGTTGCTTTCCTGAGCAATTTGCACACTTAGCTGAGGAAGAGGGTTTTCCATTTTATAGCTTAGGGACGAAGTTCCTAGAGCTCTTAGAGACGTCTGATGGGAAGGATATTATGGGTGGTGATCTGAGTAGAATTGCCAAACTGAAGCTCTACTGGAAACTGTACCAAGGCACAAAAGAACTTCATGATACTCACATGCAGATCGAGCAAGATGCCATCGAAGACTTCAATCCTGATCTCATCATCTACCATGTCAAGTCCATCTACCCTACTGCATGGGAAGTTCTCAATCCTAGAAAGACATTAATGTTGAGTCCTGTCCCTTGCATCGTAAAACCAACCTCTTCATATCCAACGCTAGGCATACCATTTACCTTGGGTGAGAGATTCAATCGCTGGACTTATAAACTGACAGGTGCAGCTATCGTAAAGACAGTACTTACTTACAATAAGCGAATGGTCAAACCATTAGAAGTCACTAAAAAAGCAGTCAAAAGAGTATACTCTGAAACACCAATGATCTTTACAATCTCGCCGTCACTCTTTCCAAGAGACGAAAGATGGGGACCAGAAACCCACCTTGTCGGATACCAAGAAAGAAATAAAACTCAGCATTGGGACCCGCCTCAAGACTTCGTCGATTTCTTACAACGAAATGCTAAAGTGATGCTCTTGACATTTGGATCTATGAATAATCCTGACCCAGAAGGCAAGACAAGATTGCTCACTGATCTCTTAGCCAAGCATCGCATCCCTACAGTCATCAATACTGCCGCTGGAGGCTTGGTCAATCTGTCTACCCTCGATCCCGAGCTCTTCCATATCGTAGAGAGAGTCCCTTATGATTGGTTGCTCCCTCAGGTCTATGGAGTCATCCATCATGGTGGATCTGGCACGACTCATCTAGCCGCTAAGTATGGTTGTGTCTCTATGATCATTCCACATATCGTTGACCAGTTTCTTTGGAACAAAATAGTAGCCAATAGTGGAATGGGACCCAGTGGCATAGGAGTCAGCAAGCTCAAGCCATCCATAGAAGACTCCATCGTAGACCTCTACCAAAATCCCAAGTACAAAACTGCAGCTCTCAATATCTCCGCAGAAATGCTCCGACAAGAAGATAACGGCAAAAGTGTCGTAACTTTGATCAGTAATCATCTGATAAAAAATCTCAGAGGCATCTCACCTGCATGAAGCGAAACGCAGCACTCTTAATCCACTATTATTTTCCGCCAATTCACTCTATTGGGTGTAAGCGTAATGCGGCATTTGCCCACGAGTGGCACAACCATGTAGACTCACTCAAGATACTCACTACTACCAATCGCAACATCCTGCCAAGTGATCACAGCCACTCAGTAGACCACTACGATATCACCCCGCTCAAGACCAACGATCACCGTACCAATAGAGGGAAGAAGAAGCCCACATCTATGCACTATGACCACTCTGCCAAGAGTGGATTGGTCAAGCGACTTGCTGTCAAAGCTATCCATACTTATCCTCTCAATCTCTGGATCGGCGAAGGTGGGAGACAATACATCAGACAGGGTGTAGAGATCGGGAGTAAGTACCTAGATCAGCACCCAGACGCATATATCTACTCATCATTCAGACCATATAGTGATCATGCTATTGCGGCTAGGCTCAAGGCCAAATATCCCAAGACTCACTGGATAGCTGACTTCCGAGATGCCGATATAGATCCTCTCTACAAGCTCTACCTCAATCGCAGATGGCAAGAGAGATTCAATCGGAATATCCTCAGCATAGCAGACAAGATCGTCACAGTATCAGATGGTGTATCGCAGAGACTACGGCACTTACATCACAATGTCGTCACCCTGAGCAATGGAGTCAATATCAGACCGCAAGTCCCTCTCTATCCCAGATATACCATCGCATATACTGGCTCTCTCTATGGTGATCATCGCAACCCTAGCCCACTCCTCCAAGCGATCAATGTCCTGAGGGATAAGCAACAGATACAGGATGACCAGATCCAACTCATCTATGCTGGTAAGGACGGGGCTCAGTACCAATCGCTAGTAGCCCGCCACGGTCTCGATCATCTCCTGGAGAATAAGGGTATGGTAGCCACACAAGATGCCCTCCATATCCAATCGAGATCCCACTGCAATCTCCTCCTGACATCAGCGACCCCTGGCTACACGGGCATACTGACTGGCAAGCTCTATGAGTACATGGGAGCTACCAATCATATCCTCACTCTTGTAAATGGCATACGAGATCCCGAGATAGACACTCTACATGACCGATACAAGCTAGGTCATGTCCACTACACATCTCACGATAGTATCGACCAACTCGCCACTGTGATCAAGTCAAATGTCAAGGCATGGATAGAGAATCAATCAGTCACAAGCGTCGACATAGATGCCATCAATAGCACCTTATCTTGGCAGAGCCAATTCCAGACACTTATCACTCATACAGATACTCCAAGTTGAAGATACACATCACACATATCGTAGGGAATAGACCACACTACATGAAACTAGCACCAGTCTATCAAGCATTTGCCAATAGCACAAAAGCTCAGATCAAACAGTCGATCATCAATACTGGTCAGCACTACACTGAGAGTCTATCGTCAGAGTTCGTGATAGAGTTGGGATTACCTCATCCTGATTACTCTCTCAGTATCAAGGCAGATACACAACCAAGCTTCGTCGGACGAGCATTGGTAGCTATCGATGAGAGCCTCCAATCCCTCGATCCAGACTTAGTAATCGTCTATGGAGATACTAACTCTACCCTCGCTGGTACACTCGCAGCGGCCAAGTCCAATCGACCAGTAGCACATGTAGAAGCTGGACTCAGAGAGCACGACATGAGTATCCCAGAAGAAGTCAACAAGAGGGCTATCGATGCGATCAGTGACCTACTCTTCGCTCCTTCCCGATCTGCTTACCTCCAGCTAGCTCATGAGCAGGTACCTGGAGTCTCATACTTCGTAGGTGATGTCACATATGACCTCATCAAGCAACTCCAATCTAAGATAGATGTCGCATTTACGCAAGTGCAATCGCAATATCATCTCCCTGCGAATTACATCCTTGCGACCTGCCATAGAGCAGTCAATACTGATGTGAAAGACAATCTAGAAAACATCCTAAAAGCACTTGCTGCTATCGACCAGAGAGTCATATTCCCTCTTCACCCTAGGACGGCAAAAGCGATAGCTACCCATGGCTTAGGTGCATACTTAGAGCATGATCATATCACTGTGCTAGGACCGTTGCCATATCTCACGACACAGGCACTCTTGAGCAATGCTTCATACTGCATCACAGACTCAGGAGGATTGATCAAGGAAGCTTACTTCCATTCGATCCCTGCTATCATCATAGATACACAGACGGAGTGGACTGAGACGATTGACTCAGGCTTGCACCAAGTAGTCGGACCGCAGACAAGAGCTATCCTTGATGCGATGACTCTCAGACCAGAGAGACGCTTGGACGAGAGTGTCTATGGCAGTGGCAATGCCTGTGAGGAGATCGTGGATGCTGTGATTACTTACCTGAGTCCAAGCGTAGAGTCGTAGGGGCATAAGAGCATAAAGGGCATAACGTCATATGTCATCAAGTCGTCTCTCAGAGACTACTCTACTCTACTGACCAAGCCTAAGCGTATGCCTTGTGTCTGACTATATCTTGTAACTGACTATGCCTTGCAACTGACTATACCTTGTAACTGACATGACAATCAAGAGATCGGTTGGTACCGATGATACAATCCAATCGCTACTATGCCAATACTAGGTCGGCATCTTGCTGTACATAAGCGTCGTAGTCTATCATACTCTGTCTGATAATCTGCTTAGCGATCTTGGCATCTTGGAACTCTTCGATGACAACTGTCTTGTTCTCTAATTTTTTGTAATCTTCGAAGAAATTTTTGAGCTCTTTGAAGAAGTGTGGAGGGAGCTCAGAGATATCATTGATGTGACTGACACTCATGTCATTCTCTGCAACGGCGATGATCTTATCATCAAACTCACCATTGTCAATCATCCGCATCACTCCGATGACTTTGGCTGATACGATACACATCGGCACTACAGTTATCTGTGAGAGGATGAGGATATCGAGTGGATCATTATCATCACAGTACGTCCTAGGGATAAATCCATAATTAGCTGGATAGTACATCGATGAGTACAATACTCTATCCATCATCAGTAGACCTGATTCTTTATCTAATTCGTACTTTGCTCTTGTGTTCTTTGGGATCTCTATGATGCCATTCACGATATCGGGAGTATTATTACCGATATTTACTTTGTGCCAAGGGTTATTCTGATCAATCTTCATCTCTTACTTACTTAGGGTGTTGATAATTTTGTTCGTGTCACAGTATAGCAGTCGTTGTCTGCCATCTGTGGCGCAAATGTATGAATAAGCATGATGATAATCCACAATAATCACTCACAGTAATAGAACTCTAACATTTGGATTCTCTTAAATAATGCCCAATGCAAATTGCTTTTATTTCACAGAGATCGCGATAGATCTTCAATCATATCGCTGGATAGATAGATTGCAGATTATCCTATGCTAGGATGAGGTAATTACAGTCAATCTGAGCATATGCATATCGGAAGTCGGATGGGCAAGTAACTGTCTTATCATCCTACTTATGACTGCCAAAGTGTGGCAAGTCCTTGAAGTACATTACCATCATCAATACACTGAATCCCAAGTGAGTGATCACACCACCGAGAGAGATGACCCCCGCCTGATAGAATCCATAACAACTAAATCCGATCAAGACATGCATCCCCATCAGGACTAAGTAGATCCTCTTGTAGAGTGGATGGTACTCCCAGCTCCTTGCTATCTCCATACTGACTACACCCAAGATGACTGCCATGATCCCATAGATCTTAGTCATGAAGAGCAATGACTGGTCATTACCCATCTCAAGGATAAAGTAAGGAGCAGTGTAGAATACTACACCACCAATGACCTCGATGATAGCGTGGAGATAGAGGATATACTTCATGATTTTGGTTTTCTTTTTTTACTTGCTTTGGCCTGTGGATTGTAGTCAATAGCTAACTGTAACCACATCTCTAGATCATCCTCTAGATCAAATCCCTCAGGAGTGACGAAGAGATATCCACGCATCGGTCTACCAGTAAAATCCATCGGTAATGTGTACTCTTCCTTGATTGCATCAGCGTAGGCTTCTTCTCCGATTCTGAGCATGAGTAGAGAGTCACCATACTTCTTATCGATATGGATACCACAGAGCATCTTATCATCTAGGAAGAAGATTCTACCTCCCATCATATTCCGCTCCGATACTGGAGCTTTGAGATCTGAAAAGACTCTTCGGATGCGGTCTGCTAAGTGTTCGTCGTATGCCATGTATCGTGGATAAGGATGATTGATCTAATGTACAAAAAATCTCTACTGGAGACACACCTAAGATGCTAAGGTGATGGTCTGTGTTGGTTGATATCTCCATTGAGCTTCCAGTCAAAGTATGTGATCACTGCACTCACCATATAGAAGATATACTTAATCACATTGGCAAAGTTGAGTTGGAGAGTATTCTTGATGAGTTGGAGCACATTGTACGCCATCCAATTGAACCATGTCTCTTGATACTTGAAGGCATTGCTAACATTGCCAGCGAGTGACAGTCCAAAGATCAGTGCCACACTATTGCGAAAGACAAAGCCTGGCTTACCTCCAAACAAGTAAAACCCAAGATGAACTAACCCAAAAGCTAACAATAATGCACTCCCTAAGATGAGGTAATACTGTCTATCTATCTGCCTTATCTTGATACCCGTAGACCACTTGTATGTCGCAAAGCTCGCTGCTGCAAATGTGATCGGATATGTAATCACTGCAGAATGATTGCCAAACAGATAGTCCAAGACACCTGAAGTGACAGCAATGACTATCCCCAGGATATTGCCAAAGTTATTTTGCTTGGCAGTAAATCTCCCAGAGAGTACTGAGAGTACAGCTGCACACATCGCGTAGTAACCAAGCGGAAATCCTCCCCCAGCGATCAATTGTGAATATTGCCCTCCAGTATTGACGAGTACCTCTCCATCAAGATAGACTGTCTCATGGAAGCGTCGCCATAAACAGATTGCTAAGATCAGCAATACCCCAAAGATGTCCATTAAATTGGAGTGAACGTAGAAATGGATGAGAGCTTTGAGTCGTTGATTCATCCGACGAGTTTATTTATGATATTGTGCAGTTCCATTTGACTATAGTCGAATAAATAATCTAAGATAGACAACTGTGCTCGTTGAGTACCTACCTCTGTACTTAAGAGATCATAACTGTCAAGATAGGTCAGGTTGATACCGCTCTCTGCGAAGATATCATCTTGTTGGTATGCTCTGCCTCCAGTCCCTGAGACGTAATGTGTACCATTTACCTGAGTGATCAGACTGATATGCTTCGCATTGGTCTCGTCCTGTGTAAGCGTATACTCTGAGCTATTGACACACTCCACATCGATTCCAAGATACTCTGCGATAGATCCGATCGCCAGTCTATTGTGATCTGCAAGGAGAGTCTCTGAGTCATTATAGATAAGGTCCTTGATCCACGGTGATACGGTATCGTAGTGCAGGCTCTCGCGATAAGTGAGGCTGATAATATTCCAGTGGTGTGCTTGCCACTGCCTATCATCTGAGAGCTTGACTTCTTGGATCAATTGACTCTGAGATGGATGAGAGAGGGTGACACTGAGTCTTTGATTATCCTGATTGACCCGAGGTCTGAGATAGCAACGTCTGGTATATCCACGTGTATTGAGGGTCACTGCATCATGATAGATAAAGGTATCGACACTTGCCATCTTGAGGAAGTACCCCATCCAAGGAAAGTAATTAGGTTGATGAATAGCTACTCGCTTCACTGTCCTCTCTGATTTAAAATATCCATCGAATGACCTCAAATGTCTCAGCATACTCTTCACCGATCTGCACACCTCTCGTATGAGCTAATGACTCGATAAACTTGCCACTCATATAGTCTCTGCCCGCCTGAGTCTTATACTCTTGTAGCGCTGCAATCTTCTGGTCTATATGTCTCCGATCGAGCTTGATGAAGCAGTCAGTATTGAAGGAGAGATTGTTCCAGATCAACTCATATCCAAGGATCGTACTCTGCTTGAATGCTCTTATGCCTTCCTGTGTGACAGTCACATGATCTTGGTGAATATCCTTAGACGATGGGAGGAATACGATATCGGGGTTGTGTGCCTTCTTCAGATCTACGAGCTGTTGCAATATCTCTTGTCTGGCATAATTGAGCTTGCGGACTTCGTACTTATAGACAATCACTTGGTCAGTCGGTATCTGCAACTTATGCGTCGCCTGCATCACCTCTATCTCCAGCTGATTACGTGGAAACTCTGGAGGGACTGATGCATCAGCAGTGGAGAATGCCACATAGTAGACCTTGCCACCATCCTCAAGTATCCTACTGATCGTACCACCACATCCGAGCTCTCCATCATCAGTGTGAGGAGCTAAGACGAATACTGTTTTACCTTTGAATGAAATCATACCGTTATTACCATCATTAGTCATGTAAAGTTACACTATTACCAACTTGATTTGAGTTAGGTCTCGGAATTTGTTAGAGTTTTTTTTGGAGCTTATGTGCTGGCTCACTCTTATTATCCAAGGCCGTAGTGTAACCTTCCATACTTCTATCTCCGATAGATATTCTTACTAAAGGATTACGGACTCTAGAGATTCATTACCATCAACTTGACAGAATCATCACACTGGAGCTCTTATCCCTCAAGATTCCACATTGAGATATTTTGTATTGACATTTTGGGCTGTAATATTATTGGTGTAGTTATTAGATTGAGTACTTTCGACATAGAGGAGATACAACACCATCATCAGACTTACATAAAAATGAAGACACGAACCCAACTCATCAAAGAATACGAACAAATAATACCTACTGCAGGTGTCTTCCAAGTACTCAACAAGCGGAGTGGCAAGGTCCTCATCGATACAAGTACTGACGTAAATGCAAAGTGGAACAGACACCGATTTGAACTCAAACTTGGATCTCATAGAAACAAGGCCCTCCAAGCTGACTGGAATGCAGCGGGTGAGGACAATTTTGAGTATACATTGCTCTCAGTATTTGACATTGATGATGATGGATATACTGAGTCAGGGATAGAAGTCAGTGAAGAACTGAAACTCATATCAGAGAAGGTGATTAAGGACTTAAATATTGCTGCTGACAATCGCTACTAGATGAGCACCAAGCAGAGCTCCAGCAACAACCCAATTGCTCAGACAGATGAAAGAAATAATCAAAGGTAAATACAGACACTACAAGGGCAAAGACTACGAGGTCATAGACACAGTCACCCACTCAGAGACTGGTGATATACTTGTCCTCTACCGTCCACTCTATGGTGACATGAAGCTCTGGGTGAGACCCTATGAGATGTTCTTCGAAACTGTAACCGTTGATGGCGAAGCTATTCCTAGATTTAAACAGAAGGAATAATGGAATCACAAGAATCTCAAAAAATATTATTCACCATCGGAACCCTTGCGGTAGGTCTACTTCTCGTCTGTTCTGCTTTTTTCTTCAAAGAGAGGATCCTTTTTGTCGATCCAGCTTTTATCACATTTGAGATCATTCAGCAAGATTGGTTTGTGATCTCTGAGCATCGGTACGGAGCATTTATCACACAGATGTTTCCATTAGTTGCGAGTCTACTCGGACTACCACTCAGCCTAATCATGCTCAGTTACTCGTTAAGTTTTTATCTGTTCTTCGGTGCAGTGATACTCTATTGTGGATACTCTCTCAAGCAGTATCGATTAGCGACACTATTTTGCTGTTATTTGACATTTATCGTGAGTGATGTCTACTTCTGGCCCAATAACGAAGTGCATCAAGCGATGGGCTATCTGATAGGATTCCTAGGTCTTTATAGTTATGCTCGTGAGCAGCTGTGGCAAGTGCCACTCATCACCCACGTAGCGATGGCAGCGTTGCTCTGGTTAGCCACTATCTCTCACATCTTGATTGCTGTACCACTTGGCTTTGTATGGGTCTATCTCTCTCTCCATCGATTGCCTCAGACACGTACCAGTTGGAAATTTCTCATCACTTACTCTCTCTTGATAGTCGCATATGTCTGTCTAAGATACTGGATGAGCAAGGAGTCATGGTATGACGGAGCTAAGCTCGATGGTGTACAGACAGCCTCACTCTCCAAGGTTACAGTAGCGATCACCAATGGTCAGTCCGTCTCGTTTATCAAGCTTCTCCTTACTCGATATTGGGTCGCAGTGATTGTCTGCATGATCGGATTGATCAAACTCCTAAGAGACAGATCTTATCTCAAATTTGGCTTGACCATAAGCAGTATTATGGTCTACTATCTCTTGGTCGTACTTACTCACTCTGTAGAGATTACATCACAGAATCTCTTCTACTTTGAGAGTCAATGGATGTGCTTGAGTGTGATCATGGTTACTCCATTCGTCTATGAAGTCATCCCAAGTATCAAGAGAAGGCAAGTCGTATTAGGCGTGAGTCTAGCGATCTTTCTCCTCCAGTTACCTAAGATGTATGGCAGTCTACAGAAGTTCCAGACTAGGCTCGACAAGCTCCATCAGGTCGTAGCCAAATGCCAAGCAAGATCCATCTCCAAAGCAATCATCAATGACACACCACAATTAGAGGAGGACTACTCTATGACTTGGGGCTTACCTATCGAGACACTATTACTCAGTACGATGAAATCTCATCATCCTACTACCATTAAACCAATGAACGAGAGTAAGGACTTCAGTCCTGCAAAAGATTCTATCTATACTTGCTTTGACTTGATCCCAGTGAGTGAGTTAGATGATGAGTATTTCAAGCTTAGTGATAAGGAAGCATACGAGAGACTGGAGTA
>CALLAW010000002.1 GCA_938001865.1 uncultured Saprospiraceae bacterium | reverse complement strand
TAGAGTACTCCGCTTGTTGCTAGCTCTGACTTAGCCAGGATGATACTATTGACACCCTTAGCATAGTTACCTGTAATCTGCTTGACCATCTTTCCTGTCACATCCATCACTGTAAGTGTTGCTGTGCCAGCTGTCGGTAAGCTAAACTCTATTGTCGTCTGTGTACTGAATGGATTCGGCTCATTTTGCTCGAGGCTAAATGCTGCTTCTGCATTCTCTCCTAGTACTACATTGAGTACTGATAGATCTGCATCATATGCCTCTGCTGCTGTCGCTTCTGATGTGATCTCCATCTCTGCTACTACAGTCGCATCACCTCCTACAAAGTTCAATGTGAAGAGTACTTCGTCCGTTACTGTCACTGGTGTAGTTGTGTTCCAACTCATCGTTACTGTATTGCCGTCAAGTACTGCTACATTATCATCTGTCACATTGATCGCTCCAGCATCAACACTTACTAGCTCCATACCATTCGTATTCAATGTGAACTGGTATCCAGCGATTGCTTTGAAGTTAGCACTTGTTACTTCTACACTTACTCCCTCTGATGTAGACACACCTGTGAAGTTCATGTTGAGGTTACCGTTCCTTACCTCTGTGTCATTCTCTGTAGCACTTAAGACTACACTGTTGTTCACATCTCCTATCTTACTTGCGATGAAGTCCTCTGAATCCATATTAGCACTCAGCGCTAAGATGTCTATCACTTCATTGAATGCAAAGGCATTCGCTGTTGTCAATGCCTGTGCTGCATCTACAAATCTCCATGATGTGTTGCTTGGGAACTCATCATATACCTCTAGTACTAACTTCCTGATATCTACTAGATCCGCTGCTGTGATCGCTCCATCACTATTCGCATCTGCTGAGATATACTGGTAAGGGCTTGTCAGACTCTGGAGGTTCAAGATATGTCGTTGGATCAACAAGATATCTAATGTCGATACTCCGTTTCTCGCATCTGCATTATTGTAGGCACTCACTGCATAGTTATTGAGATTCTTGTGATTATCACTGCTATACTGTCCTGATCCGTCTGTCATTACTGTCATCGGATACTCTGGTTGTGCTGATGTCAATTCGATATTCGTATTCTCCACTGCCTGTCCGTACTCTGTAGCTACTGCTCCTCCGATTCTACTTGATCCTTCATCATCGCCACAGCCACTTACTGTCAACTCTACATAGCAGATATTCGCATTGTTGCACTCATCCCATGTGTATACTTTGACTGAGATCACATTACCATTTGTCGGACATGTGAATACCTGACCTTCGCAACCTGTCGCATCTATCCATCCTGGCGTAGACTCTGGTGTCTCAAATCCTTCTTCTGGTCCATTGAATGTATAAGTAAATAACTCTGAACAGTTATCCTCTGCACTGATCACAAAGTCACATGCCCACAATTCTACCTCTCCATTGTCCATCAAGGCTGTACTCACACTATAGCAGTATGGTGTCGGTGCCTTCTTATCTACTACCTCAAATGTCTCTGTCACACTTGTGAAGTTACCACATCCATCACTTACCTTCCAGATTGCTCTGTGTAAGAACTTACTACTCGCTACACTTGTCGGTAGTGTGATACACATCTCCTCTCCTGGTGCTGTTGCTGGCACATAGTACTCATTGACTCCTGTTCCAAAGTTCGGGTCAAGCGGTGAGACATATGTGCTAAATGTATGATCATATGACCAGTCTCCGTACAGATCTACTAAGACCTCCCACTTCAACCATGGACTCTCACAATCTCCCATATCCTCTGCGATTGCACACAGGGTTACGCCTGCATCACATCCATCAACTACTGGTACACATAATTCTGGTACTTCTAGTGTCGGTGCTGTATCATCAATCACCTTGATCACTTGCGTGAATGTATACTCCGCATCTGCACACCAGTCTACTACTGTATAATCATTCACCACCTTGATACAGCCAAAGTCTGCTGCATTTCCTTCGATATAGAACGTATCAGTTACTACTGTCCATGCTATCAAGTCACATGGTGCTTCTGTCCATGATGGCTCTTGCATCGGATCTTCGCCTAGACATCCGAGTGTGATCTCTTCTTCTGGGAAACCACTATTCCAGCTTATCGTACTTGGGTCAAATGCTCCTACCTTCACGATATCTATTCTCTGATCGCAGCAGATATTCGTCCCTTCGATACACCACTCTCTTGTGATCTCATTGTTCCTATCGTAGCACAGATCTTCATTGTATCTATCTGAATATGTGATCGATACTCCACCACATACGCCTGCGCCTGTCGCGATACCTGTACCGAAGTCAGGGGCTGTCAACCTTGCAAGTTCCTGCTCCGTAGGTGCTGATGCTCCATCCAAGTGTAAGCTCCAGTCCATGTTACATCCGATAGATGCATCTGGTGGACAGACGATTACTGGTGGCAACTTGTTCTCTACTTGGACATATGCCCAGACTTCATTGTAATTATCTGATACTCCTGCTACGTCTGGTCCTCCTGCGATACCATCACAGTTACCATCATCCCACACTCGTAAGATTACTACCATACTATCTGCAAATGTCACTATCTGACCATCTGCTGCTGTATATGTCTCTCCGTCTGAGAGGTCTTCACAACAGAACTTCACTGACTGTCCGCCATCTGTATCATTATTGTTATCCTCTGGATCTCCATTGTTGTTAAATGTCACATTGTTGTTGTAACCATTATTCCCAACATTACCACAATCTGGCACTCCTGCTGGTCTTCTGATCTCCAAGGCTACTGGTCCACAATCTCCATCATGTGAGCCATTATCTATACTCTCTGGGAATAGCTTCGCTACTCCACCCTCGTCAAACCCTCCACTTGTCAGGCTCACTACGATATTCTCTAAGGCTATCGCTGTCGGTGGTGTATCATCTACTACTGTCAATGTCATCGTTGCTAACGCTGTATTTCCACAACAATCTATTGCTGTGTATACGATCAGATGCTCTCCCTTTGGTGCTCCTACTATCCCGTATGGTGCTTGACCGTCTCCATTCACTGACACGATCGTCGTACCTGCTGGCCCTGCTACTGTATAGCTCACATCCTTACTACATGCATCGAAGAGATGCTCTGGTGCTGGCAACTCTCCACTCGCTACACAGCCCCATGGGTTGACACTCATCGTCGCATCTGTCGCTGTGATCTCCGGTGCATCTAGATCTTCTGACTTGATGACTTGTACATGTGTCGCTTGCTCTTGCGTACACCAGTCGATCAATGTCCATGTTCTGATTACTTTCTCGTTACCTGCACAGTCTTCTCCGCATGCTGACAGCACTTGGTCACTGTAGATCGCATAGATGCTACACACTTGATTTGCGATCGGCTGAGCATGTAACTCGCCATCACATCCCTTGATATTGAATGTTGGGTAAGCTGTGCTATATCCTTCATTGTTCTCTATGATATCATCACTTCCTGGATTACATCCTTGATCATCTGTCGTATTTGGATCATCAAAGGCTGCTGCGATTGCTTCTGGGCTAGAATCAGCTCCACATCCTAGGATGACTGTCAGTGGTGGCAACACCACTTCTTCGATTGTCATTGGCTCGAAGATATATGTCCCACTACATGTACTTGACAGTGATCCATGCTCTGATTCCTCTGACACTAACCATGTCCTTGTGATTATCGTATTACCACAATCATCGTACTCTATCTCATCACTGAAGTCTAGTTCGTAATCATTACAACTCTCTATCTCTGGAAGTGCTGTACAAGCTGTACTATTCAGTACATTATCTACCTCGTAGCACTTGAAGAAGCAATCTGGATCTTCTGCTACACTTAGTAATTGACAGCCATCTCCGATTGCTGTAATCGTAAAGTCGCCGAATGTATTGTTAGCGAATGTCGTCATTACTAAGATGTAATCAGTCCCTGCTGATAACATCACCGTGATCTGACTCAGTAGCCCTGCTCCTCCATCATCATTATTCGTCACCATATTGCCACATGGATCTAATGGATCAAAACTATCTTGATACAATGCTAAGAAACTATCTCCTGCAAATATCGTTACTTCGAAATCTCCTGAGATACAGTCTGCATCTGTAGAGAACTCAAATGTCTCGTACGATACTGCTGTACCTACTCCACTCGGCCCACATGCACCTCCCAATCCAAACGGTCGGTTGAAAGTCGGACTATCTGCATCTAATGTACCTGTAAACTCTTCGATAGGTGTCTGTGTCAAAACTTCACTACATGGACAGTCAACGATCTGGGGTGCTATCTTGTCTTCGATATTGAGATTACCCCAGCACACTGCTCCATTACAGACGTCTGTTACCATGTATGTCAAGTCATCACTGATGTGATCACTCACATCTGAGAGATCGATATCAACCCCACCTGATTGCACTGTCACCGCATAGAACGCTTCAAAGAAATCGAGTGAATTGACCCCACACACATCAGATGGCTCTCCTTCTAGGAACATCCCAGCGAATAATTCTAGACTACAATCTGATGCGACACTTAGGTTGATATTGTCATTACACGATAACGTCATACCCTCATTGACGAAGATGGATACCTCATCGCTCATAACAGTACAATCTGGGTCAAGAGTATGATCGGCTGTTATCTCAAACCTCACACGTGTGCATGGTGTGATATCTGATGCTGGCAATACGAAATCTACAAGATCACCACTCGCTGCAATAGCAGTAGAGAATGTCACCCATGTCAAACCACTATTCACTTGAAAGTCTACAGTCAACGGACTGGATGTTGGTGTCAAGTGTGGTGCATCATCAATACTTGCTGACACTGAGAACACTGCATCTGCTCCATTACATACAAATGCATTCATTGGTTGCAAATCAATGAATGGTACTGGATTGATATTGAGAGTTACTGCGACAGGATCGGATGGACAACCGTTGGAATCAATGACCATATACTCTACTTCTACTGTGCCCAATGTCGCAACGCTAGCATCTAATATTAAGGCTGGTTGGTCTAGATCAGTCAACACATACCCTGTAGCTGTACCTGTCCCTAAGTCTGTCCACGTATACATCACAGGAGGGGTGCCACCTGCAAAGTTACCAGGAATGGAGACGATATCTCCAATACAAGCACCTGCACCTATTATTGGTAACACTACTGGTGTTGGGAATACAATGACCTCTGTAATACATGTGCTTATACAACCATTTACATCAGTAACTGTAACTGTGTAGCCACCTGCAACTGCAGGATCAATGACAGGAGAATTATCAGTACTTGTAAAGCCATTTGGCCCCGACCATGACCATGTAACTGCATCTCCGCCTGTCTCATCCAGAGTTACGGCATCTCCATCACATACTGGTCCATCATTAGATGCGATGCACTCAGGTAAAGGATTGACGATTACATCAGTAGTACAGGTACTAGTACATCCATTCACATCGGTTACGATCACAGTATATACTCCAGCAACTGCGGGATCAATGACAGGAGAATTATCAGTACTTGTAAAGCCATTTGGGCCCGACCATGACCATGTAACTGCATCTCCGCCTGTCTCATCTAGAGTTACTGCATCTCCATCACACACTGGTCCGTCATTAGATGCAGTACACGTAGGCAGAGAGTTAACAATCACCTCTGTAGTACAGGTACTCATACAACCATTGATATCAGTAATCACGACAGTATATACACCAGGCACAGCTGGATCAATAACTGTAGAATTATCAGTACTTGTAAAGCCATTTGGCCCTGACCATAACCATGTAGCTGCATCTCCGCCTGTCTCATCTAGAGTTACTGCATCTCCATCGCACACTGGTCCATCATTAGATGTGATGCACTCAGGCAAAGGATTGACAACTATTTCAATCTCAGAGGCTGGCCCTTCGCAACCAGTTGTAGGATTTACGCAAGTGACAAATAGTGTCTCCGGACTAGTAGCTGGTGTGGTCATTGGATCATACTCAGATACTCCTGAAGCGACAGGAACTACTCCGCCTGGCGCAGGATCCGTCTCGTACACATTATATGTAGGCTGCGAACCAGTCACCGAGATGTTATCAATATTTATTTGTTCTGAACCTGCATTATTAAAGATACAGATCTGAACTACTAAAGAGCTGCCGCTTGCAACATTCTGCAAGACAGTAGTTGACATAAAATCTCCATCATCAGGGATATCACCAACTAATGTATGATTTGCATCTCCAAGTCCCATCCAATTAGTCACAGTAGTACCAACACCATCAACTATAGAAGTAATATCAATATAATCCAAACCTTCATGATCTCCGACTTCTTCGACATCAACAGATAGTGCAATCTCAGAATAGCACGTAATATCTATCACAGTACTTTCAAAGCATACCTCAGCATCGGTATCTTGGGCTTGAAGGACTCCACCTATTGTCTGTAAATAGTCAGAAGATGCAACAAGACCTATAGTGTTACCTGTCACAGTCCATTGACCATTTGATGGTGTAACATTGGTTGCACAACTTGCCGGATCTGCCATACAGACTCCAGCTACACCTTCACCAGGCGTGTCAAAAGTCTCTAACCATGGCAATTCACTACTTGGGTTTTCACAGAATGTAATGAGAGTAGATTCTCCATCACACACTTCTATGTCTTCTAGGACTAACGCTTCAGGCAAAGGGCTAACAAGGACATCTATACTTCCAGTTGCTTCGCATCCTTCGGTAGAAGTTACCGTAACCATGTAAGTACCACTATCCGCAACTGTCGCTCCTGCAATTATTGGATTCTGATCACTAGATGTAAATCCGTTGGGGCCAGTCCAAGCCCAAGTATTACCGTCAGTGCCCGTATCAGTTATCATAATATCTTCACCTTCGCAGAGCATATTGACCATGAGATCAAGGGTAGGAATTGGATTGACTGTGACAGTCACTTCTGTGGGTACGCTGACACATCCATTCGCGTCTTCGCATGTAACCCAATATGTCTCTGGGGAAGTAACAACTGTAGTCATTGGATCATAAGATGGACCCGTGGCCAGTGGTATTGCAGTATCATCAGTACTAGGATCTACATCGTAGTAGCGATAGATACAATCACCACCACTGATCATAGTAGCAGTATAAGTATGACTCCCAAGATCGCTAATATTATCATTACCCAATCCTGTCCATTCTGTATTGATTGTTGGGAAATCACACGGAGGATTACTAGGGTCAACAGTGACACCACCTGTGACAGCCCCATCTCTTACTATGGTATTATTAGCAGTTCCGTCAGTAGCTCCCGCCCACTCTGATCCTGGGTCACAGCCAATATTACCGATGATATCGATAATGGATGGAGTCAAATCATTACAAAGCACTAACGCATCATCTCCATTAAATCCTGTTACTCCAGATGTCTCATCTGCGATTAAGAGAATATCCGCTGATGCATTAGGATTACAGACAACATGTACATCTCCATCTGCTAGCATACCACTCATGGTAAATGTCTGATTGGGACTTGTGTTTCCGTTGTTATATATCTTGATACTATAGTTAGACATATCAACAGTTGCACCAGTACCATTAAATATCTCTAGACACTTATTGTTACTAGAACCTTCGATGTATTCACTGAAGAATAAATCAGTGGCAATTGCTGGCACCATTCCTCCTCCGATTTGTGGCGGAGTGATTACTGTATCCCCACCATCGCAAACTTCGATATCGTCGATAACAGGTGAGTCTGGCAGTTCATTGATTGTAACTGTCGTCATACACATGCTTGTACAGCCATTTGCGTCAGTGATGATTACTGTATACTCTCCAGCGACTCCTGGGTCTACAACTGGTGTATTATCAGTACTTGTAAATCCAGAAGGACCTGTCCATGACCATGAGACTGCATCGCCTCCAGTCTCATCAAGACTGATAGGATCGCCATCACAAACTGGTCCATTATTACTCGCAGCACATGTTGGTAAAGCATTGATCGTTACTGTTGTCATACAAGTACTCATACAACCATTAACATCTGTGATGATTACTGTATACACTCCGGCTACAGCTGGATCTACAACTGGTGCATTATCTGTACTTGCAAATCCTGCAGGGCCTGTCCATGACCAAGAGACTGCATCACCTCCTGTTTCATCCAGTGTGACAGCATCGCCATCACAGACTGGACCGTCGTTACTTGCAGTACATGTAGGCAGTGCATTAACTGTTACTATTACTGGATCAGCCAAACTCTCGCATCCATTAGCATTGACACAAGTGACATAGAGTGTCTCTGGCGATGTTCCTACAGTTGTCATTGGGTCATAAGTGTTACCGCCTGTTGAGACTGGAGCAGCTGTATCGTCTGTTGCTGGATCAACAGTATAGAAGTTATAATTTGCAGAAAGTACTGGTGCTATTCCACAAATAGAGATATCGTCAATAGCTAAATCTTCGTCTCCTGAATTTAAATTCCAAGTGATTACTATATCAAGAGTGCTTCCTGTTCCTGCAATTGCTTCAGTTATCTGTTGAAAGGTAGATGTTATAAACGGAGAGTCTCCTACTCCATCAAAATCAGTATCTAAAGCTGGTTCGCCATTGGTTCCAGATGCGATATCAGCTTCTATCCACAGAAGTGGAGAAGCTGCGCCACCGTCGATTTGATAATCGACGTGTACAAAGTCAGCAGCATCCCAATCTTGATTATTCCCATCATCATCTTCGGCAAAAAGGCCTTTAAACATCAAGTCTGTATAGTCAGTAATATCAATACCTGTAAATGAGAGAGTGACTGGTAAACTAGCTCCTTCTCCATCTATGTCTTGACCTGCAAAATACTGAGTACCATTAAATCCTGTTACAGTATATCCCCCACTAATATTTGAACCATCTGTGACTGTGAAAAAGTCTGTCCCTCCATCGGTAAATTGAGGCGTACTTGTCGTTAATGTAGGTGTTCCTTCAAATGTCTCTATAAATAACTCTTCTACTCCTCCACCTCCACCAGAAGTTGCAACAACAATCTCAGTATCGCCACCATCACAGACTTCAATATCATCTACCATTGGTGCATCTGGTAA
>CALLAW010000001.1 GCA_938001865.1 uncultured Saprospiraceae bacterium | reverse complement strand
TTCAAAAAGACTTACAGGAATTCCCTTTCGCGATAATTTGATAAGTTCAACTGTATCTATGAGTTGAGAATTGAATTGAGCTATGGACATTTACAACTATTTGTCGTAAATATAACGAAAATTATCTGGTTTGTCAAGCTTGGCTATCACGGATGATTGTATGCAGCGCCTCCCAACGAAGGAGAGATATGCTGTCATCACATATTTTTATCGGTTTTTTATTATTTCTTTTAGTTGATCAATTTTATCAAATTTTCTTATTTCAAGATACTTGTAAAAATTGTCCTTATCAATACTGTTTTTTGCTGAGCCACCCATTTCTAATACCAATTTTAGTAGTCCATCATCTGTTTTGAATTCATTATACCAATTTACTATCCTTATTTCAATAAACTTTACAATCTGATCAAATAGAGTTGGAGATATTTGATAAAGATTTATATTCCTGTTAAACGTGTATTCCTTATGCTTGAATTTATCAATTGGATGCTCTATAATTTTCCCGTCTATAGTTTCAACAACTTTTGATGCATTATCAAATTTTGAGGGTAGGGATTTTGACATTGGTGTAATTACTTCAGTCAACAAACCTTTAAATTTCGAATTTGTTTTGTCAATTTTGGCAAGTTTAATTGAGTATAGGTTTGAGTTAATTTCAAGATTCACATATCCGCCTGCATAATTACTTGCACTTGAGTTAAAACGTATTTCAAGCTTATAGGCTTTGTTTTTTAACGTGATTTTAGGTGTTGATTTTGAGTATTTGAAGTTCTTGGTTTCGAAGTAGTTTCCGATTTCATCACAGACTGCCTGAAAGATTTCCTTTGGAGGAGTTTCTTCAGTTTGATTTTTAAGTATGCTATTGTTTTTCCAGTCTTTCATTCTAATTACCGCTAACTACATAACAGGGTGCTAACTACCCGTAAGTTGTTCCATTTCTTCGCTTGCTTCCATCCATTCCATTTCGAGTGTTTCGAGGTTATTATCGATCTCTTGGAGTTTTTTGGACATCTCAGTGATCGTATCTACATCAGTGATCGTTAGGAATTGGGTATTGATGTCATCCTTCTGAGATTGGAGATCAGCAAGTGTCCTTTCTATTTTGGCCACTTTATTTTTGAGTTGTTTCTGTCTTGCCCGATCTGCTTCATTATTGGTTTTGGACTGAACTGCTGGAGCTGTATGCTCCTGTTGTGCTTGATGGAGAAGGCTCTGCTTAGCAGCTCGATACTCCATATATAGACCATTGTAGTCACGGATGTATCCATTGCCCTCTAGGATAAACAAGTGGTCTACGACCTTATCTAAGAAGTACCTATCATGCGTCACTACTATCAAGCATCCTGGAAAACTCAGTAAGTACTCCTCGAGGATATTAAGGGTAAGGATATCTAGATCATTAGTTGGCTCATCTAGGATCAAGAAGTTAGGATTGTCCATCAATACTGTAAGCAGATAGAGTCTTCTTTTCTCCCCTCCACTGAGCTGCGACACATAGACCTGTTGCTGAGATCTAGGGAAGAGGAATGTCTCTAAGAGTGACTCAGCAGTAAGTTTTTTTCCTTTCTCGAGGGGGATATACTCGGCTATATCTCTGATTACATCTAGTACACGTTTGTCTTCTGGCAGATTGAGTCCATCTTGGGTGTAATAGCCAAATTTGATCGTATCTCCGATGACGACCTTACCGCCATCTGGTCTGATCTGCTTGGTGATGAGATTGAGGAATGTGGACTTACCTACACCATTGTTACCGACGATTCCAACCTTCTCTCCCTTACTGAACTTGTAAGTAAAGTTGTCAACAATCTTCAAGTCACCAAAAGACTTTTGGAGTGCATGTACTTCTATGATCTTAGATCCGAGTCGACTTGACTCAAGGGAGATGCTAAAGGTATCACTCTCCCTTCTTTTCATTGCCTCTTTCTTGATATCATCGAAGGCACCGACTCTTGATTTCGCTTTAGTTGTCCGAGCCTTTGGCATCCTTCTGACCCAATCAAGCTCTTTTTTGTAGAGTTTTTTGGCTTTTTCATGTCTGACAGCTTCTGTTTGTTGTCTGACTTCCTTATTGGCCAAGTATTCACTGTAGTTCCCTTTGTGTCGGAAGAGATCTCCCTGCTCGAGTTCGATGATATCTGTACAGACTCGTTCGAGGAAGTATCTGTCGTGTGTCACCATGAAGAGAGTCAACGACTTAGTCTGGAGGTAATCCTCTAACCACTCTATCATATCTAAGTCAAGATGATTGGTCGGCTCATCCAGGATGATAAATCCTGGATTCTCTATGATCATTTTAGCAAGAGCTACTCTCTTCTGTTGGCCGCCAGAGAGTGTCTGCATCTCTCGATCAAAGTCTTTGATATTGAACTTATCAAGGATCTCTTTGATGTGAGACTCGAAGTTCCATGCTTTGAGGTCGTCTAAGACCAGACTTGTCGTCTTGATCTGCTCCTCGTTTTTGCTTTCTATTGCTTTTTCGTAGTCGTATACTGCTTTGATCTGAGCATTGTCACTCTTGTAGATGACATCCTCCACTGTATCAGTTGGGTGGAACTCAGGGACTTGTTTGAGATAGTAGGTAGAGACTTTGTCTGAGAGCTCTATCTGTACATGCTCGCCATCGAGTGATTCTATACCAGCAATGATCTTGAGCAGTGTAGTCTTACCACTCCCATTCTTAGCTACTAGGGCTATCTTGTCCCCTTTGGAGATAGTGATATCTATACCATTGAGGAGGAGTTTCTCTCCAAATCTCTTGTTTCCATTGACTATCTTGAGTAATTGCATCGTGATGCCGAAGGTAGTAAATCGTCATCGACTATCTCTCTTCGTATCGAGATAAGTTAGAGGGTTATTTGTTTTTTTTACCTAGAGTGTCTCTGCCAATGCCATGGTAGCGATGCTGAATCTCACACTTGGCTCATACTTCCTAATCGCCTTAGCACAGACTTCTATGGTAGCACCAGTAGTCAGTACGTCGTCTACTAGCATGATATGCTTATTAGCTAGATTGGGATTGCTGCGGACTCTGATACTTGATGCGATACTGACTATCCTGTCCTGTCTTGTCTTATGAGTTTGGGTCTCAGTATGCTTTACTTTTTGGAGAGCTTGGTAGACTGGGATATTGGTAACCCTGCTGATCGCTTGCGCAAATACCAAACTCTGGTTGTACCCTCTCTTGTACTGTCGTTTGGAGTGGAGAGGTACAGGTACTATCATATCTGGGATCTCTAGCCGAGATGCAGCCAACCATCGCTTACCTACTTCTCGACCAAAGACTTCTGCGACTTTCCGATTTCTTCGATATTTGAGGTCGTGGATCGCTGATTGGATCCGTCCACTTTTGTAAAAATAATAAAGTGCAGCAGCAGCTACGATATCTATCCTGCCTGCCAATCGATATTCCATATCATTGTCAGGCATAGTAAACAATCGAGTATCTGGAAGATCTACAAGACAGGGGAGGCAATAGATATGATCTGGCAGATGACTTGATGATCCGCATCCTATACATCTCGATGGATAGAGCATATAGGTGAGGGATTCTTTGACCTCAGAGAAGAGAGATGTCATCGACATATTATGATTAGATAATCTGCTGATCTCATGCGATTGCACGAGTCTATAGAAGTGAGACTGGAGGGATTCGAACCCCCGACCCCTACCCTGTCAAGGTAATGCTCTAAACCAACTGAGCTACAGTCTCAAAAATTATTTTAGTTGTATTAAGTGATGCTCATTCTTAACTACTTCTAGTCTTAGAGCATTACCGCTTGCCCGCCCGCAATTGATATTGCGGTTCATTCAATTTTGCTTGACATCTAGTCAACCAAATCTCTACGAGACCTTTCACTCTTTCTAAACCAACTGAGCTACAGTCTCTCTCTTGTAAAGCAGAAAATGAGTCAGAATTCCACTCATCATCACTTAGATTGCAAAGTAAATAAGATAAAACGGAAACTAATACTTTGTAAAGACAAATTATTCTTTTTTATTTTTCTTACTCTTTTCATGAGCAATTATTGCCCAGAATTACTTCCTTAAAATCACTTTCTTTTTTCAGTAAGTATGAATCATAACTCATAAAATTAAAGATCCTTTACACATCGAAATCCGGTATGATTGAGTCCGGTATCTGTTGTGGTTCCATACGTCTAGAGTTCCGACAACCGGAACAATAACTATCATTGCACAAAAATGAACCACCTCTAATTACTCTTTCTTGTTGATAGGGCATTCTTGGATTGTAAGCTTTTTGAGGCCCCTTAATCGAAGAAATTACATTCGTTTTCCCTTTGTAATAGTTTTCATCAAACCAATCTTCACACATCTCCCATACATTACCACTCATATCATATAAGCCATATCCATTTGCTATGAATGACTTAACAGGAGCTGTCCCTTCGAATCCATCTTTCAATGTGTTTTCGTAAGGGAATAACCCTTGATAAAAGTTAGCTCTTGGCTTCCCTTCATTGATGGATTCATTACCCCAAGGATAAACCATATCTTCTTTTCCACCTCTTGCTGCCCACTCCCATTCAGCTTCAGTGGGTAGTCTTTTATTAGCCCATTTGCAGTATGCTTGTGCATCTTCCCACGCGACTTGAACCACAGGATGATTCATCTTTCCATCTAGGTTGCTTTCTGGACCTTCAGGATTTTTCCAATTAGCGCCTATCGTCCACTTCCACCATTGTTGCGGATTATTGAGTGCCACAGGTTGGTCGGTCTTGACAAAAACTAAAGCACCAGGAGATAGAATACTATTATCTGGTTTAGGAGTGTTTGGAGGTAGTTGCTTTTTTATTTCTTGCCAATCTACTGCTCGTTCTGCAACTGTGACATAAGAGGTTGATTTTACAAATTCTTCAAAATCAGCATTTGTTACTTCAGTTTCATCCATTAGGAATGACTCGATTGTCACTTTATGTTTAGGAAATTCGTTTCTGTCAGCCTGACTATTATCTCCACCCATATTTAAAATCCCGGAAGGAATTACTACCATTCCATCAAAGTACTCTTGATCTTTTTGAGTATTATCAATATTTGAATTAGCTGATGAGTCCCTACATGAGTATTGTATCAGAAGTAAAATAGACAAAAAACAATACACCAATATCCGTTCTCTTGTCAAAATATTGAACCTTCTATGCGCATCTTCTGAGTAATTTAAAGACATGTTTCTCTTTTATTCAATCATCAAGACAAAATATCTAAATGTATAGCGTTAATAGCTAAGTTAAAAGAAATGTAGAGAATTAGCATTTTGTTCCAGTCTCACTCTATTCATTTGATTATCAATCCATACCTCATACAGTAATCTAATGAAATATTTGAATATTTTTGTATCGCATCTCTTCTGCTTCAGCCAAAATTCAACAGAAAAAATCATGACATCAAAAAATCACAAAATCAATTATGATTAATGAAATTCCTTTTGGAAAAATAGGTGAAACAACTCTCTCTTTGTACCAACTCAAGAACAAAAACAATGTAACAGTTAGTATAACAAATTACGGTGGAATCATCACTGAATTATCAGTCCCTGACAAAAATGGCACAATGGCAGATGTGGTGTTAGGCTTCGACAATCTTGATCAATACAGAGAAAAATCACCATTCTTCGGGGCGATTATTGGTCGCTACTCCAATCGGATAGCGAAAGGTAATTTTAATTTGAATGGTAAGAATTATCAATTGGCGATCAATAATGGAGAGAATAGCTTGCATGGTGGCGAGGTAGGATTTGATAAAAAAATATGGCAGGGAGAAGCCTTCAAGACTTCAAACTCTGTTGGTGTTCTACTAAGCAGAATTAGTCCATCAAGTGAAGAAGGTTTCCCTGGCAACTTAAAAGTATCAGTAAAATATACACTCAACAATCTAAACGAACTAGAAATATACTACTCGGCAGAGACAGATCAATCCACTATAGTCAACTTTACCAACCATTCCTATTTCAATCTAAAAGGAGCTAACCAAGGCAGTATTACGGACCATGTTTTGACACTATACGCAGATTCATTTACACCTACTGACATCACAGCAATTCCGACAGGTGAGATTCGTTCAGTCAAGAATACACCATTTGATTTTCTTCAACCAACTCGTATAGGTGCCCGAATTAACGATACCGAAAACAGACAAATAAAAATCGGAAATGGCTATGATCACAACTTTATTCTAAATAAAGAAGAAGGAATACTTAGCTTAGCAGCCTCCGTTTATGAACCGACTTCTGGTCGATTGCTAGAAGTACTGACGACTGAACCTGGTATGCAATTTTACACAGCAAATTATTTGGATGGAACATTAATCGGAAAGAAAGCAAAAGCTTATGCTTCTCGAGATGCCTTTTGCTTAGAAACTCAGCATTATCCAGATTCTCCGAATCAACCTACTTTTCCAAGTACTGTTTTAAATCCAGGTGAGAAGTTTGAATCTACAACGATATACAAGTTTTCTGTCAAACTATAGTTACAGCTTATTTTAAAACATAGGGTTTCATGTCATCAGACCCAACCCATTTGCTGTTTCCGATTACCTTTTTGCCAATCAAAGTCAAAGAACTTGACTATTTATTCATCCTGCAAAGTTTTAAGATAAGCTAATAGCATTACTTGGATTCTTGCAGAAAGTATTAGAGTTGTTATAGGTAATGCTCATGAATCATGCATAGCCACTGACAGTCCCAATCTGACCTGAAGAACGTTTCATAGATCAGATAACGATCACTTTCCTCCCCATAATGCAGCAACAGATTTTCCTTCAAGGATAATCGGAATGATCTTCTCTAATCTTTTCTCTTGTGTAGCTTGCTGCTTAGCTTCAGAGAGGTACTTGGCATATCCTCGTTGTCTAGCATTACTGAGTCCTTGGAATGCTGTTGCAAGATTGACGTCCTGCTCTAGTGCTCTCACTAAGAGGGTGGGCATGATGACAGGCTTATCTGTAGATGTACCTTTCTTTCTCTTGACTGGTTTTACTCTTTTGCCATCTTTTTGATTTTGGATTGCCTCTTGCAGATAGGTCACTATCTGCTCGCGAGGTAGCGGATCATGATTGGCAAACTTCCAATGTCGCATTGCCTGAGTTTTACCTTCTTGAGCATTGATCAGTACCTTGAGTGGATCGCTAAGAAACACCCCTTGAAAAAACCAAATGCCACACCAATCTTTGAATTTAGCAAGAGAAAATACGTTTTTGCCACCAACTGTGTAGGTCGGAAACATCCACTTATATGTTTCTTCTACATCAGTAGTTAACGCTAGCTCTCTGAGTTGATTGACTTGGTCTTTCCAGATCGATTCCTCTGTGAAGAACTGTTGTATTTTCTCTTGCTTATTCACGGTATTCTAGTGTTGAATAACGAATTTTTTTACTCCACTTTTTTGTCCATTAGTAACCATAAGTTGATACTGACCATTTGGTAAGTAATTCAGATTGAGAGTATGTATGTCACTCTGATCTTCGATGATATCATCATAGACTATTTGCCCCAGCGCATTGGTAATATTGACTCTGAACTGTCCAGAGCTATCACTGTCAAGATGGAGACTGATATGACCGTTACTTGGATTAGGATTGATACCGAACTCCCACCTATCGTTGACATCATCTGTATTGCTCAGCATGATTGCTACTTCGGTAGTACAACCATTCGCATCCATCACTACTGCTAGATAGTTATCATTGAGTACTCCTGTAAATGTTGGTGAATCCTGGAATGTCTCTCCTCCGTCTAGAGAATATTGTAGGTCACCAGTGCCCCCTGTACCGATCAAGTCTATTGATCCTGAGCTGGTACTGAAGTCAAGAGTAAGTACTGGTGGATCTGTGAGCTCTACTGTCAATGGCCCTATGGAATATCCTGAAGCATCTTGTACTGTAACCTCATATGTATCTGCATCTAACCCATCGAATGTTGCTTGTGGTACATATATCACACCATTGATAGAGTATGTATATGGCATCATACCACCCACGACATCAATAATAGTGAGGTCTCCGTCTAACTCTCCAGCACAGCTGATTGGACTCACATTGATATCAAAGGATTGAAGACTATTGAGTTGGTAGTCTAGGCTACTTTCACAACCATTGCTATCTACTACTAAGATCTCATAATCTCCATTGACCAATCCTGTAAATCCTCCATCAGCTTGGAAGTCACTCCCACCCACACTATAATTGTAAGGTGCTGTACCACCAGTAGCAGATACCTCGATGGTCTGGCCAAATGGAGTGACGGTTACCACGATGAGTTCGGGGTTAGCAAGCGTCACAATATCCAACTCAGTTACTTGACCTATACTATCTCGTATAGTAGGCTGATAGTTGCCAGCTCCTAATCCACTAAAGATTGCAGAATCTTGATAGTTGACACCATCGATAGAGTAAGTGTATGGAGGGATACCACTGATCGCTGAGAGAGTCAGACTCCCGTCGGTATCATCTGTGCAGCTTATCGCGGAGAGAGCACTGACCTCTCCAAGCAACTCTGGGACAGCTATCACAGCTTCTATAGTCACGGTGCATCCAAGTTGGTCAGTGATACGGATGGCATAGATTCCATTGTCCAGATTGTCAAATGTATTGTCACTCTGTGGTGGTCTACCATCTATCTGATAGGTGAGACTCCCAGTACCGCCGTTAGCACTAACAGTGATCATATTATTGACGATGATAAGATCACCTGTGATGATATCCGGCTGGGTGATTGTATAGGAGACGTCTGTCGTCTCACCTCTTGCATCTATGACTCTGAATGTGTATATCCTTGCTCTAAGATCTGCAAAGACAGGCGAATCTTGGATTGCTTCTCCGACGATCCTATATCGATATGGAGGGACTCCGCCATTTGCCATGAGCATCACACCTGCAGTAGCATCGCCGAAGCACTCTATCCCTGACACCACATCTACATCCAGCGTCAAGTCATCGATAGCTATAGTAATGACCTCAGTAACTTCACATTGGTTGTCGTCGATAACTGTCAGTGTATAGTCGCCATTGACCAGGTCAGTTACGACATTATCAAGCAAGACATTCCCATCTAGCAGGGATATCAGATCTCCAGTGCCACCTGATGCATTTATGGTGAAGCTATTGATACCCATGTCTATATCTAAGATGATTGGGTCTGGTTGGTTGATGATAAATGGGAGATTGATCAGAGTACCTTGACTATCCCTTACTCTGAATGTGTAGTTACCCGCTTGGAGTCCTTCGAAGAGATTGGAGTCTTGCCATGGTCGACCTACGATACGGTATTGATATGGAGGCAACCCATCGACAGCATCAATGATAACCGCAGCATCGCTGTCATCAGAGCAGAGGAGGTCATTAGATAATGCTGCAGTTGCTTGTAACCCTTCGATATCAATGATGACTTGATCACTCATCTCGCATCCATTATTATCTACTACGACGAGAGTATACGTCGCATTATTGAGATTAGAGAATGTTGGACTTGACTGAAGGTCTCCATCATTGATACGATACTGATATGGAGGCGTACCTCCAGTAACATTCGCTGTTATCGTATTGAAGTCTTCTGATATATTGAGTTGCATCGGCTCTGCATCTTCGATATCTACTGTAATTGTCTGCTCATAATCAAATCGATCAACGACATTGATCTCATACGATCCAGCTGCTAGACCATTCACTAGATAACTCAGGTCGGGGATATCTTCTGCAACGACTGCACCATCCACTGAGTAAGTATACGGAGGGTTACCTCCTTCTATATTGATTACTATCTCTCCATCACTGCCACTAGGGCAAGAGATCTGAGCAGTCACATTCCCAGTTATACTCAGGTCATTAGCTAAGATCTGTATCTCTTGTACACCACCTTGCAACCAGTTGCTCTTATCATCTACGATGTCATAAGAGAAGCTATCTCCCTCTATATCTATACCACTATGGATATATGCAACCAATCCATTATTCAATACACTTTGTGTAAATCTCGTCCCAATAGTGGCATCGATATTATTGACTTGGAGTGTTCCTTTGGAAGGCAGAGAGACGATTGTATAGAAGATCAAATTGGCTTGACCACTCGTCTCTAGGACGTCTTGAGAGATAATCTCGGACATCCCCTGTGGTACGATAAGTGCTTGGTTGTCTACTACTAGATCTCCTGTCTCTAGAGGACGACAGATCTCAATAGACCAGCTCTGTAGTGCTCCGTCGTCAGCTTGAGGGAAGAGGTCATTGAGGTTAAATGCCCAAGTGCCATTTACATCAGTATTGTTATATGCCGATAGACTATTGACAGGCTGATAGTCTCCACTGATTGCAGGGAATTCATCTTCACAAGTATTTGCAAAGTCATCAGCTGTGTTTTCGGCTACATCGAAGAATGAGACTAACAGGTTATCAAATTCGCAGCCAAACTGAGTATTCTCAATCCCAGGTTGGTCAAATAATATTAACTCATCACCATTCGGAGCTGTCAATGTACCCGCAATGTCGCCAACCCACTCGTGGATCACATCTATATTTACTTTGATGTAATTCCCGATTTCGGCACCTACGATCTCTATTGTTGATGTGATATCTGGTGGTATTTGGATTGGGAAGTTATCATCACTCTCATAAGTCTCACAGATATCCATTACAGAGGTCTGGAATGCATACGTAGGACCGAACTCACCGTCTTCGCATTGGTTGATCCCCTTGACTCTCCAGTAATACACAGTACCGCTAGAGAGTATCTCTAAGTCGAAGAGATTCTCTGGTGTAGTCGTCGTCGCTACGATATTGCTAAATCCTGGATCAGTACTCAACTCTACGAGGAACTCATCTTCACCTCCACCAATATTCCACTCAAGTGTAAGTCCTCCATTGGCTAATTGTGTAGCACCATCTACAGGTTGTGTAAGTTCCGTAGGGAGTATAGGTTGACGGACAATCAGTTCGACTGGTGAGGTCATGAGAGTGTCTATCGACTCTCCTACGATATCAAATAGATAAGTCCCAGGCTCTAGAGTATCTGCTCCAATTACTGTAAGCACATTAGATCCTACAGATGGAGTAGTGGCTGATGCAAACTGGATGTCTATCGCCTCAGGTGCTCCCAATGTACTGAAGGTCACCTCCTCATCATAGTCTAGGAATGAAATCAGCGTAATATCATAGTTGACGTCCTCACCGGCACAAGCCACTTGGATACTCTCATCTACAATCATATTGAACGTTGCAACCAATGGTTCAAGGATACTAAAGTTATCATTAGAGATATCAAAGAAGACATTGTCACTTCCAGCAACCATTACTCTTGCTTGGTCCGTGATTACGAAAGGGACTTGTATGTTAGCACTTCCTGTATTAGGTATCGCAGTCGCGAGTACGTCAGGATAAGTAAGTCCTCCATCGCTTGAGAGGAGGATATCAACCATCGGAGTATTGACTGGAGCTACGTCAGTACTTGCCACATCCCACTCTACCGTCTCGATTCCACCTACTCGCCAGATGACATCACTCGTATTGGGCACCTCTACTAGGAAGGGCCCTGCACTCTCGGTAAATGTCAATGTAACATCTGCCTCAGCAGTACATCCACCACCGATATTATTATCTCTTACTGTACATCTCCAATCCATCTCTCTCGTCACACTTGGTAATACTTCCCAATCTGGCGTGACACCAGCGATAATTGCATCTATATTGGGTAAGTATCTTGTGGGAGATGTCGTGGGGCTAATTGATCTGAATGCTGGGCCTGCCGTATTCGTAGGTTGTGGCGGCATGTTAGCCACCTCACTATCCATCTGCTCCCAACAGTAAGTCAGTGCATTATCCTCATCCTGGTCAGTCGCTGTAGCTGTCAATCTCAATGATGTCCCTACTGGTACGATATATGAATCTGCTGCGACTACGATCTCTGGAGCGATATTACCATTAGGGGCCAACTCAGGACAGGTCCCTCCGTTGCCACTCAGAAAGTCAGCAATCTCGGCAAGGTTATAGGCATGGAAGTGATCATCACTATTGTTCTGTACGTTGGGTGCACAGATCCCTGCATATCCCATGATAGTACTAGCACTCCCTGGCTCTACTGCTGCATTACCAGCCCGATTACAGTTATTGTTTTGTGTGTGATTACCTCCGAACTGATGTCCTATCTCATGTGCCACATAATCTACCCAGAAGGGGTCTCCCGTCGGGTTACCAAGTCCAGTGACTCCTCTTGCTTTTCCTTCTCCACACGGAGCTCGTAACTGAGCTATACCACCACCACCTGTGGAGAATACATGACCGATATGATAGTTATCTATCCCTATTATATCATCAATTGTATTTTGATTTTCGTTGAGCATAGCACCACCATTATTATTGGTATATGGGTCAGTGGTTCCATTGAGGAAGATCAGATCATCATTATTAGGGATAAGGACCATCGTCAAGTTGGCATCGGTCTCGTAGATCCCATTGACCCTCGTCATCGATATGACGAACTCTGCCATCACATCTTCGACAGTGCCCCCGTGGAACTGTGCATACTCACCAGTACACGCCAAGGCCAAGTCATAGATCCTGAGTTGACAGTCGCCAGCTATTCTCGATGGGGCTTCAAGGTTGCGATTTACCTTTTTGATTTCGTCTTCCACCAGACAAGTGAATTGCTGGGTCCTCTGATAATCTTTACGAGAGTAGACAACGTACTTATCTGTCATCCCACTTGCGTAAATGTCGATGTATGCAGTACTCTGATCTGGAGATTTGATCATTCCATGAAACCCCTTATGCGAGACTCCGCAGTGTATGATCTGACTTGGATTATCTACGCAGACTCCGATATAGGTATTGATCGCTGGGTACTTAGCCGAGAGATCTGGATGCATCACCGATGACTTTACAAATCTATATGACTGCAGCTGGCCATCTGCATTGGGTATCTCCACGATTGGGAGCTGAGCCTCTGTCCGAGCTGCATCTGAGAATCTCTCTGGAGAGTCTTGGAGTTGCTTACTCAGTGAGTTGAGATCTAAGTCAAATGTGTGATAGATGTCAGGTAAGATCTGTCTCTGATAAGGGGCATTACTCAATGCTTCGTCTGAGACTTTGAACCATAGATCTGTCTGTGCAGAGATGTAAGTCCAAGAGATGATACATAAGATTGTCAATAATGATTTCGGGGAGAGTCTAGGTGTCATAGTGTCTATATTATCAGGTTTGTTCCATACTATAAGATATGGAATAGCAGACCAAGTTAACACTCCTAGACTTGGATATCAAATCGTTACAACAGATAATGACCCAATTTGTCAGCCTTGACAATTAGATTGAATGCTTATCTCCTCTCAGAATAAGGAGAGTTGCTGTGCTTGAGTAGTATCCTGATCGTCATTATCGGCAGGTAAGACGAGACTTGGATTATTGTTCTTTACGGAGTTAACCTCTGATGAGACTTGATAGACATCGAGATATTCATCGGGATATGGGGAGATGATCTCCAGTGCTTGTGCTGGACTGATCTGTGTATCTAACCATTGCTCTTCGACCTCGGGGAGGAGCATGGCTGGCATCCGATCATGGACAGTAGAGACTTTATCACTCGCCGGTTGTGTGATGATAGTAAATGTGTGCAGAGTCTGTCCATCGGGTTGCTTCCATGACTCGCAGAGTCCAGCCAGAGAGACGACTTCGGTGTTAGTGGGTACGATACGGAAGGGGACTTTCTTATTATTACTCTTCTTCCACTCATAGAATCCGTCGATAGGGATCAGACATCGCCGTGTCTTTATAGCTTCTCTATAGGCTGGCTTCTCAGCAACAGTCTCTATCCTAGCATTGATCATCTTATAACCAATCTTTGGGTCATTGGCCCAGAATGGTACGAGTCCCCACTTATAGAGTTGGATCATCCTAGGATCACTCTGAGTGATGACTGGATGATAGTGAGAGGGTGCTACATTATAGTTAGGGAGTGGGTTGTACTTGACGAGATCGTCAGAGTAGAATGTTGCATTGAAGCGTTCTTCTATTTGTTTTTCGGTCAGTGTAAGCGAAGACCTCCCACACATTACTTTTGAGTCTTGATGTAGTTATCTATACCGTTTCGTTTCAATTCGCTAGAGACATTGGACACTGATGAGTAATCATTGCTTCTGATTGCAAGTACGGAGTGATATTGAGAGTAGTTGAATACTACCTTCTCAGCTGAGTAACCCATATTCTTGAGTTTCCTTACCATCTTATCTGCATTGTTCTCTTGGAGGAAGTTGCCAGCGATGACCATATGCTTACCACTCCCAGTGTTACGATAGGTCTTCTGCACAGATTGTGTGGGCTGAGATACTGGAGCTGCAGCCTGAGGAGCTGCTTCTTCAAATGTCTTGTCTATTGCCTCATCTAGAGCAGTATAGTCTGTAGTCGTACCATCAGTCTCAAACGAATCATCTTCACTCAAGTCTATGGTTTGACCTCCCTCAAATTCATTATCTTCAAAGTACTCTTCTGCGTTGACTACTTCTGCATCTTGCTCTGTCTGAGCTGCAAGGTCTCTAGCCTTCTGCTTACTACACCCTTCCATGGCTGTACTTATCCAGAGATAGAGCAGAGTAATACCCACGATATAGAGGATGATTCTTACGATATTGTTCATAACTGTTCAATTCAGAGTAAATAATGTCAAATATACACATTAATTATTTATTTAATCTGTAATTAATTGCTAATCACTATTCAAGGGCAACACATTTAACAACTAGTGGGAAAAAAACTCACACTATCACACGTCTCAGTATGCGATTACGCCTGTTGCTCGTAGCTATTTATTGTAGGGTGAGTTGAGTCTACTCCTTCTGCTGGATCCTCAGATGAAATTTTTACGGAAGTATCAGCTTACTGCCTTCTCCTTAGTATGCCCTCACGTCACTCTTCTCGAAGTAATTGATAAATGCCTTATTGACTACTCGATTACCACCTAGTGTCGGATAGTTACCTGAGAAGTACCAATCTCCAGTATTGTCTGGACAAGCCTTGTGGAGGTTCTCGATAGATTGGTAGATGATTGTCACCTCGATATCTAGGTCTGTTGGTGTCAGCATTTCGCTGATTTTATGAGAGATTTGCTCCTGGGTATAGAGGTCGTAGAGTGGCTTGAGCTCATTGGTGATCTGAGCCAGTGGCCGTTGATTAGCTTGTACGCATCTCTGATATGTCTCTTCGATGAGGTGTTCTTTGCCATCTTGCTCTAGGAGTGCTATCAAGGCGTTGAATGCGACGAAACTATTCATCTTACTCATATCTATCCCATAGCAATCTGGATATCTGATCTGAGGTGCAGATGAGACTACGATGATTCGCTTAGGTTTGAGTCGATTGAGGATACGGATGACGCTATCTCTGAGAGTGGTACCTCTGACGATCGAGTCGTCCATGACCACGATAGTATCTTTATAGTTCTCTATGATACCATATGTGACATCATAGACGGTACTTACCATCTCTTTTCTACTGACATCATCAGCGATGAAGGTCCTCATCTTAGCATCTTTGACAGCGAGCTTATCCATTCTTGGATTCTGCTTGAGGATTTCGTCAATTGCCTCATCTGTAATCTTGCCACTCAGTGCTGCTGCTTTGAGTTGCTCACCCTTCATCCGATTACAGATATGTTGGAGTTCTTCTGCCATACCGATATATGCAGTCTCCGCTGTATTGGGGATGAAGGAAAACACTGTATGCTTAAAGTCGTAATTAGCTGCTGCTAAGACTCGATCGGCGAGGAGCTTCCCGAGTTCTTTTCTTTCTTGGTAGATTTCTTTGTCATTCCCTCGCGAGAAGTAGATTCGTTCGAATGAGCATGCCTTACGAGTCAATTGATCCTTACAGAGATCGATGGTATAGTCTCCATTCTTCTTGATGATGATGGCATTACCCCGAGGGAGTTCTTTGATATCATCATAGTGTACGCCAAATGTAGTCATCAGTGCAGGTCTCTCTGAGGCTACTGCGACTATCTCATCATCTGCGTAGTAGTATGCTGGTCTGATCCCAGCGGGATCACGCATCACGAATGCATCCCCGTGTCCGATAATCCCTGCCATGACATATCCGCCATCTATCTTACGCGTAGCTCGCTGGAGGACTCGCTTGACATCGATATTCTCAGCAATGAGAGTGGTGATCTCTTCATTGCTATAGCCTTCTGCCTTGAACCAATTGAAGAGTTTGTCCACTTCGAGATCGAGGAAGTGACCGATCTTCTCCATAATCGTGACGGTATCTGATCTCTCCTTAGGGTGCTGGCCAAATGAGATCAACTCATCAAATAACTCCTTCATGTTAGTCATGTTGAAGTTACCAGCCATGACCAGATTCCTTGTGATCCAATTGTTCTGTCTGAGGAATGGATGGACCGTCTCTATCGTATTGGCGCCATGCGTACCATACCTAAGGTGTCCGAGCAGGATCTCACCTGTATATGGTCTGTTTGCCTTGAGCCATTGTGGATCATCAAATTTTTCCTTCGGGACGTCATTGAATCGGGCATAGACCTCTGTGAAGAGATCTTTGAGATATTGTGAACTATTACTCCGCTTACGGCTGATATATCTATTCCCTGGCAGAGGGTCCAATTTGATCGTTGCGATACCAGCACCATCTTGTCCACGATTCCGCTGCTTCTGGAGGAGTACGTGGAGCTTATTGAGTCCATACAGAGCTGTACCATACTTCTCATGGTAGTAATCTAGCGGTTTTCTCAATCGGATTAGAGCTAATCCACATTCGTGTTTGATGCTATCACTCATAGGTGTCGATCCAATAGGTTTAGCCTACTGAGATACAAAGCTAATCTATCTCTATCTGTTACTCAGATGTTGGACGGATATTTTTTCTCACAGTTTGTGCATATGTCATCATACAGACTCCGCTTACGCTAAATGTGACACAGGATATCGAGATATTATTCATGTATGTATAGCTCTCCATTATAAAAAACCTCAGCTGACTTCATTCTCTCTACTTTGGACTCTAGGGATGTGAGATAGAGTTACGCTTCTGTTATTTTAGTCAGACGATGTACCTCCAATCCACAGAAAACGTATAATTTTGTGCCAGTACAGCACCAAAAGCAAGAATGTTTCAATTTCAAATCGTCGAATATATCTACTTCCTCCCCTTAGTCTTTGGGTTGGCGGGACTGTTCTATCTCTTTGCGAGATGGAGGAAGACTGCCTTGCTCAAGCTAGCTGATCAAGGACTCATCGAACGATTGACTACTGGAGGCATCCTCGAGACACAGTGGGTCAGATTTGGATACTTTGCACTTGCTACGACATTTGCACTCATTGCACTCTCTAACCCTCAGTGGGGAAATAAACAACAAAGAGTCAAAGCCAAAAGCTCAGATATCGTCATAGCCCTCGATATCTCTCAGAGTATGATGGCACAGGATATCCTACCCAATCGGATGGAACGTGCTAAGCGATTTACCGAACGGCTAATTAACTCTCTCAAGGGAGAACGGATCGCCTTGATCTCATTCGCGGGGAATGCTTATCTCCAGATGCCGCTGACATCAGACTATGCAGCTGCAGAGATCTTTGCCAAGAGTGCCAATCCCTCTCAGGCAGGTACTCAGGGTACAGCAATCGCCGATGCCATAGACCTAGCCAAGAGTCTCTTCTCAGAGGATGATCCTTACCAGAAAGCACTCATCATCATCTCAGATGGAGAGAGTCATGACTCCGAGGCAATCGCTGCCGCAGAGGAGGCAGCTAGCCAAGGGATCTTCATCTTTACCATCGGAGTGGGTACTACAGAGGGTGGCATGATCCCAGTGACTGTCAACGGGAGACAACAGTACAAGACCGATCAGAGTGGCAATGCTGTCATCTCAGCTCTCAATAAGGCAATGATCTCTGACCTCGCTGATGCAGGCAATGGCAAATCATACTTCCTGAGCCAGTCAAATAGTATCGTAAATGACATCAAATCAGCTATCGCTAAGATGGAAAAGAAAGAAGTCCAGCAAGCATCATTTACCGATTATACGAGTTACTACCAGTACTTCTTAGTCATCGCAATTGTACTCTTCATCCTCCACTTTGTTTATCGAGAATTCAGACAACCGACACTGCAAGTATGAAGTTAGCCCCATCACTTATCGCAATTCTTACTTTGGCATTTGGGGTAACCCATCTGTCAGCACAGTCAGTACATAAGAGCCTCATGGCAGGTGATAAGGCCTATGAGCAATCATCCTACGCAGTCGCCGAACTCGAATACCGTAGAGCAGAGAGAGAAGGCAATAATTATAAAGCACTCTATAATCTAGGCAATACACTCGCCAAGCAGGAGAGATACGATGAGGCAGTCGAGTACTTCAATAGAGCAATTGCCCTCGCCGAAAATCCAGAAGACAAGTATGCAACTCAGTACAATCTGGCTAATGCACATCTCTACTCTGGCACACTCGAAGATGCAATCCTCTTCTACAAAGAAGCAATCAAGACTAACCCTAAGAGCAGTGAGGCTCGGTATAATCTGGCTGTAGCCAAAGATGCACTCAGAAAAGCCAAAGAACAACAACAAGACCAACAACAGCAGCAGCAGCAACAAGAACCACAAGAAGGGGAAGAGTCGGATGAAGAGCAATCTGACGAAAATCAAGACCAACAACAAGACGGAGAGCAACAAGACGGCGAAAAAGAAAATCAAGAGGAAAAAGAGGAAGGTGAAGAATCAGAACAAGAAGGAGAAGAGGAGCAAGGAGAAGAATCAGAGGGAGAACAAAGTGAAGGCAGTGAAGTAGATAGCTCCAGACTCGAGAAACAATCGCTTGATAGCTTAGATGCGATGAAGCTCTTACAAATCATCCAAGATGAAGAATCCAAAGTCCAAGAGAAACTCAAAAAATTCAACTCAGAAAGAAGTAAATCTGATAAGGATTGGTAACCACAAAACAACCACTCCAGATGAAAAATCAAATCGTATCAGTAGATTGGTTGCACCAAAATCTGCACAAGAATAACATCGTCATCTTGGATGCAAGTCCAATAAAGACAGCGAGTAAAACGGTCTCTCCATACAGTCATCTCTCTATCCCATCAGGTCGACGCTTCCAGATCAAAGAGAAATTTACCAATACCGAAAGTGTATATCCTAACACTGTCCCTAGTCAGGAACAATTTCAAATAGAATGCCGAAAGTTAGGAATCAATACGGACTCTGAAGTCATCGTATTTGATAATCTTGGAATCTACTCGAGCCCAAGAGTGTGGTGGTTATTCAAGCTGATGGGACATGATAATGTAAAAGTCCTAGACGGTGGATTACCACAGTGGATCAATAAGGGATATGAAACTGTCGAAGTTGAAGAGGTGTCTCAGCAGTACGATATTGGAAATTTTATTGCCAATCAAAATAGTGACTATCTCCTCTCCTACGAAGACATTTGTGACAACAGAAAGTCTCAACAATACCAAGTCGTAGATGCCAGATCATCAGGACGCTTCCATGGCACTGCAGAAGAGCCAAGGAAGACTCTCCAGAGTGGCAACATCCCTCACTCAGTGAACATTCCATACCAATCAGTCCTAGACAATGGTAGCTACAAGTCGGTCGAAGAACTCAGAGCAATCTTCGCCGAAGCAACTCAGAGTGGCGCAGACCTGGTCTACAGCTGCGGATCAGGGATGACTGCCTGTATCATCATGCTAGCTGGAGAGTTAGCATCTATAGAGAGTCGCATTTTGTTTGATGGATCATGGACAGAGTACGCCATGAGAGAAGGGTTGGTCGTAGAGTGATCTCTCCCATGGTCAGGGAATACGCATGTACCTCGTCAACAATCTCCAATTAAACAATAACAACATTTTAAAATTTACAACTTGATTGTAAACCCATTTTCATTCTATCTTTGTTGGTCTAGTATGCGTAAATCAATTCAACACACAATAGATATATAACAATGAAAATCAGAACTATACTCTTAGGTATCCTGCTGATGAGTAGCAGTTATCTCATCGGGCAGAATGACAGTACGACAGCTACTGCAAGTGTCAATAGGGACAGTATCCTCCTTGGTAATACGCTGAGTCTCACAGTTACAGTCGAAGGCAGCACTATCAAAGATATCAACCTAGACCTTCCTGCTAATCTTCAACTGATCAATGGCCCTTACCAATCCTCTAATATGGTCATGGTCAATGGTGATATCAGTCAGACTTCGTCATATACTTATGTGATCAAGCCAATCGAAATAGGTACGGATATTATCCCACCCATTTTAGTGACAACGGAAGACCTGACAGTCGAGACTCAACCCATCCAAGTAGACATCTACCCCAACCCGACGAATATTAAACAACAAGAACTGCGAGATTCCCCATTCTCTTCGCAACTTCAGTTTAACTTTGACGATTTCTTTGGAGAGGATTTTCAATCACTCTTTGATCGGAGATGGATGGATCAGTTAGATCTGCAAGTCCCACAAGAGCCTCAAGTCCCAACTGAAGAGAACTCATCAAAACGAAAACTCAAACGGATCTAAATGAAGTCCATACTCATCTCCCTTAGTCTCCTCCTCTTGTCCATCACTCCTATCGCTGCACAGACAAGCTTCACTGCTAAGACTGATGGGAGTCAGGTGCTAGAGGGAAGGACTGTGACTGTGACATTTACCGCGAGTAATGCGAAGATGCAGAACTTCAAGCCACCAGACTTCAAGCCATTCACCATCGTAGCTGGACCAGCAACATCGACATCTGTTACGATCAACAATGGTAGAAGGCAGAGCTCAGAAACACGGACATATACTCTACTCGCTGAGAAAGTAGGTACCTATACCATCGGGAGTGGGAGCATGACCCTCAATGGCAAGACGGTCAAGACTAAGCCTCTCAAGGTCACTGTCGTAAAAGGCAAGGCGAGTACAGGTAACCCAGACTACTACGTCAAGTTAGAAGTCTCAGACTCTACTGCCTACCCTGGTCAGCAACTCCTCCTCAACTATCAACTCTATACCAAGGTGGATGTCAATAATTACAATATCCTCAATGAGTCGGAGTACGATGGATTCTACGCAGAGCAAGTCAATACTGCAAGGAACTTTGAAAAGGTGATCATAGACGGTGACCAATACTTCACCAAATCACTGAAGAGAGTAGTACTCCTGCCACAGCAAGTAGGTACTTATGATCTGGGACCTGTGAGTATGACTCTTGGCATCCCTACTGGAAGGCGAAGAGGATTCTTCCAAGATGTCAATACTGAATCTGTACGGACTAATGGTCTTACGATCAAAGTACTCAGTCTGCCACCAGATGCTCCTGAGTCATTCTCTGGGGCAGTAGGTAAGTATAGGATGAGAGTATCATCGACTAAGAAGACCATCACTACTGATGATGCCATCACGATCAATCTAGAGGTAACAGGGAATGGAGACAATAAGTATGTCAATGCACCTACACTTACGCTTCCTGACAACCTCGAACTCTATGATCCCAATACGCTGCAAGATGACGTGACGGCAAGAGATGGACAGAAGATCCATACCAAGACATTTGAGTATCTCATCGTCCCACAGAAGACTGGGAGATATACGATCACTCCAGAGTTTACCTATATGGACACAGATAGCAACGCATATGTTACTCTCCGCCAACAATCTTTGACATTTAATGTCTTGAAAGGTACTGGCAACGCTGATAGACCAGTCGAAGTCGAAGAAGAGGTGACAATCGGTCCGATCAGCAAGACGACTAGACTGCGCAAACAAGGGAACTTCTTCTTCGGGACTCTCCCATACTTCATCCTACTGAGTCTGTTTGGTGGGAGTATCCTTGGCCTCTATGGTTATCGACAGAAGTTGATCAAGAGTGGAGCCTTTGACACACTCATCCAACGGAAGAAAAAAGCAAAACTTAAGGTCATCACAGAACTAGATGCCTTACTCGCTAGTATCCCTTCTACTCAAGTCAAAGAACGGACTGAGGTCATGAGTAACAAATTCAATAGTTACATCACGCAGAAGTTTGCCAATACCGACATCCAATTTACCGATCAGCAGGTCTTAGACTTACTGTCAGAGCAAAATGTGTCAGCGGATCTGATCAGTCAGACGCAGAGGTTCTTAGCTAACTGTCAGATGGCAATCTATGCTGGAGTCGCATCTGAAGACAAACTGTATGATGATGTGGTAGAGGTTATAGAGAAGATAGATAGCGAAAGCAAAGAAATGGATTAAACCTATCCAACTAATCTTGCTCTCTGAACACTTCTTTGAGTTCTTCCTTGAGTTCTTCTTTGAGTTCTTCGATGATGTCTTGAGGTGTGATATCGTCACAGATTTCACTATCACTGCCTCTTATTTGATTCCAGAGTGCTTCGAGCTTTGGACTTTCTTTGTACTCGGCGGGAGTAGTATGTTGCTCTATCTGCTTACTGATGGTAGTAATCCTCTCAGAAGTCAAAGGATGCGAGAGGAGAAAACTCATCTGAGAGAGATCGTCTTCCATCCCTCTAGACTCATCTAAGAGTGTATTGAAGAGATCAAGGATACCTTGAGGATTGATATTCTGAGCTCTCAGATAGATGAGTCCATATTCGTCGGCTTCGGATTCCATGATCCTGGAGTTGGCCATCTGGTGGAGTGCTTGAGCATTCTCTAGGATGACACTACTCACTCCTGCTACATCTCCTGTCAATACCGATATGATGATGTAACTCGACACCGATCTAGCAATCTGCTTCATTGAATGTCTTTGGTTGACATGTGCTAGTTCATGTGAGATGAGTGCTGCCAGCTCTTCCCAGCTATCCATCTTCTTGATGAGACCTTCATAGATAAAGATACTGCCACCAGGAACAGCAAAGGCATTGACTATTCGATCTGGACAATAATGCAATCTAATATTGAACTCAGATTGGAATCCACACTCATGGTAAAAGGCATTGAGTAAGTCTGTCTTAGTCGAATCGATATCGGAGAACATGACCGAAGAAGTAATATTTCTACTTCCAATTACTTCATCAAACTTTTTTGGAATGAGTACTACAGCCTTTTCCGCAACAGCGGGAGATATCTGATAGATGTAGAGGTAACTGATCCCTATGATGAGGAGCATACTCAACAATACTAATGGGACTGGCTTGATCTTAGATACCTTCTGATAGGACTGAGTGATCAGCCCTGATTGCAGGTGTCGTCTGACCTCATCTATCCCTTCTTCTTTGATTGAGAGCCGCTGTTGAGGCCATTCGCCATAGGTCAGCAGGAGTTGTCTCTGAGATGAGAGTGTCTCAATGCTTATCAGAGATCTCTCCCAAAGTATCTCTCTCTCACCATCTGATAGACTCAGACCACTCTCTACTAGCGAGATGATAACAGAGATTGGTTTTGACGAAAGTCCATCAAAGTAGCTTGCATCGAACATGGCTGAGATTCTGAAGGTTATTAGAAGTCTAATCCAATGTCTAAGAAGTCACCGAGTTCGTCACCTGAGGCATCATTAAATGCCGTATCTGCCTGTGTCAATTCATCAAAGTCAAATTCACTTGGGATACTGATATTATTGAAGTATAATCTCATCGTCCGCATTAACACCCATGGGAAGGCAAGACCTAAGGTAAACAGCAACAAAATTAGATTTAACATCAGTGTAGTCCATGCTTCTTTATTTTCTAATTTCGATTGGAAGGCACGTCTCTTTTCACCATTTTCTATAGTGAGATTGTTTAGAGTAAAGTTGAATCGATTCTTGATGAAGATTGGAAAATACATAAACAAAGTAGGTAACATCAAAAGGAAACCAACAAGATTTATTCCAAAGAGATTGCCACCATCCCCGTGAAAGTCAAATCTATTGTCTCCGAGTGTCGTATGCGAAAAGAGGTACTTCATCACTTTGACTCGCATCCAAGAGCTATAAATGCCAAAGGTGAATAAAGTGAGTAGTCCATGTATTATGAATAGCTTTACAAATTCCTTGACATTTCCATCGAAGCCAAAGTAAATACCCCTCCAAGAGGTACGCGAAATCCGATAACGATAACTTCCATAAATCGCAAATCCAAATAGGATCAAGAAGAAACTCAAAAATATGAGTTGAGTGGCGAAGATCCCTAGTATCAATCCAATACTTGGTGACATTACTACAGAAAAAGATAGACCCAAAATCTTCATTAACACAAAGGAAACCAATGAATAGGCCAATACAAATCCAATCACAATTGCGATAAGCTTCAAGATACCCAAGAACACTTCCTTACCTGTCCCATTGAAGGTAAACCGACTGTCATTCAATTCTAATTGACTCCATAGGTACTTGCGATAAGTAGTCTTAGCCCAAGGATAGTACAATCCCAATGAGACGATGGTAAAAAATACATTGAGTGCCACAATCCCAAAGTACCGAGCACCATCTCCGTGAAATTGAATTTCATTGTTAGATTGAGGCTCTTGCTGGTTGAAGTTTTGATCGAGGATTTCCATTCTGTTTTGGTTTTAGTCGCTTCAAGATACAAATTCTAATTTTATCCTGAGATTCACGGACTATTCAACGAATCGAATGCTACAGTTTTGGTGCCTTAACAATTGTATTATTTACTTCTAATTTTTTAGTGAATATTACGTCTTATCTTTGAGGTACTTTTGTATAGTTGCATGCTAGGCTATACTCCATACACCTAACCAAATAAAGAATACAATGCGATTATTGATCCTCTCTCTACTCATCATGACTCAGCTCTCATGCATCACTGCCAAGAAGCAGAATGCAATGCTTGATGGTTACCGTCAAGACCTTACTTCTGCTCTCAAAAATGATGTCAATACAGAACAAAAAATAGACATCCTAGGAACCTCACTGGTAGAGATGATGACTCAAAGCCTAGAATTCAAAAGTTCGATTAAGGCTGGCAAGTTTGTCAAAAAATTTGGAGATCAGAATGCTGACATTATTACCGAGATAATAGAAGAAGTACAGTCGTCAGTCTCATCTAACCCTCTGCTCATCATGAGCCTTATGAACAAACCATATGTCAAAGATCTGATAAACCTCATCCCGAAATTTGAACAAAAGTTTAAGAGGATCGCTTGGGTTGCAAAGATCATGGGTAAGGTAAGTAAGCCTCTCGGTATGCTCAATGGTGGCAATACTGGAGGTATCAATCTTGGCAATCTCCTTGGTAGCGAAGAAGAATAATACTCCCCTCCTTATCAAGAGATGAGCCTGTGGGAGAGTGCATGCTCATTGAGTAATTACGAGCGATGAGAGAGTAAGTTGTGGTCTGCAATCGGGCCAAGCTGCAGTCTATCAGCGTATAGACTCCTCTGTCTTAACACTCGAATCTTACCACATTACTCAAATAATTGCCTACTTTCACTCTTACAAAACGAAAAAACGTCCACCTCTGGGAGAGGTGAACGCATCAAAACAAAACGAAAAACCAACTTTTTCTTTATGTTATTATAACAGTGTTTACGCTTAGATTGTTTTTCTAATCTTGATTGGTATTGTCTTAGATTTACCATTTCTCATGATTTTCAAATCTATCGTGTCTCCTACCTTAGAGAATCTCAATAACTCCCTCATATCTGCGAAGTTGTTGATTACCTTCTCATTGAGTCCGACTACGACATCTCCTGGGAGTATCCCACCAAACTGTGCTCCGCTGCCTGGTGTGACCTCAGCGACATACACTCCCATGACTTTATCTAGCTTTTGTTGCTTGGCTAACTCTTCATCGACATCATATCCGGCGATCCCAAGATTAGCTCTCTCGATATCACCATTCTCTATGATATCCTTCGTAATCGTCTTGACCAGATTAGATGGTATCGCGAATGAGTAACCTGCATAGACTCCTGTGGGTGTAGCGATGGCTGTATTGATCCCGATCAGATTACCATTAGCATCTACTAGTGCTCCTCCACTATTGCCAGGGTTGACGGCTGCGTCTGTTTGGATAAATTCTTCGATCGTCTTCTTTCCTTCGATCATATCTAGATCTCTACCCAATGCACTCACGATACCTGCCGTGACGGTAGATGCGAGATAGTTGAATGGATTGCCAATAGCTAATACCCACTGTCCGACTTTGACATCCTTACTGTCTGCTAACTCTAGGTAGTCATGTCCTGTACCTTGGATCTTGATCACTGCTAAGTCTGTGCTTGGATCGGTACCTATCTTCTTTGCTTCGTATTCTTTTCCGTTTTCGAGAGTGACAGTGAGCTCATCGGCAAATCCGACTACATGATTATTCGTCACGATATATCCATCTTCTGAGATGAGTACACCTGAGCCATTTCCCTTCTTAGGACCACCAAATCCATGTCCAAACATCTCACCACCAAAGAAGTCAAACAAATTTGGCTCCGAACTTCCTCTCTCAGATGCTGATTTGGCACTCTCTGCTGCATCTATTTGGACGACAGCTTTTGTAGTGTTTTCGCATGCTTTGACGAAGTCAAATGGTGTAGTGGGATTGATAGATCTCAAGCTCTGATGTGCTACTGGTGTCGCATTTACTCGAGGGCTTACGACTGGAGTGCTTGGTTGTACGTCTGATGAGGCATACGTCTGCAAGCCGTAGAATGTACATCCACCGATGATTCCAGCGAATAGATATGATATGATATTTTTCATCTCCTTATTGGTTTTAACAGTGATGTGTAGATCAGACTACAGTATATCCAGTTAGTAATGACATAACCAAATAAATTAGCCTATTGTTACTTCTACGCATCGTTTAACAGGATATTAACTCTCAATCTCCGAGACCATTAGATCACTTATCCCTAGATTATTTTTTTGGAGCAGAGGTGCAGAAGTCTCATGTAAAGCCCATGATATGATGATGACCCGCATGTGAAGTCCCTATACTTACACACATTTACCTAGAGTGACAATTCTCTGTCTAGACTAACAAAAAAAAAAGAGACCCTCACACGATCTATCATGTGAAGGTCTCTCTATTGATCTCAGTTAAAGTTGATGAGTATCAACATTGCAATCTACCAAATCGCTACTCTGTCTCCTTCAGGCGTATACATCCCATCACCCTCTTCTACGCCAAATGCATCGTAGAATGATTGCATATTAGTCAGTGGACCATTAGCTCTATAGACACCTGGTGAGTGAGGGTCAGTCTTGATCCTATTGACGAGTGCTTCGTCTCTAATCAGATTACGCCAGATCGTAGACCATGACATGAAGAATCTCTGCTCTGGTGAGAATCCATCGATATTATCTGGTCTGCCTTCCTTGGCCAAGAAGAGTTGCAGGGCATCATATGCGACATTGATTCCTCCAAGGTCTCCGATGTTCTCTCCAAGAGTAAACTGTCCATTGACAAATACTCCAGGGAGAGGCTCATAAGCGTCGAACTGATCGATGAGTTTTTTATTCCTTTCGGTAAATGCTTGAGTATCTTCATCTGTCCACCAGTTGACCATATTCCCTTGAGCATCGAATCGGCTGCCTTGATCATCAAATCCATGAGACATTTCGTGTCCGATGACGGCACCGATTCCACCGTAGTTGACAGCTTCGTCAGCAGTATAGTCGTAGAATGGTGGCTGCAATATTGCTGCAGGGAATACGATTTCATTGTTGAGTGGATTGTAGTATGCATTGACTGTCTGAGGTGACATTCCCCATTCGCTTTTGTCTACTGGCTCACCCAATTTGCTCATCATATCTTGATATCCCCACTTAGAGATTGCGAGGAGATTGCCTGCATATGATCCTCCATCTGCTCCGGAGAGTATCTCTAGCTTGCTATAATCTTTCCACTGGTCAGGATAGCCAATCTTTACTGTGAAGTTATTGAGCTTATCCAATGCTTTGACCTTAGTCTCGGCAGTCATCCAATCGAGGCCATTGATTCTGTTTTCAAAGGCTACTTTGACATTGTCGATCATATCTTGAGCTTTCTTCTTCGCTTCTGGCGGGAAGTACTTATCTACGTAGAGTCTGCCGATAGGCTCACCGATCATACTACTCGCCTGTCTCAGTGCTCTCTCCCATCTTGGTTTCTGTACTTCTTGTCCTCTCAGCGTCTTTCCATAGAAGTCAAAGTTGGCAAGCTCGATCTCTCTACTCAAGTATCCTGCCGAACTATTGAAGTCCGTCCATGTGTAGAAGTCTTTGATCGTCTCGATATCAGTATTGGTCAATATAGCTGTGAGACCTTCGATGTACTTGGGCTGCATCACGATTACTGACTCGAGGTCTCCGACACCAAGATCAGTGAAGTAAGACTTCCAATCTACGATCGGTGCTAACGTATTGAGCTCCGCTATAGTCATAGGATTATACATCAAGGTAGGGTTTCTTCTCTCCTCTTTGGTCATCATATTAGTGGCTAACTGCGTCTCTAAGTCTAAGATGTTTTTTGCTGTCTCCTCTGCATCTTGACCTTCTCTTCCCAAGAATCCTAGCATACGTGTGATATGCTGGACGTACTGTTGACGTGTCTCTACGGACTTATCATCATCATTGATATAGTAATCTCTATCTGGCAATCCCAATCCTATACCAGTAAGATATGCTGTATTCATCGTGCTATTCATCAGATCAGCGAATACTGCAAACCCCATAAAGCTCGCAGCATCGTACGGAGCATTCCTTACTCCATAATCGATTGCATCTTGGAGAGTATTGATCTCATCGATCTCACTTAGCATCCCTTGTATTGGAGTCAACCCTTGAGCATTGATCGCATTGGTATCTATGGCAGACTTGTAGAACTCTACTGCCTTGTACTGGTCTGTGCCCTTTGGATATTTGTTGCTTGCGATGGCTTCATTGAGGACTTCCATGACATTTTCGCTTGACTGCTTACCTAGGATGTCAAAGCTTCCCCACCTTGTACGATCACCAGGGATCTCATTGTTGTCCAGCCACTTACCATTGACATATCTATAGAAGTCTTGTGCTGGATCTACACTGGTATCCATATACTCGAGATTGATACCTGGATTAGAGAGCGGTGCAGTATTGACGAGAGTCTCTGCATCCTTCATTGCATCTTTGACATTAGTCGTCGATGTCTTAGGAGTACAACTGAAGATGAGCACTAGTGTAAATGCCACAATCTCAGCGATGATAATTTTCTTTAGCATAATATTCTGAATTAGGTTAGTATTATTCTTTAGTCTTAGATTAGGATGGAGCCATGAAGTAATCCATCTGCAGTGTCAAAATTAGTATAAAGTACTAGATCGACTGATTACGATTAGATAAAATATCCTGATCTCTCTACTAAATTACGATTAATGTACAATTAGTTACATCTCTACCATCGATGCTTAGTGCTTGAGTCTTGATGTATAGTCCATCGTGCCATAGATCATCCAGAGACAGCAGCAGTACAGCAGTCCCTCCAGAGGCAGAGTGATATGATATGTGATGGTATTCTTATCGATACTTGTCCAGTATCCATCTGGTACTTTCCTTACAAGGGTCCAGAGTGTATCTATTCCCTCTGTAGGTAGATAGGCGACTTTACCTACGAGTATCAGTAAGACAAGTACACCAAGTGTAGCGATGATTGCCCACAACTGCCATGATCGTATGATCTCAGAGAGTTGACGATATGCCGAGATATAGCGATGGCTCCACAACCACAGCAGTCCACATGCACCACCGAGTGTATTGATGATGACATCATTGAGATCATAGTAGTCAGTCCTCTCTGGTGAGAGATAGAAGTACTGGTATGCCTCATCCAAGGCCCCTACTCCTGATGTGAAGAGCAATACCACTGTATAACCATTCATCATCGGATAGACGAGGACGGCAAATACTGCATACTGGATAATATGGATCAACTCTATGTTGACTATTATAAGAGTATTAAATGTCAATACAATAAAACCGATCAAGCTCAATAGGTACATCCACCCTACTCTCGGTAGATCATGAGCCCTGAGTCTCTTGATGAGGGGTATGATTACGATCAATCCTAGACCTATCGCTAATGCTAAAATGACAGAGTTATAATAGAGTCTTGACTTGCTCTGGAAGAGACCTGCTATGGTCACTCCAACCCACTCATGAGGTAGGACTACCATTAGATAGTAAACAATACAAATGATTACATTCCAAAGAGGATGATTCTTGAGCCAAGTGATGATCTTGTTCATTGTTACTGTGTATTCATGATGAGTATTAGTACAAATTGCAGCTTTCTATTTCATTTCTACTCAAGGTGAAGATCCCATTATCTCGTCCCTATACCTGATCTTATCTCATCTGCTCTACGGATATGACCGGATCGTGTGGCGAGACCTACTCAGCCGCAGCGATCGCATGGATAGCTGCTACCAGCTTATCTAGATCACTCTCTAGGGTGAAGAGATTAGGTGTCACTCTGATGAAACTCTTGCCTGGATAACCACTTACTTTGGCATGGATGCCATACTCATCATACAATCGCTTCAGCAAGACACTCCCACTGATGCCATCGATAGAGAATGCTACTACTGCACCACTTTTGCCCTTAGCTAATGGTGTAAGTATCTTCACTCTTGGTGTGTGTCTGACCTGGTCAGTCCAGTAATCTGACAGCTCCTTGAGTCGTCGTCTTTTCTTACGGAATCCTATGACCTCTTGGAATGTAAGTGCATACTCTAATCCAGCGATATTTTGGAATGCTCGAGTCCCGAGATGTCCAAACTTATCCATGTGAGTATCTCCCTCAAGGTATGGCAGTGGTGGATTGATCTGCTCTACAGCACTAGGATGGATGTAGAGGAGTCCCGTACCGTGTGGTCCAGTGAGCCACTTGTGCAGACTCGTAGCATAGTAGTCAATACCGAGATCTTTGACATCATGGTCAATGTGAGCATAGGTATGAGCTGCATCGAGGAGTACTTTGGCTCCGCGACTCTGTGCCAGTTTGGTGATTTCTTTGACTGGGAGTATCCGACCTTCTCTATATGTCATGTGGCTGAGGAGTACGAGACGAGTCTGTGTCGTGATAGCTTGGTCATAGAGATTGATGATCTCCTTGTCAGTAAGAGTATCCAATGAGTCTAGAGGGAGCTTGCTGAGCTTGATCCCTTGCGTCATGGCTACTTGGTCCATAGCTCCTATCCCATATGGATAGTCAGAGGTAGCACAGACCCAGTGATCACCTCTCTGAGTGTGAGTGCCAAACACGATAAGATTAATGGCCTCGGTAGTATTCCTCACTACAGCGACCTCATCTGCTCTGGCTCCGATGAGATGACCGAGTCTCTTACGATTGGTATACCTCAACTCTGCTAACCCATCCCAAAACTCGTATGGTGGACTTTGATTCATCTGATCAGTGAGTTTGGCGAGCTGTTGGATGACTAGATTGGGCATAATACCAGCTGATCCACTATTGAGATGGAGGTAAGGATATCTATCGATCCCGTAGAGTGATTTGATACTCTTCCAGTCTGTAGTATCAAAGTGTGGTAATGGTGGTAAGTAGAGTGCTCCCAAGAGTGGTGATATTGATTTTACGAAAGTACGCCTTGAGATGGACATTGAGAGAGGGTTGATCTGCGTTATCTCCGTGGTACTCTGACCTGATATGTATTGTTGATAACTGTCAGTTTACTGTCTATGATCCATGGGTTGTAGAACTTTAACATCCGATAGGTCAGTCCATGCTGTCGAGCAAAATCCTTCCAACTAGGTACAGTGGAGTCAACAGTGACACTCATCAAGTCAGCAGTCTGAGGGTAGTAATCTTGTGGGTCAAGGTAAAATCCAAAGTCATTAGGTCGCTTCAATATCTCCTTGATCGCTAATAATCTGAATACATATCTACTCGTCTCGATATTGAGATTCATATTGTAATAATTGTCCTCACCTTGGGCCTTCATCTCTTTGCTAAATTTGGTCGGACCGACATTATATGATGCCGCTGCATTGGTATAGCTGCCAAATCTTGAGTATAGCTTCTTGATATATTTAGCGGCAGCTCTCGTTGACTTTTCGAAGTGATATCTCTCATCTACCTCAGAGTTGATCTCTAGCCCGTACTCTTTACCCGTCCCTGTCATGAACTGCCAAAATCCCTTGGCACCAGCATGTGATCCGACATTACGTAATCCACTCTCTGCTATTGCTAAGTATTTGAAGTCATCTGGCACTCCCTCTTCTCTGAGGATCTGCTCTATCATTGGCAGGTACTTCTGTGCTAGTTTGATATTGAGCAGTGTAGATGATTGCCAGTAGGCATTTACCGTCAGTTCTCTATCTAAGCGTTCTCTTGTGTCAGGGTTGAGTGGCATCACCTCCCCGGCGAAGTTAAATGCATTCTGCTCTATCTTGACACTTTTGACGACCTGAGGTAAGAGGTCTGACAGTGTGATGTCCGTCTTAGCTGAGATCCCGATACATGCGACGAGTACGATGATTACTAAGCCTATGCCTGTTTTGTTCCGATTATTCATTTTAATACCTTATGATCTGAGGTGAGTGGACTGAGTACATCAATTATCAAAACTCTAAAATAGGGATTTTATTTCTTTGGTTTCTTATGGATTGGTACTGCACTACAAGCTTCACCATACATGACTGACTTAGCGACATCTTTGAGCTTCATCGCCATACGGCTAAATGCTTCAGGAGGGATAGTCGTATCACCACAGCCTTTGAGGATCATCGGTCTATCGGCATATGCTGACACATCTAAGTTGTTGATTGCTGTCAGATAGCTTGCCTTGATATATTCCTGCTGGCTACCTACGAATATATCGTGTGCTACACTGCTTAGCGTGGTAGATATCAGTGCATATGCCCACTGAGGGATGATGGCGTCGACACTGCAGATGACTAGGACTACCTTGTCAGTATATCCGGACCAGTCACCCTCTTTCATCGCCACTCGGAAGTCTTTCTCCTTGAGGATCATTCCCTGCCACAGATAGTCCTTGATATCAAATGTGGCATATGATACTCTAGGTAAATGCTCAGCGAGATCTAGGGTGATAATCGGGCTATTGGCTACTCTATTGATAAGTGGTGACTCCATAGTTATTGCTTATTAGGTGATGTAGTAACGGTATGGACAGCGATAGAGTTCTCTACATGGGGAGAGATTGTCATCTGAGGCAAGAAGATTGACACTTGCTCTCTCTGATCGATACTTCTAGGTAATCTACTCCTCCTCTTGTGTGATCTCTGCTACATCAGCCGTTGTACTATCTGATGCTCTCTCTCCTTGGCTCTTACTGATCGTATGATCATCATCATACTCCTCGAGCTTGAGCTCTTTGAGCTTGGGTAGGTCATCGATAGAGTTCAGTCCGAAGTGATCCATGAACTTGGGACTCGTACCATAGAGTAGAGGCTTACCAAGTGCTTCTGATCTACCCGTAATTTCGATGAGTTCTTTTTCCATCAATTTCTGTACTGAGTAGTCAGATGATACTCCTCTGATTGATTCTATTTCTCCCTTAGTTATTGGCTGCTTGTAAGCGATGATAGAGATGGTCTCGAGTGCTGTACGAGTTAACTTTTTGTTGTTTTGCCTCTTGAGTACCTGACCATTGAGCTCGTGGTAAGCACCTTTAGTCATGAATGCATATCCACCATTGATCTTTCTGATTCCAAATGAGTACTCCTCTGAGTCATACTTCTGAGTGAGAGAGTCTACCTGCTTAGCGATGTCATCGGTAGAGAGTGATGTCATCAAGTAAGCATTGATAGAGATGGTTAAGTCTTTGAGACTCACGGGAGAGGCTGCTACGAATATGAGGCTCTCTAGATATGTAGCAAGTTTGTTATCTTCCAAGGTGTTGTGATCTAAGTTACTTTGATCCCGCAAAGGTAGGGATGCATCAAAACAATAACGAATTAATCTTTCGCATTCAGTAGAATCGTAATCATCTGATCTCAGATGGTTTGCTCTAGAAGCATCTCTCGATTTTTGAAAAGATGCGTTATGGGTGTTGATCAGGTAAGGAGACTCTTCACTCCAGGCCTAGACACTTGACTCCCTCTTTGCTGCCTGCTAAGTCAGTTTCTCTTCTAGACTTTCGAGTTTGCTCTTGATCTCTGAGAGCTTGGCTTCTATGGATTGATGATATCCAGCATGTGTATCATTGAATGTCAAACTTGCATGATACTGCCAGATCTCCTGTACCTCTTGATACTCGAGAGTGTATGGCAAGTAGAGCGGATTATCAGAGATCAGGATAAGACGTTGATTAGCCTTATCATTCCTTACTCTCTTGTAGACGAGTCCCTCAGACTTACTGACGATGATGTATGTCCTATCATCCTTCAATGAGGCGATCGACTCTACGTACTGAGAGATGATGATACTCCCCGACTCTAATGGCAACATACTATCACCTGTGATCTCAAAGCCTCGATATGTCCCTTCTGTGAGTTGTGGGATTGCGATCTTAGGTAAGTCTCTGATATACTCTGGATCTTGATAGCTCTCTAGGTAACCTGCTTCTGCCTTAGTATCGACGAGTTCGATATTGCCGTTATTGTGACTATCTACTGAGATAGCGAGTATCTTGAGCTTACTATCATTGACGATCTCTAGTTCGTCGTGGGAGAGCCTAGACTTGATCAAGTGATCGATTGAAGTGTCGAAGTATTCGCTGATCTTGATCAGTGTAGCGAGATTGGGCTCAGTCTTCCCTCGTTCGTAATCTCCAAGTGTGGTACGCGGGATGTTAAAGTCAGAGGAGAGTTCTTGTTGTGAGAGATTTCTCTTCTTTCTGAGATACTTCAGATTATCAGGTAGCATAGTTGTGGTTGACCTTATGAGATATTACTCACTAAGGTACACAATATGTTGAATAATCCGACTAAATCAGTACGAATAAGTCGACCTATCGGTCTACATGATTGCTAAAATGGAAGGTCATCTAAGGAAGAGTCTTGGATATTACCAGCAGGCTCTGCACTCGGTGGTGGTGCCTGACTGATACTTGGGAAGTCTTCTTTGTTGCTACTCCCTGGATTGGAAGGTGCAGCACCTCCTGCTAACTCTATCTTCCAAGCATTGAGATTGGTAAAGTACTTTCCTTGCCACTCTCTGCCTCTGAGGTCAAAGGCTACTTTGATTTGTTGACCTTCTTGATAGTTGTCAAGCATATCACACTTATCTTGTGTGACTTGAAACTTGACAAACTGAGGATACTGTCCCTCAGTCTCTATGACGAACTCTCTGACTTGAAAGTTACTTGATCCTTTGGTTTCGGTTGGAAATACTTTGTGTAATTTGCCGCTAGTCTCTAATGCCATTCTGCTTAAGTGATTATAGTTCTACGAATCTGCTCTCCATGAGTTTGGCAAATTTACCATATGTTTTATTAAACCTCTGTAGTAACACTAGATTTTCCTCAGCATTATCTGTCCCTAAGTTATATCTATAGCCATTTGCTTTCATCTTAGCTTTCAAAGTATAGAGTGTATTAGCGTAGTTAGTGAGTTCAACTGCATCATTGGGCTCAAACAAATAATAGCCTCCTCCGATGTTTTTTTCTTTGAGGAAGTCGATGTACTCATCTTCGTACATTTGGTACTTAGCGAGCATATCGATGGTAATATTCTCAGCATTGGATGCTTGTCTTGCTAGACCCTTACATTGGCCAGCTGACATGAATATTGTTCTAGTAAGTTCGTTTCTCTCTACAGATAATCCCTCTGCCTTCAGTTCTGCGACTGCAGTATCTAAGAAGTCAGATGTCTTGACTAGAGATTGGACAGTGCTTCTTTCGGTAAAGAGCTTCTGAGCTACGCTTATCTGACCTATCGTCAATAAGCAGAGTAGTGTGATGATTATAGATTTCATATCGGTAATTTTCTGAGTGATTGGGTATACAGTTTTTCTTATTATCTAATTTGGGTTGACGTAGAGTTGACCTAGAGTCCTTCTAGACCTTTGAGCTCAGCGAGTAACTGATCTGGCTTCTTGAATCCAGGTGATACTCTGATCTTATTCATCTCTGCATCAAGGTATACGAGAGAAGGGTAACTCATCCGACCTCCTAAGAGCTCAACAGCTAACTTATTGACACCTTTACGTCCGCCTGGTGTCCACTCATATTGCTTTCCTTTGAATCCTATTGGTTCTTTTTGCTCGGCATCAAACTTGACAGGATGGAAGTTCTGATCGACATATGATTGTACATCTGGATTGGTGAATGTCTGTCTATCCATGACCTTACACCATCCACACCAAGATGTATAGACATCTACGAGATACTTCTTACCGTCCTTATTCCCCATCTTAGCGACATCATCAAATGATAACCAATCCATTCCGTTGGCGATCTCTCCAGTCTTATTGGTAACTGTTGTCTTTGATGGAGTTGGAGTTTTTGTGGTACTCTGAGTACGTTTACTGTTGCTGGCAGTTGACTTGTTGGCAGTCGTTCCCTGAGTCGGTGCAGCTGTGTTGCTTGTACTTTCCTGGCAACTTGCAAGGCAAAGAATCAAGCAGAGTATAGCAATACTAGATTTTACTAATTGTAAATGCATAAGTCTAAGTTATAGATATTTTAATCGTACTAAGATACAATAGTATGCATTTATTCGCAGTGAAGGGAGTCACTTGATAGTCAAATATAACAAAACTTTAAATAAAAATACACCCGTTATCTTCATCGAATGGCCAAAAGTGACAAAAACTCGAGTGTTTTACTTATTACAATAGCTCCTGCTATCATATCGCGGCAGGGAGAGCGGTATGGTGCTGTGATGGGTGTCAAAGCATCTGACTTAGTGTCTTCCAGATAGTATTGGCTACGATGATTTGTCCATTGGCATTGGGGTGTTTGCCATCTGTAAGGAGAAGATCTGGATTGCCTGCCACACCCTCCAGAAAGAATGGAAATAGCATAATATCAGACTGTGTAGCTAAGTCCTCATAGATAGCGTTGAATCCATTGACATACTCTGCTCCCATATTGGGTGGAGCTTGCATTGCACAGAGTCCAATCTTGATCTCTGGATTCTTTGCTTTGACGATAGAGATGATCTCCGTGAGATTTTTTCTTGTCTCTGCTAATGGTAAGCCCCGTAGCATATCATTTGCTCCGAGCTCAAGGATAAAGATGTCTACTCTTTGCTTCATTACCCAGTCGATACGCTTGAGACCGCCAGAGGTAGTCTCTCCGCTGAGTCCAGCATTTACGACAGTGTATTGGAGTCCCAATGAATCTATCTTGTCATGGATCAAAGATGGAAATGACTCGCTATCATCCAATCCATATCCTGCTGTCAGACTATCTCCATAGAAGAGGATGACTTTTTTGTCAGTTTTCTTTTTGTTTACCACTGGTTGATTGTCTTGCTGTGTTGGCTGTACTGTATCCTTGTGTCGTCCATCATCTTTGCATCCCCAATGCACTAGACTGCACAGACAGAGTAAGAGACTCAGAGTACTGATCTGGAGTGTTGATTGGATGGTCTGTGATATCGAGTGTCGAGGATGTGGGGTATTGGGAGTGATCATTGGATGTAAGTTTTGTCAGTAATTATCACATATTGGTAGAAGATTGTGATGATCTTAAAACGAATTTACATTTTATTAGTTCTATAGTGAGTGGAAAGATTGACAATCGATAATATCCATAATACAAACTAAATGAAGCGAATGATTCTCGAGGCAAAAGAGATAAAAAAAATCTATCAAGGAGTCAATAAAGAGCTGACCGTCTTGGACAACATCAACTTCCAAGTAGAGCAAGGAGAGATCTTATCTATCGTAGGTCCCTCAGGCTCTGGCAAGACGACTCTCCTTGGTCTATGTGCTGGTCTTGACAATCCCACAAGCGGTGTACTCACCCTTGCTGGAGAATCTATCAGCCAAATGACCGAAAACCAAAAAGCTGACCTGCGTAATCGCAAGGTTGGCTTCATCTTTCAGAACTTCCAACTCTTACCTACATTGACAGCCCTCGAGAATGTCATGATCCCACTAGAGCTCCAAGAGAGGACTGAAGGGGCTAAGGCGATTGCTGAGGATCTGCTCGAGAGAGTCGGACTGTCTGGTCGGCACAATCACTATCCCAGTCAACTCTCTGGTGGTGAGCAGCAGAGAGTCTCACTCGCAAGAGCCTTTAGCAATGATCCGCAGATCTTGTTCGCAGATGAGCCTACTGGTAATCTAGATGAGGAGACTGGACTGATCGTCGAGAATCTCCTCTTCGAACTCAATAGAGAAAAACAGACAACTCTCATCATCGTCACACATGACCTCGATCTAGCTAATAAGACAGATCGTATCATCAAGCTCAAGGGAGGAAGGATCATTAGTGATCAGAATGTCAACAATGCATCAATCAGATGAAGTGGAGCCTCATTGTAAATACTGCCATCAGAGATAGCAGAAAGGAGAGGTCCAAGCTGATCTTATTCATGTCATCGATCATCCTGGGTGTCGCAGCGTTGGTTGCGATCAACTCATTCAATGACAATCTCCTGAGAGATATAGAGACCCAATCTAAGTCACTCCTAGGAGCTGACATGACTGTCAGTGGGAATACTCCGATACCCGAGTCGTTAGCCATGTCCCTTGATTCACTGCAAGCAGAGCAATCATCAGAGATAGAGCTCTTCTCGATGTCATACCTCCCAGCGATAGATGAGAGCCAGTTTGTCAGAGTAGTCGGGCTGACTGGTGGCTTCCCTTACTATGGTGAGCTATTGACTGAGCCAGCCGCAGCATCTACGACCTATCAGTCAGGAAGCTATGCCCTGGTAGATGATGGGATGCTCCTCCAGTATGGGTTATCCGTAGGAGATAGTATCAAGTTGGGTAAGGTGACATTTGCCATACATGGCCGATTGCTCAATGCCTTCGGCAGTATAGATGCTGGGACATCTTTTGCTCCATCGGTATATATCGCTGGCACTAAAATGCGAGATACAGACCTACTACAACCAGGCAGCTTAGTCAATTATACACAGTATTACAAGACAGCACCTGATATCGATCTTGACCAATGGAAGAAAGTCAGACGACAGCAATTCCGCAATGCTTCACAGCGGATCACTACCATCCAAGACCAGCGAGAGAATCTTCAAGAGGCCTTCGCTAATCTCAATAGCTTCCTCAATATCGTAGCACTGATCTCTCTGCTCCTTGCATGCATTGGAGTCGCAAGTAGCGTACTCATCTACGTCAAGACAAAGGTCCAGAGTATAGCTATACTGAGGTGCTTAGGGATGAAGAGTCAAGAGGCATTTGCAGTATACTTCCTACAGATCTTTGTGCTGGGGCTCATCAGTGTCATCCTAGGGGTGGCGATCGGTAGTATCATCCAATTGATCCTACCGATAATACTCAAGAGTTTCCTACCATACGAAGTCAGTATGCGTATCTCCTTGAGTGCAATGACCAAGGGATTTGTAATGGGCATACTGAGTACTACACTCTTTGCACTAGCGCCACTCTTGAGTATCAGGTCTGTCACACCACTGCAGACATTGAGAGTAAGTGATGATCCGATCAAGCCAGATCCTGTCCGCTGGATAGTCTATGGGCTCATTGTCCTATCGATCACAGGGTTTCTCTATTCATTGACTGGTTCGATCAGAGACTCAGTATTATTCTCTGGAGGGATCTTGGTCGCATTCTTAGTACTATTCGCTGTCGCTAAATTGGTTACCTGGAGTGTGAGGAAGTACTTTCCAAAGCGTGCAAGTTTTGTAGTCAGGCAGGGGCTGTCTAATCTCTATCGACCCAATAATCAGACACAGACATTGATCGTCTCTATCGGATTGGGGACTGGGATATTGACATTGCTTTTCATCTTACAGGGATTGATCCTTGGCAATGTAGAAGGCATGGGTGCAGGCAATCAACCCAATATGATAGTCTTTGGTATCGAATCAGACCAACGGGCAGAGATAGACTCTATCACCCAGTCATATGAGATGCCTATCATCCAGAATGTCCCCGTCGTCACCATGGAGCTAGCGGGCTGGCAAGGAAGATCTAAGAAAGAGTGGCTGCGAGATACGACTCGGACTGCTTCACGGAGGACGATCAATAGAGAAGCACGTGTCAGCTACCAAGCAGAGATGTCTCCCGAAGAAGAATTGATCGAAGGCACATATACAGGAGTGTATGATGGTGGCGACTCTATCATGATATCACTCGATCAGCGATATGCCGATGGCTTAGATGTCGGGATTGGTGATGACCTCACATGGAACGTCCAAGGCACTCTGATTACGACGTATGTTGGTAGCATCCGCAAGATCAACTTCAGGAAGATGGAATCACGATTTTTTATCCTATTTCCAACGGGAGTGTTAGAGGCGGCACCACAGTTCAGGATCTTAGTGACTAAGTCTCCAGACAAGCAAGTGACCGCCGACTATCGTAACTCAGTGGTCAGGTCGATGCCAAATGCCTCCGTGATAGACCTCGGTAATATCCTTGTCACCCTCAACTCAATCATCACCAAAGTCAGTTATGTCATCAAGTTCATGGCAGGATTCAGTATCTTGATAGGTCTGATCGTACTTATCAGTTCACTCTTCCTCTCTAAGTATCAGCGGATACGGGAGAGTGTACTCCTCAGGACTCTTGGAGCCGTCGAGAATAAAATCTACAAAATCAATGCAGTCGAGTACCTTGCTCTGGGTATCCTCTCAGCAGTTACGGGTATCCTACTCGCAGTGTCAGGGAGTTATCTCCTTGCCACATGGGTATTTGAGCTTGACTTCAATATCAGCTGGATACCTCTCTTGGGTATCTTCCTCTTCATCATCGTACTCACCTTACTGATCGGGTTGTGGAATAGTAGAGATGTCGTCAGTCGCAGTCCGTTAGAGGTACTGAGAGGGGTGTAGCTCTAGACTGGAGAGAGGCCTACTCTTGAATAATCTTCTGAGGTATGTCAGGACATGAGATATGCAATCATTCCAATTCATTTCTGCTAATATTATTAAGGCACAAAATGTTAATTCCAATTTATAAATTGGACAAAAGGAAAAAATAGGAATATTATTGTTTATTTTGTCATTCGATTTTTTAAATAAATTTTTGCAACATGAAATTCAATTTGCTCGTATTCGTATTTTTTATCTTAAATCTAGGACTTAATGCTCAATTAGTCACTGGAAGTCAATTTACAGAAGATATCATTGGTACAGATGTCCTCACTAATGAGGAAGTCAATGTACAACAATGGCTATCAGAAGG